>CAZDCD010000012.1:0-124454 GCA_964503885.1 uncultured Bacteroidales bacterium
TGGATAAATATTACCCCATAACATGAAGATCAGTTTATTTTTATTAAAGCAGCCTTATTTATATTGCTTATAAAGGTTCAGGAACTCATCGAGCTCCAGATCGAGGTCTTCACGGATAATCTTACGCATGAGGCCTTTCGGGAGGTATTCGTTCTTGTGCACCGGCACAGTGGTAACCCGGCCATCAGGATGTTTAAGACGGTGATGGGAGCCATTGACGCGCACCACAATAAATCCGAGCGATTTAAGAAACTTAATAAACTCTTTACCGGAAATTACAGGTAACTGGGGCATAAAAAATACTTTATATAGCTGCAGAATTTAAAGAAACCTCCATCTCCCTGAATCCTACAAAACGGTTGATCCCTGATCCCTTTTCCTTCTCTTCCTCGATGCACATGTCGATCACTTCCCTGATGTTAGTCAGAGCGTCATCGATAGACTTGCCATAAGAATGACAACCCTTAAAAACAGGGCAACTGACAATATAAACATCATCTTCGTCTTGTTCTATAAGGATAGGGAGGTGCAATATTTTTTTATCAGTTATTTTCATAATCAATGTTTTTTGAATTTAAAAAGCAAAAGCCTTTCTTCCTTTAGCATCACGAATAAAAGTATCGATCACATCAAAGAGCGTTTTTTTCTTGTCATCTTCTAGCTTTTCGATCTCTTCGGTGCAAAATCCATTGTAAAATTAAAAAAATCTTCCCAATATTGGGAAAAGTGACGAAAATAAACAGTTTCAGAAATATATAAATATATGGAAAAATGGTGGGATAAATTCTTAGGAAAGAAGATTCCGGAGGACAAATATAGATATAAATGAGCAGTGGATATTTTATACGAAAAATATTCCCGATCGCGCGGATTTGTAATCCGTGCGTTTAAACCGCTTCCCTGATTAGATAATAGATTTATTTCGATGCTACCAGTTATCTAATAATCACAAAAAGTTTATATATTGTCCAGACTAGTCATCGAGTCAATATCCCGGTTTGTGCCGGAATTGTTCTAAATCCTGAAGATTAATAATATTTGAGTACAGGAAATTATGCTGAACTGGAAAAAGTTGATTGAAATTACAAAGATTGATTTTGCCTGGAAACTTTTAGTACCAGCTAAATAACCTGGAAGGGTTACAAAGGGAGATAAATGAATATCATCCTCTGAAATAACTTGAGGTCACAAATTGTGAGATCAAGCTTTGAAGAATACATCAGCCTTAAAGTAGAATTAAACTGATAAAAAAATGTTAACTTTGTTAAATACAAATGAAATTATGAACGCCGTTGCTATTAGAAAAAAAATACATGAATATATTGACCATGCAGACGAACGCTTTCTGCGATTGGTTTATAGCATGGTAAAAAGCGAAGAAGATAAAACTGTAACCGATTTTTTTTCCACCACTGCAGAAGAGATGATTACCAGGGCTAAAACTTCCTTAACATCTGTTGAAGAAGGAAAAACAAGAAATATCCGGGCATTTAAAAAAGAAATCGACGCGTGGAAAAAAAATCTGGCTTTACGGTAGAGATCACGCCAGAAGCTGAGTTATTTTACATTGAGGTTTTAGAGTACTTCTATAGCCATCATAGTGAAAAAAGTGCGGACAGAAAATCAAATGAACTTATAAAACAAGCTACATCTTTAGAAAGCAATCCTTCCAGGGGCAGAATAGAAGAACACTTGAGGTTTTTAGGCAAAGAGCATCGTTACTTACTTTACTACTACACAACCAGGAAAGCGATTAAAATAATTTACTTCATAGATGAATCTGCTAAAACGGTTTATGTTACAGATTTTTTCCCTTGTAAAATGAGTGAGAAAAAGATACGCAAGAGAAATCAGTAATATCAGGGGATATCAATACTCATTGACTTACTCCTAAAGCCGCCCCTCTTAACCATCCCACGATGGCTGTCGCCAAAGCCGGTCAGCCGCTCTCCCGCTCGCGCGGATTTGTACCTAAAATCCGCGCGAGTAAAAAGAGGACTCAAAGGAATTCACGAAGGACATTAAGAGAAAGGAATGAATATCGAACGCCCCCTCTGTCCGTCGGCCGATGGACTTACCTATCGGTAGACAGGTATCTCCCCACTGATGAGGGAGATAACAGCAATCAGTAGCCTATACCCACCTAACAGGGAGTTTCCCTTACCTTCAGGAAAGGGCCAGGGAGAGGTGTGTTGAATTATTTCACTACCTGCTCCCACCCTGTCCTCGACAAATTGCGGTATATCACCCAGCCATTAGCCAGTGCAATAATCAGGAAAAGCATTCCTTCAAGATATTCTTTAAAGATGATCTTACCGAAGCCGAACAGGCAGAACATCACCAGCAGGCAGCCGCAGACATAATTGATGAAC
This sequence comes from uncultured Bacteroidales bacterium, assembly GCA_964503885.1. Classification (GTDB taxonomy): domain Bacteria; phylum Bacteroidota; class Bacteroidia; order Bacteroidales; family UBA10428; genus CAZDCD01. Next base: position 2,373 of record CAZDCD010000012.1, read on the forward strand.
AGCCGTGAAAATCCGGTGTCGCTGACCACTTCCGGAAGCGACCGGGCAATTTCCCGCCACCCCCGTCCGCCCGGATGCACCCGCGTATAAAACTGCCTCAGTTTCGATTCGTCCGTGGGCCTGGTCAGAAACGTAATAACCAGCCATACGAGCGTCGACCAGGCCACAATGATGATGAGCGAACTTTCATAGCTCATGCGATATTTAAACACCAGGATGGGATAGACAGCGTACGGGGCGATCATGGCTGCAATTTCCGACCAGGCATTGATCCGCCACCAGAACCACCTGAGGATCAATACCAGTCCGATTCCCCCGCTGCACGCAAGGATAAATTTCCAGGCATCGCTGATCCGTTCGAACTGGGTGGTAACGAGTATCGACAGAAGAATAAGCAGGTAGGTGGTTATCCTCGATATCTTCACGTAATATTTTTCTGTAGCTCCGGGTTTCACAAAAGGCCTGAAAAAATCGTTGATAATGTATGACGTGCCCCAGACGGTCTGCGAGGCGATGGTAGACATATACGCCGCCAGAAAGGCTGCCAGAAGCAGTCCCAGTAATCCCGAAGGCAGCAGATCGCGTATAATCATTACATAAGTTGCTGCCTTATCGGGTTCGGAAGGATAAATGACAAGCGCTACGAGGGCTACGAGGATCCACGGCCAGGGGCGCAATGCATAATGAGCGATCTGAAACCACAAGGTGGCCAGCAGGGAATGTTTTTCATTTTTAGCCGACATCATGCGCTGCGCAATGTATCCTCCCCCTCCGGGTTCGGCTCCGGGATACCAGCTTGCCCACCACTGGATACCAAGATAAGCGATTATACCTGTAACTCCCAGCTTCAGCAATCCTCCTGAAGCTGCTCCTGCCGATGTATTGCCCCCCATTTCAGGAAAAAAATCGAATACCCATTTTACCCCGGCAAGGTTCGATTTCAGTCCGTTTATACCTCCCACATGATGCACTGCAAATATTGCCAGGGCAATGCTTCCGCCCATGGCCATCGTAAACTGAAATGTATCTGTGATGGACACTCCCCAGAGCCCCGACAGGGAGGAATATACCGCCACAAAGATCATCAGCATGCCTACGACCAGGAGATGGGATGAAAAAACCATTCCGAGAAAGTGAACCTTTTCCATACCAAAAAGGGTAAGACCGGGAAACATCACCTGAAGAATTTTCACCATCGCCAGGTTTACCCATGCCATGACGATTATATTCATCCCGATGCCTATATATAAGGCCCTGAAACCCCTTAAAAAATGAGCAGCTTTGCCGGAGTAACGGATGGAAACAAATTCAGCATCGGTTAAAATATCGGACCTGCGCCATAACCGTGCAAAGAAAAAAACGGTGAGCATGCCGCCCAGCAGCATATTCCACCAGAGCCAGTTTCCGGCTATACCTTTCTGGGCAACAAGCTCGGTGACGGCAAGCGGTGTATCGGCTGCAAAGGTCGTGGCGACCATGCTCGTACCGGCAATATACCACGGCAGGTTCCTCCCCGAAAGAAAAAAATCGCTCGTGCTCTTGCCGGCTTTCATGGCCATATAAATACTGATGCCCATGCTGACAAGAAAATACAGGAGAATGATTATCCAGTCAATAGATTGCATGTTCATACTGCGTACAATGTGAAGTTGACAGTACGAACCTAGTGAAACAACTTTATATTTTCAGGTATTGAACGGGTTATTTTTCAGAAAATAGTGAACACCATATTGCCTGCAATAGCAAAGGCTTTATTCACAATTCTGGAAGATATCCCCGTAGGAGATATCGGCATCGTTCAGCAATCCCACAAAATCACCGGTCACAGTATAGGTATTGTCCAGGTCATCCTCGATCGACAGGTTAAATTCAAACCGGTATTTGTCCCCTTCCTTTGTTACATCAAGTGTTCCTTCAATGACCATATAGTCACAGAAGGTCAGGCCACCGGTCAAAGTACCGGCATCATCATATACAAGCGAAGACCCTATTTTTACCCAGGTGAAATCACCACCTCCTTCGGGCTGGAAATCATAAGTGTATGTGCCTTCCACGATCATCTCCGGACTTGTGGAATACAATTTCAGCACCATAAAATGTTCGGGCCGGCTGATATCCGAAGATTTAAGCCTGATCCAGTATATGCTGTTGGATTCGCTCGATGTGATGATCGTATCGATCTGGCCATAGGCAAGTACAACGGATTGTCCGTTGATAACCAGATGCCCCGGATCCTCGGATTTATCTTTTGAACAGGAGTTTATTACGGCAATTAGCCCTAACCCCATTGTGAGAATAAACAGTGTCTTTTTCATTTTTTTATGTAGTTAAGTTAAGAAATCGGGTATCGCTGTAATTCAGCTCCCTTAATTTAGATGCCACTTATTGAAAAAGGTTTAATATATGCTATTTTCCATTCTATAATCTTCATCTTTTTTACCTTGGATGAGAAAAGGATTAAAAGCTTAAGTCCTTTCTTACATCGAATTCACCTTAATTTACGAAATATAACGGAAATATGTTCCATACCGGCCGGAAATTCATCAGGGATTCAAAAATAGGAGAACTGTCATCAAATTCTACGCAATTATGACCTAAATTTGTGAAAATCCAAAAATTCAATGAACATGCATAATTCTATTCTGAAGCTGGCATCAGCACTGGTTTTAATTCCGGTCCTGTCATGCACCAATGCTTCCAAAAAACAGGGTGAACCCGCAAATGATCTAACAATGAAACTAAATGATTTTGTGACTTTTACGTTAACAACCGATATGAGTAAGCTTTCCGAAAAAGAAAAAGAGATGATACCCCTGCTGATTCAAATTGCCGGGCTGATGGACGATATATTCTGGATCGAAGCGTATGGAGACAAAAATGAACTGATTGCAAAACTGGATGATGAAACCCAAAAAAAGTTCGTTGAGATCAATTACGGCCCCTGGGAACGGATGAACGGGAACAAACCCTTTATCGAAGGAGTGGGAGAAAAACCGCTGGGTGCAAACTTTTATCCGACAGATATGACGAAGGAAGAATTTGAAGAATTCGAGGCACCTGATAAAACAAGCCTGTATACCATTCTCAGACGAAACGATGACGGTTCGCTGAGGACCATACCCTACCATGTGGTATTTGCCGACAAGATCGAAAAGGCGGCTGACCTGCTCGATAAGGCTGCAGAGCTGGCAGAAGATCCGGGATTAAAAAATTACCTTGCATTGCGTGCAAAGGCATTACGGACAGATGCGTATTACGAAAGCGACCTTGCCTGGATGGATATGAAGAACAACCGCATCGATTTTGTTGTCGGCCCTGTTGAGACTTATGAAGACCAGCTTTTCGGGTACAAGGCCTCTCATGAAGCCTACATTCTCGTGAAAGATATGGAATGGAGCCAGAGGCTGGCCAAATATACAACACTATTACCGAAGCTCCAGACGGAGCTTCCCGTGGCTGAAAAATATAAAAAAGAGATGCCAGGCACCGATTCCGATCTGAATGCTTACGATGTGATCTATTATGCGGGCGACTGCAATGCCGGCAGCAAAACCATTGCCATAAACCTGCCGAACGATGAACGGGTAACCCTGGTAAAAGGAAGCCGCAGGCTGCAGCTTAAAAATTCGATGCAGGCCAAATTCGACAAAATATTAATCCCCATAGCTAAAGTGCTCATCGTTCCCGGACAGCTCGATCACATTACATTTGATGCTTTTTTTGCCAATACCATGTTTCATGAGGTAGCACACGGACTTGGGCCGGTAAATACAATAACGGGTAAGGGCACTGTCCGTGAAGCACTGAAGGACACATACTCTTCATTTGAGGAAGGCAAAGCCGATATCCTGGGACTTTTTCTGGTGGCAAAGCTGAATGAGATGAACGAATTCGAAATCAACCTTATGGACAACTACACCACTTTCTTAGCCGGTATCTTCAGGTCCATCCGGTTCGGAGCCTCGAGTGCCCATGGAAAAGCAAACCTGATACGGTTCAATTATTTTAAGGAAAAGGGGGCATTTACCGTCGACAGTGCAGGAAGGTATTCGGTAAATTTCGATGCCATGCAGGATGCCGTAAACAGCTTGTCCGACCTGATCATTACCATACAGGGAGACGGCGATTACCAGAAAGCTAATGAAGTGATTGAAAAATACGGGGTGATGGACGATCAGCTTAAGGCTGCATTGAAAAAGGTCGAAGAAAATGATATTCCCGTTGATATTGTTTTCAACCAGGGACTGAAAGTCCTGGGATTGTAAGGCAGGTCAGAAAGCCGGGAAGAACCCTGTCTGAGACAACCTGTCAAAACAGAACATTACTATAAAAGCTTTCATCCGCGCTATGAAACACTTCTTTATATTTCTGTTCAGCTTATCATGGTTATTGGTAAGCGGGCAGGATCAGGTTATCCTGAAATCGGATCACATTCCCGGAAATGATACGGTATGGATCTTTACCCCTTCAGATTATGATACATCTCTGAAATATCCTGCGGTTTATCTGTTACACGGATGGTCAGGCAGTTACCGGTCATGGAGCAGGCTTGCCGATCTCAGCGAATATGCCGACCGGTACTGTTGCGTTATAATCTGTCCCGATGGTTTTTACGACTCGTATTATCTCGAAAGTCCTGTATTTTCAGACTGGCATTACGAAAGTTTTTTTGTGGATGAACTATATCCTGAAATGCTGACAAGATATGCAATTGACAGTTCCAGAATAGTCATTTCCGGATTAAGCATGGGCGGAGAGGGTGCCATGTATCTTTTCCTTAGAAATCCGGGCCTTTTCCTGAGTGCAGGCAGTACAAGCGGGGTAATGGATCTGAGCAATTCCTCCAACCGGGATGCAGCATTGTCGAGGTTGCTCGGCGAGTATGCAACGCATAAAACAATTTTTGCAGAACATTCGCCGGTAAACCTGCTCGTAAACATCAGTAATACAGATAAACAGATACTATTTGATTGCGGGTCGGAGGATTACCTGTATGTGTGCAACAATGCATTCAGAAAAAAATGCGATGAATTGCACATACCGGCGACATACATCTCACAACCCGGCAGCCATAACAGCGATTACTGGAAAAAATCCATCCGGTGCCATTTTGAATTCTTCAGGTCGCTGTGGTAAAAGTTGTAATAAGGAATTGAATGTAGTTATGCATGCTCCATGTGGGAGCGAAGCGAAGATTTCGCCAAAGGCGGGGGTCGAACGCCGCATGCCGAATTCAGCATCGTGATCAGCCTGATTTCATTTTTTTTCACTGTTGAAAATATTACCTCCAAACATAATTCCAGTTGATTAATTATCGTGGGATGATAATTGAATTATCTAATGACGATAATTAATTATCGTGAAACGATAACTTTTTTCAGCAGTTTTCAGGATTAACTACTATCCCGTGCAGCAGCTTCTTTTTAATCCATCGCATGCATGGCATTGCCAATTTCACAAAAGTTACTAATTTTCCCTCTCAAAGCTTTCGCTGCATGAATAATCCAACAGATCGCTCGGTGAACCAGCGCTTTTCTTCACGGATGGCCCTGCTCCTAAGCGCCCTCGGGGTTGCTGTCGGCACAGGCAACATCTGGCGTTTTCCCAGGATTGCAGCACAGAACGGCGGTGAGCATGGTGCCGGTGCACTGATCTTTGCATGGGTCATCTTTTTGTTCGCCTGGAGCATTCCGCTTATCATTACAGAATACCTGGTCGGAAAACGGTTCCGTTCCGGTGTGATCCTGGCATTTACCAGGGGCCTGGGGAAAAAATTCTCCTGGATGGGAGGTTTTGTCGGCGTTGTTGCCCTGGGAATAAGTTTTTTCTATGCGGTGGTTGTCGGATGGGCGTTTTACTATTTTGTATACTTTTTGGTGACGCCGTTACCGGGCAGTGCAGGATCATCATTGTTGATCTGGGATCATTTTCAGGGCGGAATATTCCCCTGGCTTTTTCATTTCATGGTGGTGGTTCTGGGCGGGATGGCAATTCTTAAAGGGGTAAGATCAATTGAAAGGGTCAATTTTATCCTGATACCGGCGTTGATTCTTATCATATTGTTTGCCGTCCTCAAGACCCTGTTCCTTCCCGGGGCATGGGAAGGGATCGGATACCTGTTCAAACCCGACTGGAACCAGCTTGCCCAACCGGGAATCTGGCTCCAGGCCTTGACCCAGAATGCATGGGATACGGGGGCGGGATGGGGTTTGTTCCTCACCTATGCAGCTTACATGAAAGCAGAGCATGGCACGGTAAAGAATGCATTCATAACCGGTATCGGTAACAACACCATATCTATCCTCATGGCCATAATGATCTTCGGCACCGTCTTTTCCATCCTCCAATACGGCGGCGGATTTACCGATTCACAGGTGATGGAAGTTATGAAGACCAGCGGTCCGGCTTCCACAGGGCTCACTTTTGTCTGGCTGCCCCAGCTTTTTGCGGGCATGCATGCAGGGCGTTTGCTTGCCATACTTTTTTTTATGGGACTGACATTTGCCGGCTTCTCCTCACTCATTTCGATGTATGAACTGGGTTCGCGGGTGTTTATCGACATGGGTCTTACCCGGAATAAATCTGTACGGATTATTGTTTTGATCGCCTTTCTTGCCGGCCTGCCTTCAGTGGCAGATCTCAATTTTCTCAGCAACCAGGATTATGTATGGGGGATCGGCCTGATCATATCGGGTGTATTCATTGCATTACTGGCCGGGAATTATGGCATCAGAACCCTGCGCAGTGAATTTGACTATTCAGGCAGAGACTGGATCCCCGGAACATGGTGGAATGTCGCAGTAAAATATTTCCTCCCGGTATCGGGTACGCTGCTTATCTTATGGTGGTTGTTTTTGTCGGCCACTGTTTTTGCTCCGGGCGAATGGTATAATCCGTTTAACCCGTTCAGTGTAATGACATGTATAGTGCAGTGGGGACTGGCAATTGTGCTTCTGCTGATCTTTAACCGGTGGCTTGTGGGTAAGGTGATGAAGAGATTAGGTGATTAAGTGATTGGGTGATAAGATGAATGGATCAATCAAACATCCAGCTCAACGATCGTTATCCCTGCCCCTCCCCTTTCCACATGCTCATCGCGGCATGATTTTACCACATCCATGGCATTCAGGTATTCGCGGGTGATCTGCTTCAGGATGCCGTTTCCTTTGCCATGCAGTATCCTGAGCTCGTGCACCGAAACCATGATGGCTTCATCCACGAACTTTCTGATCAGTTCAATGGCCTCATCAGCTCTTTTTCCGCGGATATCGATATCGGGTTTAAAGTTCAGCCTTCGTTCGGATACATTGAACCCCGAAGATACAGAAGAACGGCCGGTAAGTCTCTTTGCCTCCCTTCCGCTAATCTTTAACAGCCTCGATTCTTTCACTGTGGTCACCATGCTTCCGAAAGCCACCATAATGCTGTCTCCATTCACATCAATAACTTCGCCAGGCATCTCCTGGTTTACAAGACGTACGGTATCACCAATGCCAATCGTGTCTATATCACCGATTTTTTCGTCTGAACTATCTTTCTGATCCCTGGCAAGCTTTTTTTCCAGCCTTTTTGCCTTTTCGAGCTTAGTATCGACATCTGAAGAACCTGATCCGGTAGCTGACCTTACTTCTTCCCGGTATTTATCGACGGCTGTTCTTGCTTCTTTTGTTTTTTCCTTATCGGCCTGACTTTCTTTAATAATTCGTATGGTATTTTCAATCTGCCTGTTAGCCCCTGTAAGTATTTCTTCAGCCTGGCTTCTGGCCTGGCTGATGATCTCTTTCTGCTGCTTTTTAGCCTTCCCGAGCTCACCGGTGTATTCGTCAACAAGCGACTGCAACCTTTTTTCAGCTACCCTGATCCTTTCCCGTTTCTCCTCCCAGTATCTTTTGTCGCGGATGATCTCCCTCAGGTGTTTGTCAAACTGAATGTGCTCCTGTCCTGCTTTATCAGCGGCCGAATTAAGTATATCTTCCGGAAGTCCTATTTTACGGGCAATATCAATTGCAAACGAGCTTCCGGGCTTTCCGATCTCAAGCCTGAATAGAGGCCGGATGAGTCCGGTATCAAAAAGCATGGCCCCGTTGATCAATCCATTGACCGATGAGGCAAAATGCTTCAGGTTGGCATAGTGCGTAGTCATCACTCCGTAAGTGCCGGATTTATTCAGCCTGTCGAGAATGGCCTCTGCAATGGCACCGCCAAGTATGGGCTCTGTGCCGGCACCGAATTCATCAATCAATATCAGCGTTCGGCTACCCGCATGCTTTACGAAATATTTCATATTCAGCAGATGCGAGCTGTACGTACTGAGATCGTTCTCAATCGACTGCTCATCGCCTATATCGATGAAAATATCGGAAAAAATGCCGGCCGAAGAGTTTTCAGCCATCGGAACCAGCATACCGCACTGCAGCATGTATTGAAGCAAACCCACTGTTTTGAGGCAAACTGATTTTCCTCCGGCATTCGGTCCTGAGATCAACAAGATACGGTTGGTATCATCGAGCCTGAGATCAAGAGGCACGACCTCCTTATTCATTTTTCTGTTGGTAAGAAACAGCAGGGGATGAACAGCCTTGATCCATGTAAAGGCCATCCCGTCTGTTGTACCGGGTTTTACGGCATTAATATCTACAGCAAAAAGGGCTTTAGCCCTCATAAAATCAATATCACCTAAAAAGAAATAGGCATTCTCCAGCTCATCGAGATAAGGCCTGATGGCGTCGGTAAACTTAACCAGTATTTTAATGATCTCCCGGCTTTCGGCGTATTCAAGCTCTTTCAGTTCATTATTCAGTTCAACAACTTCTGCCGGCTCAATATAGGCTGTTTTACCTGTTGCCGATTCATCGTGGATAAATCCTGCCACTTTTCTTTTATACGCCGCAGGTACCGGTATTACTAGACGTCCGTTACGGAACGTCAGCGCCGAATCTTCGTCAGCATACCCTTCCTGCCTGGCTTTTTTCAGGATATGCTCCAGCTGCCTGTTAATATTCGATTGTTTGCGGATAATTTCCTTGCGGATAGTTGCCAACTCTGAGGAGGCATTATCTTTTATCCGTCCATTCTTGGTTAGTATCCGGTCAATCTGTTCCAGTACAAAGGGGTAAAAACTCACACCACCGGCTGTTTTACAAAGCACCGGATATTTCTTTTTCTCCTCGGATCCGCTGAAGAACCGCAATATTGCTTTTACAGCCTCGAGCGATTTTTTCAGGTTATATACCTCTTCAATTTCCAGGAACCTGCCCTCAGTCCTGGCTTTTTTAATCGATCCCGTTACATCGATATAATTGTCTGTCGGAAAGTTTTCCTCAAATAAACAGATTCTCCTAAACTCCTCCGTTTCGTTCAGTTTGTGCTCAATTGCTTCCTGGTTGCCCGACATGACCATCTCGTCCGCACGCATCATACCCAGGCTGCAAAGGCAGTGATTTTTGACCATCTCCCGCACCTGGTCGAAACCGATCTTGCTCTCAAAATTTATCGGATAGATCATTTCTGGGAATCATGACTTAAGCAAAAGTACTTAAGAAATGACAAACGGTAAAATTTCCCATGGTATCATTTCTTTCTGATCTTAACCAACGCAGCACCGTTATAGGAATGGTATTCCCCGTTATACATGGCATCAGCACCTACCGGACCCATCTGAAATACTCCGGGAGACACCGCCCTTACCAGGTAATAATATGAGTTTCCCTGAGGGGTAACCCTTACAAAAAGGTTCACCCTGTCGTCACGCACGTCAAGATAACCGGGATATGACCGGAAATCGGGATAACTCATACCCGAGGGTAGTTCGGTCAACCTTGGATTTTCGATCTCGAACCCTGCAGGTAGAATGTCGCTGATGGCCACATTTTCAATCCGCTGATTTGTCAGGGAGGCTGCCGTAATCCTTACAAGGATAAGGTCGTTCTGCCGGAAATTATATGAAGTGATCATTCCTCCATACCGGTCATATAGAATTCTTCTTACTTTGATATAACTGTCCTCTTCAAGGTATGAACCATCGGAACTTATCCCTTCGATCTCCCAGAAATAATAGAATTTTCCGTTGCCCTGGCTTTCAATGGTCAGCTCGGTCCCCTTCAGCTGGCCGGTATTCAGTGTGACCGTGTTATTGTTCATCTCTCCCACAACCTTTCCCTTCGATTTAATGACTGCCTTTACATCGGTTTTGGAGGCAATGCGCGCAATCTTTCCCATGGCAAGGTACGAGAAAGTACTTTCCTGGGTATTCATATACCGTCTTGTTCTCAGTGCTTCCGATACATGTTTCACCATCACCGGGATCTGATTGTTGTCGGGATCGACCTCGAGCAGCACATTCAGCGTTATTGCTTCATCCCTCAGGTAGGAATAAAAGCTCCCTCCGAATGATGTGTTTGCCTTCTCTCCTTCAAATGCAGGCGGTACGATCTGCCTGTATTTTTCTTTATCGCCTGCCAGGGCATATGCTGCTGCAAGCATGTATTTGGCATCAAGGCTCAGATCCTGTAAATTGGATTTATAGAAATTCATGGTAGACAGCTCGGGTTTGCCTGCAAGTGCCAGAACATAAAGAGAATACACAGCTTCTCTGGGTAAAATGTTTCTTTTCTGATTGTAATTATAGTAATAGGTTACAAACTCTCTTCTTTTCAGATGTACCCGCAGGTAGTTGAATAACAGGTCCAGCATTTTATCCTCAACCTCAAAACCTGCTTTTTTGGCTTCAAGAAGAAAATGTGCGGCATATACCGAACCCCACCAGGTTTCAACTCCTTCCCCGGGCCAGTATGTCAGGGCACCGCTATACAACTGCATTGATTTGATCTTGTCGATAGCAGATTGGACATTGTAAGCAGGATTCGGGTCAGCTCCCTTCGTGTCTTTGAGGATATCCCGTGCAAGGTCGTTGAAATAAAGTTGCGGAAAAGCGCTGGAGACTGTCTGTTCAATACATCCGTATGGATAACGTATAAGGTATTCCAGCCTGTCAGTGAACTGTACCATTGGTGATTTACTGACAACAAGTTTATTATCGACGCTTGACGGGATAAATTTTGAATTGTCCATGGATATTTTCACCGGCTTCCCAACCTCAGCCACGCCTGATCCATTCACTTTCTGAAGGGGAGACGCAGGGCGGACGGATATCTCTGTTGTATTGACAAACTTTTCGTTCAGGGCATCCAGTTCCACTTCCACTTTCCCCTGCCCTATTTCAGGCAGTGCATAGATCCTGAAAAGCACCTCCTTTTCCGCATTTTTGTCGATCCTGAACTGCTGTGTATTGTTGCCGGTGACCCGCAGCGGACCGCTGATTTTAAGTTCAGCCTTGCAGTTGGCAGTTTTGTCGGTTGTATTGGTGACGATAACAGGCACGATCACCGAATCTTTCGGGCTTAAGAACCTTGGCAGCGCCACGCTGATCACCACCGGATCGGCCACCTTTATAAACGCTTCGGATGCGGCAAACGATTTGTTTTTATGTGCTGCCACCATTATTCTGAGTTCGCCGGAAAACTGCGGTATATCCACTTCATATTCGGCCACACCGCTGTTGTCCGTCTGTATTGTTCCGCTCCAGAACGATACCAGGTTCATGCGTTTATTGGTCAGCGGATTGATCCTTTTTTCCATGCTCATATCGCCCCCGCCGGCCTGGCTTACAGCCGATCCGATCTCGGGAAAAAGGTAAGGATAGATATCATACGATCCCACAGCAAGTGCCCGCCTGGCATAGAAAAATGCGTAGGGGTCCGGGGTCTGGTAATTGGTGACCTGCAATATGCCGTTGTCCGCAACGGCAATGGTCACAGCCGTGTTTGCCGCTGATCTGACCGTGATCTTCTGCCGGGTATTCGATCTGGAACTGGTCACCGCTTCAACCGATAAGGGAAGCTTATTCGCAGGATTTTCTACCATCACCGGGGTAAAGCCGTGTGCCACTGTAAGCGGTAATTCGCTTTCGGCATGTGGCCTGAACAGGGTGGCCGTAATGTATACGTTTGGCACATGAGCAGCGGTAAGGTTAAGGTCAAGCGAAACGACCCTTTTATCGGTTTCGCGGTAGTAATAACTGATCACATCATTATTTTCCACTGTGATCAGCATCTTCCCGCTGAACGGAGCTTTGAGCAATACCCTGGCGTTTTCTCCAGTAGTATATTTATCCTTGTCAAGCTCGATATCGATCCGTCCCTCGTTATCAACCTGGAATGAACTGTACTGTGTGGAACTTCCGTAACCATATGCCCAGAAACCTATCTTCACATACCTTGAAGCACCCGGACGCGATAACCTTACTTCATAGTTGCCGTTCAGGTCGGGTGTAAAGGTGTAGTTTACCGAAGTTCCGTTCAGCGTAAGCGTTTTGGTCTCCAGCACCCGTTCCACTCTTTCCGACCGGTACCGGAAGTAATCTCCGCTTCGTGAAAGCACAGTCTTATATTCAATACGCACCAGGTTGATTTTAGCGGGAATGTTGTCAAGTGCCTTTCCGTTTTTATCGACAGCAATTAACGGCACATTCACCGGTTTACCCGTGCGTGCATAATACCCTGAAAATTTTATTCCGTAAAAAATATCCTGCGTATATATCTTAAAGGTTTTTTTCCGGTTGACCGGTCTGCCTGTCTCATCAAATACGGTAATGTACAGATCTGACTGCAGCAGGCCCATGTCCCTGTATATTCCCGGAATTTCAAATTTCTCGGTGGCTTTGCCTTCCTGGTTGGTCGCGTTCTCACGAAGTATCCTCTCAAAATAGGAGTCCAGACCGGAAAGCGCATAATTGTATTCATGGTTCTTCGAAGGATAAAACCCACGCAATGCAGTGGTGAGTTCTACTTCATAATTCCTGTTGGCCGCCGGGGGGCCAAAAAAATTCGTGGCCCCTATATTCACCTCTATTTCCTCTTCGGGTTTGAATTCTTCTCTGTTCAGGGACACATCGACCTTTATCCTGTCCGGCACAAACTCTTCCAGCCTGATGGTTTTATTGCCGATAAGCACATTGTTCGAGGTATACAATTCCGCGGTATAGCTTCCGGTCATGGCTGAAGGTGATGTCGGAACAGCCACATCAAAAGAGCCGTCCTCATCAAGAACTTTTCTCAGTGTCTTTAAGGTTTTGCCGTTGGGCGTCACAATTTTCAGGATAACAGGCATTTGTCCCGGCAGTTCCCAGCCAAAGGTACGAATGACAGCCGAAAGGTTGATCGTCTCACCCGGACGGTAAAGTTCACGCTCACCATAAATGAACGCTTCAAGACCGGAAGGATTTTCATACTTTCCGCCTACATCAAAACCCGAAGTATGCACTGCAGACTGTTTTAAGTAGATGTAATTAAAATCGCTCCCAAGGTTGGCTGTTACCAGTTCAGGTTCAAATCCGCTTGCAGGAAGTTCTTTATATGCATACCTGGCGTATCCTTCTGAATTTGTGGATAATTTGGCAAGTACCTGGTTATTTCTGCCGACCACAAATATTCCGGCACCGTTAACAGGACTTGCGTCGATTAGCGAATTGACAAAAACCGAAATGGCATTTTTCCCTTTCTTAACGATCAGGCCCAGGTCGGAGACCGACACTGTTTTTTTTGCACTTATCCACCCATCGGTTGCAGAAGTTATTTCCACCTGGTAAATACCTTTGTAATCCTTTAACTTATCGTTAAAATCGAATTGAAGTATCCTTGAATTTCCAAGTTTTTTAAGATCCCCGGTGTTGATGGTTTTCTCCAGTATAACATCCCCCAGGAATTCGGCATTTGAATTGCCCGACCCGTAATAGTAATCCCCGTATTCATCGTAATAGTAATCCTCTTCTTCGTCATAGTAATAGGAATAGTTGCCGGAGCGCAGAAAATTCAGGATGTTGTTTTCATAGATCTTCGTGATCTTCAAATTTACTTCAGGAATGCTTATGATAGCAACTTCGACAGCTCTTGAACCTTTAGCGGAGAGATAGGATCCTTTGTTATCGATAAACCGTACTGCAGGTTTGAGTTTTCCAAAGGAAACATCTTCTTCATAATCGTATTTCAATGTACCGCCGAGGACGCCCGGAAGGTCTTTTGTTATCCTTACAGTGTATTTCCGGGTAACATCAAACTCACGGCTTTTTATAATGAAATAATTCGGGTAGACTTCCACATCGAATTTTACTGCAGGCACAATGACTATGTGTTTTTTTATCTTTTTCTGATCTGCTTTCTGAGAAGTATTCACCGTAATCTGTCCGGTTATGCCATCGTGTTCCGTGGTGATTCCTGTAATATTTAATTTATAAGGCGAATTCAGGACTAGATTCAGTGAAATATCCTTTTCAGTTGGATTGGTGCCTCCTTTCGGAAGCAATCCTTTTTTCAGTGTGCATTCCAATTCCAGATCCCTGTCTTCGGGCTTCAGGTTGGTTATATCAAATAGTACCTCACTGCCTGTTTCACCGGACAAAGGCTGGAGCACTGCACTATTACCGTCAGCTTTCACCTCGAGTTTAGCCGCAATATCGGATGGATTCACAGGATAATTGAATGAAAATGAAAGGCGCGCGGTAGGTTCCCCCGTCTTATCATCGGCCAGTGCCCAGTAGGCCTGGTACTGGTCAAGTCTCAGTTCGGGTGTGCTGAATGAATAGTCTTTGTCTCCCCTGATCTGCATCCCCTTCTTATGACGGGTAATATTGCCGGTAAGTGTAACTTTATAGTCGGTTGCAGGGGAAAACCCCGGTTCGGGAACAAAAACCAATTCGTTTTTATTGATCCACAGCGTTTTTCCGGTTACGTGCGGATCGAATTTCAGGTATTCAACTGACACAGACCGGTTAACCATTGAATCGGGTACCAGGTCTTTATTAAACAGGAACTTCAGGGGATCATTCAATTTAACTTCCTTATCAAAGCTTGTCTTAATGACTTTAACTGCATTCTCTTTCGAGCATGAGTTCAATACCAATGCCACCGCCAGGAGGGAGGCAAAAATTATAGAATGTTTTCTGATCATAGATTGATGATTAATGGTTTTAGGTATAGGTCTGTTCGTAATTCGTTCAATACTTATGCATTGCACCTTTTTACTGTTGCCCCGATAAGCCTTCACAAAATACAAAATATCTGAATCATTTGAAAATCATTTGGTATATTCGGTAAACATTTGCATCCGAAATTTCAAATCTTAGCAGTTTTGACCGGCAGGTTTATACAAATGGTAAGGACAAGCTTTGACAGAATACCTGTCCGCAGTTATGCGAAAACGATCGCCAAATGGTATGGGAAAATCAGGGGATCACGGTTACGTAAACCGCTGACCCTGCTATTTTATATTTTCCCGGTATTCGTGGTATTTATTTTTGCCGATATGGCGTTTCCGGTAAAAATTCATATATCGTATTCGACAGTGATCACCGATTCAGGCGGCGAAATGCTGCATGCTTACCTCAGCAGTGATGAAAAATGGAGGTTGCTTACTGAATTGGATGAAATTACGCCGGCCGTTAAAAAAGCGATCGTCTATAAAGAAGACAGGTATTTTTATTACCATTTCGGAATTAATCCTGTAGCGGTCTGTAGGGCACTGATCAAAAACATTGCCAGGGGAAAGCGCACTTCCGGTGCATCCACCATTACCATGCAGGCAGCCAGGCTGCTCGAACCCAGGAGCAGAACATATTTGAATAAACTTATTGAAATGTTTCGTGCATTGCAGTTGGAATGGCATCTCTCAAAGAATGAGATCCTGCAGCTTTACCTCAATCTCTTACCATACGGGGGCAATATCGAAGGGGTGAAAGCAGCATCCCTGATGTATTTCAATAAAATGCCCGATCACCTGAGCATCGGTGAGATTGCTGTACTAAGTATCATCCCGAATAATCCCAATATCCTTAAACCGGGAGAGGACAATGCACTACTCATTGAGAAACGCAACAGATGGCTGGAGAGGTACCGCAGGGCGGAACTTTTTCCGGACCGGGATATTGATGATGCAGAAAATGAACTGCTTAAAGGCTTCAGGTATGAGGTTCCCAGGTATGCGCATCATTTTTCGCAAAGACTGTATTCAGCGAACCGCGGCAGACATATTATCCGTTCCACACTATGCCTCGAGACACAACTCAAGGTGGAATCATTGGTAAGAGAGCATACCAACAGGTGGTATTTCAGGAATGTGAAGAATGCGGCTGCACTGGTAATCGATAACCGGTCGGGCAGTATCGTTGCCTATGCAGGTTCAGCTGACTTTTTTAATACGGAGGACGGGGGACAGGTTGACGGCATCAGGGCGGTGCGTTCTCCCGGAAGCACATTAAAACCCCTGATATACGGACTGGCTTTTGATAAAGGGCTGATCACCCCTAAAACAGTGGTGAGCGACGTTCCCGTGTATTTTTCGGGGTATGAGCCCGAAAATTATGACGGCAAATATCACGGACTGGTAAATATCGATTATGCCCTTTCCAACTCCTTAAATGTTCCCGCGGTTAAGATCATGAACGAGCTTAAGGTCCGCCCTGTAGTCGAATCCCTTATAAAAGCAGGATTCAGCCAGATAAGGGCCAATAAGGATCACCTGGGTTTATCCGTTGCCCTTGGCGGTTGCGGTGTGACCCTCGAAGAACTTACCACACTTTATTTTATACTGTCAAACAAAGGCGAGATCAGAGAGATCCGTGACCAGGTTACTGAGGAGATACCTGTGGCTAAGAAGAAAAACAAATCCGGTATTTCACGCAGGCTACTTACTGAGGAAGCCGCATATATGGTGACCGATATCCTTACAAAAGTTACCAGGCCAGATTTGCCGACAGAATGGGAAAACACCCCGAACTTGCCTAAGGTGGCGTGGAAGACAGGGACATCCTACGGACGGCGTGATGCGTGGAGTATAGGATACAACAAAAGATACACGATTGGTGTATGGGTAGGAAATTTTTCCGGCGAAGGAGTTCCCGGACTTAGCGGAGCAGATGCAGCGGCTCCGTTACTCTTTTCGATTTTCAATGCACTCGACTACGGATCTGAAGAAAACTGGTACGAAATTCCACAGGGTCTGGAATCGCGGATCGTATGCTCGGCAACAGGTAACATTCCATCAGAGTTCTGTACAGATCTTGTGGTGGATTACTATATCCCGGCTATATCTCCGGTGAAGCCATGTGAACATATGAAACAGGTATTTATCTCCCCGGATTCAACCATATCGTATTGCACCGGCTGCCGCCCTGATCTTGGCTATATTAAAGCCTTATATCCAAATTACAGTGCCGAAATGATTGCCTATTACGAGGAATATTCGATACATTATGAAAAAATTCCTCCTCATAACCTCCGATGTGAAAGGGTGCTGGCAGGATCCGCACCTGTTATCACTTCCCCGCTGAATAATGCTGAATATTATGTGGATGAAACCGACAGCATGCAGATTGCCCTTTGCTGCAATGCCGCCGGCGATGTGGAAGAAGTATTCTGGTTTATCAATATGCGATTTTACTGTTCGGTCCCTCCGACAGAAAAAGTGTTTTTTAATCCTTCCGAAGGGTTCACCGAAATCTCATGTTCTGATGATAAGGGGCGAAACACCGATGTCAATATCCGGGTTAAAAAGATCGGATTTTAAAGTGGTATTTGGAGATATTGTATATTTTTGGCTGGATTCAAGGAAATTGACAGTATGACCAAAAAAGAACGATTTGCAAAGGTGCTGGACTACTTTCAGAAAAACCGTCCTGTCGCTGAAACAGAATTGCAGTACAAGTCTCCCTATGAGCTTATAGTTGCGGTAATATTATCCGCACAATGCACCGACAAAAGGGTGAATATGATCACTCCCGCCCTACTTGAGCGGTTTCCTGATATAAGATCCATGGCTGCAGCCAGTCCTGAGGAAGTGTACCCCTACATCAGGAGTTGCACGTATCCGAACAATAAGTCGAAACATTTGGTCAACATGGCTGCCACAGTTCTTGACCGTTTTGGAGGCGAGATTCCGCCGGAGGTTAATCGGTTGCAACAGTTGCCCGGCGTAGGGAGGAAAACAGCCAATGTCATTGCTTCGGTAATATTCAATCAACCGACCATTGCAGTAGATACGCATGTTTTCAGGGTTTCTGCCAGAATTGGCCTGACGACACATTCGAAAACACCCCTGGAAACCGAAAGACAGCTTGAAAAGTATATACCTTTGCATATCAGGTCAATAGCACACCACTGGCTGATCCTTCACGGAAGATATATATGTACTGCCAGAAGCCCGAAATGTTACGAATGCGGTCTTGTGGATTTCTGCCGATACACGAAAAAAAACCTTATTGGTTAGATTTCGTATACTCCCCGATTGTTCATAAATAGCAATGAAACCCTTTTTTTTAATACCGCACTTTTTTACTTTTGTATATAGCACGAATTTAAAATAGAATGTTGCAAAGACTTTCGTGAATTGCCACAATTTTGTAAATTAAAAAAAAGTATTAATTTTACTATAATTAAGCATGTAACCCCATTAATAACCATATTATAATCCAATTATCCATGCGACGAAATTGCTCTATAAGTAACCTCACCAAGATTTTTTTCCTTATTCTCATTTTTTGTTTAGGAACTCGATGTGCCTCTGACAAGTCTAAGCAGAAACATAAAGATGCGAATATGGCGGATTATCTTTCTGAAGATGATATATTTGATGACATTGATAAAGCCAAAAAAATCTTTTATGCGCTTCCTTCTCCCCTTGAAACAGCAATGCTTATTAAATCTGCCGGAGCCACCTATGACGAGCAGTTGCTTAATTCTACCCAGAATACAGGCAATTACACTACCAACAAAAGCCTTGCCCTAAACCTTGGCATTTAC
Organism: uncultured Bacteroidales bacterium; assembly: GCA_964503885.1. Taxonomy (GTDB): domain Bacteria; phylum Bacteroidota; class Bacteroidia; order Bacteroidales; family UBA10428; genus CAZDCD01. The sequence continues at coordinate 21,221 of CAZDCD010000012.1, forward strand.
ACTACCGATCTGAGCTTTGCCAGTTTGTTCGATCAGGCACAGGCATCGGTCAAGTACATGGAAGCTGCCAGAAAAATGGCTGAAGATCTTGATATTACAGACGCTATTGATGATCAGACAGTAAAAAGACTTGAGGAAAACCTGAACAACCGCGATGTGATTATGGATATTATTTCCGAAACTTTTTTAAATTCAAGTTCGTATCTCAAGGAAAATGACAGACCTGCAGTTGCTACCATAGTTCTTGTAGGCGGATGGATTGAAGGACTTTATATAGCCACGCAACTTGTAGACGATAAGCCTATCGAAAACAATAAACTGGTGGACAGGATTGCAGAACAAAAATTATCCTTTAAAATTGTTCAGCGAATGCTTGAGGAAAACAGAAAGAACCAGACCGGAGAAGAAAATAAAGATATTACCGAGTTAATGAGCGATCTCACAGGACTAAAAAATGCGTTTGATAAAATTAAGGTTGAGACATCAGAAATCAAAGTTGAACCCAATACGGATACTAATGTAGCAACATTGCGCTCACAAACGAAGATTACAATTACCAAACCGGTGTTCGATGAGCTCAGAGAAGCAGTTAAAACCTTAAGAACAAACTTTGTACAATAAATTAACCTGTTATGAAAAAAATATTGCTTGTCCTTTTTCTTACTACCCTATTCATATCAGTAAATAATTCAATTAGCGCACAATGCAAAGGCTATGCGAAAAAGCTGTGTAAACTTGAGCTAATACCTTATATTCACGATGGTAATTATCATGCTGCAATTTTAACTGAGGGTGAAGAGGCAGAACTTTACAAAACCTTTTATTCCGGTCAGGACTACCGCATCGCCGTGTGTGGTGCAGATCCTTTAAATATTGTTGAGTTTCAGGTAATCGATGCCTATAAGAATGTATTGTATGATAACAGGGAACATAACAATGCAAGGATATGGGATTTTAAACTTGAATCGAGCCAGCAATTGAAAATTGCCGTGAAGGTGCCTGACGGAACCGGTGAGTCAGAATATCCCGCCAGTGCCTGCGTGGCCATCATGTTTGGATTTAAGGAAAATTAAACTGTAAAATATATCGTATTACCCGTGTATATTTCTGCACGGGTTTTTTTATTCCTGCAGTTTTCTGCGGTCTAGGAAATCTTATTTTTAAGATACATACCCGTATACGACTGCTCAGACTTGATAATGCCCTCAGGAACACCCTGATAAACCAGGTATCCGCCATTCACCCCCCCTTCGGGTCCAAGTTCTATTAACCAGTCCGCCGATTTAATGACTTCAAGATTGTGTTCGATAATCAGCACGGAATGGCCCTTTTTAATCAATTCATTCAGGGCTTCCAGCAGTTTCTTGATATCGTGAAAATGCAGTCCGGTAGTAGGTTCATCGAAAATGAACAGTGTAGGAGAAATCTTATCCTCGACACTCATAAATGAAGCCAGTTTAACACGTTGACTTTCACCCCCGCTGAGCGTTGATGACGACTGACCCAGCTTAACATAACCCAATCCTACATTTGCCAGCGGCTTTATCCGCCTGACGATGGCTTTTTCAGTGGTGGTATTGTACTGTGAGAAAAACTCAATTGCTTCGTCGATTGTCAGTTCCAGAATATCGTAGATATTCTTGCCATGAAACACAATGTCAAGGATCTCATCTTTAAACCTCCTGCCATGGCATTGCTCACAAACCAGGTGAACATCGGCCATAAACTGCATTTCAACTTTAATCTCACCTTCTCCCTGGCACTCCTCACACCGGCCTCCGTCCACATTAAAAGAGAAATGCGAAGGCTTGTATCCGTTCATTTTGGCCTGCGGCAAATCTGCAAACAGCTTTCTGATCTCATCATAAGCTTTAATATATGTTACAGGATTTGACCGGGAAGTTTTTCCGATAGGATTCTGATCCACAAACTCAACATTTGATAACATCCTGATGTCGCCAAGTACCTGATTAAAATCCCCGCTTTTTTCAGCACTCTTGTTCAGGATTTTTCCCATGGCCGGAAAAATGATGTTCTTAACCAGCGATGACTTTCCTGAACCGCTAACCCCAGCTACAACGGTAAGTATGTTTAACGGGATCCTGACATCTATATTTTTCAGGTTATTTTCCCGGGCACCTGTGAATTCAATGTAGTTGTTCCATTTTCGGCGCTTCTCCGGAAGCCCGATTTTTTCCTTACCGGCAAGGTACAACCCGGTCATGCTTTTTTCTGATTTTTTCAACCCTTCAAGGTTGCCTTTATACACAATCTCGCCGCCGAGTCTGCCGGCCAGAGGACCGATATCTATGATCTCATCAGCTTCGCGGATGATTTCTTCTTCGTGCTCTACTACCATAACGGTATTTCCTTTACGCTGAAGGTTACGAAGTACTTTAACCAGCAGTTTGATATCACGGGCATGAAGCCCGATGCTTGGCTCATCAAGAATATAGAGCGACCCGACCAGGTTACTGCCCAGCGTTGTTGCAAGATTTATCCGTTGAGACTCACCTCCTGAAAGGGTGGATGACAAGCGATTGAGGGTAAGGTAACTGAGTCCGACATCGTAGAGGTATTCGAGCCTTGAGGTGATCTCCTTCAGAATTCTGCCGGCAACCTGTTTTTCGAATGCATTCAATACCAGGTTGCCAAAAAAAGCCTGCAGCTCATCAATGGGCATCTGCACAAGCTCCTGTATGGATTTTCCGCCAACCTTCACATATGATGCTTCCTTTTTCAGCCTGTTGCCCTTACATTCGGGGCATGTGGTTTTTCCGCGGTAACGCGAAAGCATAACGCGGTATTGAATTTTGTATAATTTACTTTCGAGATATTCAAAAAAATCATTCAACCCTTTAAAGTACTTGTTGCCTGTCCAGAGCAGTTGCTTCTGATCCGGGGTCAGCTGAAAGTAGGGTTTGTGTACCGGAAATCCAACCTTATCGGCATTATAGATCAGGTGCTCTTTCCACCTGCTCATTTTTTCCCCTTTCCAGCATACTATGGCATCTTCATAAACCGACAATCCCTTATCGGGGACCACCAGATCAGGATCTATGCCTATAACTTTTCCATAGCCCTCACAGAGCGGACAGGCGCCAACAGGATTGTTAAAACTGAACATATGAACATCGGGTTCTTCAAAACTCATCCCGTCGAGTTCAAACCTTGTTGTAAAGCTTTTTTCCCGTCCTTCAGGGGTTCCGGCTTGTTTTATTATGCAAACACCATTACCCAGCCTGAATGCCAGCTGAACAGAGTCGGCATACCTTTCGGAAGCATCCTCTTCAGATGAAACAACGATCCGGTCTATAACAATCCTCATCTTTTTGCTCTTGCTGATCTCAGGATTATCTTTAACATCACTGATCTTAACCACTTCGCCATCAACCTCTACCCTTGCAATACCCTGGTATAAAAGATCTTCAAAATACTGATTCATATTGATTTTCAACTCTTTATCCATAGGAGTCAGGATAACCATACGGGTACCCTCGGGAAACGACCCGATAAAATCGGTCACATCGCTCACACTGTGTTTTTTTACTATATTACCCGATACCGGTGAAAAAGTTTTTCCGATTCTGGCAAACAAAAGTTTCAGAAAATCGTATACTTCGGTTGACGTTCCTACAGTTGAGCGTGGATTTCGGGTGTTTACCTTCTGCTCAATAGCAATTGCCGGGGGTATGCCTTTAATAAAATCCACATCGGGTTTGTTCATCCGGCCAAGGAATTGACGGGCATAGGCAGAAAGGCTTTCAACATACCTGCGCTGGCCTTCGGCATAGATAGTATCAAATGCAAGCGATGATTTCCCTGAGCCCGACAAACCTGTAATGACGACGAAATTGTTTCTCCGGATGTCAAGGCTGATATTCTTCAGATTATGAACCCTGGCCCCGGATATTCTGATATATTGCTCGGTATTATTCTTTTTTTGTGGCATGAAAATTGTTAACAACCTGATATTTGATTTTTAACAAAAATTAACTATTTTTAGACCGCAAAATTATTTGAATAGATTAATAATTTCATTTAATTCACAACTAAATTCATCATTTAATCACTGGAGGACTGATTATCGAACAAAACTCTACCTTTTAACATTTGCTAATTAAAAAAGGAGGTCGTTTTGAAACTGCATAATCTAACTGATTATGAGCTTGTTAATCAGTTTATTGAAGGTGATCATACATCCCTGGAAGAGCTTATTCACCGTCACAGATCAAGAGTTTACACTTACATTTACCTGATGGTAAAGGATCATCCTTTGGCCGAAGATATATTTCAGGATACGTTTATTAAAGTGATAAAATCCTTAAATGACGGTAAGTACAAGGACAACGGTAAATTTCTGTCATGGGTGGTGCGGATTGCGCACAACCTTGTCATTGATCATTTCCGAAAGAAAAAACAGATGAATATCCTTTCGAACGATGATTATGAAACGGATATTTTCAATTCGAAAAAACTCGGTAACATTAACGTTGAAGATACCCTGGTAAAGAGTCAGATCAATAAAGATATCAGGAACCTGGTGGATGAGCTGCCGGCGGATCAGAGAGAAGTGGTTTTGCTGCGCCATTACATTGGGCTTTCCTTCAAGGAAATTGCCGATTTTACCGATGTCAGCATCAATACCGCTTTGGGCAGAATGCGTTACGCCCTGATTAACCTGCGAAAACTGATTAAAGAAAGAAATATCTGTCTGTCAGTTTAGTAGCGCAAAGCCAAAAAAAACCGGGCAAAACAGTCAATTAATTGAATTGTTTTCATACTATTTTGCCCTTTTTACCGTTTTTCTATCAATACAAACACAAATCATATGTTATGCCTATGAATAAACACTCTACTATTCACTCTCTTTTTACTACGTTAAATGATCAAAACACCGATGAATTGAGCGATTTTATAAAGCTGATTGAAGATAATCCTGACGATTATAAAGAGGTTTTTGATTATATAAGTACCCTGGAATGTGATGTATCTGATGAAAAAGTAGCTGAGATCATTCAGTTCGCTAAAGATTCCAGACGTAAATTCATAAGAAAAGAGAAAGCAGCCTTCAGCTAAGACGAAATGAGTGAAACCACCTGCAGAACCAGGTGGTTTTTTCTTTTTTTATACTGCTTTTGAAGTTTCTTTTTTGGCATTCAGTCCGTCGAGTGCATCCATCATTTCCTTAACGGCATTGGCTGATTTGCTTAACCGTTCTTTTTCCTCATCGTTAAGTTTCAGGTCCAGTATTTTTTCAACCCCGTTCTTCCCGAGTACTACCGGTACACCCACAAAGACATTTTCCAGATCGTATTCACCTTCAAGCTTAACACAGCATGGCAGAACTCTCTTCTGGTTGCGTGTTATGGCCTCAGCCATCCTGGCTGCTGCAGATCCCGGGGCATACCAGGCTGATGTGCCCATTAATTTTACAAGTTCTCCACCCCCAAACCTTGTCCGTTCAATAATTGCATCAATTTTTCCCCTGGACAGAAGCTCCGAAATCGGGATTCCGCTCACCGTAGTATATCGGGGCAATGGTACCATAGTATCTCCGTGTCCGCCCAATAACAAGGCTTGCACATCTTTCGGGGAAACATTCAATTCGTCTGCAATAAAAGCCCTGTACCGTCCGGCATCAAGGATACCTGCCATACCCATAACCCGTGTCCTGGGAAATTTCGAAGTCAGGTAAGCCTGGTATGTCATTACATCAAGCGGATTGGAAACCACAATGATGATCGCGCAGGGTGAGTATTCCACAATATTTTCAGTAACTGACTTTACGATAGTGGAATTTGTTTCGATAAGGTCATCTCTGCTCATCCCGGGCTTTCGGGGCAGGCCTGAGGTAATGACCACAACATTCGAATTTGCGGTCTGTGAATAATCGTTTGTTACCCCTATGGTTTTAGTGTTAAATCTGTCAATAGGTGCACTCTGCCATATATCAAGAGCTTTTCCTTCAGCCAGGCCTTCTTTAATGTCTACAAGCACAACTTCATGTGATGCATCTTTATGTGCCAGTACATCTGCACATGTTGCCCCAACATTGCCGGCTCCTACAACCGTAATTTTCATAACTTCATTTTTAATTTATATCCAAGATATCATATATGATCGCTTAATATGAATGTGCGCCAGATATTACTGCCATTTATGTAAAATTACGCTTTAAATGCAAGAATTGCAACCTGTAATCCGCTACCATACAAGAATAACCTCATTGGGGGGTCTTTAATGGGATACTAAACTTTTTAAGAGATACTTAAACCGCATGTATTTTTTACTCTCAGGCAGTTTTTCTGGACAAAAACTCTTTTTCCAGAATCCTGAACAGCACTTTAGTATCGACCCGTTTTATACGTCCGGCTTCTGCAAGCGCTATCTCACCGGATTCCTCCGAAATAATGATCACAATAGAATCAGTTTCTTCGGTCAATCCGATGGCGGCCCTGTGGCGCAAACCATAGTTCGCCGGAAGTTCAAAATTATCTGAAACTGGCAATACGCATCTTGCAGCCCTGATCCTGTCGTTTGCCAGGATAACAGCTCCATCATGGAGCGGACTGAACCTATTGAATATGCTTTCGATCAGGCGGCTTGAAATATTGGCATCGAGTATGTCCCCGCTCTTTTCATAATCGTCGAGCAGCGAATTTCGTTTAAGCACAATAAGCGCACCCGTTCGGGTTTTTGCCATATTGATGCAGGCTTTGACAATTGAATTTATAGGCAGATTTCGGTCGATACTTCCCCCGCTGGGAAAGAGGTTATCCAGGGAGATACCCGTTTTCGAGAGGTACCTTGTGCCAATGAGTACAAGGAATCTCCTCAATTCCGGTTGGAAAACCACGATAACCGCTATGAGGCCTACGCTGATGATCTGGCCCAGGATTGAACCGAGCAAAAGAAAATTATCCTTAACAAGCAGCCAGAGTACATAAAAAGAGATTACGGTAACAAAAATGTATATGGCGATCGATCCCTTGATGAGCATGTAAATCTGGTACATCAGAAATGCCACAAGAAGAATATCTATAATATCGATGAGTCTGACAGGTACAGGTCCTATATGCATGGTAAAATCCTCTTTTCTACAAAAATACCAAAATTATTGATTTCCTGTAATTTCGTGCCTTATCCTTTCAACGAGAATAATTGCCTGCCTGGCTTCCTTTACATCGTGAACCCGTAAAATATCCGCCCCTTTCATCAATGCCACCGTATTCAATACCGTTGTTCCGTTCAACGCTTCATCGGCACTAATATTCAATGTTTTATAAATAGTTGATTTACGCGATAATCCGACCATAAGAGGCAATTCAAAAAGTTTAAAAGCATCAAATTGGTTAAGGATCATAAAATTATGTTCTATGGTCTTGCCGAACCCGAATCCGGGATCAATGACAAGATCCCTGATTCCCATATGCCTTAGTGCATTAACCTTATCTGCAAAAAACTGTATGATTTCCTTCACCACATCGCCGTAAACAGGCTTGTTCTGCATATTCTGCGGTGTGCCTTTCATATGCATGATGATATAGGGTATACCAAGGTTTGCAACGGTTTCAGGCATCTTTTCACCCTCCGGTTCACCCGCTGAAATGTCATTGATCATATCCACACCGAAATTTTCTACGGCGAACCTGGCAACCTGTGCATGAAAAGTGTCAACAGATAAAACACTATCCGGGAACTTGTTGCGGATATATGTTAATGGATCCTTAAGACGTGAAATCTCTTCTTCCGGTGTTATGTGTGTTGCACCGGGTCTTGATGAATATGCACCGATATCAATAAAATCGGCTCCTTCGGAGAGCATCTGCTCTACATGAATAAGGATCTGATATTCAGTTGTGTATCTGCCACCGTCATAAAATGAATCGGGAGTTACATTAAGTATACCCATGATTTTAGGTACATCAAGGCTTATGATACGCCCATTGCAATTTAGGCTTGATTTTCTTGAAAAAAACGTATCTTTAACATCCATTCTTTGCAATATTTAAGATAAAAGTAGTAAAAAGGCAATTTCCCGAATAACAGGATATGCATTTTTTTGTAATCGAAGGGCTTGACGGATCCGGTAAATCGACACAAATCGGTTTGCTGCAGAAACATTTAACAAAAAAGGGCATCCCTTTTAAGTACCTGCATTTCCCCCGCACCGACTCTGAGGTATTCGGTGACCTGATTGCACGTTTTCTGCGTGGCGAGCTTGGCGATATTCATTCGGTAAACCCCTATCTGATTGCACTTATATATGCAGGCGACCGCATGGATGCATCCGGGATGATCAGAGGGTGGTTAAAAGAAGGATACCTGGTACTGCTCGACAGGTATGTGCATTCCAATATCGCTTTTCAATGCGCCAAACTTGCAGATACGTCCGAAAGACAACTGCTTAAAGAGTGGATCAACTACCTGGAATACGAATATTTTAATATCCCCAAACCGTTAATGAGCCTTTTTCTGGATGTGCCTTTCTCGTTCACCAAAAAAAAGCTGTCACAGCAAAGATTCGGAACTGACAGAGATTATCTGCAGGGCTTTAGGGATATTCATGAAAACAACCTTGACTTTCAGGAAAAGGTGAGGGAGATGTACCTCTGGCAGGTTGCGGAAGAGAATGATTTTAAGCTTGTTGATTGCAGTGACGGTGATGGAGAAATGCTTTCGCAGGATAAAATATTCGGCCGGTTACTTGAATCACTGAAACTGAATTAAAACAATGAACAGAAAAAGAATTTTCCAAATCATTCTGAAGATCATTAGAACATTTAGCAGGCTGTTTGTAGGGGCACTGTTTATCTTTTCCGGGTTTGTAAAGGCTGTAGATCCTTCAGGTTCTGCCTATAAGTTTATGGACTATTTTACAGCTTTTCACTTCGGCTTTTTTTCTTTTCTTGCATTCCCTCTGGCAGTTATTCTTGCAACACTTGAGCTTTTCATAGGTTTAAACCTCCTTCTCAACATCAAAATAAAGTTCACCAGTTGGGTTTTGCTTATCGTGATGTCTTATTTCACGATCCTCACCTTTATCCTGTCCATATTTAATCCTGTTACCGATTGTGGTTGCTTCGGTGATGCGTTGATCCTTACAAACTGGGAAACTTTCGTGAAAAATATCATCATTTTTATCCCCAGTCTGGTGATCTTTGCCGGACGGAAAAAATACCGCCCGCAATTCAGCTACTCCACAGAATGGACAATATCGGCAGTTTTTATTATAGTCAGCCTGTTATTTATCCGGTATAATTTCCGAAACCTTCCCATTCTCGACTTTCGCCCATACAAAACGGGGACCAATATCCCAGAAAAAATGATCATTCCTGATGGTATGCCCGCAGACGAATATGAATACTCGTTCATTTATGAAAAAGACAATGTAGTGCAGGAATTTAAGATTGAAAATTTGCCCGATTCAACCTGGAATTGGGTTGAAACAAAACAGAAACTGATCACAAAGGGGTATGAACCACCTATTCATGATTTTTCCTTAACCACCTCCGACGGGGAAGATATTACTTCCGAATTGCTGACCGATCCGGGATACAGCCTGTTGATCATCGCATATGCCTTTGACAAAACAAACCTGAGAAGTTTTGAAAAGTTCAACAAATCCTACCCGGCATTCCGTGAAAAAAATATCAGGGTATATTGCCTCACAGCATCCACCAGTTCATCGATTGAAAAATTCAGGGAAGAGATAAAGCCTGAATATAAGATTTACCTTGCCGATGAAATTACACTAAAGACCATCATTCGTTCAAATCCCGGCATGCTGCTGATTAAGGAGGGTACGATCATCGGAAAATGGCACTACCGCAACTTTCCTTCTGAAATCAATGGGGATATTCTTGCATTTGCGGTTCGTGAGATCAGCAGGGAAAAATCTGTGCTTATCATTCTGTTTTCCGTTTCCGTATTTTTTATGGCTGTTTTTCTCTTCCGCTGGGTTATCTCAGGTATCTGTAAACCCGGTAGAGAAAAATAATCTCACCGTTAAAAAAGGGTAAATACCGATAATTTTTTAAATTTGCGGCTTCCTGAATAAAATTTAAAAAAATCAACCAATGAGAAAAAAAATAGTTGCCGGTAACTGGAAAATGAATAAGACCCTGCAGGAAGGTATTGAACTTGCCGTGGCGGTAAACAGTTCGGTTAAAGCTGATGATGTAACAGTAATTCTATGTACTCCGTTTATACACCTTTCTGAAGTCAGGAAAGTCATCCATAAAAAAATGCTCTTTCTTGGGGCACAGAACTGCGCATCGGAACCCGGCGGGGCTTATACCGGTGAAATCTCTGCAGCAATGATAAAATCAACAGGTGCCGAATATGTGATCATAGGTCATTCCGAAAGACGGGCTTATTTCCACGAAGATAACCGGGTGTTGAATAAAAAAGTGAAACTTGCGCTTGCCAATAACCTGATCCCGATTTTCTGTTGCGGTGAGGTGCTCGACGAGCGGAATGCCGGCAAACATATACAGGTCGTTAAAAAACAAATTGATGAAGCGGTTTTTGATTTGCCCGCCTCAGAATTCGGAAAGATCGTGATCGCTTACGAGCCGGTATGGGCTATCGGAACAGGTGTTAATGCCACACCGGAGCAGGCCCAGGAAATGCATAAAATGATCCGTGATTTCATAGCAGAAAAATACGGCAGTACGATCGCACAAAATACATCCGTATTATACGGTGGAAGCTGCAAACCTTCCAATGCACCGGAACTGTTTAATAATCCCGATGTCGACGGAGGCCTGATCGGAGGAGCATCCCTGAATCCCGAAGATTTTACCGGGATCATCGAAGCATTCTGAACTTTGATATTTTAAGGATATAGCGGCAACAGGCTTTTCCTATGTTGCCGTTTTTTATTTATGAAAACTGAAACCAATGAATTTCAGAGCTGTACATTTAAGCCTAAAAGATCCGCGGCAAGACGCAAAAGAAATGCTGATTGCCTTACTATCTACCGCCGGGTATGAAGGCTTTCTTGAAACCGATGATGGTGTTGTGGGGTATGTGCCGGATACACTTTTTAAACCGGTTGAAACGCTCAGGATATTATTTCAAAATAATCCGGTACTGGGTGAGTTGACCATCGAAGACCGGTTTATCCTCGAAAAAAACTGGAATGAATTGTGGGAACGCAACTACGATCCGGTTATCATTAACCATCAGGTGCTGATCAGTGCCCCTTTTCACCAGGTACAAAAAAAGTACAGGTTTGAGATCATTATTGAGCCTAAAATGTCATTTGGCACAGGCCATCACGAAACCACAGCGCTGATGATAGAATTAATGTTGACCACGGAGTTCTCCACCAAGAAAGTTCTTGATATAGGTTGTGGTACAGGTATCCTGGGAATTCTGGCCTCAAAGATGGGTGCAACCTCGGTAACCTGTGTGGATATAAACGAGTGGGCTTATGAAAATACCCTTGAGAATGCAGTAAAAAATCAGATCACTGCAATGAACGTTTGTCTAGGAAATTGCAGATCGGTAAAGGAGATGTACGCTGACGTTATTCTTGCCAATATTACAAGGAATATCCTGATTGAAGATATGCCCCTGTATGCTGAAAAATTATCGGATGACGGATTTATCCTTATGAGCGGGATTCTCGCCGGTGATCTGGAATATATAAGAATTAAGGCTTTGGGTCTCGGCCTGGCCTGTAATTCAGTCCTGAAAAAGAAGGATTGGATAGCTGTGAAATTTTGCAGGATTTAATATATCTTTATAAGAAATAGCCGAGAATACCCGATGAAGTACAGCATACGATTTCTGATTCTGCTGATCTGTAGCATTTTCATACTTTCTTTACAGGCACAGGACATTAAAAAATTCTCTGATGACCCCACAGTTTTTATTGATGAGCTTTCAGCTTTTATGGGCAAAAATATCTCGGAAGAAGATAAGAACAATCTTGACTATTTCATAGGATTATGGAGGGCCGACAGCATTGGTATTTTCACACCTGAAGAGAAATTGCGGATAATTGGTACCTGCAATACTTTACTTGACAGAAATGCCAGAACTTTTCCGCATTTCAGCGATTATATACAGTCGGTTACCACATTCAAGAAAAAGCAGCTGCTACCAGGTAAATATCAGGAATGGGAAAACGGACTCCTCCGGTTGTTGCATGCGGATAAAGCAGTAATTTCTAAAGTTGGATCATATTTCGATTTTACTTTACACCTGCTCGATTCGGGTTACATCTATAAATCATATTCAACCATTTGGAGTATAAGCAATACGGAGTTTAAGATAGATACTAGTGAAAATGTGAAGGTAATCTTCGGAACGACCGACCTAACCTGTTATTCAAAACGCGACAGTATAAAAATTTATGGTACATCAGGTATATATGATCCTGTAGAACATATCTGGAAGGGTTCTTCAGGAAAGATTACATGGGAAAGGGCTGGTTTTTCCTCAGATTCCGTATTTGCGGAATTGCCGGCAGAATATGTGATTGATATTACCGGTTCGGAATACACGGCAGAGAATGCGGTATTTACCAACATGTATTTTTTTAACAAACCGCTGAAAGGCATACTGGTTGATAAGGTAAAGCTTATACACTCACCTCAGGATGCCACATATCCGAGATTCGATTCGTACCAGAAAAATTTTAAGATCAGAAACCTTTATCAAAACATTAATTATGAAGGTGGTCTGAGCATGCAGGGATCAAAGCTCGTCGGAACCGGCGGACAGTCTGAGAACGCCAAAGTCTCGGTATACAGGCACGATAGCCTTCTGCTTACTGCTTTTTCAGGGTATTTTGTATTTAAAGCCGACCGGATTAACGGAATCAATACCAGTGTAATTATTAAGCTTGACAAGGATTCGATTTTTCATCCGGGTCTTGATTTCAGGTATATTGTACCAAGCCGGGAGCTTACTCTTTCAAGATCGGATAAATTCACATCCCGGAGTCCTTACTTCGATTCATACCACAATATTGATATGAGCTTTGAACAACTGGTATGGAAAACCGATGAATCAGTAATGCAATTTAAAGCTCCCATAGGAGCATCGGTTGGTATTGCTGATTTTGAGTCTGTGAATTATTTCAATTATGGTGAATATATGAGCATGCAGGGCATAGATGAAGTACACCCCCTGATCTCCATCAGAAGTTTTGCCAAGAAATACGGATCGGAAGAATTCACAGCCACAGATTTTGCAAATTATCTCAGAATGCCGCTGCATCTGGTAAAACAAATGCTTATGCGGATGTCTGTTGCCGGATATGTATTCTATGACACCAATACCGAAATGGCCAAAATTAAACCCAAATTACATACCACACTTGCCGCAAGCATATCCAAGATCGATTACGATGTGTTAAATTTCCCCTCACGAATAAGAGCTCCTCTCGAAAATGCCGTTTTTGATCTGAATTCCTTTGACCTGACAATAAACGGAATACCACAAATATTCGTCAGTGATTCCCAAAATGTTATGATCATTCCGAAACGCGAACGGATTATCATGAAAAAGAACCGGAATTTTCAGTTCGACGGGACTGTAATTGCCGGCCTGTTTAAATTTGAAGGTCAAAATTTTTTCTTTGATTACGATTCGTTCAAGATCAATTTGCAAAATGTAGACCGGCTGAGCATTAATTTTCTGACCGGTACATATGATAATTATGGACTCCCGATCGCTGACAGGGTAAATAGTGTCATTCAGCATGTTACAGGTGAACTGCTAGTGGATGAACCGGATAACAAATCGGGAAGGAAGAGTTATCCTGAATATCCGATATTTAAAAGCAAAGAAAACTCCTATGTTTTCTATGACAGGCCTGATATACAGAGTGGAGCGTATGATCAGAGTGAATTTTATTTTGAATTATTGCCTTATGAAATGGACAGCCTTGATAATTTTAACAGCAAATCGATGCGGTATGAAGGTGAGTTCGTATCGGCCGGAATATTTCCGGCTTTGAATCAAACCTTGTCTCTTCAGAAGGACAAATCACTGGGTTTTAGTCATGTAACCGATTCTGCAGGATTGCCCATTTATGGAGGCAAGGGTGCATTCACTCATCAAATTAACATGTCAAACCAGGGCCTGAGAGGAAAGGGTATAATCAGCTACCTGACTTCGCAGATCAATTCCGATGACATTTTGTTCTTCCCTGACTCGGTAAATATACACGCCACAGATTTTACCATTGCTAAAAAAAGCTCGGATCCTGGCTTCCCGATGGTGAAATCGGAGAACAATTATATTCACTGGTTGCCGTATGCCGATGAACTATATGCCTACAAAAATAGTGTTGATTTTACTATGTTCAACGACTCCACACACCTTGAAGGCAGCCTTGTGCTTAGTCCTGATGGTATATCAGGATCGGGAAAGATGGATCTTAAGAATTCAGAACTGACATCGGATCATTTTACGTACAATTCAGATGAGATTTTTGCCGATACGTCGGACTTTTATCTCAAATCTCTGCATACTGACGGATTTACTGTGCTCACCGATAATGTTAAGTCGCATATCGATTACAGATCCCGGAAAGGCCAGTTCAACTCAAATGAAGATTATACGCTTGTCAATTTCCCGGAAAACCGTTATGTGAGCTTTCTCGACAATTTTGTATGGGATATGGATAAGAAGGAACTTGCCATGGGTTCATTAAAACAACCGCAATCAACAGATACAATACAGGGTGAGGAAGTACCCGTTGGTCCGACATACATCTCGGTCCATCCAAAACAGGACTCATTAAGTTTTGTTTCTCCCCTGGCCTTTTACGACTACAGCGAGAACCTGATCAGAGCTACTGATGTAAAATACATTGATGTAGCCGATGCCCGCATTTACCCTGATGAGGGCGAAGTGATCATTGAACAGGATGCCAAGATGAGGACGCTGGAAAATGCCAAAGTATTGGCAAACAGGTTAACCAGGTACCATATGTTTCATTCGTCAACCATAAATGTTTACGGAAGAAAAAATTATGAAGGCATCGGCAATTATGATTATATCGATGAAAACGAAGAAATACAGCTCGTTCACTTCAATAAAATCGAAGTGGATGAAAACGAAAAAACACATGCCAGCGGTGTGATCTTTGAACCTGATGAGTTTAAATTAAGTCCGTATTATTCTTACCAGGGAAAGGTTTATCTTAACGCAGAGGAGAAATACCTGACATTTGACGGTGCAGTTAAGATTGAACATGCTTGCGAATCAATTGAACCTAGGTGGCTTGATTTCAATTCACAAATTAATCCCCTTAGCATTTATATACCTGTACCCGAGCAACCTGTTGATATCAATAAGGCCAAAATTTATGCGGGACTGTTCATGCATTACGATTCGGTACATATCTATCCGGCATTCTTTACACCCAGAAAAAATTACAGCGATAAGAACCTGTTGCCGGTTAGTGGATTCCTTTATTATGATAAAGGCAGTCAATTGTATAAGATATCCTCAATGCCCAAACTGATCGATCGTGAACTTCCGGGCAATTACCTGAGTCTGCACAGAGAAATCTGTGAGCTATATGGCGAAGGCATGCTGGATATCGGAGCAAACCTGGGACTACTCAAACTACAGACAGCCGGAAATTTCAGGCATTACATCAACAGCAATAAAACAACCATCGATCTTTTATTGGGTATAGACTTTTTCTTCAGCCAAAATATCCTGAATATCATGGCCAATGAACTGGACAGCCTTCAGGGTTTGCAGGCAGTTGATATAAACCGAACCACTTATAATCGTGCCATGATCGAAATTCTCGGTAAGGAGAAAACACAAGCCTTTAAAGATGAGCTGAATCTTTTCGGTACTGTAAAGGATATTCCCGAACCCATTAAACATACGATCAATTTCACCTATCTGAAGCTGGAATGGAACGATGAGTCAAATTCGTATAGATCGGTAGGGAAAATTGGGATCGGAAGCATTGATAATATTCAGGTAAATAAGCTGGTAGACGGACTTATTGAAATTCAGATCAAACGAAGCGGGGACGTATGCGATATTTATCTTGAAGCCGACAAAAATACCTGGTATTATTTTGGATACACTCGAGGGGTAATGCAGGTACTTTCTTCCAACAAAGAATTCGTTGATCAGATTATTGCACTCAAACCAAACGAAAGAAAACAAAAAATCAGCGGAAAAGGACTGGGCGAATCGTATATCTATATGGTGTCAACAGACAGGAAGAAAACCCTTTTTTACAGAAGATATCTTGATATCCTTGAGGAAAGGCAAAATAAAAATAAGGAACCCGACCGTTAATTTCGGGGTAATCCTGTATAGAGTTAAAAAGTTAATGAAAACAAGTAGAGCCGTTATGTTTAATCATTTATTCATTCCATGTTTACTAAACATATCGGGAATTTTACTAAACTTGCTATATATTAAATATTCTTGCAATGGAAGATACCTTAATGGTATATACTGAAGCATTCAACAGCAGGATCAATTATATCTTCAACCATATTTTCTTCAGAATTCTGAAACAGGACTTTATATTGACCACAGATATCAAAGAATTTAAAAAACATAAAGGCCCAAAGGTAGGCTATTTTTCAAAAAATATTTGCGGTGAACTGACGATTATTCCAAGCGGATTGCTCCATGAAGACCTTATAAAAGAACAGGATATCCGTGTCACAGATTGGGAAGGAACCAAAATATTTTTCCAGGTAAATGGTAAGGCAGACCTGCCCTTTGATATTTTTTCAGCCGTGTTCTTCATGATCACAAGATATGAGGAATATCTTCCCTATTTTACTGAAAAGCTCGACCGTTTCGAAGCCTCACAGAGTATTGCTTTTAAGAATAAATTTCTTGATAAACCTGTTGTTGATCAATGGATTATTATCCTTGAAAACAAGTTGATAAAAAAATATCCCGTTCTTAAGATCCCCGAATCCAGGTTTCGATTTCAATCCACCATTGATATTGATAACCCTTTTGCCTTTCTGCATAAAGGCTTTTTCAGAACCACTGGCGCCTTGCTGAAATCGGTATTGCGCCTGGATCTGAAAGCATTTATAAGCAGGATATTGACCTTGCAGGGAGCAAGAAAAGACCCTTTTGAAACCTATGGATATATAAACAGGATTGAACGCAAGTATAATTTTGAATCGATATATTTTTTTCTGGTTGGTGACTACAGCCGGTATGATACGAGTATCCCTGTGAAAAAGCTGGCCTATCAGAATCTGATCGTTGACATACACGGAACACACAAAATAGGTTTACATTCTTCTTTCAGCTCAACCAAAAGTTTTAATGCCCTTCTTGAAGAGAAACAACGCCTCACGAAAGTCATCAATGAACAGATCACCAGGAGCAGGCAACATTACCTGATGCTTAAGATGCCTGAAACATATCAGAAACTGATTGAAGCAGGGATCAAAGAAGACTACTCGATGGGATACGCGACAGAACTGGGATTCAGGGCAGGAACCTGTAATCCGTTCAAATTTTATGATCTCTCAAAAGAAAAGGAGATGAACCTAATGATTTATCCTTTTCAGATTATGGAAGTAGCCCTGCACAATTACAAGCGTCTTAGAAGCAAAGATGCAATAGAACCCATCACTAAAATAATCGATGCGGTAAATGATGTAAACGGATTGTTTATCTCATTATGGCATAACGAATCGTTATCAGAATATGGAATGTGGATCGGATGGCGCGAAGTTTTTGAAGAGATGGTAAACTACGCTGTTGATCTTGTTCTCCGTTAGAAAACTGCGGAAGAGGAACCGGTGCGGGACGAAAAGTAACCAGCAATTACTTCGTGAGATCATACAATAATTTAATCTCCCCAGGCCATAGTTCTTCAACCGGCGTTTCAAGAATAATGGGTATACCATCAAACCGGGAATCTTTCATAAAATGGCTGAATGTTTCGAGTCCAAGCAAACCTTTCCCGAGATTTTCGTGCCGGTCGACTCTTGAAGCCAGGTCTTTTTTTGAATCATTCATATGTATTCCCTTCAGGTATTTCAGCCCGATAATTTTTTCAAAATCCCGGAAAGTCCGGGTAAATCCATCCATGGTTTTGATATCATAACCTGCCGTGTATGCATGGCATGTATCGATGCATACACCTGCACGGCTCTTATCTTCAATATGATCAATGATAAAGCTGATTTGTTCAAAAGTATGACCCATATTCGACCCTTGCCCTGCAGTATTTTCAATGACAGCCGTGACATTTTTAGTATGATCGAGTGCTATATTTACCGATTCGGCAATCCTTTTAAGGCATTCTTCCTCGGTGATCAGGGTTAAATGGCTTCCCGGATGAAAATTCAACCTGTCGAGCCCGAGCAGCTCACAACGTTTCATCTCATCATTGAATGCTTCCCTTGACTTCCCAAGTTTTTCGTCATCAGGATGGCCTAGATTGATCAGGTACCCGTCATGAGGCAATATTTGCGACGGCCCGAATCCGAATTTTTCGCAATTGATCTTGAAATTATTGATATTTTCAGAAGTCAGCGGCTTAGCTTCCCACTGCCGTTGATTTTTAACAAACATGCCAAATGCCCTGGCACCTATATTTTTGGCATTTGCCGGGGCATTTTCCACACCACCTGAAATGCTTACATGTGCACCTATATATTTCATTGTATTCGATAAAATACAGAAAAACCTGTTAACATTACCTGATTACTATATATTCAAAATAAGAACAGATGATTACTTAAAAAGTTAACGATGAATACCGGAGAATCTTTGGGGATTTGAGTATTTCCCTCAGCTTATTTCACCCGATCATTTATCGTCTGCATAATACCTTCCGAGGTACCTGATAATGTCGCTTCTCAGCTCAAAGGGTTCGACGGCTCCATTGTATTTTTTCAATACTTCCCCTCCCGGTTCAATTAACAGTGTTACAGGTAGATTACCCGACCAGTCGTTTCCAATAGCATCAATAAGTTTATATTTATCTGCAATTTCAAAAATATAATTTGGTATGGCAGATTGCTTTTCCTGTAGAAATGCAAGTACTTTATCCTGAATTGTCGGCTTATCCGCAGAGATCGAAACAAACCGGAAATCCCTGTTCAGATACATGCGATATGTATATACCAATGAAGGATATTCGATGATACACGGTCCGCACCATGTTGCCCAAACATTTACCATAAGCAGCTTGTCGGTATTGTTCGACAATAAATCCCTGATCCCTGCTACATCTATTGGTTCAAGATTTACCGGTTTTGCGGCCCAGTCGGCATCGAGTTTATTCTTCCATTTGCTTTTTTCTTCCCATTTAATAGAGCATCCAAATGTTTTGGTTTCTTTTACAGCAACTTCCTTTCCTGTAATCAATGCATCAAGTGCATCGGTAAGATCATTTTCGGATGGCTTGATATAAGGATTCTCCGTGTTATCGATCCTCCCGGAATAGCGTAATATCCTGTTCTCGTCAAAGACAAAGACGTGAGGGGTTGCTTTGGGTCCGTATGACCTGGATACTTGCTGTAAATCACCATCGTATAGATATGGGAAATTGAAGTTCATTTCTTCAGCCCTGATCTTCATGTCTTTGAGCTCATCACCAAGATCTGAATAGCCCATTTCTTCGATACACAATGCCTTGGGTGAGTTTGGTGAAATGGCAACAAAGCCTACCTTTTCAGGACGGTAAGACTTTACAATCCGGATAATTTTATTTTCATATGCCTGTGCCGTAGGACAATGGTCACATGTAAAAATAATCACCAGGTATTTATAGGCATCGAAATCGCCAAGGCTGTGATTCTTACCATCTACACCTGGCAAACTAAAGTCAATAGCTTTACTGCCTATTGCCAGAGTTGCAGGTTCATCTGAAAATGCAACTAACTGCAATAGCACAAACGGGATAATTATCAATTTTTTAGACATATATAAAAAATAATGCATTTAACAAAATAAAATTTATTTAGCCGAATCGGTTTTCCGGAATTCTATAACTACTCCGACGCAGCGAAATTCCTTCTCCTCCCGGGGTGAGGCTTCAGGGACCGACACTTCAATGATGAGATTCTTAGTCGATTTATTTGTAAATGTAACCGATTGCTGGTAATCCTTGTCCGCATTATCAAAAAGAACCGACCTGTCAGCATCGTCTTCAAGGATCCTGAAATGCAGCTGACCGAATTTCCGGTGCGCACATACAGCAATATAATAATCTTCACCGTCATAGGCAACCATTTGAATTTCAGATGTATGGCCTTTTGTGAAAAGCATACTGGTTGACTGCCGGCTGTAGAAAAAGGTATAATCGGCATACGGGCAATGATATTGGTGATAATCGGTACAATCCTGGGAATAGGTCAACATTGGAAACAATACAACCAGGTATATAATATTTAAGATTTTCATGGTACTCTTTTTTCGAATATTAAACTTCAGCATTCGTAATTTTTGACCGTATTTCGGAAATAATCCTTTTAAGTTCCGTGTATTGCTCTGCGCTAATCCTGAATTGTTTTTTTCCTTCAAAAACTAGCTGACCATCGGGACTTTCTGTAACTTTTGTTTTTTCAGCAGTTTTCGGAAGTTGTTCATAAAAATCGGTAAGTGGTTTAAGCATATCCAGAACATTTCTGATGTTTTCATCATCAGTGAATTCACTGGAGTATTTTATGATATTTTTATAAACTATTTTCTGATCCAGAATTTTCTGGGACGTTATATTCTCCGGTGAATAAGCTCCTGAAACGGTGAGTGTAATATTCATAAATTCAATAAAACTGCCTGTTGATATTATCGCAAAGATGTTTTCTTTATCATTGGCGGATAAATAATCGACGATGCTGGAAAACGCTTCTTCTGAAATTGCATCAAGTGAGTCGATGTTTCTAATATTATTATCAATCCGGTCAATCAGTGATTTCTCGAAAGCCGAAGATATCCTGAGTTTTTCGCTGAGGAGGTATACTGCCTGGAGGTAATCAAGTGATTCTTTATATCGCTGGAATAGTGTAATATAGGCCAGATCGGCTGAATATACACCCATATTGAGCGCCTGATCCAAAGAAGTCATGTAATTATCGATCTGGCTTATAGGATTCAGAACTGCAGGCGCAAAAGTAATTCCCGCACTATCGATAAATGAGAACATTTCCCTGGGTGAAGGGAAACGGAAATAAACATCTTTGAGATCTTTCGTAAGCGCATATAAACCGGAATCTTCAATCTGTGTATTGTCTCCGTTTTTACGGGAAGGTTCATACCTGCATCCGCCAATAAAAACCAGCAGCAATAGCAAGGGGAACGTTTTTTCTAATTTCATCGTCTTGAATTTGATCAAAAAATTACTATTTTTTTATGAGTTTTCAGGCATCCTTGAAAGGTTTTTTAACTGTAAAGAATACCCAGCATAATATTGCAGGTACATATTCAGTCAGTTGCAGTAAAAAATTCAGGAGGATTTTCCGATTTTATTTGACATATACCTGAGAATACCAGTCTGCAAACAGATGAACAAAAAAACGTTCATTATCCACAAAATCAAAACATTGAACCAATATGTTTCAATCACAAAATTCCCCAGCCTCTTTACAGGTGTATAAAATTGTGCCCGTCCATACCTGTTTTCAGGCATTTGAAATACCGGTTCGGCTTTGCGGATCAATTCCGATATGTACCTGATTATCTTCTCAGTTTCACGCTTATTCATGACTATTTCGGCCACGCTTTCGTTATGATAGCGTTGCCGGAAGGCAACCAGTCTTTCATTTCCGCCAAATGAATGTTCCATCTTCTTAAGTATTCGGTCTTTTTCTGTCACGGCATTTTTAAGAACTTTTGAATAGTACTTCTTCAACCGGTCGAGATACGCGTAAATCCTTTCGACAGTTTCAAACCTTAAAGGATCTTGTAATAGATCTTCGGTTTGGTTAAATTCGGGAATAGCCGTGTTGAAGGTTGCAATATTCTTAAACTCATTATAAATTATGGTAAGGTTGTTTGTTTGTGTTTTTTTTTCTTCGCCGGTTGATTTTAATAAGTATTCATCAAGCATCGATTTCATTTCAGGTATCTTGTAATTGATGTTGAAAGAGGCATCGCTTTCTTCCCGTTCTGTATCATATACCTGCCGCTCAAATGCATTGTATCTGAACTGGTGCACCATTAAAGCCTCATAGGCCCAGCGTGCCGGAATAACATCACCGATAATCGGCACATATTTCTGGGTGGTGATCCGTTTATTTAGCTTGTCAAATTTTACCATAGCACCGCCGAGCAAGATTTGGGGTACAAGAAGCAAGGGTATAACTATATAGATAGCAACCACCGATTTCAGGTTGTCCGAAATATTCAATCCGACTAAATTTGAAAAAACAGACAATGTAAACAACATAAACCAGTATATCATGAACATCTCCCTGATCCCCAGGATCCGGTTACCGATCAATACAAAGACAAAAGACTGAAAGGCAGAAAGCAGGATCAGGTAAACAGCCTTGGAATTGTAATAGCTGAAGGTACTTAGGCTTAGAAACGATTCACGCCGGATGATTCTCCGGTCGCGGATAATTTCTTCTGCACTCACCATCATTCCTAAAAAGAGTGAAACAATCACTGCCATAAATATATATACCGGTAAATTCAGATTCTCGCTGAAAATATAGGCATAAGGATCTGTATCAGTACCTTTATTGTACCTGGTAAAAATTCCCAGTATGAGGGCAAGAAGCGGTGCCTCCAGAAGATTGATCACCAAATACTGCCTGTCAGCGATCTTGGTCTTTAGGTTTCGTATACTGAAAATAATAAACTGCCTGAATTTACCCGGAATACTGAAATGACTGACAGGCAGATTAATCTTTGTATCATGGTAGTTCCTGGACTGGGGTTCGATATTTTTTTTATACCGGTCATACCACTCGTCAGGTGTTGTTATCCTATTTTCGGTATAATGACCCGAGTCATCCACCGTTTTTGCTTCAACGATCTGCAGGATCTGTTCGGGATTCAGATTACCGCATGTCATGCACTCCCCGCTTTCGGCATTTATAAGCTGATTGTGCGATTTGAAATATACGGGTGATTCAATAGGATTGCCATTATAGATGACCTGACCATCCTGATCGGTTATGATCAGTTTATCAAAAAGCTTGAAAATGTCGGATGAGGGTTGATGAATGGTTACGATTACCAGTTTCCCGCTTAATGCATGTTCCTTGAGCAGGTCCATAACAACCTCGGAATCGGTAGAAGACAATCCAGATGTGGGTTCATCAACAAACAAGACATACGGTTCCCTGATCAGTTCAAGTGAGATATTCAGCCGTTTGCGCTGACCCCCGCTGATGAATTTGTTCAGTGGAGTGCCAACCTTTAGATTCCTTGATTCATACAAACCAAGGTCTGTTAATGTTTTATCAACTTTATCAACAATCTTTTCATGGTCCAGGTCTTTGAAGCACAGCATGGCATTGTAATAGAGGTTCTCAAATACCGTAAGTTCCTCTATCAGCAAATCATCCTGGGGGATATATCCTATAATTCCCTTAAGTTTGCTTTTTTCGTGATGGACATCGAAGCCGTTGATGGTGACCTTCCCGCTTTTTGGTTTCAGATTTCCGTTAAGCAAATTCATCAGCGTAGATTTGCCGGTTCCGCTTCCTCCCATAATGCCTATCATCTGGCCGTTTTCTTCCACCAATGAAAATTCCATAATCCCTTTTCTGCTGTTCTTGAACCTGAATTCGACTTCATGTGCAGCAAGCACTATCAGATCGGTACCCGTTTTCAGGAATTGTCTGACGATATCACTGTGATGAAGCGATCCGAAAATTGGGGAATGTATGAATGAACCTTTCTCAAAAATATAGCTCCGGTTTGGTAGTATATTCCTTCCGTTGAGGTATAACTGGTCATTATACTCAATATACCTGAATACATAACTGCTTGTGTGTGAGATACGAATAAAAACTATTTTGCCTTTAAGTTTCTTTTTTTGTAAATGTTGAATTTCAGGTATGGAAGACTTTTCAGCACCATCGATGACAAGCAGGTTCTCTCTATCGTCAATCTCTGCATAGGAATCGAGAACAAATGATTTACAGGAATGGTAAACCGATTCATTGAAGTGAAGAGCAAGGGCCAGCGTTTTGATTATGTCTATATCATCAGATGTTAAATTTTCTTTAATGCTTAATATTTCAAGCATCTGCAATAAGATCAGCACTTTTTGTCTCTGAATCAGCACCTTGTTAATCTGTTCGCAGATTATTAAGGCTTTAATGGTAAATAATGAATCTTTTTCCCGGATCTTTTTTTTCCTTCTTTCAACGAAGTCCTTGTTATAAAACCGGTAAATATAAAGGTACTGGTTTACCTTGTCGTTACTTACCAGTTGACGCAGATAGGATTCGACAATACTCTCGGCATCATCAATTTTATTCTCTTCCAGCAACTGTGATACGATTGCAAATAGCCTCAGAACTGCCTTAAGTATTGATTCGGTCATACTAATTACGAGCGATAACTTGCGAAAAATATAAATTTACCAGAAATATTTGAATAATAAAATCAAACCCATGTTCCGTTTCAAGGAACAGACCCAAAATTGTTATGCAGGGGCAGTTCATTCATATGTTTCAGAAATCCATTTAACAGAAAAAAAAACTACTGTATGTATATCTTAAAAACAATTGTTTAACTGCTAATAAATAATATTTTTGTAGTAATTTTTCAATGGAATGAAGCCTACCCATAAAATATTGGTTGTTGACGATGAACCTATGGGTCAACAGTTGCTCGAGGCCATTTTTTATTCAGAAGAATATTCATTGTATTTTGCAAATAATGGCCATCAGGCGCTTGAAATAGCCAAGGAAATTCAACCTGACATTATATTAATGGATGTAATGATGCCAGAGATGGATGGATTTGAAGTGTGCAGGAAAATCCGGGAGGAGGAAAAAACCAATTCAATACCCATATTGCTTATTACAGCACTTGATGACCGGGATTCACGGATGAAAGGATTGGAAGCAGGAGCTAATGATTATATTTCAAAACCATTCGACAGGATTGAAATCCTTTCAAAGGTCCGGAATATTTTCAGGATCGACAACAGGAACAATGGAACGAAATCAGAAGGCACTATGGATTCTGGCTCCCGGGATGAAGCAAAGATCCCTGCTTATTTAAGGATACTATCAGCATCTATGGAATCCAGGTCAGTTAATCCTGATGGACTATTTGATGGTTTTTTTAAAATTTTCCGGCGGACCGGATCTGTACCGGGAAAATACTGGTTGATCCTGAATCGAAACGAAAAGTTATATTGCCTGTTCATCAGCCATCCCGGAAGTAAGTTAACAGATGTGTTATTCAGCCTGAGTTTTTTCCTTTTGTTTGAAAACATGGTATTATCCGGCAACATCAGCAAAGCCTCGGAGCTGTTGCGGGTGATATTCGATAAACTTAATGCTGATCTGAATTCCGATAAAGCGTCGGGATCTCCCGAGAACTTATCACTTTCGATAGCTCTTGTCGATAAGGCCGGCCATTGTATCTGGGAAGCAGGTATGAATTGTGTCCTGGTTGTTGCAGATAAAGAGGAAATAACCCATCATCTGCACTTGGGAAAAAATAATGTTTTGACAAATGATGAGTCAGATGAGCAGGTTATTCCGTTAAAAGGCCCGGTCAGCCTGTATATATTCACTCCCGAACTTCCTGAAGCTTTATCGGGTCAGTCCGAAGAATCCGCGTCTTCCGCAAGCAAGATTGAAGATTTCTTCAGAAATCTGCAGCAACTGAACTTCAGCAAGCAGGAACAGCAGCTTGCCTTGCTTATTGATAAAGCATTTAACAAATCTGATATTACCGATGCAGCGATCATCGGGATAAAATTATAGTACAATCCTTCACACTTGAAAGCTATTGATTATTTTCTCAGATTTATCCTGGCATTCAGCCTGGTAGCATGTCTTTCAACTGTCTCACAATATGGTCAGACAAGGGGTTCGTTTAATCCGGCGGATTATCCCTGGTTACCCCGTGATACGATAAAAACCCCGGAAGAACGGAACGCTGATTCGTCAGCTCAGTATCAACAACCATTCATTGTACAGGACAGCGTTAGGGCAAAAACCGATAATCTCTACGATAGCATAAAAGTTAGGGCACATAAGAATAAATTCACGGAAGAATTGTTTGAACTGCTTGTTATTGATAAAGATACATCCAGAAACGGCAAAAAAGAGATACAAAAAACAAGTTTTGAGAATTACAACGATAAGATCATACGAAGAATTACCCTGACCCAGGTCAGCGTTTTCGGGCCTACAATTTTTGATACCATTTCCAGGCCGCTAAAATTTTATGAAAGAGCCGGTAATAAATTGCATATAAATACTTCCGCGAGGATACTGCACAAGAATATCCTGTTTAAACCAGGCGATAGGGTTGACGGATTTCTTTTGGCTGAAAATGGACGGATACTCAGGCAACTGCCGTTCATCGAGGACGCAAGGATAGTTGTAATACCGGTAAAGGAAGACCCTGAATATGTGGATATTGAAGTCTTTGCAAAAGACCTGTGGCCACTGGGATTCGGACTTGAAATTTCAAATCTCAATACTGGTAATTTGTCTATCTGGAACCGGAATATTTTTGGGTTCGGACGTGAACTCACAAATACTATTTTCTGGGATTCGGATAAACAGCCTTTGCTCGGATACAAAGGTGATTACAGAATAAACAATATATCAGGTACTTTTATTGGGAGTAAACTCAAGTATATAAACCGCTTTAATACCTTGTATTATTCAGTGGATCTGCAAAAGAAATTTCTAACGACAGAAACCAAATATGCCGGCGGATTCACGTTCGAGAACATGGAAACTCATTTAAACATTGAACTGCGTGATTCCATTCTTGCGGATGAATCAGTAATATATAATTTATACGATCTGTGGGCCGGCAGAGCATTTCTGCTGAATGGGAATAATTTTCTAACGGGGAGAAGAACAAATCTGATGATCGCCGCCAGGTATTATAATATTGATTTTGCAGACCGGCCCCAAGTTTTTCAGAATTATTTATATGCGTATCACAACCGGAAATTACTCCTTGGAACTATAGGTATCGCAAGCCAGGGATTCACCAAAGGTCATCTGATTTACGGGTTTGGGCAGACCGAAGATATTCCATATGGTTATCTGCTGCAATTTACAGGCGGATACGAATACAATGAGTTCAATAACCGTCCCTATGCCGGTTTAATGCTGGCGCACGGTAATTTTATCGGGATAGATCGTGGATATTTATTAAACAATATAGAGTTCGGAGGATTTTTACGAAACAGGAAGATTGAGCAGGGAGTTTTTTCGTTAAAAACAAATTATTTTACTCCGCTTTACAGCAGAAACAGGTTCAAATACAGGTATTTTATTAACGCCGGATATACCACAGGGATTAACCGTTTTGATGAAGAATTTGTAACCATTGAAAATAAAGAAGGCATCTACGGCTTGAACAGCAGTCGCCTGAAAGGAATACAGAAACTCACATTGAATATTGAAGCTACAGCATTCACACCCTACTATTTCAACGGATTCAGGTTTGCGTTTTTCGGTTTTACCGATATCGGCTTTGTAGGGCCCGGTAAAAGATTTGTAATGAATAATAAAATCTATAGCGGTTTTGGCATTGGCGTGAGAATGCGTAATGAAAGACTGGTCTTCAATACCTTTCAGATTAAACTGGCATTTTATCCGGTTACACCCGATGATGCAGATTGGCAGTTCATTCAGATTTCAGGTGAACAAAAACTTAACTTCAGGAACTTTTTTATTTCGCCACCTAAGATCGTTGATTACTGAGCATGATAAATTCAAACAAAACAGAAATTTTCCGGGTACCATTAAACAGATATTTCCTTTCTTTGTTACAACCATTTTAATCGCCCATTTTCAATTAGTGCTGCATGCGAACCAATATTACATTTCCGATCGTAAACCATGAGGAATTTAAAAAAAAATTACTCCTCTGGTGTTCTCATTTTAGGGTATACTGTTTTCTTGACAGCAACAACCATAATTCCTCAATAACGGGCAAACTGCTGTATACCGATGCTGATGTCTTAGCTGCTGCAGGATCTATTCAGATTGTGTGTGCCAATGCAGGCAATGCATTTTGTAGGTTGAAAGATATTCAACACGCTACCGGAGACTGGTTGTTTGGTATCCTGGGGTATGACCTGAAAAATGAACTCGAAAAACTGAATTCTGAAAACTATGACGGATTGAATTTCCATGACCTGCAGTTTTTTCAGCCCGAATTTGTTTTTGTGCTGAAAGACATGAATCTTACCATCCATTTCATTGAACAAAACCATACGGCAAAAACTGTAAGTAAGATCTTCGACGAGATCAACAGAATTACCTGTAGTTCAGTTGTTTCTGAACCTATATCCAGCATATGCAATAGAATCAGCATGAATAAGTATACCGGCATCGTGCAGGAATTGAAAAAACACATTCACCGGGGAGATATTTTTGAAGTAACTTATTGCCAGGAATTTTATCAGGCTGAACTTGAAATAAATGCGGTTAATGTTTTTTTAAGCCTGATTCACCAGTCACCTTCTCCATTTTCATGCATTTACCGTTTTGAAGATAAATACCTGATATCCTCAAGCCCTGAACGTTTCCTTAAAAAGGCTGGATCTGAAATCATTTCGCAGCCTATGAAAGGAACAATAAAACGAAGTGAGGAAGCCGGAGAAGACAAACTTCTGGCAGAAAGAATGTTGTCAGATCCGAAAGAGTTCTCCGAAAATATTATGATCGTAGATCTGGTTAGAAATGACCTCTCAAGAACAGCGCTAAACGGCAGTGTTCAGATCGCAGAGCTTTGTGGAATTTATTCGTATAAAACCGTGCACCAGATGGTTTCTACGGTCACAGCCAGACTTGATCCAGGTTTCTGTGGTATTGACGCCCTGAAACATGCATTCCCTATGGGATCAATGACAGGAGCTCCCAAGGTGGAAGCCATGAAACTCATTGAAAAATATGAAGATACGAAAAGGGGTGTTTTCTCGGGTGCAGCGGGATATTTTAAACCAGATACTGATTTTGATTTTAATGTGGTAATTCGCAGTATTTTATATAACAAAACAAATCGCTATCTTTCGTACATGACTGGAAGCGCCATCACCGCCGGTTCAGATCCGTTCCGTGAATATGAGGAATGTATGCTGAAAGCCATGCCGCTTGAGAAGGCACTCGGAATGAAATAGGGTAAGACAATGCTGGAACGGTTCAACACATTTATCAAAGCCGGCAAATTGTTTTCCGGCAGACACAGGATATTGCTGGCGGTGAGCGGTGGGATCGATTCTATGGTCATGCTTGATCTGTTCCGGAAAAGCAGGTATCCTATCGGAATTGCACACTGCAATTTTACCCTCAGAGGAAATGAATCGGACATTGACCAGAGTTTTGTCAGGTCATATGCAGAAGAGAACAATATTCCGTTTTTCACTGTTGCATTTGAAACTGAAGTATATGCCGGTGAGAAGGGTCTTTCAATACAAATGGCCGCCAGGGAATTGAGGTATAACTGGCTTTGTAGGCTAAGCCTGGAGGAAAATTACCATTACATTGCCACCGGGCATAGTATAGATGATTCCATCGAAACATTTTTTATTAATCTTTCCCGTGGAACAGGTATTCATGGATTAACCGGTATCAGCGACAAACAGGGTGTTATTGTCAGACCGTTACTCTTTGCAACAAGAAAAGAGATTGAAGAATATGCAGAAAAAAACAATATTAGATACAGGGAAGACTCTTCAAATGCCGAAACAAAATATCTCCGTAATAAGTTCAGGCACAAGATAATTCCTTTGTTTGAGAAAGTAAATCCCTCTTTCAGGCAAAGTATGGCTGCAACAATTGCCCATCTTAAAGCAACCGAGTCAGTATTTAACAATGTGATCTCACAATACAGAAAAAGCTGTGTTAAAGTCTTTCAGGATCAGGTGAGTATTGATTATACGAAACTCTCCGGCAATGAATTCAGCCGGATCATTATCTATGAATTGCTAAATGAGTATGGGTTTAACAGCGATCAGGCAGAGCGTATTCTGAATTCTGCCCATACAGGATCAGGGAAGAAATTTTATTCAACCGGCTACCGACTGGTGAAAGACAGAACAACCTTCATTATCACAACAAGAAGTCAGGAAACTAATAAGACACTTGTTATTGATGAAAACACGCGTTCAATTCAGTATCCGATTTCATTAAAACTGAAAAAAAAAGCGGTTGATGCTTCATTCAAAATTTCAGGCGATGAAAAAAAGGCCTGTTTGGATTTCGACACCCTGGTATTTCCGCTTCAATTGCGAAAATGGCGTAAAGGCGACAAATTCATGCCTTTGGGTATGAATACTTACAAAAAACTGAGCGATTTTTTTACAGATCATAAATTCTCTATACCCGACAAAGAAAAAGTATGGCTGCTGGTTTCAGAGGATGAAATCGTATGGATACTCGGACACCGTATCGACAACAGGTTTAAGATCACACAGGAAACGCAGACCGGATTGATCATAGAATACCGCGAATAATTTATGCTCAAGGTGAATGCTGCATAAATAAAGCGTTTAAAGCAATATAAAAATAATCAAAAGGATCATCATATCGTTTAAGAGTCTATCCTGGAGGGATTGAATATGAATGGCTCCGGATGCAATCCTGGGAATAACAATCACATCTGAACAGAAACATGGAATGGTTTCGGTGAAAAAAATTTCGTTGTAAAACCTAAACTTGCCCGATCTGGGGTTGAATGCTTTCAGTATTCAATATGTATGAATTGCACTTCCATTAAAGCTTATACCCAGACAGCGCCATTCGCCGGAGCCTGAAGCCTATGAAAAATTATCCTGTCATGCTTTCAACGGCCGATAGACTATTCATATTTAACCGATGGGTGGTTATCGGCAGTTAAGCAATTCAATTCTTATTGAGAACAAAAAATGACTGGTACTAAAATTATTCCCATATCCTTTATATTTTTGCAGAACAGATGTAGTGAATAAATGAAAAACAGCAACGTTGATAGGATCTTAATCGCTAAGCTTCAATCGGGAAAACCTTCCGTAATTCTTGAAGCGCTGAGGGAAATAAAGGTTGCTGGAACCGCTGCGCTTATACCCTCTCTTTTTGATATTGTTGCTCGGGGAAAAGATGAGCTGATCATTGAAGAGGTGCTCAGAATTCTGAGCGATATTAAAGAAAAAGATGCTGTACCCTATATTGTGGAAAGTATCAGACGCCAGTCATACGGATCACATGCTGCCGATGTGCTTGCAGTTTGCTGGCAATCGAGCCTCGATTTCAGCCCGTATATCGATGTTTTTACAGATATTTTTACAAGCGCCGATTACCAGGCATCCATCGAAGCATTTAGTGTAATCGAAGAAGCTATATACCATACCAGCGTTTCCAAAAGGCAAGAATGTTTGAAAATCCTTGATCAGAAAGAAAACAACGTAACCCCTGAAAAAAAACCCTTATTCAATGAATTGGTAAAACTTCTGAAAGCGTCACTTACCTTTACTATTGATAACTCGAAAAATATTTCATGAATTGCGATCTTTCATAAACAACCGGATCGTCAATCTGCCGGTAACTCATTTTCCCTCTGAAATCATCGATTGTTTTGAAGTTGTTTTTGGTCATCCAGTCTTCAATAAATTTGATCATTGATGTCAATGATTGCACCCCGTTTTTATACAATACGGAACATACCTGAACAGCCTTAGCTCCCGCCAGAAGCTGTTTAATTGCCGCCTTACCGTCATGTATACCGGTAGATGCAACGATATCGATTTTTTCTACAATGCCTGAAACAATGCCGACCCACCGCAGACTCTGCCTGATATCTGCGGGTGAACTGAATACTTCGGAGGATTCGAATTTCATGCTATCCACATTGATATCGGGAGAAAAAAACCTGTTGAACAATACGGCGCCTTTTGCACCCCTGTAATAGATATTTTTGATGAGGTTCAACACTGATGTAAAATATGGCCCGATTTTTATCGAAAGCGGCAAGCTGGTTTTATTTTTCACTTTCTCGATAAGTTCATAATAGAGGGCTTCATATTTTTCTGCATTCCTGTTCTCATCGGTGGGAATAAAGAAAACATTCAGCTCCAGGGCATCGGCGCCAGCCTGTTCAATATCCCTTGCAAAAGAAACCCATTCAGACGCTGAAATACAGTTTATGCTTGCCATTACAGGAATATTAACTGCTTTTTTAGCGCTTTCGATAAGTTTCAGGTAATCTTTTAAAGAATTATCCTTGACATAATTCATGATGTAGTCCTGTGCTTCAGGATAACTGCTCTGATCGATCATGCCACCGGCCTCGTACCTTATCTGCTCCTCAAAAAGCGATTTAAGCACAACTGCTCCTGCTCCGGCTTCCTCAAGTTTGATAATTTTATCTGTTGAATTTGTAAGACCTGAACTACTGACAATGAGCGGATTGGATAAAACCAAACCGAGATAAGTGGTATTTAAGACTGCCATATAGAACTGTTGTTAATTATAGTTTCGCTCACCAAATATAATGCTTCCGATGCGAACAATAGTCGTTCCGTAGCGAATTGCGATTGGATAATCGTCAGACATGCCCATTGAAATTTCCCTGAAAGCATCGGCATTGCTGAAAAAAGATTGTTTCAACCGTACAAAACATTCAGCCAGGTATTTAAACTCATGTTCAATAATGTCCGTGTCGTCCGTAAAGGTGGCCATCCCCATTAAACCGGCTATATTAATGTATTTCATATGTTTAACTTCCTCCGACCTGAGGATTTCTTCTGCCGAGGTAAAACCCAGTCCGAATTTTGTTTCCTCGCTGGCAATTTTTATCTGTAGCAGGCAATGTATTACACGTTGGTTCTTTTCCGCCTCTTTATTAATGGTTTCCAGCAGTTTCAGACTGTCGACCGAATGGATCATGTGCACAAAAGGTGCGATCAGCTTGACTTTGTTTGTTTGCAGATGCCCTATCATATGCCATTCAATATCTTTGGGCAGATTATTGTATTTCCTGACAAGTTCCTGCGCCTTATTCTCACCGAAAATTTTATGTCCACCATCATATGCTTCCATAATAGTTTCCTCCGGATGAGTTTTGGTTACCGCAACCAGCCTTACATGATCAGGTATCTTGCTTTTAAGTTTTTTCAGGTTGTCTGCAACACTCATTTTTCCGGTTGTTTAAACGGTTAGGCATTCCAAAAGTAATAAAGATCGGATAGAATTCGTTGTTCCCTGGACAAAACCCTGCATTGTATCTTGAAAAATCTGCTCCATTTTCCTCAAAGATATCTCATGGCTCATATTGTTAAAGACTAAATTCCTTTTTTGGCCATTATTTTGCTACCTTAGTTTTTAGAATTTATTGCATGCATCAAAGAACCTGCGCAGAAATTTAACGTACACTAATAAATATTACTAATTAATTTTTTTTCAATTATGAAGGAGAAGTATAGATTTCAGGCTATGAGGATTTTAAAGACGCAGACAGTTGTCACCATCTTTATTATGTATTTTTCAGGTCCATTGCAGATTCATGCACAGCTCAGTGATGACAGCTGTAAATTCCTGGGCAACATTACCAGCAGTAGTATCCGTAATGATTTTACGAAATACTGGAACCAGGTAACCCCTGAGAACGGTGGTAAATGGGCTTCGGTTGAAGCATCAAAGGATGTTATGAACTGGAACGCACTTGATCTTGCATATAATTTTGCCAAATCCAAGAGAGTTCCCTTCAAACAACATACTTTTATATGGGGGCAACAGCAGCCTGCCTGGATATCCTCATTATCGGCCGCAGAACAAAAGGCCGAAGTGGAAGAGTGGATGGAACTGTTTGCGGAACGGTATCCGGATGTCGATTACATTGACGTGGTTAATGAACCTCTTCATGCACCGCCCTCCTATTCAGGCGCATTGGGAGGCAACGGTACCACAGGATGGGACTGGGTGGTTTGGTCATTTAAAAAAGCGAGAGCGCTTTTTCCGAATGCCAAACTGCTATTGAATGATTACAATATCATTAATAACAATAATTCAACCGATCAGTACATTGGAATTATTAATGTATTGAAGGATAGCGGCTTAATCGATGGTATAGGAGAGCAGGGCCATTTCTATGAGACAACGGATCTGGGAATTATCATATCTAACCTTGTAAAACTCATAAATACAGGCTTACCCATTTATATTTCCGAATTCGACTTAAATATTTCAGATGATTCCCAGCAGCTGCAACGGTATCAAAGCCTGTTTCCAATTTTTTGGGAAACTCCTGACATCAAGGGCGTTACACTATGGGGATATGTACAGTACCAGATCTGGAGACAGGATGCTTACCTTATACGGTCGGACGGATCGGAACGGCCTGCCATGTCATGGCTCAGAACATATATTGAGAATGAGCCTTTTTCTGAAACCTATTGTTATAACGGGCCTATTATAACCGGAATAGAGGATTCTCCTCCATCGGATAACCAGCTCATTGTTTACCCGAATCCGATGAAGGATGGAGTAATCCATCTGAACCTGCCCGAAGGAACCTCGACAATAAAAATCATGGATCTGTATGGCAGACAGGTATTGGCTCATTCGGTGACGGCGCATCAACAGGAATTGGTAATGCATATCGATCTGCAGCCCAACTTGTATGTTCTCATTATATCAGGATCTGGTTTTCAAAAAGCTGGTAAGATTCTTATCGAATAATTATCTGCCTAGCCAAAGATCCAGGCATGAATTGATTTTCCAAAGCGTTTCATTAAGATTGTTATGTAAATACCTGTTCTAACCTTAAAGCCCGGCAAATCATTAATAGCCATATTGCTCAGCACATTATGAACATGTATGTACTCACATTTGAGACCTGAAACCAATATCACAAAAGAGCACAATCAGGTTAGTTCATATCATAATTTAATTAAAAATTTACATATTTAGGGGGACTAAGGGAGTGAATCCTATTTGAGAATTAATCCTTATTTAGGTCATCTTAATTTTCTAAAACAACATTTCGAAAACAGCATTTCTTGTTTTGTTTACAAGTGCTTTTATATTGTTTTCGTCATACGAAAAAATAAAGGCCAAGCTATAAAGTATAAGTTTTATGGAAGTCCCTCTATTCCCAATTAGTACGATACAAGCTGCTCCTGCACATCCTTAAACCTGCCTTTTTTGTCAATACAATTAAAATTGCGATATTTAACTGAATAAAAAACAAAAGAAAATGAAGAAGAACCTGTTCAGACTAATTTATCTCTATGCTGTATTTAGCTCTTTTTCTGTTTTCGCACAGGTAAAACTACCCAGGTTGATCGGAGATGGTATGGTACTTCAGCGAAATGCCAAAGTCAATATTTGGGGATGGGCTGCTGCGTATGAAAAGATAACGGTCAGTTTTTTGGACTCCGCTTATCATACAACCACAAAAGAAGACGGTAAATGGAGTGTTGAATTTTCAAATCTTAAAGCAGGTGGCCCCTTTGACCTAAGAATCAGCGCAACCAACTCCATTACCATTCATGATGTATTCATAGGCGATGTCTGGGTCTGTTCCGGTCAATCCCAAATGGACATAAATATGCAAAGGGTAAGTCCGCTTTACGAGGACGAGATCAGGCAGGCAGGCAATCCTTCCATACGGTATTTCTCTGTTCCAACAGTATACGCCTTTGGCAAGACTGAATCCGATCTTCCCTACGGCAAATGGGAAGCTATCAGTCAGGAAAACATCCTTCATGTCTCTGCAATTGCTTACTTTTTTGCCGAAGAACTCAACAAGAACCTGAATATCCCGATCGGCATAATCCGGTCTAGCCTGGGAGGTTCGCCTGCCGAGGCCTGGATCAGTGAAGATGCAATCATGGGATTCCCCGAACAGTATAATGAGGCGCAAAGGTATAAAGACACTGCACTGATCAGTAGGATACAGAAGGAAGACAACGAACGGATCAGTGCCTGGTATGAAGAACTCAATGATAAAGATGCCGGGTATGACAAGCCTGAACTGCCTTGGTATAAACCGGAGATCGATGTTTCAGATTGGCCTGTGATGCAGGTTCCAGGTTACTGGGCCGATGGAGAATTGGGCGATGTGAATGGTGTTGTCTGGTTCAGGAAAGATTTTGAGTTGCCCCCCTGTATGACCGGAAAAGCTGCGAAACTAAATATGGGTCGTATTGTTGATGCCGATTCGGTGTTTGTTAATGGTGTATATGTCGGCTCTGTAAGTTACCAGTATCCTCCGAGAAGGTACGGGGTACCGGAGAATGTTCTGAAAGCAGGAAAAAATAGTATCGTCGTTAGACTTATCAGCAACATGGACAAAGGTGGTTTTGTTCCCGACAAACCTTACAACCTGATATCCAATGGCGATACCATCAACCTTAAAGGCGACTGGCATTATAGGCTGGGAACCGCAATGAAACCTTTGCAATCCCAGACTTTCATCCGGTTCAAACCTACCGCGCTTTTTAACGGGATGATAGCTCCGCTGACCCAATACAGTATAAAAGGCGTGATCTGGTACCAGGGTGAATCAAATACCGACCGACCCGTGGAATACAGAAGTTTATTTCGGGCCCTGATCAATAATTGGAGAGACAAGTGGGGACAGGGCGATTTTCCATTCCTATATGTTCAGCTGCATAATTTTATGGAAAGCTATGATTATCCCACCGAGAGCAATTGGGCGCTGACACGCGAAGCCCAGCTAAAGGCGCTTTCACTGCCAAATACAGCAATGGCAGTAGCGATCGACCTGGGTGAGTGGAACGATATTCACCCGCTTAACAAGAAAGATGTTGCCCACCGGTTGGCTCTGGCTGCGGAAAAAACGGCTTACAATCAGACTGATGTGGTTGCATCGGGTCCTTTGTATCAATCCATGAAAATTTTCGGTGACAGTATCATTCTTACCTTCACAAATACCGGTTCGGGTTTAATAGCCAAAAACGACATGGAACTAAAACATTTTGCCATAGCCGGCAATGACCGGAACTTTGTATGGGCTGATGCCAGAATTTCGGGCGATAGTGTGATTGTTTGGAGTGAAAAAATAAAGAATCCTATGGCCGTAAGGTACGCCTGGGCCAATAATCCGGAAGGGGCTAATTTGTATAACCGGGAAGGTTTGCCAGCATCGCCTTTCCGAACGGATGAGTGGTAATAGGTTGCATTACCGGTAAACAGCCAGAGACCTACCCATATCCGGTCATTGATGATCAATGTTGGTTCCCGAAATGCCACATAGCTGAATGGCGAATGGGCCATAATTATCGACCCAGCTGGAATTGGCAACTGGAAACAGGATTGGCTTGAAAATAGCTTGTGAAAAAGACCGACTCAGTGGAATATTCGTTTGAGGGAGGACCGTCGTGAAAAGTACCGGGCGACTTCAATGCGCAGAGGTATGAGATTACCTGTTTCAAGGACACAGCGTGGTATAAGAAAGTCTTTGTGAATGCAGCAAGATCCGAAGAAGATTGTTCGTATATTTTAGTACGGTCAACTATATGGCTGCTGTATACCTTGATGGTATACATTTGGGAAGTCACAAAGGATGATTCACGCCATTTCAATTTGAAATTACCGATATAATTATCCAGGGAGATAACACACTGATTGTCAAAGTAAACAATGAGCGCAGACTGGAAGGTCTTCCGGGTTGTATTTCCAGGTTATCAGCAGGATTACTAATGGCGACAACGTTTTCCTGTGTCGGCAAAAAGGTAAATAGTAAAGCCGAAACCTGAGTGAATTCAATTGGGCTTATACATTTTTTTGCTTACAATCACAGGTATGAATCCCCAAAGCAAGCTTTGGAAACTAATTCCGCGACAGAGCTACGGGGCATTAGACCCTCCTACTTCGGTTCCGACTGGGGCGTGGAATTCAACTTACAAATTTCAATCTGCTTGCATCCTGACTGCGGCAGGCAGTCAGGCAGGTGCACTGCGTTTCTGAAATTTGAGTTTCACGAATAAAAAAAAGGTGTCTCAAAAATTGAGACACCTTTTTCAAAAATTCAAAAATCGGATTTATTCCTTAATAAATTTACTTACAAATATGCTGCCGTCTCTTTCGTGCAGTTTAATGAAGTAAATTCCGCTGTTCAGATCAGATGCGTTGATTGAAAGCGTGTTGTTGGAATTATTGGTAACCTTCTTAATTACGCTACCATTTATTCCATATATTTCAACCAGTACAACCGATGAGGTATTTTCAAGATTTATTACATTAGTCACCGGATTTGGGGATAGCTGAACGCCAGACTGATGAATATCCTTGACAGATGTAAATGGACTGATTGTAACCGTCCTAACTCCTCTTTCTCCCGAACCGTCATTGGCAGTAGCAACAACTGAAACACTACCAGCACTATCTGCGGTTAATAAACCGTTTTGATCAATAGTTGCATAACCAGGATTAATTGCAGGTATTTCAACAGTCCATGTAACCGACACGTCATTAGCACATCCAGGCATAACATCAGCAGTAAACTGTTGTGTATTTCCTTCAACAACACTAATAGCACCTGACGGGCTTAAACTGATAGAGGTAACCAGGTAGCTCTGATTTGACAGTATAATTTCAAGTTCACCCTTAGTACCATTATCATTTGCCCTGGCTACAACGGTTACTGTACCATTACATTCAGCAGTCAAAAGACCGCCTTCAGAAATGTTGGCTATACCGGAACCATTAACGACTTTCCATGAATACGTCGGATCATCGGCATTTGATGGTTCAACTACGGCCATCATCTGAAGAGTGCCCCCTTCTGTATCAATGGTAGTAGCGCCTCCTTCACCAGTAACAGCTATGTTATCAACCGTAACAACTCCGGCTTTGTATCCGGTTAATGTCAGATCATCCAGCCAGTGCTGATGGTTATCAATATTAATGGCGCCAATCTGGATATCCAGCCAGTGTCCTACCATGTCTTCCGGTATAGGCAGTGTAACAAATACCCATGCTGTATCGGTTAAAGCAGTGCCAACGATTGAAGCAGTATCAAGCTCTACCCATGCTCCGCTGTCGACACGGGCCTGTATGCTGAGACCAATTGCATCGCTTTGTCTGAATCCCGGTCTGTAAATGTGTCCGAAAGAAAAGAACATTTTTTCACATCCCGTGATATCGATACCAGAATATGCAATTGAGTCCCAACTACCAAAATAGGCGCCTGGTCTGGTTGTCAAAAATACCATTTCACTTCCCGAAGCATTATCCCAGTTTTGATGATCGATACCATTATCCCCGTATCCATTTATCCTCATAGAACTATCTGAAGAGGTGGAAATCACAGTTCCGTTGGTTGAGGTAAATGTACCGAAGCTGAGTATAGCATCATAGTCCCATTGAGTTGCATAACCTGGGGTATCCGTCGGAGGCATAATGGTATCCGTAGCTGTAACTGTAGGATTTGTACCTGTATCAAATTGGACATCACCAAATGTTTCTCTTGTGAGGTTAATTGAATCGTATTTTATCGTTCCGCTTACAGTAAGGTCATCAAGATAGTGCTCTTGGTCATTAATATTAATGGCTCCCATCTGGATATCCAGCCAGTGTCCTACCATATCTTCAGGCAGGGACAGAGTAACATATGTCCATGCAGCATCGGTTAAAGCAGCTCCATCGATTGAAGCAGTATCGAGCTCCACCCATGCTCCGCCGTCGACACGGGCCTGAATGCTGAGACCAAGTGCATCGCTTTGTTTGAATCCAGGGCTGTAAATGTGTCCGAACGAAAACGAAAGGTTTTCATACCTTGAAATGTCTATACCGGTGTAGGCAATCGAATCCCAACTGCCGAATAAGGAATCCGGTGCAGTTGCCAGGAATAGCATTTCACTTCCAGAAGCATTATCCCAGTCCTGTCCACCGATACCATCATCTCCGTATGCATTTACCCTCATAGAACTGTCTGAAGAGGTGGAAACCACAGTACCATTGGTTGATGTAAATGTGTCATAACTGAGTATAGCATCGTAGTCCCACTGGGTCGGAAAACCCGGAGTGTCCATTGGAGGCATAATGGTATCCGTGCCTATAACTGTGCCACTTGTATCATAATCAAATTGTACATCGCCGAAAGTTTCCCTGGCAATAACAACTGTATCTGTACTAACAGGTGGTTGTGCTTTTAAACTTATAAGCACTGCACAAGCAAATAGAAAAAAAGTAAGTGTTTTTTTCATAATTTAAAGGTTTTAGTGTTAATAGTTTGGAACATAAAGTTATCTAATTTAATAAAATTTAATCTCTTATGAAAAGTAATCTGCAATTATTATCCTTTAATTGTCAAAATTATTTAAAGAATTTAACTTTCCTGTTGATTT
The DNA here is from genome assembly GCA_964503885.1 of uncultured Bacteroidales bacterium. Taxonomy (GTDB): domain Bacteria; phylum Bacteroidota; class Bacteroidia; order Bacteroidales; family UBA10428; genus CAZDCD01. The sequence continues at coordinate 61,674 of CAZDCD010000012.1, forward strand.
TAATAATTCTACTGTAATTACTTTACTATTACAGAAAATCAGTCCACTATAAATAATCTTTCCATAGTAGACTGATTTCCATTATAATACATGTTACTGAAAGCTATTATTCATCTCTTGGACCAATGTCCACCACCCTAAAGCTATCGAACATGAATATGGCACCATCATTTTCGGCATAGCCAAAATTAGCCTGCAGCCTCATCTGTGTTTCATCCTGGTTTTTTGAAACATCATGCCAGATTGTAGTAGCGAACTCATTCCAGCCCTGATTTAATGTCAGTGTGGTGTCGCCCAGCATATCGCTGTATCCCGGGAGTGAAACTCCGCCAACAATCTTTACACGACGGCCGGTAGCATCTGACCATATTTTACCCATATACCGGAATTTTCTTCCGGGTTGGCAGGCTACATTTTCGTTCACAACCTGGTTTGAATAATCGTTATCACCCACAACAAGCATTGTAGCCTTCAACGTCTTTGTGCCGAGATCGGGGTAATTTGCAGGAGCATTTATGATCTCATATTGGGTTCTTGTACCCGATCCGGCAAGCCACCAGTTGGGACCGGAATTTCCATCAACATCAATCACACCCACTGTACCTTGTTCAAAGTCACCATTGTCATTGAGTATTGGCAGACATAGATATTCTGTGGTATCGGGACATGCAATAAACATATTACTGCTGATTGAAAGTCCTGCATCCGATTCCGTTTTAATTACATCGGTAGTTGCTCCATCAGGAACAGCAAATTTTAAGACCTGCTTACTTTGTTCCATAATTGTGGCAGGCACATCTCCTATTCCCACCGAAGTAACAATATCAAGGTTCGTGCCGTATACGGTTACGACCGTATCCGTAAATCCAAAAGTAGGATTGAACCAGGAAATGGTTTGACGCGGAATTACGAGTATTGAGTCAAAAGCCCTTTCAGCGCCAGGAAAAACGAACGTTACATCGTTCATTCCCAGTGCAACCTGCGCAGGAACATTAAACTTTATACCTGTCTCAGTGCTCTCAATCTCTATTTTACGAACAACATATAAACCGAATATAATGCGTTCAACATTATCCAGTTGGGTGCCTCCAATGGAAAGTACAGCTCCGGCCCCTGTAACTGCAGGCATATTGGTAATCCTTGCACTCACATCAACAATCGGAGTCTCAATAATTCCTTCATTTTCTTCATTACAGCCAATCAGGAATAATCCGAAAGCGGCTGTAATCAGCGTAAAATATATTAATTTTCGTACCATAATTATTGCATTTAATTATTAGTTATTTAGTAGAACTTGCGGAATAACCCGGATTTTGGAATTGCTCCCTATTCGGGTCATTTACAGCATCGATCTGGCTCTGCGGAATAGGTCTGACCAGATGAAAAGCCTGAACATTCGGGCCTCCATCAGGATTATCTGCACGAACCCTTTCAAGAAGAACAGAACTTCCGTCACTATATTTCCTGATCGCGAGATCTGCCCATCTCGACCATTCACCCGCCATTTCTCGTGAACGTTCATCTAAAATATAGTCAAGGTCAATACTGTCAGCCGTTGCAGCGATATTAGCATATGCGGCATCTACCGCAGCCTGGGAACGTCCCGGTTTATAAGCCGCACGTTTTTTAAGAACATTGACAAGGGTTGAAGCCTCATCATTATGACCCAGTATCATAGCCGCTTCTGCAGCAAGCAAATACGTTTCGGCCAGTCTGAGGACCGGATAGGGTCGTCCGGATACATCATTATAGTTAACCCTGAGGCTGTCGTCATATTTTCTGAGTGCCGGATGCATAATATAAGTTGTATGCTGGTTTGTATACCAGTCATCCGGACCCACAACAAAATAATTGACTCCACGACTGGCTATTGCATCTGCTTCTGCCTGTGTATCAGGCATATACCAGGCAGTATCACCAACCACCATTCCACGTGTTGCCAGGAAATCAACATAGTCTTGATATCCCTGTGTACCCGGATCATTAACACTCGCAGTCCGGTAGAGTGTTCTGAAGGTATTATAATACCTTGAATCATTAGTTTTATCGGCAAAGCACTCCATCGTTAACCATTTTGTAGGCGCTATTTTTCTAAGTGGTCGCTGATATGCCAGTGGACGTCCGTCAATCAGGGATACACCTCCAATACTTTGCTGGTAACTTGGAATAAATAGATTATTGGCGATGTTCACTTTTTCGGTAAAATCAGTCGATGGACTAAATATTTCATTATTTACCTGATCTCCGGGTATACGTTCAACCGAATACAGAATTTCAGAATTATAATCATAACCCTGTTTAAAGACTTTACCAAAATCCTGCAGCAGTTCGACACCATACATAGCCCTGTTATTGATCAGTTCCATAGCTGCATCATATGCGCTCTGTGCATCACCCGCCTGTGCCGCATCGGTATAATACCTGTAAAGGTAAACTTTGGCGAGTAAACTCAATGCAGCAGCCTGGGTAAGCTTATAGTTATTGGGCTCTTTCACGACCGGTAATTTTTCACTTGCTGTTGTAAGATCATCGATCATAGCTTGATAATCATTCACCAGTAGTTCATCTAAAGGCAGTCTGTTAAATCCAAAGAAAGGAGTAGTATTCAGCTTTAAGTCGCCACTGCCTAAATCCAAAGGAACAGCACCGAATTGTGTCACAAGGTTCAGATAATATAATGCTCTGAGAAAGCTGGCTTCTCCTTCAATTGTATTAACCTGATCCTCAGTCAAATTAGGCACACTTGTCACTGATTCAAGAATCCCGTTGCAAAGGTTGATTGCCGGGAAAGCCCTGTTCCATATTGAAGTAAGTGCTCCCGCTCCTGATGAAATAGTATATATACCCAATTCACGATGCTGGAAATTATCTCCACTCGTGTTGGTAGCAGGTTGCTCACCGAAAGTCCATTCATCCGTTCCCTGGTGAAACATAGCGAGCGAACCATTCGGGGCATAAATATACCTCATATCGGCATATGCAGCATTCACCGCGTCCTGTATTCCCTGTGGCGTTTCAAAATATGCCGTAGTAAATAGCGTTCTTGGATGCTCCACAAGTATATCGCTGCAACTTTGCAAATACAGGAATAATACTAGGGCAATACCAAATATGGCTGGAATTTTATATATTGTTCTCATATTCATATGATTAAAGTATTAAAATGTAACATTTAAACCGAATAGGAATGACCTTGTAGGTGGTGTACTGGGACCAATAATAAGCGCCGGGTTATTGCCGCCTGTACGAAGGTTACCAGCAATTCCTACACCACCGATTGTCCCGGTACCTGTAGGTTCCGCATCAACACCATTATAATCACTAACATAGGGTGAGAACAACAAGAACGGATTCTGAGCTGTAACATATACCCTCAAATCCTTGATTTTGACTTTTTCTGTTATTTTACTTGGAATCGTATATCCAAGGTTAATGCTTCTTATTTTTACAAAGGTAGCATCATAATAACCAAGAGTTTGCCATGCTGTTGCTGCATTTGGCGGTGAAATGGTGTAATTGTTGGTTGCCTGAGGCAGAGTAAACCAGTTTGTCGGGTTTTCCGGCGTCCAGTAATCTACATCAAGTCCGTTTCTTCTTCCATCCATAATTGTAACATAGCCCCTGGTGGGTTGATGCAGATAGCTTACGAGTGTGCCACCAATGCGAGCATATGCAACAAAGGAAAGGTCAAAACCTTTGAATACAAACCGGTTGGTCATACCGCCCTGCCATTTTGCTTCTCCGCTGCCTATTACTTTTCTGTCATTGTCGGCTTCGATATTTCCGTCTCCGTTCAGGTCGGCAATTTTCAGCTGACCCGGAAGCTGACCGTAAGTTGCAGCTGCTTCTGCTTCATCCAACTGCCATATTCCAAGTTTTTCGTAATCATAGATTGCATTAAGCGGATAACCGACATGCAACTGGGCTTGAACATCCCTTACGATATCACGGTAGAGTTTAAGAATTTTATTCCTGTTGAGAAAGAAATTGATATCCGTACTCCATGTGAAACCACTTTGGGTTCTTAAATTAACACTTGAAACGGTAATTTCAAACCCTTTATTTTCAATCTCACCGACGTTTGTCAGGAAGTTTCCTGATACACCCGAGGTAATCGGAAGTGTAACAGTGTATAACAAATTATACGTTTTTGCATAATACCCTTCAATGGTACCGCTGATCCTGTTAGAGAACAAACCAAAATCAAGACCCACATTTGTGGTTCTTGTATATTCCCAGTCTAGTGTTTTATCTGGAAGGCTGCTGATTGTATAGCCTGAGACCAGCTGATCTGTACCATAATTATACCGGATAGGTACCTGGGAATTACCCTGGTAATGATACCCGGCAACACCTCCCAGTGTGGAATATGGATCTACTGACTGGTTGGAAGTTTCCCCCCATCCTGCACGCAATTTAAGAACTGAGATTGCATTGACATTCCTCATAAATTCTTCGCGATTGATATTCCATCCGACTGAAACTGCAGGATAATAATGCCATTTTTCTGCCAGACGGGATGATCCGTCTGCCCGACCCGTAAGTGTGATCAGATACCTGTCATTATAGCCATAGTTAACTCTCATCATATAACTGAGCAACCCCCATGAGGATTCGGCCCCACTCAGGGAAAGTGCCCCGTCAGGGCTTGCCTGGCTCATGTCGTAAAATTCAATAAAGTCAGCAGTTATACCTTCTTTACCAACCAATGTATTATGCACATGATCCTCCTGCGCACTGAAAAGGCCTGTAATATTCAAGCTATGTTTTTCAGCGAAAGTGTTTTGGTACAATAGCAGGTTTTCAACAGTATAACCCCAGCCATCCCCGTTATTTACCCGTGCCCGTGCACTTTGGTTACGAGTCCTGAAGTAACTGTCCTGTCCCTGAAACTGGTCGAATTCCTCCTGGCGGTAATCAAGACCAAGGTTAATACGGTATTTCAAACCTTTTACGATATCAACTTCAGCATATAAGGTGTTAAAAGTACGCAACCTGCGCGTCCTGTCCACCCATTCGTTGTTGTTTTCTTTTACAAGCAATGGATTATATTGATTTTCACGATCTTCAGAATTACCTCCGGGTCTTATCAAAATATCACCATTTTCGTCATAGGGGGGCATTAACGGACTTAGTGTCAAAATGGGGAACATAATGCTTCCTCCGTAAGAACTGTTCTCAAAACCGGAATTATTCGGCTGCTGATTTATAAACTGAGTCCCGTTTGCAACATTAATACTGTTTAACGTATTCAAACCCACTTTTATTCTATCTCCCAGTTTTGAATCAAGATTGGCTCTTAATGAATACCGCGTAAAATCCTGTTCAGCGAGAATGGTTGTTTCCTTATAATAACCTCCGCCAACTGAAAACTGAGATGTCTCAGTGCCACCTGTGATCGTAATATTATGGTCTGTCAGGTAGCCGTTCTGATACATTAAATCCTGCCAGTTTGTTGATCTTCCCGTGAGCATTGATTCGATTTCCAATGGTTGGTATCCCCATGTGCCGGCCCCGGCATCTCTCATTGCTGCGTATTCTTCAGCATTGAACATGTCATACTTCCTTGCAACGGTCGTTACACCGTAATAACCACTGTAAGATATGGTTGATGCACCTGCCTGCCCACGTTTGGTGGTGATAAGGATTACGCCGTTGGCGCCCCTTGATCCGTAAATTGCGGTTGCAGAAGCATCTTTTAATATTTCAACGGAAGCGATTGAATTCTGGTTAATATCATTTAAACTTCCACCTTCATAAGGTATGCCATCCAATATAATAAGCGGATCATTTGATCCTGTTATTGAACGTTCACCACGTACCCGGATTTGGGCTCCTGCACCAGGCGCCGTACCGATTCTCTGGATTTCAAGTCCTGCAGCTCTTCCCTGCAATGCCTGCTGAATATTCGGAGATGGCACTTCACTAAGAGCCTTTTCATTAACCGAGACAATTGCTCCCGTCACATCGCTCTTTTTCATGGTTCCGTACCCAACAACCACAACCTCCTGTAACTTTTCGATGTTTTCGATAAGTGACAGGTTAATGGTCGCTTGAGTACCAACTGTAACCTCTTCAGTTACATAACCGACCGAAGAAAAGACCAGGATGGAATTTTCCGATGCAACAGTGATGGAGTAATTTCCGTCAATATCGGTTACGGTTCCGTTCGTGGTACCTTTTTCAATAACATTGACACCCGGAAGCGGATTTCCGTCGGAATCGACTATCCTGCCGGTGATTGGTCCCTGCTGATATGATTCTTTAGGAACAATGACCACAAAATCGTTTTCCAGGATCTTATAGTCGAGAGAAGTGTTGTTAAGCAACTTCTCGAGAATATTCTCAAGTTTCTCGTCATTGGTAACCAACGACACTCTTTTATCCAACTGAGAATACTGATCATTGAAGAAAAAAGCGTATTCACTGTTATTCTCAATTTCCCGGAATAAATCCCGCAATTGAACATTTTCAACCTGAATACTTAGCTTTTTGTTCTGAGAGTACACACTCGCCGTGACATTTAGCACAGCTAACATACTGATAATAATAAACAGTTTCATAGTTAGCAATAGTTTTTTAGTTAAAATAGCCACTCCAGTGGAATACAAATTTAGGGTCAATTTCATAGATCATAAAGTTTTAGTTTTACTTCTTGGTTTCCATAGATTAATCATCATTTTTAGTCAAATGCGTCCAGAACGTTACAATTCAGTTAGGTCATAGGCACTATCATTTATAGGTTTGACATAGTGTTGGTGTTAATTCTGTGAATATTTTAGTCTGTTAAATTTCCTGTTCAGATTCAGGTATACGGTCTTTTCATTGATCGTACAAATAACCGGAGATGTAAGCTGCAGGGCCTTCAGCACCTGCTCAAGAGGAAAATCTTTAAGGGTGCCTGAATAGGTGTACTTCTTCAGCTCATTATTTTCGAATTCAAAAATAATATCGTATTTTCTTTCCAGTTTTCTGGTAAGCTCTTCAAGGGTCTCTTTGTTTATAATAAGGTCACCATCCTTCCAGGAAGTGGATTCTACGGTATTCACATTTTCTTTGATATTCATGTCTTCAACGGGCATTACAGCATTTTGTTCCTGCCTTCCGGTAATTTTTTCCTTCTGCCTGATGGATGGATTTACATCCTCATCCACTTCGTTTTTTGGAATATGTTTATGAAAGGTCAGCTTTTCGTTAGGTTGAAGCACTATTGACTTATTGGACGCCAACTGTCTTACATTTATGGTTCCTTCTACAAGTGTGGTTTCGATCTTGTCTTCGTCGGGATAGGATTTTACATTGAATGCTGTTCCCAGTGCCCTGATATCAAGAAATGCTGTATGCACGATAAAAGGGTTCTTACTTTTTTCAACATTAAAATATGCTTCTCCTTCGAGATAAACTTCGCGTGAATCAATTCCAAAATGCCTGTTGTATCTGAAAGTACTTCCTGCATTGAGCCATACCCGGCTACCATCAGGTAATATTACAGCTGACTTTCCACCATAAGGAACAGCAATTTCGCACATTTTGTTGGAAATCTGTGAAAAATTTCTGTATCCAAGAAAGAAGGATGCGGCTGCAACCGAGACCACCAGAAGGACTAACGCAGCATAACGCTGAAAATTGTTTCTAAACCTGATCGATTTGCTCTTTCTGTCGGACTTTTCAGATTTCTCATGCATGCTGATCCGATCCATGAACTTGTTAAAGGCCTTTTCATGCTGTGAATAATCAGGATTCAGACCCGCCTTGATTTCGATATAAATGTTCTTCAGGGAAGCGAAGTAATGCCGGTTTGATAAGTTTTCATCCAGCCATTCCGACAACTCCTTAATCTCCGAATCTGATGCATTGCCGCTAAAGTATCTGAAAAGCACATCTTCTCTACTGTCTGATAGGTTAATCATCAAAAAAACTTTTTTTGTTACTATATGACGTCTGATGGTAATCTAACCCTAAATATTTTTTGTGTACTCAATTCTATTCAGGGAGGGTTCAAAAGATAAAATAATCATTGAGGGCTGTACGCAATATCTTTAATGTTTTGGTAATATGATATTCAACGGTTTTAATGCTTATTTTCAATATCTTGGCAATTTCTTTATTGCTGTTCGAATGATCCCTGCTTAAGGTAAAAATTTCCCTGGTTTTTTCGGGCAAAAGATCGAAAGTGCGTGTAATTATATCCTGAATTTCATTGAGTTGAATTTCCGAAAAGGTAAAATCACCCGATGATTGGTAAAGCATGTCGGCTTCCTTAAGCTTAAAATTGTGCATTGCTTCGTAATTTGATGCCACCTTTTTGTGCCTCAGAAACTGGATGCTCCGGTTATGCACAGCCCTGAAAAGATAGGAAGAAAGAGATGTGGTAATAATGACTTCCCTTCTCTTTTCCCAGAGGTTGAAAAAGAGCTCCTGAACGATATCTTCGGACACATCGATATCCTCTACATAGCTCAGAGCATATAAAAATAATCGCTGATAATAGGTGTCAAAAAGATGTTTGAAAGCCTCCTTATCCCCCCTTTTAATTCTGCGAATGAGATTTGTTTCATCTTTGTCCATAAGGCCCCGTTGACATGAGTTTATGCCACGTAAATTTAATATTAATTTGTGAAGTAAATATAAATAGACTGAATAATGTTTACTGATAGATGGAAGGATGGAATAATGGAAGATTGAATGATCGAATAATTAATACAAACCCAAGAACACAACATATAACCTATTCAAGCAAACTGGTAATTCTCTCGATCTGTTTCTGTTTGTTGACTTCGCGGAGATTTCTGGCTGTTTCGGTGAAATACTGGTGATTGGATATGAACCGTATCTGCAATTTATTCCATTCATTCATGGATGCGATCTTTTCATGTTCTTTAAATTCCATATACAATGTATTGGATACGGGGATCATATCACTCCTTCCAAGGTAATCGAGATCTGCATCACATATGATCTCTTCCAGGCTGTTTCTCGGATTTGGCGGCATCTTTGTCGCCATGATCAGATCGCAGATTATTTCTATTTGAGCTTGCGTATAATAATAATTGGGTAGAATTTCTTTTGCAATCTGGGTACCATGATATTCATGATCATCGTAGCTAACGATATGGCCTGCATCATGAAACAGGGCTGCAGTTTTTAGCAGGAGGAGCTCTTCATCGGATACGCCTTCTCCCAGACCAATGAGTTCACACTGGGTCACGATATCCACCGTATGCTTTACATTATGATAATACAGTGTTTTTGGAAGCTCTTTCTCCAGCCTGTCAAGGATCATTTCCTGGAGATCCATGAATTGTATGAGGCCAAACCTTATGCTAAACCGCTTATTCGGGATAAGACCCTTCTGCTGCAATGAATACTCTGCCTTGATGCCTCTTACGGAAAAAAGCTGAATATCACCTTTGTATTTAACCGGCATTTTGCCATAATATTCGCAGTTAAACAGATCTTTTACAAGTTCATAGGTGGTTACAGAAATGATAATTTCACCGTTCTCGCAAAATGCCCTGATGCGGGCAGCCAGATTGACTGTATCTCCTTTAACTTCGTAATTCTGTTTCTTTCTCCCTGTAACTGATGCCACAAGCGGTCCGGTGTGAATCCCTATCTTCAGTTTCCATATCTTATCGTGCTGATACGATCGCTGAAGATCTTTAATATAATATTGCATTTCCACTGCTGCCAGAACGACTTCGAGTGGATTCGTGATGTTTTTCTTGGGAATACCTCCGACACACATGATTGCATCACCGATGGTCTTTAGGTTTTTAATTTCATACTTGCTGACGACTGTTTCGAGCTGATAAAAGATCTCATCGAGATTGTCGACAAGCGCTTTGGAATCCATTTCCTCAGAAATATCTGAAAAACCGAGAGCCTCGGCATAAAGTACAGTGGCTATTTTGTATTTATTAACCTTTGGTATCCTGTCGATCTGAACTGATTTCTTTTGTATATCGCTTTTAGATAATACCTGTTTATAGCGCTCAATCTCTTGCAGAAGATGCTCATTCTGGTTGATGAGGTTTTCATTTTCACTTACCAGCGATTTATTCTGAGCAATGAGTTCACCGATGTGTTTGAGAAAACTTGTCTTGCGCTTGGCCATAGTATAATGTTGTTGTCTGCTTTAGCGTTTAAATATACTATATCGGGATGAATTCAGTTGTATATCGTAAAATTTTTTTGTTGTTTCCGAATATTCTATGCTGAACTTTTATTGACTTATGCTATATCATACGGTCAAGTGACCTAATTTGTTTATTTTTGTCGGAATAAAATTTGAACATGGAATTCAGGTTAACTTCTGAATACAAACCAACAGGAGATCAGCCGGAGGCGATAAGACAGCTTACGGCAGGGCTGCAATCCGGTTTGCCTTATCAAACGTTACTGGGGGTAACCGGATCAGGCAAAACTTTCACAATGGCCAATGTAATAGCGAATGTACAGAGGCCGACCCTTGTACTGAGCCACAATAAAACACTTGCAGCCCAGTTGTTTGGTGAATTCAAACAATTCTTTCCGGATAACGCTATTGAATATTTTGTTTCGTATTACGATTATTACCAACCTGAAGCTTATATTCCCGTGACCGATACCTATATCGAAAAAGACCTTTCCATTAATGATGAAATAGAAAAGCTCAGGCTTAGCACTACATCATCCCTGTTGTCGGGCCGCAGGGATGTGATTGTTGTTTCCTCTGTCTCATGCCTGTATGGTATTGGCAACCCCGATGATTTCTACAGCAATACCATTAAAATTGAGAAAGGTCAGCATATCAGCCGTAATGTATTTCTGCGCAAGCTGGTTGATAGCATGTATTCAAGAAACGAGACCGAATTCAGAAGGGGAAATTTTCGTGTGGGAGGAGACACAGTGGATGTTTTTCTTGCATACAGTGATTATGCTTACCGGTTTCATTTCTGGGGAGACGACATTGAAGAAATAGAGACTATTGACCCTGTAACCGGAAAATCAGCCGAAGAACACCAGTCGGTGGTAATATTCCCGGCCACTATATTCGTTACCACAAGATACAGGATGCAGAATGCCCTCAGCCAGATTGAAGATGATCTTTATCAGCAGGTGGCCTATTTTAAGGATATTGATAAGTTCCTGGAGGCTAAAAGAATCGAAGAAAGGGTTACCTACGATCTCGAAATGATCAGGGAACTGGGTCACTGTCCCGGAATAGAAAATTACTCAAGGTACTTTGACGGCCGGCCGGCCGGAGCAAGGCCATTCTGCCTGCTCGATTACTTTCCGGATGATTTTCTGACCATCATCGATGAAAGCCATGTTACATTGCCACAGGTCAGGGCCATGTATGGCGGCGATCATTCCCGCAAACAAACCCTTGTGGAATTTGGCTTCAGGCTGCCGGCAGCCATCGATAACAGGCCCCTGAAGTTTGAAGAGTTCGAGCAGAAAACCAGACAGGTGGTTTTTGTTAGTGCAACCCCGGCAGATTATGAACTGGAACATTCTGAAGGAGTTATTGTTGAACAGCTGATAAGACCAACAGGACTCCTCGACCCGTTAGTAGAAGTTAAGCCGAGCCTGAATCAGATCGACGACCTGATGAAAGAGATCAACCAGCGTTCAAAAAGTAACGAGCGGGTTCTGGTAACCACACTGACAAAACGTATGGCAGAAGAGCTCACCAATTACCTGATCAAATACAATATCAGGTGCCGGTATATCCATTCGGACATCGATACACTTGAGAGGATTGAGATTATGGAAGGGCTGCGAAATGGAAAGTTCGATGTGCTGGTGGGCGTAAACTTGTTGCGCGAGGGACTTGACCTACCAGAAGTCTCCCTGGTGGCTATTTTGGATGCCGATAAAGAAGGGTTCCTGCGATCTGAACGTTCGCTGACACAGACTGCTGGAAGGGCTGCCAGGAATCTGAACGGTAAGGTCATCATGTACGCCGATACCGTAACACATTCAATGCAAAAAACCATTGACGAAACAAACCGCCGCCGTGAACGGCAACTGGCTTATAATGAGAAAAACAATATAACACCCAGGCAGATCATAAAAGCAGTCTCAAACATTATGAAAGAAGTCAAAATGAAGACCGGGGCTGCACGGTATTATGCCGAACCTGAAAAAGCTGATGTTGCAGCTGATCCAGTTGTTCAATATATGGGTAGAAATGCACTTGAAAAAGCCATTGAAAAGACCAGGAAATCGATGGAACAGGCAGCCTCGGAATTAAATTTTATAGAGGCGGCAAGATTGCGGGATGAGATGTATTCTTACCAGAAGTTGTTGACTGATAAAGTTGAAAGGTGAACATTTCATGAACGGATAACTGATTATGATTAAATATATATTGCTGATCGGAACGGGAGGTTTTATTGGCAGCATTGCCAGGTTCTATCTGTCAAGGGTAGTACAGCAACATATTCTGTCGTCCTATCCTTACGGAACATTCGTGGTGAATATTGTAGGGTGTTTATGCATCGGACTCATTTTCGGGATTGCGGAAAAAAGTGCGTGGCTGACTCCGGAGTGGAGATTATTCCTGACTGTTGGACTTTGCGGTGGGTTTACCACATTTTCAACATTTGCAGCCGAAAGTTTTAATCTCCTTCGTGATGGACAGTTTATGCATTTCATCACCTATCCTGTTTTAAGTGTTATCGCCGGACTAATGGCCGTTTATTTTGGCCATCTGCTGGTAAAATTAATCTGAAAATGGATACTAAAAAAGAGTTGTCATTGATCCGGATTTTCATCAGTACAACGGATAAGATCGACGGAAAACCGGCTTATGAGAATATTGTGTTCCTGGCCAAACATGCAAAGCTGGCAGGTGCAACAGCTTTCAGGGGTATTATGGGTTACGGGGCCAGCAGCGTAATTCACTCGTCAAAGTTCTGGGAACTTACTGAAAAACTACCGGTAGTTGTGGAACTCGTTGATGAAACAGATAAGATCATGGATTTCTACGAACAGATCGCCCCAAAACTAAACCGGATGCCCAAAGGCTGCCTGGTGACCATCGAAAAAACGCAAGTCCTTATTTATAAATCCGGCGAGATCGTGCAATGATCCTATGGCCTGCAGCCCCATGCGGACATCCGCTAAGCATAAATAAAGAGAAAATGTCTACATTTTTTCAGCTAATACGGTCACACTAAAAATACCTGTTCCCGATTTTTTCAGATCATCCAGTTCCTCCGGTGTCAAATAGGCACTCATTAATTTTTCGGGTAGTTCGGTGCGTATTTTATTCTTGATCTTAACGCCCGAAAATCCTGTCTTACGGATAATCTCAAGGTAGTCATTCAGCTGAATAGCTCCTGAAACGCAACCTGCATACAATTCAGCCACCTCACGCAGCTTACCGGGCAGCGTGCCTTCAAGGACAATATCCGAAACACAGAAATGTCCTCCGGGTTTAAGCACCCTGTATATTTCAGAGAATGCCTTTTCTTTATCCGGTACCAGATTTAATACACAGTTGCTTATCACCACATCATACTGATTACCTGAAAACGGCATGTTCTCAATATCTCCCTTAACAAATTCCATGTTTTTGTACCCTGTTTTGTTCAGGTTTTTTTGAGCCTTCCCGATCATCTCATCGGTAAAATCAAGTCCTGTCACTTTACCCTGGTCGCCGACCAGCATCCTTGCGATAAAGCAATCGTTGCCGGCACCTGATCCCAGATCGAGCAGATGATCACCTTTTCTGATCGCTGCAACCCGGGTAGGTATGCCGCACCCCAGCTTGAGATCTGCCTCAGGATCATACCCTTCCATAAATTTATAATCCGCCGTAAGAACCGAATATTCCTCGTCTGCACAACATGTGTCCTTAACACAGCAGGCAGAACCGTTTTGTACTAATGATTGGCGGGCTATACTTCCATACTTCTCCCTGACAATTCCTTTCAATTTTTCATCGTTATTCATCGTGTTTCAATTAATGGTTAATAAATAATTGACTTCATGCTTATCACTGTGAATGGACATAACATCGAAAATTAAGCCGATATTTTAAGTGCATCCGGCACTTCATCCCGGCCTGTCTTTTGCCATCCCAGCTTTTCGAAGTATTTTTCTGCAGATGTTGCTAACAGATAAAGAGCTTTTGTATGCTTATTTTTTGAATATTCTTTTATGGTATCATGGAGGATCTTGCCCGGACCCTGTGACCCATTGTCTTTCCTTACGACGAGTGACCTTAGCAAACCGGCGTCTCCATATATTTCCAGGCCGCAAACTGCGGTAAGTACGTCCTCAATAGAATAACCTATCAGATAAGGTTTACGGGTAGCCAGATCGCTTGCCGGTAAACTGTTCTCCTGAAGCAGTTCAATACCATCATGTAACTGCCCAGCCTGAATTTCTTTAATCCCGTATTTCATAATTCCTTAATTCTTCATCATAAAATTTCCGGAATCTTTCCTTGATCTTGTCCCTGATGCGACGAAACTCACCAGTTATATATTTATCGGAACCTGTTGCCTTTGCAGGATCCTCAAATCCCAGATGTATCCTGTGTTTTACTTTCCCCTGAAATACGGGACAACTTTCATTTGCATCATCACAAACCGTGATCACATAGTCCCATATTTCACCCAGGTATTTCTGAACGTATTCAGGTTTGTTTGCACTGATATCTATTCCTGCTTCCCTCATCACTTTTATGGCTTCAGGATGAACCTTGCCGGCAGGAGCAGTTCCTGCTGAAAACACCTTCAGCGTACGGTCGAATGAAGTCAGGAATCCCTGAGCCATCTGGCTTCTGCAGCTGTTGCCCGTACATAGTATTAATATTTTCATGAATTTGGAGCTTATTTGCAGTTCGTGTCATCGCAACATTTCATAGCAGAGAGGAATGTCAGTACGATATCCTTAAGTTCACGAAGTCTCGACGTATTCAGACAGTAATTAACCCTTACCCCGTCAATTTCTCCGAGAATCAAGCCGAGATCTTTTAGTTCTTTTAAATGCTGGTTAACAGTGGTCCTTCCCAGAGGAAGCTCCCTGGAAATGTCACCTGAAATGCATGTGCGGGCTTCCGCCAGATACCTTAAAACCGCAAGTCGAGCAGGATGTCCCAGCGCCTTAAAATACGAGGCGGCTATCTGAAGATCTTTGTCAAACAATTCTACTTTTGCCTGTGTCAATGTGCATAAATTTTGACGTAAATATACGACATATTTTTAAATAACGTATAAATACGTCATTATTTTTGAAAAAATTTTTAAGGTTCTGTGAATTCAGAAACCACATACCCTGAAATAGATAATTTTTCACCCGGATTACGATTTTTTAAAAAATAATTCCTGAAATAATTTGAATTGTCGGAAAATCTATTTTACTTTGTATTTCAAAGTACTTTCTAAATTAGTGAATATGAGCAAAGAACAACTGGACAATCTCAGCGAGATCAGGAACCTGATGGAACGGTCCTCCCGGTTTCTTTCCCTGAGCGGATTATCTGGTATATCGGCCGGTTTATTCGCACTTGCCGGGGCAGTAGTAGCATACGTATACCTTGGTTACGATCAGCGTTACTTCGATATCAACAGGTATTTTCAGGAACGGATGGTTATAGCACCGGGTCACAGCATCGGATTTCTGTTGGCTGATGCCCTTGTGGTGTTGATCATGGCGATTGCAGCCGGATTGTATTTCACATCAGGAAAAGCGAAGAAAAGAGGTCTCAGGGTATGGGATAAAACCGCAAAACGGCTCATGATAAATCTGTTCATTCCCCTTGTGGCAGGAGGTTTGTTTTGCCTGATATTGCTTTATCACGGAATTTTTTTCCTTGTGGCTCCGCTGACGTTGCTGTTTTACGGACTGGCGCTCTTTAATGCCGGTAAATATACACTGCCGGAAGTGCGTTACCTGGGGATCTCGGAAATAGCGCTCGGACTGACCGGTTCGGTATTTGCCGGTTATGGACTTATAATATGGGCATTCGGGTTTGGTATATTGCATATTATCTATGGTACTTTTATGTACTGGAAGTACGATCGTGAAGTTTCGGCAAAATGAACAAGATGCGATATAAACCGACAGACTAAGATGAAGGATATCATTTCCAACCTGAACAAACTTTTTGAGAGCAGAGTAAGACTCGGCATCATGTCTGTACTTATGGTCAATAACCATGCCGATTTCAATACCCTGAAAGAATTGCTTGACATTACCGACGGTAACCTTGCCAGTCACCTATCTACTCTGGAAAAAAACAACCTGATCAGGGTGACCAAACAATTCATCGGACGAAAGCCAAATACCCGGTATGAAGCTACAGAAGAAGGCAGAAAAGCATTCAGGGAACATCTCGATAACCTCGGCAGGCTGCTGAAGAGCCAGAGAGAACCGGAATAATTTTTTTTAGCAGTTTACTTTGTAATACAAAGTTCTTTTAAAAATAAATATTATGAAAAAGAAATCACAAAAACAATTGATGAATGAAATCAGGATAGTGCTCCTGATCTTTATAACCGCTCTTCTTTTTAGCGGCTTGACCGCTTTTGCCGTTGAACCCGGACTTCACATGACAACCCTTGTTTTCAGGGGAAATAACGACCTGAGCCTGTGGTTCAGAAAATGCTATTACGCTGTGACAGTAACCAATGAACAGTTCCCTTTTCTGGCATACGGAACCGACTGGCTGGCTTACAGCCACATTCTTTTTGCCATCCTGTTCGCTGACCTTTTCAGAGACCCGGTAAGGTACATATGGCTCACCCGATTCGGCTTTATTGCCTGTCTCGGGATAATTCCTGTCGCCGCTGTTACCGGTTATATCAGGAATATTCCCTTTTTCTGGCAGCTCATCGATATGTCGTTCGGAATTATCGGCGCCATACCGCTTTATATGATCTGTCGGAGAACCCGGCTGCTGGAATCGGCACATGAACATAAGACAGATCCAATAAATAGTTCTAAATTTTAAAACAATGACGACACAATTTCTTGAACGGCAAAAAAACCGGATAACCGGTTCTGTTGCACTAAAACTATTTGCCATAGCTCTATTATCGCTGCTTCTGCTGATTCCATCGGGTATGGTCAGCAGGCTGATCAATGAACGCGAAGCCCGCCATGATGAAACTATAGCGGAAGTCACCTCAAAATGGGGAGAGGCCCAGACCCTGTGCGGACCTGTATTGACAATACCATACCTTTCTTATGTAAAGACAGAAGAGGGGATTAAATCAATCAGAAACCTGGCTCATTTCCTCCCGGAAGCATTGAAGATTTCGGGATCGATAAATCCTGAAATACGGCATCGCGGAATTTATAGAGTAGTTGTCTATACTGCAAAACTTGGTTTTACAGGAACGTTTACAGCACCTGATTTTTCGGAATGGAAAATCAGTCATTCCGATATCCTCTGGGACGAAGCATTTATTACTGTGGGCATAACCGATATGCGTGGTATCAATAATAATTTGCGTATAGCCTGGAATAATCAAGATCTTCAGGTAAATCCCGGAATAAAAACAAGGGATATCGTTTCGTCGGGCATAACCACTCCGGTAATCCTTACACCTGGCCAGGCAAGCACCTGTTCCTTTAAACTCGACCTTAACGGCAGCCATAACCTGAGCTTCATTCCCCTGGGAAAGGAGACCGATGTGAACCTGCAATCGTCGTGGAACACACCAAGCTTTGACGGGGCCTATCTTCCGGCCAGCCACCATGTCACTGATACAGGATTTACCGTAAGCTGGCACAAGCTTGAACTCAACAGGAACTATCCGCAACAGTGGACAGGTAATGAGTTTAACGTGGATGCTTCGGCTTTTGGCGTGAGCCTCCTCTTTCCCGTTGACACGTACCAAAAATCCATGCGTTCGGTAAAATATGCCTTTCTGTTTATCATCCTGACGTTTCTGCTGTTTTTTTTCTCTGAGGTACTGAACAGGATACGAATACATTTTATCTATTACCTGCTGACCGGTGTTGCCCTTGTTGTCTTCTACTCTCTCCTGATCGCCCTTTCCGAACATATTCCTTTTAACCTTGCCTACCTTGTGGCTGCCGGAGCAATTACAGTCCTGATCACGGTATTTTCGCACTCCCTGTTTCAAAAGAATGCGGTGACCGTCACAGTCCTCCTGGTTCTTGTTGCCCTTTATACCTTCCTGTTTACTATTCTTCAACTGACTGATCTGTCGCTGCTGATCGGAAATATAGGATTGTTCGTTGTATTAGCGCTCATCATGTATTTTTCAAGAAAAGTGGACTGGTATCAGACGGGTAATGACAAACCAAAAATCACAGATACAAACAGTTAATCATCATCTTTCGAGGCCGGTTTTCCTTCTGGGAAAATCAACTCAGAACGAATGGATGAAGCTATTTATGATTGTATGAATGCAATGCCTTATGTCAATAATACATGAAGTCCGGAGCACTGAAAATTAAACTGATATCGCCAAAAATGAGCCTGAGACCTATGGATTCAGAATTAAAAAGGAGAATGTCACCTCCGTTAAGTCTGGTTACTCTTGCTACATTGACACCAAAACCTCACCTGGTGTATATTGAAGATGAGAATATTGAACCAATAAATTTTTCAGATTCACCTGATTTGGTAGGTATTACTGTAAACGTGGATACTTCGTTAAGAGCCTTTGAAATTTCAAGAAAATACAGAGATCGGGGAATCCATGTGGTATTTGGAGGAATTCATGCAAGTTCAAACCCCGGTTTAATGGCTGATCATTGTGATTCTGTATGTATAGGAGAAGCAGAAGATATATGGCACAAAATAATCGGGGATTTTCTCTCAGACAAGCTCCAAAAATCGTATTGCCACACCGGATCGACGGATTTAAAGAAAGTACCGGTATTGGAATGGAAGTATATCCGGCAAAGCAAATACCTGTATAATAATATTGTACAAACAAGCAGAGGTTGTCCTTTCAAATGCAATTTTTGTTATAATAGTTGCAAGTATATAAATCGGGTATACCGGCACAGACCGATTGAAGATGTTGTAGATGAGATAAAAAAGCTGAATACCAGACAGGTAATGATCATTGATGACAACTTTATCGGAAACGTTGAATGGACTAAAGAATTTGCCGGTGCTGTTTCACCGCTGAGACTTATCTGGCATAGCGCAGTATCTGCAAATATTGTCCATTATCCGGATCTGATAGCTATAATGGCAGCATCCGGATGCAGGAGTTTGTTTATTGGTTTTGAATCGATCAATGGAGAATCGATTAAAAGTGTGAACAAAGGACAAAACAAAGTCGATGATTATGAGATGTTAATTAAGTTGCTGCATGACAATAATATAATGGTCAACGCCAGCCTGGTTTTCGGGTTTGATCACGATACTGCAGAAACCTTCCCCCGGACACTGGACTGGCTTATCAAAAATAAGGTTGAAACGATGACCAGCCATATTTTAACGCCTTATCCCGGCACAATACTTTATAAACAATTGAAAGAGGAAAATCGCATCACTGACTACGATTTCAGGAAGTACAATACATCAAATGTCGTATTTAAGCCCAAAAACATGACCGCACTAGAGCTGAAGAAAGGGTATTTAAAAATCTATGATGATTTTTATTCATTAAAAAGCATCATCAGGCGGCGGCCCGAAAAACGGAAACTGTTGGGACCATACTACACATTTAATCTTGGGTATCGGAAATATGGCAAAATTACCGCCTGGGTCGGGAAAATGGGGTTCATGCGCCAAATCGGAAAACTTGGACGAAAACTTGCGTATGGAATTGAATAATGGTTCAACAAAAGTTTTCTGAACGTTATATATCTAAAAAAGTCCTTGACGAAATTATTATTTTCTCATACCTAATACAACTATGCCTGAACTCATAAAATTATAGAAGAAATGAAATTAAAAAGAACAATCAAAAGCTTTCCTTTCGCTTTCAGGGGACTGACGGATCTATTCAAAACTGAAAACAACTTTCAGATACATGCATCTGTAGCCATTGCGATTGTAATTGCAGGTTTTATCTTTCGATTATCGGCGCTGGAATGGGTCCTTATTGTTATATGTATTGGTTTGGTCATGACTGCTGAGGCATTCAATACTGTTGCTGAAAAACTGGTGAATATGATTTCACCGGGAAAAAGCAAAGAGGCCGGTTTGATCAAGGACCTGGCTGCGGGTGCTGTATTAATGGCCTCTATGACTTCCGTAATCGTGGGACTGATCATTTTTATTCCCAAACTGGCCGGGCTCCTGTGAAAACAGTTAAGGCAATCCATTCGGTCTGTAGCCGGCAGGATGAACCGATAAGATCACTGATCATTTCCGCTGCAGCCGGAGTAACCCTGTTAATAATGCGGGCATTGTACAGCCGGGAAACCACATTCCTGATTCTTATCTGGAACCTGTTTCTGGCATACATCCCTTTCTTTATTAGCAGTCTCATAAAAATCAGAACCGGGTCGCAAAAATCCGGTTCGCCAACTTTCGTCGCAGTAGTTGTGTGGTTTATTTTCTTCCCCAATGCACCTTATATTCTTACCGATTTTTTTCATCTATACCAGCGGGAAGGCATTCCCTTATGGTTCGACCTGGTCATCCTGGCACTTTTTGCGTGGAACGGAATGATCATCGGGTTTTTATCCCTGAAAGACATGCAGCAGATGGTAGAGCTGAAATACAGCCGGAAGTTCGGCTGGCTGTTTGTTCTGGTAGTATTGATTGCAGGAAGTTTCGGGGTTTATATGGGCCGTTTTCTTCGCTATAACAGCTGGGATGTTGTTGTCATCCCAACCTGCCTGGCAAGGGACATGACAGGAATCGTTCTGAGCCCTGTACAACATAAGAATGCATTTGGCATGACAGCAGGTATGGCGCTGTTTCTGATAACCTCGTATTATACTTTCTACAGGCTGTCCGATAATTAAGGTATTGGTGTAGAATTTGGCATCTAATGCATGAATCATCTGAATCAATCTAAATTTAATATTCTCATTACCTAAAGATTGATTACCAGTAATCCCTAACCTAATATTCTGATTCACGTATAATTCAACGGATTATTTTTTTTTGTATTTTGTTTTCAGAATTGATTGGAATCTTTTTGACAAATAATGCATCGAATAAAATACTATTTATTGCTAATTATTCTATGTACAATTAAACCTGTACTATGTCAGGAGTATGATTGTGAAATTATCACCTATTCAACAAGATGCAGTATTGAGAACAATAAGCTGGTGGCTGAAAAGGATGTATTGCTTCAGATAAACAATCGCAGAGGAGATAACTATTCACGGATTTCGATACCCTCAAGTGCCGGGAATAAGGTAAGCAATATATATGCACATATCGAAGATATGCATGGAAACATCATCCGGAAGCTTAAAAACAATGAAATAGTCTTAAGGAATGCCATATCCGAATCTTCACTTTATACTGATGATTTCCTGAGAACCTTTGAATTAAAACATAACAGTTATCCCTACAGAATATCTTTGTCATATAAAACCACATATTCTGATTTTCTGTTCATTGAAAACTGGTCACCGGTTTTATTCCGTTCCGTTCCCACAAAACAGGCAATCTTATCTTTAAAAGTGCCCGAAAATTATCGTGTTAAAAACTTTATCCAAGGGGCTGTGCATTATGAAACATCATCACTTCCCGATGGTCGAATATCCCATGAGTGGTCGGCATCTTATGAACAACCGGTAAAGACTGAATTGTTTAGTCCGTCATTATTTGAGATTGTACCAAACGTAAGGATAGTACCGGAAACCTTTAAATATGGACTCGAAGGCAGTCACAAAACATGGGAGTCATTCGGCAACTGGCAATACAGACTTAACAACAACCTGGACAAACTGCCCGAAGCAGAAATTGCAAAAATTTCGGAATTAGTCCGGGATGTTAGCGGGAATAAAGAAAAGGTAAAAATACTCTATCATTATTTGCAGGATAATACCCGCTATGTTAATGTATCAATTGATATTGGAGGGTTAAAATCATATCCCGCCGAATATGTAGCTTACAATAAGTATGGAGACTGTAAAGCACTGACCAACTATATGAAAACGCTGCTGCACTATGCAGGGATAAGATCATATTATGCAACACTTTACGCAGGAGAAAATCCGGAAAAACTCATAGTTGATTTTCCGAGCCATCAGTCAAATCATGCCATTCTATTTGTGCCTATGGAAAAGGATACTTTCTGGCTCGAATGTACCAATAAAACAACGCCTTTCGGTTTTGTGGGAACGTTTATTCAAAACCGCCCTGCATTTATAATTGATGAGTGCAACAGCCATTTTGTGATGACCCCGGAACTTTCGCTGGAAGACAATTCAATAATCAGAAATTTTAGGATAAAACCCAGGTTTACAGCTACTGAAATACACCTCAGGTATTTATGCAGAGGTGAATACTTTGATATGTTTAATGAATTTATCTCAACATATAATAAAGTTGATCAAAATAAATTAATGCATGAATACATTCCTTTTAGTATTATAGAATTAAAAAACTGGAATTTAAAACAGGAATCAAGGGATTCTGCCGAAATTACTTTAACCGCAGATGTTTCTATTCAGAATTTTACAGGAGACTACGGCAACCAGCTCTTTTATCCGGTACCTGATTTTGACTTACCGCACTTTGATACACCCCAAAAACGCAAATTACCCTTGCATATAACTTATCCTATTACCAAAACCGATTCTGTGTTATTTGACTTTCCGGTTGATTCAGACTTAAGCACCTCATTTGATGATGCTGAAATTATCAATGAGTTCGGCACATACAGGATTCAATCATCTATTACAGAAAGGCAGGTACTTGTTGTAAAAACCATCCGTATATACCGTGGCGAATATTCTGTCGACAAGTACCCTGCATTCTATGAGTTTTTTAACAAGGTTGATCTGTTGGAGAAAAAGGATTTTATAATACTCAATAAATCAAATTGATCATGAATTACAGCAAATCTACCCTATTTATTATCTTAATTAATATCACTTTTTCAGTAGGTTTTGGACAAGATAAACCCTTGCGGAAGTTCGGAGAGATAAGCGATGAAGAAATGAATTTGCAGTATTATCCAAAGGATAAAAATGCCGAGGCTGTTGTTTTGTTTGATATCGGGAAATCTATATTCTTCAGATACAATAACACATATGACCTGATCTTTACAAAACATACAAGAATTAAAATATTCAGTGCCGCAGGTTTGAGCTATGCAAATGTTGAAATACCGTATTACCAGGATAATACTCAGGTAGAAGAAGTTAGAGACATTGATGCCGTAACATATAATTTTGTAGATGGTAAGTTGAATGTAACTTCCATGAGTTCAAAAAACTGCTTTGATGAGAAGCTGAACGATCATTGGAGAGTAAAAAAATTCGCAATACCTGATGTCAGAGAAGGATCAATCATTGAATTCCGGTATAAAATAATCACTCCATTTAAGTTTAATTTAAGGGACTGGGAATTTCAAACCGGAATCCCAACAATATATAGTGAATATGAGGCAAGAATGATTCCATTTTACGAATACACGTATCTCCTGCAGGGAGCCAGCCAGTTTGATGAACAGGTATCCTACGTAGATAAAGGCCCGACCCACCAATTTGGCCCGATGGAATTTCAGGACATGGTGTATAAGTATATCATGAAGGATGTTCCTGCATTTAAGGATGAAGAATTCATATCAACAGTAAGCGATTATATTATTAAGCTGGATTTCCAGTTATCAAAGAAGCATTACCCGAACGGGGCTACTATAAATGTACTTACAACCTGGCCGGAACTCAACAATGAACTTTTAAAAGATGAATACTTCGGCAGGTATATGGATAAGTGTGAAAAGGAGGCAGACAAATTAATTGACCTGAGTACACCATCCTTTCAGAATAAGACTGAAGAAGCAGAATATCTTATAAATTATGTCAAATCGAACTTTAGCTGGAATGGAGTAACCGATAAATTTGCGCATAAATCGCTCAAAGATTTTCTTACCCAAAAAACCGGGAATACGGGCAACATCAATCTTTTTCTTGCTGGCGTTTTGAAAGCGAAAGGATTTGAAGCATACCCTGTTATCTTAAGCACGAGGGAAAATGGGAAAATTAAAATTGATTATCCGTTTCATCAGTTCTTTAATTATGTAGTAGTTATATTTAAGGTGAACGAATCATATATGATCACCGATGCATCTGAAGTATTGTGTCCATTTGACAAGGTGCCGATCAGATGCCTGAACGGACTTGGATTGATTGTTAATAAAAACTCATCTGACTGGGTGCCTATGGCAAATAATAGCTCATCTTCAATTACCGAAAATATCTTCATTAGTCCTATGCCTTCCGAAGAGTCACTGGAATGCAACCTGAACTTAAACTACCAGGGTTATAGCGCACTCGAATTCAGAAACAGGTTCAATAATAAAATTGAATCTGTTGAAGAGTACCTTTTGGAAAAGGGGTTCCAAAATTTAGATTCTTTACATACCAACAATTTTTTTGAAAACCGAAAAGATTACATTGTAGGTTTTAAAACAGCAATCCCAGCAGAGATCATTAACGAAAAAATCTATGTAAAACCTTTCCTTGATGAGCCCCCATCAGAGAATCCTCTGAAACAGCCACAAAGGACCTACCCGATTGATTTTATTTTTGCCAGGAAGCAGGTATACAATGCTGTGATCAGTATTCCAGAAGGGTATAAAATCAGCTTTAAGCCTGAAAATCTGTCGATCGCTACAAACCTGATAATGATCAGTTATTCTTCAGCGATTAAAGATAATGCATTACGGGTCACCGGAATTTATGAATTCAAAAACCCGGTGTATAACCCGGAAGATTATAATAAGTTGAAATATTATTATAATGCGATCATTAAAAAATTCAACGATAAAATTGTGTTTGAAAAAATTACGGATTGAATCAAACAGGAACTAACAATTTACCTGCAAGATTTCTGTCCGGTGCCCTGCTACAGAATCTTCCAAAACAAATAATTAGTAGTACTGGCTATTGAACAGAAATTGAGTATATTTATTGCCTGAAATAATAAAGGTAAATATACTTAACGTGTTTATAATCAATTACTTATTTAATTCAAAACAACCAATTAGGTGCCGCATTTATGCAAATGCATGGCCTTTTATTTTCATCTTGCTTATAGCTTTTACATCGGATGTATTCGGCCAGAAAGACTTCAGGAGCGGATATGTAATCCTTCTTAATGGTGATACATTGTCCGGTGAAATTGATTACCGGGGTGATTTGTTGATGGACAGTATCTGCAGATTCAGGAATACCGGGAATAATGTTGAGAACGAATATTTACCAGGCGATATAAGGGCATACAGGTTTGCAGGGGACAAATATTTTGTTTCAAGGAAAATAAGGGATAACAAACCCGTTTTTCTTGAATTTTTGATCCACGGGGATCTGGATGTTTTCTACAATCGCGATGAATCGGGAGATCATTTTTATATTGAAAAAGAGGGAATGGAACTGGTTGAACTGCCTTACGTTGAAAAAATAGTGTACGTTAATGAGAAGCCATTCAAATACCAGTCAAAAGAGCATATCCATATCCTTGAACATTACCTTGATGACGTCCCGGGGTTTACGGAAAGGATTGAAAGCATGAAAAAGCTGAACGAGGAAAGTCTTGTCAGGTTGGCCAGTGAGTATAATGCTATTTCGGGTGATAAGACCGGTTATATTGTCTATGAGAAAAAGAAACCGTTTATAAGTTTAGCAGCCGAACCGGTTTTCGGCACGACCTGGTACAGGGTGAATAAGAGTTTTTATATGACCGGAGGAGCTTACATTTACACCTGGCTGCCCAGACTGAATGAAAAATTGTATTTTAAAACAGGTATACTCTATCATGAGCTTGAAGGAGTTATCGGATTGTATTCGGCAATCAGGTATCCGGTGCAGATCCAGTATCTATATCCCAGTGGAATGTTCCGTCCGAAGGCTAACCTCGGCATAACATATACGGTATTTCGCCATGGTGAAATTATTTACAGGCTAAATACCATCCATATGGGTGGCGGAGTAGTAAGCCAATTTACGGACAAGCTTGGCATGAGTGTGAACATTGATACTGAATTCACCTCACTGACAGATGTATTCGTGAATGAAGATTTAGGCTTCGGACTAATAACCATATCGCTGAACCTGGGCATTTATGCCAATTTTTAGTGAGAAAGTCCGAAGTCGGATGTCAGAAATTCAAAAGGCGGCAGACAGATTCAGGGTTTAAGACCTGCACTCCGCAAGCAATATCCAGCATTCAATATCCAGGATCCAGTATCTATTATCTGCAATGGTTTTTAACAGAGTTTATCAGATACTCTTTCTTCTATTCAGCACTCTGTAAAAAATATTCGATATGACCGGTTTTTAAATTTGTATATAATCGTAGATGTGTACAGACCTGTTGTAACAAATAAAAGTACTTTTCACTTTTATTCAAAATTACTTCCTGATTAACGTGAGTTCGAAATAAAAATATTAATTCAAATGTGCTATATTGTTGTTAATGAGATATAACCGCGAAGTGCCTGCCTATCGGCAGACAGGGTTAAATATGAATAGCCACAGGTGAAACCTGTGGTTGATACGTTGCTTCCTGGTAAGAACCTTGAAGGGATTCAACAAAATCCCATTCATATAGCTAATTATCTGGTTGAACCCTTTTAGGGTTCTGTTTTAGAGTTTGATTTCTTACCCCCGGATTTTATCCGGGGCTATTCATATTTAACCCCTCCGGGGTTTCACCTATAGGAGCATTTTAACCGGTAAGATTTTAAATCTTGTTGATCATACTGTATAAGCCAAATATGTTTAATATACCAAAATGACGTTAATTATCTAATATTTAACTGATTACCGATTACTGATCACTCTATAATTCAATCCGCCAACTACCCGTCTCACACAATATCCAGTATCCAGGAGTTAGCATCCTATCTTTTACCAGTAAAACATCGTCCCGTCCGTCTTCCGGTTTACCGGCAAACAGGCCATGGAATAAGGATATTTCCGGGCTTTCTGTTCATCAATATCCACACCAATGCCCGGTTCATCACCGATATGCATATATCCTTTCTGATACCTGTAGTTTATCCGGAATACATCATTGACGATCTCCTGGTGGGGCATGTATTCCTGGATTCCGAAATTATTAATGGCCGTATTGAAATGAAGTGCGGCAGCCATGGTTATCGGTGACAGGTCGGTAGCCCCATGGAATCCGGTTTGAATATGGTATACAGAAGCAAAAGCAGCGACCTTGAGCATGTGCGTGAAACCTCCTCCGTGCACAAGAGGCATCCTGATATAATCAATAAGCTGTTCAGTAATTAAGGTACTATAGTCATAGACTGAATTAAACACTTCGCCGATAGCAATAGGCGTGGTTGAATGGTTTCGTACATGCCTTAAGCCTTCCTGCAGCTCGCCCGATACCGGGTCCTCAAGCCAGAACAAATGATACGGCTCAAGCTCCCGGGCAAGCCTGGCAGCTTCGATGGGTGTGCACCGGTGGTGAACATCGTGAAGCAGATGAATGCCATCGCCATATATGCTCCTGAATTTTTCGAACAATTCAGGAACAAAATTCAGGTATTTTGGGGTGTCCCAGTAATCTTCACGAGGCAATCCTTTTTGTGCCGGCTCATACGGTTTGCTGTCTGTGGGTACGCCATAGGTGTGGCCAATCCCCGGGATCCCAGACTGTATTCTCACTGCATGAAAACCCTTCTCAATCTCCATGCCTGCGTTCTCCATGGTCTCATCAAGGTCTTTCCCGCCGGCATGAGCATACACCAGGATCTTATCCCGGCTTTTACCTCCCAGAAGGTTATAAAGAGGGGTGTTCAGCAGTTTCCCTTTAATATCCCACAACGCCATGTCGATGGCCGATATTGCAGTCATGGTAACCGCTCCTCTTTTCCAGTATACTCCCCTGTAAAAATAGTGCCATATATCCTCGGTATTCTGCGGATCCTTTCCGATAAGTGCCGGAATACAGTATTCTTCAAGATAAGTTGCCACAGCTTTTTCCCTGCCGTTAAGGGTTGCGTCACCCAGTCCGTATACACCCTGATCGGTCAATATCTTCAGGGTAACAAAATTTCTGCCCGGGCTGCAGAGGATAACTTTCGCATCGGTAATTTTCATTCGGCCAATAATTAAGTTCGGAATTTATGATGAGACAATGGATATATAAGATAGGTAATCTGCATAACCGCACCATTTAAAACCCGATCGAATTCCCGCCGTCAACAGGTATAACAGCTCCCGTGATGTATGAAGCTTCATCGGAGGCGAGAAAATAAACTGTTTCGGCTATTTCTTCAGGAGTGCCGAGTCTGCCCATAGGTGTACGGGATAGGACCCGTTGTTTGCGTTTAGGATCGCTTTCGAGCGCATGTGCCGACATGGGTGTTTCAATGAAGCCGGGAGCAATGCAATTCACCCGTATTCCCAAAGGTGAAAGTTCCACAGCCATTGCCCGGGTCATCCCCTCCACAGCCGCCTTGGCTGCAGTATAAGCAATTACCATGGGCAAACCGTAATGAGAAGCCATTGAGCTGATGTTAATGATACAACCCTTTCCCAGTTTCTGCATGATCTTTGCCACCTCACGGCTCAGGCAAAATACAGTGGTCTGATTGGTCAGTATTACCTGCTGATATTCTTCGTTGGTAACTTCAAGCAAAGGCTTTTTAAGGTGTATGCCGGCGTTGTTGACGAGGATGTCAATCCTGCCATGCCTTTCTACCAATTCATGCACCACTTCGGGTAATTTACCAAGCTCCGTCAGGTCGCAAGAAAGGCAGTCGGTATTCTTCTTCAAAGATTTACATGCTTCACCGAGTTTTTTCTTATCACGCCCAAGCAGTACACATACGAGGTCGTTATCGACAAATTTCCTGGCCATGGCAAAGCCAAGTCCCGAAGCTCCACCTGTGATAACAGCGATTTTTTTGTTCTTATCGTTCTCCATAATTGAAGGTTCGATGCTCTATGCAGATAGTATTTGTCCCATCCTTATTAAATAACTTTTTGGTACTTTTCTATCAGGGCACATAATTAAACTTGAGGTTTTCGTAATATTCAAGCGTGTGTTCCGGTTTTTCCAGTGAATCCGGAATCGGCCTCTTTGAAAAAGTCTGAAAATAGAGCACACAGGCGTCTCTCCACCAGACTGCTTCCTTATGCTGCACTTTAAGCAGTGATTTCACCAGTTCAAACCGTTCGTCATCGATCAATCCCTTTACACTATCCCACTGTTTTTGCATCCATATTACCGAATCTGCTCCACGGTAATAGGTATAACACAGTTCGTCCCAAAGTGTTCTGCCCGAATGCATTTTATAGTCCCAGGGTACATGATGGAACCAGAGAAGATACTTTTCAGGACAGGAGTCAATATCTTCAAATTTCTCGCGCACGGGCGGAAAATATTGCCCTACGGCATCGCTACCCGAAGATGTACGGTCAAATCCTATTCCTGCCGAATCAGCCCGGTGATAATAAACTGCAGTCCAGTCAGGTCGTCCGCCTTCAACCCATGGTCCGGGTCCGTAATGATGCCCGCGACCCATAATGTGATGAAGTCCCAGCGGTGTCATATAGTCCACTGTAATTTCTCTTGAAGCCATCATCATGGAAAGCACAGGACCGATGAAACGCTGATCATTGGAAAAGGTCATCCTGATCCACTCATCGGCAATTTTCTCTGAGCTCAGATAGGGATCCCAGGCCAGCCGTCCGAATGCAAACCAGTTGGCCTGACCGAACGGATGACCGGTCCAGTTGCAGTCGGTGCCGATATTTGAAACACCGGCCATGCCTGTAGTGGAGTAATCATCCAGTGTGCCGTCGATAACTTTTGCCACGGTTGATCCCTTGCCTTTTGCATAGGTATCCGAATCGAGGCATTCTTCATACAACGTTGAAAGATAAACCAGGTGGGTTGCAAAACCCAGGTATTCCTGTGTGATCTGAAATTCCATCATCAGGGGTGTCCGTGGCATCGCGCCGAACAACGGATGAAAGGGTTCCCTGGGTTGGAAATCGATCGGCCCGTTTTTTACCTGAATAAGAACATTATCCCTGAATTCCCCATCGAGGGGAACGAATTCATTATATGCCTGTTTCGCCCTGTCAACCGGAACCTTGTCATCGTAAACAAAGGCCCTCCACATCACAATTCCGTTATATGGCTTCAATGCATCGGCAAGCATATTGGCGCCGTCGGCATGAGTACGCCCGTAATTTTGGGGCCCCGGTTGTCCCTCTGAATTTGCCTTTACCAGGAATCCTCCGAAATCGGGGATCAGGCTGTAAATTTCTGCTGCTTTCTGTTTCCACCATTCAGCAACCTGGCTGTCCAGAGGATCTGCTGTAGGGAGTCCTCCTATTTCCACCGGTGCGCTGAACCGTGCAGTCAGGTATACTTTGATGCCATAAGGTCTGAAAACATCCGCCAATGCCGCAACTTTTACAAGGTATTCACGGGTCAGTGCCAGGGCATTGGCATTGACATTTGTGAGCACAGTACCATTAATTCCGATCGACGCGTTTGCCCGGGCATAATCCTCATAACGTTTCCACCGGATATCCGGCAGCCTGTGCCAGTCCCATATTGAGAACCCGGCATACCCGCGTTCAACAGTCCTGTTGAGGTTATCCCAATGGTTCAGAAGCCTGTGTTCTGTTTTCGGGACAGAAATTACCGCCATTTCCTTCAGGCTTTTATGGCATTGCATCTGTTTCAGAAAATGGAATACCCCGTATAACACACCAATTTCAGTATTAGCTGCAATTACAATGCCCTTTCGTTTCTCAAAAGATACGGACTCGATTATATATCCTTCATCGCCAAGATTTTCAAGATCATTCTTAAGTTTCATGGCTGACAGCACCGGTGTGTTAGCAGGCGTGCCAGCCAGAACAAAATTATCACCGGTAATGGTTCCGGAAAAACGAACATGCATATCGAGCAGCCCGCTGAGAGCGGCTTCCAGTTCCCGCTTTGCTGCCCGTAAAGTCGGTGAGTTATCTCCGATAACGATCTCATTAATGAATGACCTGTATTCGGAGGCCAGCATCTGATCGGGAATTTTATCGTAACTGAGCCAGAGCCGGTAGCCATTATCAGCATTGACTGATAATGAGATCAGGCTTAAAGCAATTACGATTGCCTTAATTTGAAGGGAATGTTTCAAGTAGTTCATATTCGCGGATGTTGGTTTAAATGAGTTCATTGCCGGTTAAATTATTTCGAATAACCCGGATAATCAAATTGCATTAAAGGTACTGCTTTTATCAGAAAAAATTGAAAAATTACGGTCCGGCGATCTTTTTACCATTTTTTTAATAAGTGCAAAAGTAAAGTGCAAAAAATACATCGTCAGTCACCCGGTATGATCACCGGAAACAATTTTCACTGTTTTGCGTACACTTTTGAATACCAATGATATTAATTAATGCGGATCAACCCGGGGTTTAAAATCATTTTATTGCTTTGCACGTTTTGGGCATCTCCATTCTTTTATATGCATGCACAGGTTTCGCTGATCACATTTTTTGAGGCAGGTGATAATGCAGTATTTAATACGGGCTATTCAGGTTATTATTTCAGTCCCGGCTACACATATAAAAATTTCAACCTTGAAACGGCCATATCCTGGAGTTTCTCCGCATATAAAGAAACCCGGTTAGACGGATACTCTGTTCACGGATCCTATTCCTTCAACGTCTTCAGAATCCCACTGACTGCCACCGGATTCTACCTGAGAAAATCATTGTCAACAGAATTGCGGTCCGGTAACTGGGGATTTCTGATGGAATACGAAACCCTGCATTTTAACATAGTGCTGGGTAACAATTACAGGAATTACAGGTTTAAGAACAACTATCTGCCCGGTGACGGACTTCAGGCAGACGATCTCAGGATCGTAGAACCCTGGAACCTGGTTTATTCAATCACATATTGCCTAAATACAAAGGAGAAGGAATGGAATGTGGGTATTACCCTTACGGATACTGATCATCATCTGATAGAGCAGGAGACAAATCCGCTGGTGAACTTAAAGGGTTCGTACAGGCTTAAACACAATATTGAACCGTTTATCATCATCGGGTATAAAAGCGCCGGATTCTTCAATATTAAAGTGAACTATTTTGGATATTATTTTAAAACAGGCTTATCGTGGAGTTTCGAAAAATAGTCAAAGTCTGGGGAGTAGTAGTGGTTATTATTTTCTTTCATTCATGTTCAAAAGAGCTTGATTTTTCAGGCTTTTTTTACTCCAGAGAGCGAGTGAATGAACGGTTTGGCCAGTCGATGGCATGGAACAGCCTTAACGGATCCCGGGATGTGATTTCGGCAGGTGAAAGTTATTCCTTTATGACAGTGGGCGACACCCATGTTGGCGGCACGGATAACCTCGATCGTGCACTGGAACTGGCATCCGACACGGTGATCTCTTTTCTTGTTCATGTTGGCGATCTGACCACCGGTAAAAAGGAAGATTATGAGCTTTTTTACGAACATGTCTCTACCCGCCTTACTGCTCCTTTTTTTCCTGTTGCAGGAAACCACGATCTGTATTTTAATGGCTGGGAGCATTACACATCCTATTTTGGATCTTCTACATACACATTTACAGTTTACACACCGTCTGCGGCAGACCTGTTCATATGTCTTGATACCGGCAGCGGAACGCTTGGTGACAGGCAGCTGAACTGGTTAAAGAACATACTCGAAACCACAAGACAGAATTACCGGTACTGCTTTGTATTCTCACATACGAATTTTTTCCGCGAGCATCGTACCACAAGCACCAACCTGCTCGCCGAAGAACTTCATTACCTGCTCGATCTGTTTGCCGACACAAATGTGAACGTGGTGGTGATGGGACATGACCACAGAAGGTCGTCTGAAACCTTCGGAAATACGCTCTACCTGACACTGGATGCTCTGGAAGATGGTTTTGCCGAAGCTTCTTTCGCCACCTTCACAATTGATCCGGAAACGATCAGCCATAGCTTCACTTCTGTCCCATAGGCCTGTTATGCCGCACGGACTCCTGCCGGCTAAACCCGTACACTTTTTCTGTTTTGAACACCTATTCGAATGCCGGAGAAATTAGGTACTGTTTCCGGCGTGTTCAATATCATAACGGATAAATTTCTATCTTTGCACTTCCGAATTCAATAGAAAATATTACAAAGCATGATAAAAATTTCATTTCCGGATCAGTCGGTGCGGGAATATCCGGAAGGGGTCACCGGATTGGATATTGCAAAGAGTATCAGCAACAGCCTGGCCAGGGAAGTTTATTCCGTTTCGGTAAATGGCGAGATATGGGATCTTACCCGTCCCATTTCGACCGATGCCGAGGTCAAATTGCACACCTTTAACGATCCGGAAGGCCGGCATGCATTCTGGCATTCTTCGGCACATCTTATGGCCGAAGCACTCGAGGAACTTTATCCGGGCACAAAATTCGGCATTGGTCCCAGCATTGAGAACGGGTTTTACTATGATGTCGATCCGGGCCAGGGTGTTGTAATTACCGATGCCGATCTTCCGAAAATTGAAGAGAAAATGGCGGAACATGCCCGGAAGAATGAATCGTATAAAAGAAAAGAGGTCAGTAAAAAAGAGGTAACCGATTACTTCAGAAAAAAGGGTGATGAGTATAAGCTTGAACTGATCGGCGAGCTTGAAGACGGAACTATTTCCACATACACACAGGGTAATTTCACCGATCTATGCCGGGGTCCTCATCTCCCCGATACCAGTCCGATTAAAGCCATAAAACTGTTGAGTGTTGCCGGTGCATACTGGCGAGGTGATGAAAAGAGAAAACAACTGACGAGGATATACGGCATCACGTTCCCGAAAAAAAATATGCTGGATGAACATCTGGAAATGCTTGAACAGGCAAAAGCGCGGGATCACAGAAAACTGGGGAAGGAACTCGAATTATTTATGTTTTCACAAAAAGTAGGGATGGGGTTACCGATCTGGTTGCCCAAAGGTGCTGCTCTGAGAGAAAGGCTGGAAAATTTTCTGCGCAAGGTGCAAAAAGAATACGGATACCAGATGGTGATCACGCCTCATATCGGCCAGAAAGAACTGTATGTTACATCGGGCCACTGGGAAAAATACGGGAAAGACTCGTTCAGGCCCATCCAGACCCCCACCGAAGGAGAAGAGTTTTTACTGAAGCCGATGAATTGCCCGCACCATTGTGAGATCTATAAGAGCAAACCGAGGTCATACAAAGACCTGCCAATAAGGCTTGCGGAATTCGGAACGGTTTACAGGTACGAACAGAGCGGAGAATTGCACGGACTCACCAGGGTTCGCGGATTTACACAGGACGACGCCCATATCTTTTGCCGTCCTGACCAGTTGAAGGAAGAGTTCGTTAAAGTTATTGATATTATCCTTTATGTTTTCAAGGCACTGGATTTCAATGATTATATTGCCCAGATCTCGCTACGTGATGTGCACGATAAGGAAAAATACATCGGAACAGATGAGAACTGGGAAAAATCAGAAAAGGCGATCATCGATGCCGCCGGCGACAAGAGATTAAATACCGTGATCGAATACGGCGAAGCTGCATTCTACGGTCCCAAGCTCGATTTTATGGTGAAAGATGCTCTCGGCCGCAAATGGCAACTGGGAACAATACAGGTAGATTACAACCTCCCCGATCGTTTTGAGCTTGAATATACAGGTAGCGACGACCAGAGGTACAGGCCCGTGATGATCCACCGGGCGCCCTTTGGCTCACTCGAGAGGTTTGTAGCCGTATTAATCGAGCATACGGCAGGAAAATTTCCATTATGGCTTGCACCTGACCAGGCTATTGTATTGCCTGTAAGTGAAAAATACAACGATTATGCAAAAAAAGTTTTAAAGTTTCTAAATAATTCCGATATTCGCACCCTAATTGATGACAGGAACGAAAAAGTTGGTAAGAAAATAAGGGACAATGAGTTAAAGCGGATTCCATACCTTCTTATTGTGGGTGAAAAGGAAGAACTTTCGAGCACAATTTCCGTTCGCAGGCAGGGAGAAGGTGATAAAGGAACAATGGAGCTTGATGAATTTGTTCTGCACATAAATAACGAGATTAACAATCAGCTTAATATTCATTAAAGAAGGAGGGCCAAACCATAGACAGTCCAGTTTTCAGGAGAAGCAGCAGAAGACAGGTACAGCCTGCTTTCAGAATAAATGAAGAAATACGGGCAAAGGTTGTCCGGGTAGTAGGTGAGAATGTCAAAACCCCCGGCATCATATCCATAAGAGAAGCTTTAGATCTGGCTGATCAACTTGAACTTGATCTCGTGGAGATTTCTCCGAATGCTGATCCGCCTGTTTGTAAAGTAACCGATTACCAGAAGTTTCTTTACCACCATAAAAAGAAACAAAAAGAACTGAAGGCAAAAACCGCTAAAATTATTTTAAAGGAAATACGTTTTGGACCGCATACCGATGATCATGATTATAATTTTAAACTGAAACATGCAGAGAAGTTTTTACAGGACGGAGCAAAGGTAAAGGCATACGTTTTCTTCAAGGGACGATCGATTGTATATAGCCAAGACGGAGAAAAGATCCTTAGGCGGCTTATTGAGGATCTTGATGAATACGGAAAACTGGAACAAGAACCGAAACTTGAAGGGAAGAGGATGTCGATTCTGCTGAGTCCAAAAACAGTAAAGAAAAAAAGTTAACCATTAAACTGAGTACCAATGCCGAAGATGAAGACAAATTCCGGTGCAAAAAAAAGATATTCACTCACCGGAACAGGGAAGATCAAGAGAAAACACGCTTTCAAAAGTCATATCCTGACAAAGAAATCAACCAAAAGAAAAAGAAACCTGGGTTATTTCGGAACAGTCAGCAAAGCTGATTCCAATAATGCCAAGCTTCTTTTAGCACAGAAGTAAATCATTTCTAATGTTTCATACGGATGATTATGCACCAAAGAGTTCCGGTTTGCAGGAAACGCTAATCGTTCACAAATCGTAAAACAATGCCACGATCAGTAAATGCAGTAGCATCAAGAGCAAGAAGGAAAAAAGTCCTGAAAGAAACCAGGGGCAACTTTTTATCGCGGAAGAATGTATGGACAGTTGCCAAAAATACATTTGAAAAAGGTCTTCAGTACGCTTACAGGGACCGGAGAAAAAAGAAAAGTTCATTCAGAGCACTGTGGATTCAGCGTATCAATGCCGGTGTACGGCAGTATGATATGTCGTATTCCGAATTTATGGGTAAGCTCAATAGAAAAGGTATTGAAATAAACCGTAAAACCCTGGCAGATCTTGCCATGAACCATCCCAAAGCATTTGAAGAAATTGTAAATGCTGTAAGGTAAGAACGCATATGGATACCAAAGGGAAGCGACGTGAAGCTTCCCTTTTTTTATATTTAACAACACCGTATTGTGAAGCTTCCCTCATCAATGTTTGAATCATAAATTTCGGATCATGAAAATAGCACTTCTCGGTTACGGCAAAATGGGCAGGGAGATCCATCAAATTGCACTTGAAAGGGATCACACCCTGGAACTGATCATAGATATTGATAATCAGTACGATCTGACAGTTGAAAACCTGATGAAAGCCGAGGTTGCCATTGATTTTTCAGTACCTGCCTCTGCCTATAACAACATTAGTTTATGTTTTGATGCAGGAATTCCTGTAGTATCGGGAACAACCGGCTGGCTTGATAAGCTTGATGCCATTGTGCAGCGGTGTGAGAAGGAAAACAGAACGTTCTTCTATGCTTCAAACTTCAGCCTGGGAGTTAACATTTTTTTTCACCTGAACAGGCAACTCGCCAAAATGATGAACGGCTTTCCGGAATATGAAGCGAAAATTAAAGAGATCCACCATGTGCAGAAGCTCGATGCACCCAGCGGAACGGCAATAACACTGGCAAAGGATATCATCGGTATTCTCGACAGAAAATCGGAATGGGCACTTGGTAAGGCAGCCGATAACAAATCCGTTGTCATTCAGGCAATACGTGAAGGATCGGTGCCGGGGACCCATATCATTACCTATGATTCCGAAATCGATTCCTTAGAGATCAGGCATGAGGCAAAAAGCCGCAAAGGTTTTGCCCTGGGAGCTGTTCTGGCTGCCGAATTCATCAGAAACAGAAAGGGCAGGTATACGATGGATGATTTACTGAAATTTTCCGAATAAAATACCGCATCTTGTTCAGGAAAGAACTGTTTAAAAATGCTTACTTCAGGCTCCTTGTCACCTCTGTACTGTATACGTTGTGGGTGATCTGGATGGATAACCTGTGGCTGTTAATGGGCCTTCTGTTCATTACCGACTTCTTTATCACCAAACGGGTAAACTGGACGTTCTGGAAAAAACGCAATCACAGCCAAACCGGAAACAATTTCGGCACGGATATCCTTGATGCGCTTGTTGTGGCTGTCGCAGCGGCTTTCTTTTTAAAGGTATATTTTATAGAAGCCTACACGATCCCAACATCCTCGATGGAAAAAACCATTTGTGTGGGCGATTATATTTTCGTGAATAAATTACGGTATGGTCCGAGGTTGCCCAACACTCCCCTTTCCCTTCCTTTCACACACAACACCATTCCCTTTACCAGGTCTGCACGATCGTATCTAACGTGGATAAAGTTGCCCTACAAACGTCTGCCGGGATTCAGCGATATTAAGAATTTTGACGTGGTGGTTTTTAATTTTCCCGAAGGGGATACTGTGCTTACCAATTATCCCAAGGAAAACGAAACCTATTATACGCTGATCAGAAAATTCGGAAGTGAATTCGTGAAGAGCAAATTTAATTATATTGTCAGGCCTGTGGATAAACGGGAGAATTACATTAAAAGATGCATCGGGATACCCGGAGATACCATTGAGATAGTTCATGGTATAGCCTTTATCAACGGTAAAAAAGAACTGCAGTCGCCGGATATTCAGTACAACTATTTTTTTATCGGCAGCAATAATCTTGACTCATCCTTTTTCAGGCAGCTCGATATTTCACTGTATGATATAAATTATAACAAGTACAATTCAATATACGAGGTGCCTTTAACTACGCGAAACCTCAGCATCATGAGAGACAAGCCTGAGGTAAAAGGTATCCGGAAACACGAAAGTATTGATCCTGTGTATTCAGGTTTCCAGATATTTCCGTTCGACAAGAACTATTTGTGGACAGAAGATAATTACGGTCCGCTTGTTGTTCCGGAAAAAGGGTCAACAGTTCACCTTTCAATTGAAAATATCCCCATCTATGGAAGAATCATCAGTGTATATGAGAACAACAGATTAAGGATGCAGAATGATTCGATCTTTATCAATGGAAAATATGCTGACATGTATACATTTAAGATGAATTATTATTTCATGCTTGGCGATAACAGGCACAATTCGAATGATTCCAGGTATTGGGGTTTTGTTCCGGAAGATCATATTATCGGCAAGGCAATGTTCATCTGGCTCTCACTTGATAAAGACCGGCCATTTTTGAAAAATATTCGGTGGAACCGGATATTTAAAAAGGTAAAGTAAATCGCTGTCCCGGAAAACGTTAAAAATGATTAAAAGAAACAAGAATAAATTGACGATTCCGCCATTTTATGGCTCACATTATTATATTTGTGATCCACAAAAAAGTATACCTTTGCGAATTTATATGAAACCAGCAGAAGAATGGTTGATTTCAGAATAACTAAATATAAAGTATTACCATAATGAATACCTGGCGAAACAAGGTGAATCTCGAACCGGCATCAATGAAAAACAGGTCAAGATCGACTGTATCTGACATGTTCATTTTTCTCATTATTGCCCTGGTAGTAATTGGAATTGATCAGTTCAGTACGATTCACCGGATCCTGATCTTAGGTTCATATTTTCTGATCATACTTCCCTTCTGTGTATCGTTACTGGGAGGTAGCCCGGGACATTATACCGTTAACCTAAGGGTTCGAAGGTACGACGATTATGAAAAGAACATACCTTTCCTGTCTGTATATACCCGTCTGGCACTAATAATTGCCAGTTATTTTGTGGGTATTTTTAATTTAGGAGGTAAAAAAAACATACTCTATGATAAGATCAGCAATTCAACTGTGGTTGAGATAAAAGGTGATCTGGCAGATGAGGAGATAACCGCGCTGAAGCAACGTTCGGCAAGGTTTGGATTCGCGGTTGCATCGGTTATTTACATTGCATGGGTAATATGGTTACAGAACTACTGGTTTTTATTCGGTCTGGTGATCATTTATGATGTCTACATTTCCAAAAAGGTAAACTGGAGCTTCTGGAAAAGACGCGACGGTAAAAACAGTACTTTTATAGAATGGCTTGATGCCCTTATATTTGCAGTTATAGCTGTTACCCTTATAAACATTTTTCTGTTTCAGAACTATAAGATACCGACAGGCTCCATGGAAAAATCCCTACTCATCGGAGACCACTTATATGTGAGCAAAGTCGCCTATGGCCCCAGGATCCCCAATACACCTCTTGCTTTTCCTTTTTCACAGCATACCCTGCCGTTAACCGAAAAAACCAAATCGTATGTCGAATGGATTAAGCTTCCTTATAAGCGGCTGAAGGGATTTGGTAAGATAAAACGCGATGATGTGGTGGTTTTTAATTTCCCCGCCGGCGATACCGTGGTAATACAAAATCAGGCTACAAGCTATTATTCGATAGTCAGGGATTCTGCCCATCTGCTGGAGCAGATTG
Organism: uncultured Bacteroidales bacterium; assembly: GCA_964503885.1. Taxonomy (GTDB): domain Bacteria; phylum Bacteroidota; class Bacteroidia; order Bacteroidales; family UBA10428; genus CAZDCD01. Next base: position 101,480 of record CAZDCD010000012.1, read on the forward strand.
ATAACTATTACGGCCGGCCTCAGAAAGAATTTGATCAATACTATGCGATTGCCCGTAATCATATCTGGAAACGATTTGATATCGTTGTCCGTCCGGTTGACAGAAGAGACAATTATATTAAAAGGTGCGTGGCGATACCAGGTGACACACTGCAAATAATCGATGCCAAAGTACTTGTCAACGGAAAGCCCCAACCCTACATTCCCGGTGTACAATTTTATTACAATATCCTGGTGAAGGGAAATTCACAGATCACAGACCGTGTACTTGAACGCCTGGGAATAGATGACTACCGCAGGTTTCCCGGAACACCCCATGTGCATGCTGCCCTCACACAGGAAAACCTTGAAAAGATCAGGAACTTCCCGAATGTAATTGAGGTGGAAAGAGATAAACGTATAGGAGATACCTATGATTACAATATCTTTCCGAGCGATACGGCATACCGTTGGACCCTGGATAATTACGGACCGATCTTTGTCCCGGGAAAAGGAATTACCATTGACATAAATCTGCATAACCTTCCATTGTACCGGAGGATCATTGGCTATTATGACCATAACGTGCTGAAGGTAGAGGACGGTAAGATATATATCAACGACAAGGAAGCGCATAAATATACGTTTAAAATGAACTATTACTGGATGATGGGAGATAACCGGCACAGCAGCCTAGATTCCAGGTTCTGGGGATTTGTACCGGAAGATCATGTTGTCGGAAAACCAAAATTCGTTTGGCTTTCACTCGATAAAAATAAGTCCTTCCCGAGAAACATCAGGCTCAACAGGATGTTTATGGGGATTAAATAATCCACAGGATCTATTACGTTTTTTTGTAATTAGTGTAAAAATGTGTAATATGTTCTATGTTTTTGCATAGTGACACATCTTGAGTGATAAGGGTATTTAGTATGTGTTCCAGGGGTTCCAAAAATCACAAAGGCTAGATGTAATGAAAGTTTTATTCCCGGATAATAAATATTTTGAAAATGTCCACAATTACCAGGTTTGAAGATTTGGAAATCTGGAAACTTGCCAGAGAAATCAACATCGAAATACATTTATATACAAAGAACCTTCCTTTTAAAACAGACTTTCCATTAATCGATCAGATAAAGCGCCCGAGCGGTTCAATTATGGATAATATAGCCGAAGGATATGAAAGAGATGGAATTAAAGAGTTTATTCAATTCTTATCCTACTCCAAAGGATCCGCAGGCGAAACACGCTCTCAACTGCATAGAACACTTGATTTTGTGTATATAACCCTTGATCAGCTTAATGCAGTTCAGCTAAAATTATTACAGTTAAGTGCAAAAATTCAGAATCTGATCACTTACCTTAAGAAATCCGGATATAAAGGCAATAAGTTCAAATCAATTTAATTCTTCCCAAACGCTAAAAGATGGTCACTTTATAATCCCTGACAACATACAACATCAGGAACGAATATAAAACCCCTGTAAAACCTGAAACACCTGGAACACTTGAAACTCCTGTAACTCCTGAAATCCATATAACCCTTGAAACGCCTGTAACTCCTGGAACCTTTGTAACCCCCGAGCAAAAAACTAAAACGGAAAATCCTCCGGTTCATCGATCTTCAGTTTCTCAAACTCGGGTGACCTGGCATTTTTATGTTCTTTGTTCCCATCCACATAGATAGCACGGAAAGGTCTCACCGGACAGGCAAATTCGCACGCCCCGCAACCAACACAATAGCCCGGATGGGTTTCGGGTATGGTCAGCCCGTCTTTAAAGGGTACCATCCGCACAGCCTGGGTCGGACAGTGCTCTGAACACGAGCCACATGCCGTGTGGTTGGTATGTACCACACAATTGTCAATAATGAATTTCACTCTCCCGGTCTGCGTTAGCTTCTTTGCTTCTGTGGTAAGCGACAAAATTGCCCCGGTTGGACATACCTCGCCACATTTTGTGCATTCATAATTGCAGTAGCTGGTGTGAAAATCCATGTGTGGGATCATCATACCGGTAAAGCCATATTCCAGGAAAGAAGGTTGCAGAACATGGGTCGGACAAACTGAAATGCATAAATGGCAGGCTGTGCAATACTCTTTAAAATGCCTAATACCTAACGAACCGGGAGGTGTTACGGGAAATTCTTTGTTTTCGGGCACCGGTAAATTGCTCTTCTTGTTGGTACTTATTGCATGTGTACTTGTTCCTTTCGACAAACCGGCAATTCCAAGCATATAAATTAAGGAGCGGGAAAGGAATGCTCTTTTTGAATGGTCGGTAGTATTCATGTCCATATCAGGCTTACACTTCATCACGTTATGGTACCTGATACTATCCGAATCACAGGAACGTATGCAGTTGAAACAGGCGACACACCTGTCGAAATCAACATTAAGCGTTTTTATATTTATGCAGCCAGACTTGCATACAGCTATACAATTACCACATTTAGTGCAGCTTACGTTGTCAATTTTTATTTTGAACACCGAAACCTTTGACAGCAAACCGAGAGCAGTACCTACCGGGCATACCGTATTGCAGAACAGCCGCCCGTGAAATGCCGACATCCAGAAAACCAGTATAAGTAAGCCTGAAGGGAACCAAAGCGTAGCCCAATGAATTTTTTTATAGGTTACAGGGTATATACTATAGACGCCAAATTTTTCAAGAATAAAGGCAAGCACATTATTCAGCCCGACAACAACAGGACGGATGAGATCGCCGGATATGCGCCCGAAATTACTGTATGGGTCGAGCAGGTTGACCAGGAACATACTGCCTGCGAGCAACAGAATAAGGGGTAATGCCAGGAATACATACCTCAAAAGCCCATGTGAAGCGGATCTTTTGTATCTCTTTCTGATTTTCAGTTTTTTCGATATATACGAAAATATATCCTGCAGTATCCCCAACGGACATACGGTGGAACAATACACTCTTCCGGATACGACTGTAACAAGAATGATCACGACAAAACCCGCAGCAGCCAAACCGGCTATCTGAATGAATTTAATCAGCGATGGAATAAATTGCAGGTAAAGAATGGTATGGTGCCATGATTCCGGAACCAGTTCACGAAAATCGATAAAGAGCGCTATAGTTGCGACAAAGAATAGCAATGAGATAACCAGCCTTAGCGCTTTAAGGTTTCTCTGAAACATGATATGCTAAATTGCAATCCGTTGGATCCTTAGTTTTTCAAGATCAGTTGTACCTGCGCCAAGCTGTTCGGCAAGAGGGATATGTTTCACATCTTCGGGCTTAATTCCAAAAACCTTAACTGCAGCTGTATCCGCCGCAACGATATCTGTACAGAGTATCTGGTATTTCATTTCTACAATATCCTGAATTGAAACTCCTCTCGGACCGTTACGTTTCATAACCCGGTATGCATCGACCACATTCAGGTCGGGTTTACGATAGGTGGCAAAATCTGCAATGCACTGCTGAAGATCGGTGTTATGCCAATAACCTCTGTCCCATACAATTCCCATTAGATTTTTCATTGCAATGGTCATATTAGCCCCGCCATGTGTTTTGAGTATGGGAACATTGATGAACACATCAGATTGCAGGATCAGTTCATGAACCTTTGCAGTTTTCAATACCTTTCCCTTTGTGATCTGTACCTGCTGGTAGTGGCTTTCGCTCTTGCCGGTAACCATAGTAGCACCGGCTTTTTTTGCAGCATCTTCAATCCCGCTGTTCTTATAACACCGTGTCCATTCATTTACCGTATTATCAAAAACATACACTGCTTTTGCCCCGGAATTCAGGCAGTGCTCTATTATTCTTCCTACCAGTTCGGGATTTGTATCTGCGGCAAGTTCGGGTTTGCTGTCCCAGCCGATATTTGGTTTTACAACTACTGTCTGGTTCTTCTTTACAAAAGCTGACATACCTCCCATCGCAGCAATGGCCTTATCAAACATCGCGGCCGGTGAACCTCCCTTTACCGCCACCAGGTCATAAGGGATCAATAGCTCATTATCTTCTGTATGAAGTAAGTTTCCGGCTTTGATCATCGAAAACCCTGTTCCCGCAATCAGTCCGGCACCCGCTGATTTGATAATGAAATCTCTCCTGTTCATTTCATCAAAAATTATGGTTGTAAACAAATTTAACGACGAATACTATTTTTTTATACACCGGAATACCAAGAAATCAATTATACTGGCAATTTGAAACCAGTCTAAATAATTCCACTGGATAAATGATCCAAATGATCCTGCAGAACGCTGGCGATTAAACCCCCGTCTCCCCCGCGAAATTCATCAATTTGTCTTATTTTAGCTGACTGGTTGAACCACAGAAATCGCATCGGAATGAAAATTTTATATTACGATTGTTTTGCGGGTATCTCAGGGGATATGAACCTGGGAGCCATGATCGACCTGGGTGTCGGGGAGGATTTTGTAATCCGTGAGCTGGGCAAACTGGGGTTGGACGATTTTTCAGTGAGGTTCGAAAAGAAACAGAAGATGGGCATTACCGGGACTAGGGCAGTGGTTGAGGTCTCTGGTCATCAACATCAACACCATAATCATCACAGGACCTTTGCCGATATTAAAACGATTATCGGGAAAAGTTTTCTCAGCGATACAGTGAAGGCTCTCGCCATAAATATCTTTTCCAGGATTGCCAATGCGGAAGCCAAAATTCACAACATACCCGTCGAAGAAATTCACTTTCATGAGATCGGAGCTATTGATTCCATTGTGGATATCGTGGGTGCAGCCATCTGCATCGACAGCTTAAAACCCGACAAGATCATGTCTTCAACTATTGAGCTCGGTGGCGGGTTCGTTACCTGTGCGCATGGAGTATTTCCTGTTCCGGCACCTGCAACAGCCGAAATCCTCAGAGACATTCCTGTTAAATCAGGTGTGGCTCAGGCTGAGACCACAACACCTACCGGAGCTGCCATACTTGCAGAATGTGTAAATGAATTTACAGACATTATGCGTTTTTCCATAGATAAAATCGGGTACGGCCTGGGCGAAAGGGATCTTCCGGTCCCTAACGTGCTCAGGGCATATCTGGGAAGTACAGGTGAATCCGGAGATACCGAGCACGAAGATGCTATTATAGCCGAATGCAATCTCGATGACATGAATCCTGAAATGTATGATTATATTTTCGACGTGCTCTTTAAATCGGGTGCAAATGATGTATTTATCACTCCGATTATCATGAAAAAGTCACGACCTGCAGTTACATTAAGTGCACTGTGCAATGAAAAGACACTCCCGGGTATAGAGAAAATCCTGTTTACCGAGACGTCCACCCTGGGAATAAGAAAATATAAAGTGGATAAAGAGATGCTTGTACGAAAATCCAGAAAAATAAAAACACCCTATGGTGATGTAAACCTTAAAATGGCATTTCTCAGCGGTAAACTGGTTAAATCAAAGCCCGAATACGACGACTGCCTGAAAATAGCCAGGGAACAGAATATTTCGCTGTCAGCCTTATATACTATGATTAACAAATTGATTATTAAAGATCTGGATGAAAAATGACCCGGGAACAGAAATACCGGTTGCTTACCGATTCATTGCGAAAATTCCCGGGTGTTGCGGTGGCATTTTCAGGAGGACTGGATAGTACCTTTCTTCTGTCTGTTGCTAAATATGCATTGGGAGAGAATGTTCTGGCCCTTACGCTCAGTGCACCATATATACCGCAAAGAGAACTTATCGAAGCTGAATTTTTCTGTAAAGAAAACAACATCAGGCATATTGTTCTTTCAGGCAATATTTTGGATGAACTTTCCATGAATCCGGTAAACAGGTGTTACCTTTGTAAAAGGCATGTATTCCATAGGTTCAGGAACGAAGCCGTTAAACAGGGCATTGAGACAGTAATTGACGGAACAAATGCAGACGACACAAAGGATTTCAGGCCCGGAATCAAGGCTCTCAGGGAATTGAATATTATGAGTCCCCTGTTGGAGAACGGGATCACCAAAAAAGAGATACGCTCCATGTCCAAAAAGCTTGGTCTTGCCTCCTGTGATAAACCGCCGAATGCGTGTCTTTTTACCCGCATACCCTATAATACAAAGGTTTTACCTAAGGACCTGGAGCGAATTGAAAAAGCCGAAGATCTTTTATATACGCTGGGATTCAGGGAAGTAAGGGTAAGGCTTCACGGGAATATAGCGCGAATAGAATTGAACAAATCCCAGTTTAAAGATATGATAAAGGAAACCATCCGCAATCGAATAACTGACGAATTTAAACAACTTGGTTTTCAATATATAACTATAGATCTCGAAGGTTACAGAACAGGCAGTTTCATCAATAACACAGAAAACCAATGAACCATGAAGAACTGAAAATCCTGCTTGACCAGATGAAGGATGGGAAAATCGGGGTTGAAGAGGTCATTGAGAAAATCACGTATTTACCTTTTACCGATCTGGGGCATACCAAAGTGGACAACCACAGGGAACTCCGTACAGGTTATCCCGAAGTCATTTTTTGTGAAGGAAAGACAATCATTCAGGTAAAGGATATCATAGCCCACATGCTTTCCGGTAGTAGCAATATTCTGGCTACCAGGGCAACCCCGGAAATGTTTGATGCCGTAAAGGATATCAGCCGTGATGCGGAATATCATCCTCTGGCAAAAACAATAACAATACGCAGAAAAGAAAGCAAACCCCCGGATACATATATAGCCATCGTCAGTGCCGGCACATCGGATATACCTGTGGCTGAAGAAGCAGCGATAACAGCCGGCATATTCGGAAACACCGTGAAAAAGATCTTTGATGTAGGAGTGGCGGGCATTCACAGGTTATATGATAACCTGGCCGAGATACGAAAAGCACGCGTAATCATTGTGGTTGCAGGTATGGAAGGTGCACTGCCAAGTATTGTGGGCGGACTGGTTGATAAGCCGGTAATTGCCGTGCCTACGAGTATCGGGTACGGAGCCAGTTTTGGCGGGTTATCTGCTTTGCTGGGAATGCTTACAAGCTGTGCAAGCGGTGTATGTGTGGTAAATATCGACAACGGCTTTGGCGCCGGGTATCTGGCAAGCATGATCAATAAACTATGATACAATGCAGGTTGCACAGCGCAGGTGGAGGATGAAAAGCCGAAAGATGCCAGATGAAATAATGCCTGCATAATGAATCCGGAATCAACCTGAACGATGACTCTATTGAACGCTCCATTGCTCTCTACAGCCTACCTGCCCAATATCCGGTACATCACCAAACTGTTGTTTTCCGATGAGGTATGGATTGAAAAGTTCGAAAACTATCAGAAACAATCATACAGGAACCGGTGTATCATATATGGCGCTAATGGTCCGCTCACCCTGGTGATACCGGTTAAAAAGGATTCGGGCAAAAAAACACAAATAAAGGATATCCAGATCGATTACAGCACAAGATGGCAGCATCAGCACTGGAAATCGATCCACTCAGCCTATAAAAACTCACCGTATTTTGATTATTACGAAGACGAATTTCAGCCCTTTTACATCAAAAAGGAACTGTTTTTATTCGATTACAATACCAGGCTGCTCGAACGTATCATCCGCCTTCTTGGTATAAAATGTAAACTATACGTTACCAGCGAATATGTGAACAAAACATCCGAATACGATTACCGGAATGCAATCCATCCGAAAAGAAGGCTGGACAAAGCCGATCCGTTGTTTTCCCCAGCCGGTTACCACCAGGTATTTTCCGACAGGTCGGGGTTCGTTCCGAATGCCGGCATCATTGACCTGATGTTCAATGCCGGTCCGGAAAGTATCGGTATTCTTAAAAGATCGGTACAGAAAAAGGGACAATGAAATCCATTGCCCCCTAAACCTGTGTTACTAAACCTGGCTTACTTAATGCCATTAAAACCTGAACCCGACAGTGGCTATTATTCTCAGCCTGTTCCGGTTAAGATCGGCGATATTGTCGGATGTATACCCCAGAACCTCGCTGTACGAGGTATATAGGTTATAGTTTTCTTTCTGAAGGGTATAAACCCCTGCAAGGTCGATAAAGAAATCGTTATCCCTGATCCCGAAGCCTGCGGAAACATCCGACCTGTTGGCTTTTTCATTCAGCGTTCCGCTCTTGTAAGGACTCGGAAAATAAGCATATCCTGCTCTTACCGCTATCTGGTCGAAGCGCAGTTCACCACCGGCCCGAATGTTCAGTACATTGCGAAAATCATCCTGTATAATGTTGTTGTCGTAGTAAAAATTACCATCGCTGGGTTCCCGCAACCGCATCTTGTTGTAATTGATGTATTCGGCATCCACACTTATCAGACCGGCATTGCCAAAAAGAAAGGCGAGATTTCCGGTTGATTTGAACGGAGTTACTAGCTTATAATCGAACGAACCGAAATCGATTATGCTGCCATCCGAAAATGTAGGACTTACCGAATAATGGCTGCCGTCATCAAAATAGGAATCCATATGGGCGTTATATTCTTCGCTTATCCGGTATACTGTGGGAAGCTGAATTGCCCCGCCAAATCTCAGGAATTCAACCGGTCTAAGGATAAATCCGAATTTAAAAGTATACCCGGTTCCCCTGGTCTTCAATTCATTGTGGAATGTGAAATTGTTTAGATCACTTTGGTTTTGCGTATCCATTTCTTCAAAATCGTTGTTCTCGTTATACCGGATGCTTGTAATTCCCAGGCTGGCTCCAAGATATAACTTATAACTGAAGTTGGTACCGAAAGAAAAAGCCCATTCTCCCATTCCGCCTGAGGTTGAAATCGTATTGCGCTGAAAGATCTGCAACGGCAAAGGTGTAACATAATCAAAATTACTACCGGGCGCCGTATCGATCAGGTAGGCATCAAAAGCCAGGCGGGTTGAAAATGGATCCAATGTTTCGGGATCATTCCCGATTGCATCATCGAGAAATCCGTCAACCCTGGAAGAATTCGTATTAAACCCTTCGATCAGCCTGTTTTCGTTAAAGTCTTTTATCCGGTTATAGGCAACACCGAAATTTGCACTGACCCATCCATCGGTTTTATTCGTATTATAAGCCGCCACATAACCGATATTGCTGAGGTTGACCTTGTATAAAAAATCCTCGGAATTGTCGGAATAATATTTGGCACCTGTATTTGCATAATTAAATGACGGGGTTATGGTAAACTCCGATTTTCTGAAAACACCCAAGCCCGCCGGGTTGGATGAAAGGGAATACATATCTGCTCCGAGTGCACCGAATGCCCCTCCCATACTTGCAGACCTGGCTGTTCCAAGCGGGAATGTTTGCGAGTATTTTAACGCGTCGACATAATAGTTCATCTGGGAATAACTGCAGAGCGACAAACCTAAACCTGCTAATGCTGTGATTGCTATTCGTTTCATTGTTGTATGCTTTATGGTATAACGTTACCTGTATCTCTGTCTGTTGGATCAGAAAATTATTGATTTGCTATTATATATTATTCTTATCTTCTTCCGCCGGATGAACTGGACCGTGATGATCCGGAAGAGCTCGATCGGGATGAAGAGCCGGAGCTTGAAGAACTCCTGCCTGAACTGCCGGACCCTGAGTAACTTCTTCCTGACGACGAACTGCCGGGGCTTGAATAGCTCCTGCCAGACGATGAGCTGCTTGGGCTTGAGTAACTCCGCCCGGTAGACGATCTGCTGGGGCTGGAATAACTTCTCGAACCTGAACTGCCCGGGCTTGAATAACTCCTGGAACCAGAACTGCTGCCCGGCTTTGTATAACTATTTCCAGAGCTGCCGCTTGGTCTTGAGTAGCTGCTACTTGGCCTTGTATAGGTATTTGAACTGCTGCCTGGTCTGCTATAGGTCGAGGTCGGCCTGGTGCCGGCGCTCTGAGTGGTGCCGGAGCCCGAAGGCCTGGTATAGCTGTTACCTGTTGAAGAGGTTGAAGGACGCGAATAGGTCGGCCTGGTTCCGGCAGAACCGGAAGAATAGGTCGGTGAACGTCTTGACTGAACAGCTTCCGTACTTTTTGTGGTACCAGAAGGTCTTGAATATGTGGGACGTTCAGAAGCTGAAGGCCTTGTATACGTCGATGTGTAGTTCCTTCTGTCAGCAGCAACCCGGGTGGAGGCCTGCGTTCCGGCAGATGTTCCTCTTGAGCTCGTTGCAACGGATGTTCTCCTGCTATCGGTTGTAGCCGTGCGCGTTCCGCCTGTGGCTACCCCGGATGTTCCTGTGCCGGCAGTTCTTCTTCCGTTTGCCGGATTTACAGCAGTTGTAACGGGTGCACTGGTTCCTGCAGTTCTTCTTCCGTTTACAGATGTTACTCCCGGTCGCGAAGCGCCTGCATTTACATTGTTAACTCCCGATCCGTATCTGCCGCTGTTAACTCCTCTCCTTCCGCCATTGTATACATTGTTTGCATGGTAATTGCCGTAATAGGGGTTGTACCCGTAATAATTATCATAGTATCCGTGGCCGTATCCGTTCCAGTATGAATACCTGTAAGGCGAATACCAAGAATCATAATAATACGGTGAATACCATGATGAATAGTAGAAGGGATTTCCGTATGAAAATCCAAAACTCCATGACGGGTAAAATCCATAAGAATATCCAAAATACCAGTGAACCGGATTATAATCATACCAGTAAGGGTCGTAATACCACGGATCATAGTAACCAAATGAAGAATAGGGCCTGTAAAACCTTCTTATCCTCGATGCATAATAATAATCATCATCATCGTAGTAATAATTGTTTGTAACGTAGGCGTTGCCGTCTTCTTCATAATAATCGGAATCCATATTATCTTTATCACTGTATTGCTGATCTTCGGTGTAAGGCATGGTATCCTGCCGGATCCCATACGTTTCAGCCGAACGATCCTGATTTTCGAGAGAAGTAATGTACTTTTCGTAATCGCTTTGTGGTTGTGTATTGCTTTCTTCAGCCACAGTTGTCTGTGTTGCTGCCGGTTCTGATGACGGAACATAATAAATGTCGTCGTTTTCTGCAGCCGCTTTGTAACTACTGGAACATGAGGTGAAGAACAATCCCAGTATTGCTGTTATGTAAGCTAGTGTTTTCATGACTCGGCCTCCGATAATTTAATGTTGTGAAGATATTATTTTATTTCTTTAATTTGTACCAAAATAGATTCATTAACATAATAACAAATACCATACCAAAAATCACATCATGGCGAAAGAATTAACAAACAGGGAAGACAACTATTCACAATGGTATAATGACCTGGTAGTAAAGGCTGATCTTGCTGAAAATTCGGCAGTTAGAGGTTGCATGGTCATAAAACCGCATGGATATGCCATATGGGAAAAGATACAGGCGGCACTCGACGGATTATTCAAAAAAACTGGCCATCAGAACGTCTATTTTCCGATATTCATTCCCAAATCATTCCTCAGCAGGGAAGCCGAGCATGTTGAAGGCTTTGCCAAGGAATGTGCCGTGGTTACCCATTACCGGCTGAAAAACAGTCCCGACGGAAAAGGATTGGTTGTTGATCCTGATGCCAAACTGGAAGAAGAGTTGATCATCCGTCCTACTTCCGAGACAATCATCTGGAGTACCTATAAAAACTGGATCCAGTCATACAGGGACCTTCCCCTCTTATACAATCAGTGGGCCAACATCGTCCGCTGGGAAATGCGGACCCGCCTTTTCCTCAGGACCACTGAATTTCTGTGGCAGGAAGGCCATACGGCACATGCCACAAAAGAAGAAGCGCTTGAAGAAACCATCAGGATGCTGAATGTTTATGTTCAGTTTGCCGAAGAGTACATGGCTATGCCGGTAATGAAAGGGGTTAAAACAGAAAGTGAAAAATTTGCCGGAGCTGTTGATACTTACACAATTGAAGCACTGATGCAGGATGGTAAGGCATTGCAGGCCGGGACATCCCATTTTCTGGGACAGAATTTTGCCAAGGCATTCGATGTTACCTTCACCGACCGGAATGGTAAGCTCGATTATGTCTGGGCCACATCATGGGGAGCAACCACCAGGCTGATCGGTGCGCTGGTTATGGCCCATTCGGACAATAACGGATTGATCCTTCCTCCGAAACTGGCTCCTGTGCATGCGGTTATTGTGCCCATTTATAAAAACGAGGAACAACGCAATACGATTGCCGGAATAGCCGAACAGATTAAAAAGTTGCTGGAAGACAAAGGACTGAGTGTTAAATTCGATAACAGGGAGACGCATAAGCCCGGCTGGAAATTCAATGAATATGAGCTTAAAGGTGTACCGGTAAGGATTGCGATCGGTCCGAAAGATATGGAAAACCACTCGGTGGAAATAGCCCGGCGTGATACGCTCGAGAAAAAGACCATTCCCCGGCAGGGAATCGAAGACTACATTCCCGGATTGCTGGACGAGATTCAGACAAATATGTATAATAAAGCCCTGGAATTCAGAAACAGGAACATTTATCCTGTAAATACCTATGATGAGTTTAAACAAATTCTCGATGAGAAGGGAGGATTTATCCTGGCCCACTGGGATGGTTCAGCCGAAACCGAGCTCAGGATCAAAGAAGAGACCAGGGCAACCATCAGATGTATTCCGTTGGATGCTAAAGAAGAGGAAGGTAAATGCATCCTCACGGGTAAACCCTCGAAACAGAGGGTGATTTTTGCCAGGGCTTATTAGCCCTAAAAATGAACGAATGAATGGAAGGATGCATAATTGTAATCATTATCTTATTTGGAAAACCCGGTTATCGTTATTTTTAATTGTGAGGTTTTGCAGCGTAAAATACCGGAAAAAAACCGGTGCAATGCTGTCTCCAGAACGCGGGGAAATAATCACTACAATGTAAAAACTGCATTATGAAAAAAATACTTATCATCTGTCTCCTGGCAAACCTGAGTATGTACCTGTCCGCTCAGACAGAAACCGATAAGAATAAAATGTTGGAATCGTTGCTCGATGCGGATATTCAATTTTCGGAATTATCACTCGAAAAAGGGATGAACCACGCCTTTCTGAAGTATTGTGATGACCAGGGTGTTCTATTGCGGGATAACCACTTCCCGGTAATCGGCATTGACAGCATCCGCAGAGTAATGCTTGCAGAACCCGACACATCGTTCGTACTGATCTGGGAACCTCTTGCAGGATATGTGGCCGGCAGCGGAGAACTTGGCTATACTTACGGAATTTATACCTTTTACTACAAATCAGAACCTACCAGGAAATATAACGGAACGTATGTGACCATCTGGGAAAAAAGCGCCGATGGTTCCTGGAAATTTGTTCTTGATTCCGGAAACCAGGGACTGGGAGAAGAATCATCAAAATAAGGCTCTCACCATCCAATAGTTTCTGTGATGCAGATTAAGAAAAAGCACTCGGATAATTCTGAAGCCCTTTTAGTTCAGGCGAAAGTACCAAAATTCGGAATCGTGCTGGTCTTGATGCTGCGTGGGGTAAATCAGGAGACAATAAAAATTATTATGAAACCAACCAGTCTTTGGCGTCCCCGGGGTTATCGAAGACTTTCAGTTTCATGTTGGTGAAGGTCTGCACAATCTGAAGCAGTATTTTTTTACTTCCGGTAATTCCCACAACAGCTTCCTTCCTGGTAATCGCTTTGGTCATCCTGCCTGCCTTTTTTATTGCATCGAGCACCTCACCGTAGACATAACTGCCTGATACATCCACCAGCATCAGCAGATCCTTTTTGCCCTGGCTTACAAGTTGTTCCCGGAATTCATTGGTTTCTTTGATGGTTTTTAAAAATTCATCATTATTCTTGATGTTTGAGTAATCCACAAAGTAAATCTCCTTTCCTTTGTGATTGATAAATTGTGCTCCTCTTGTCATTGTATGATTTTTTTCAATTTCATACGTAAAATATTCGTTTTTGTTATACTATGGAGGTAAAAACAAGGAATTTACCGGGAATTTTTACTCCCTTACCAAACGATGAGGATTGTTATGAAGTCCGCATTCCTTATAATCGGCTTGTTCCCACCACCAGCGGCCCGCCCTGAGATCCTCACCCGGTTCGACGGCCCTAGTGCAGGGTTGGCAGCCGATACTTGGAAATCCTTTATCATGAAGTACATTATACGGCACATCATGCTGCCGGATATAATCCCAGACCTTTTTCTGGTTCCAGCCGAACAGAGGATTTACTTTTGTAAGCTTATAGTGATCATCCCATTCAACTGTTGCATTATAAAATCTGGACAGGGTCTGGTCTTTACGTATCCCTGTTATCCAGATGTCCACATCTTTCAGCGCCCGCTTTGACGGCTCAACCTTACGGATGTGGCAGCAAAGTTTTCTGTTCTCAACACTCCGGTAAAACAGGTTTATCCCCTGCTCTGCAACCATATTTTCAACCCTGTCCCTGTCAGGAAAAAACAGTTCAATAGTTATCCCATATCGCTGGTTTGTTTTTTCAATGAGGTCATATGTTTCAGGAAATAACCTGCCTGTATCGAGCGTAAATATCCTCACAGACTTATCAATCCCGGCAATCATATCAGTTATTACCTGGTCCTCAGCACCAAGACTTGACCCCAGAACGATTCTTCCCTTATGTTCCGAAATAAAATGCGTCAGTATTTCAACAGGATCTTTACCCGAATACTGTTTATTTAACAATTCTATATTTTTCTTCATCATGGTCATTGCATAGCGTCATTTTTCCTGAGAAAGATGCGGAGCATAAAAAATCCGAGAATACCCGCAACCAGCGAACCAACAAATATTCCTATCTTTGCCGGGTTGATGAACTGCTGCTGATCGAATGCAAGGTTTGTAATGAACAACGACATGGTAAATCCTATACCCCCTATAAATCCAATTCCCAGGATATGTATCCATTTTGTTTGCACCGGCAATTCGGCAAAACCAAGTTTGACCGCAAGCCATGTAAAGATAAAAATTCCGAACACTTTTCCGGCCACCAGGCTTGATTCGATGGTGATGCTTAGCGGATTCAACAACTCCTCAAAAGCCCCCCTTCCGAATACCACTCCCGCGTTGGTCAGAGCAAATGCCGGTATAACAATATAGGTAACAAAACCATGAAGCCTATGTTCAAGAGATTGAAGCGGACTTTGTACTTTTTTCAGTTCACTTTCCATATTGTCAATTGACGAGATCTGATCATCTGTCAGGGTTACCTTGTCGTTGCAATCGTCGTCACAAAAATGGGAAAGGTTGCTGTTTATTCTGCGCCTGAAAGTCCCCACCCTGGTTTTCCTGCCGATAGGAATGGTAAATGCAATGAGCACACCAGCGATTGTCGGGTGTATTCCTGATTTCAGGAACATGAACCAGATGATCCAGCCCAAAATCATATACAAATGGATAATCCGTAATTTAAAGTAGTTGAATAGCAGCAGATAAAGGTACAATCCCAATCCTATCAGAAGATATTTGATCTGCACTTCGGGAGTATAGAATAAGGCGATAATAGCAACTGCCCCCAGATCATCAACTATGGCGAAAGCTACCAGAAATACTTTCAGGCTCAGCGGCACACGTTTTCCGAGCAAACTCAGTACCGCCAGAGAGAAGGCAATGTCAGTGGCCATAGGAATACCCCAGCCCGATGCTGTTTCAGCGTTCTTATTCATAACTGAATAGATCAGCGCGGGTAACAACATTCCGCCGATAGCGGCGAATATCGGCAATGCTGCTTTTCTTGGTGAGGAAAGTTCTCCCACAAGTATTTCCCTTTTGATCTCCAGTCCGACCACAAAGAAAAAAATGGCCATCAGCCCGTCATTTATCCAGTGAAGAATAGTGTTCGATATGGTGTATTTACCGATCCCGATCGAGAGTTCGTATTCCCATAAACGATTGTAAATGTCGCCCCAGGCTGAATTTGCCCAAAGAATTGCCACCAGTGTAAAAAAAAGCAGAACAATTCCTCCCGACGCTTCTATTTCGAAAAAACGTTGGAAAGGACTGATAATATTTGTTACAATGTTATTTTTTTGAGAATCCATCAGGTAAAAATATTTGAATGCGTGTGCAAAGAAAATAAAAAAAAACTACCTGGCATAATACTTTATCAGCCAATTGATAAACATAGCTTTTTTTAAGGTAACAAACCGAAATGATTTTGGTTAGTATATAGATTGAATTTAGATGGGGTTATCTCGTTGGTAATTCCACCCTTCCGGGCTCCCCTGTAAGGTATCTTTTTACCAGTATCTTTGAAGCCTGGCAGGTTGTATTTTCCAGGTTATCCGGATCAGCCATTGCAGGGTTCTTCTTCCGGTATTTCCGGCTGATATTTTTAATCCCGGTGGTTCTGGTGATTTGTTAGTCAATCAGGCTGATTGCGGTATGGTAAATTTTATTGCATTGGTAATCAAGTTTCTGAATACAGTGTTGATCATATTTTTATCGGTATATGCCCGGGCACCGGAAGGAATGTTAACATCCGTCTCAATACCTTTCTCCCGGACATTGTTTTTTACAGGTTCAATATTCGATTCGGCCGGCTCAATGATATTGAATGCTTCTTTTTTGATCTTCAGGTTACTCGTCTGGGTTCTGGCCCACTGCAGTAAATTTTCAAGCAACCGGTATATCTTCTGGGAAAAGAATGTGATCAGACCGATGCACTGTTTACGTGTGGGATCATCCAGTTCATCATATTGACTGACAAGCATCTCAGTAGATCCGAGAAGCGAATTAAACGGATTTTTCAGATCATGAGCTATGATGGAGAAGAATTTATCTTTGGTGGCATTGAGGGTGTTCAGGGTTTTGTTTTTCTCGCTCAACTCTTCAGTCTGCTCTTCGATAAATTGCTGATGTTCTTCGAGTGTGGTATTGGTTTCATTGAGCATGGTTGCCTGTTCCACCAGGGCTTTGTTTTTATCCTGGAACTCTTTTGTACGCTCTTCAACTACTTTCTCCAACAGCATTTTCTGTTTCTTCAGACGTACAACCCTGTAAAAATACGGAACTCATAACCGTCAATCAGGTTTAATCCGTCGTTCGTTCCGAACCAGAGAAAACCTTTTGAATCCTGGAAGATGGAGTTGACTATGTTATTTGACAATCCGTCGCCTGTTGTCAGATGCGAGAAGTTAAGGATAACATCAGACGCATAACTCAATTGAAATAAGGCTGATACAAAGATAACCAGAAATGTCTCAATATTTGGAAATTATACAGATTAAATATTCATTAAAAGATACGAAAATAAATATTGTATCATTCCCTGAAAAAATTCAAGCCGGTTTTATGCACTTGTGGGCTGCAATGACTGAATTTACAGCCTGTTATATCTGTCGATCGTTGTATTCCGGTTTGCAGATTATCTGCTCTTTGGTACAGTAAACGTAAAAGTGGAACCTAAGATTTCCTTACTTTTTACGCTAATTGTGCCCCCGTTCTTTTCCACAAATTCTATGCATATGATAAGACCCAGTCCTGTACCCGTCTCACCGTGAGTACCTTCGGTTGATCTCACCTCATCGATCTCAAATATTTTTCGCAGCTTTTCTTCGGATATCCCTATCCCCGTATCGGTGATCTCAACCTTCCAGAACCGGATCAATCTGTCCCGGTATTGTCAACCCGGTCATTCCGGAATACTATTTCTTTCGCCCCGGACGATATTTATCAATAATAGAGGAGACTACCGAAATCATTTGAGCATCGTGCAGGTTCTCTATCCTTCCGAACTCATACCATTGTGACTGGTTTTGTATAAATGCTTTTACCGGATATTGGGAAGAAAGCCTGAGATAAAGAGCGGTCATGGAAAAAACACCCTTTTCACTGATGAGATCAAAGATAGCCGGACTGATCACGTGTATGACACTAAAACCATAATATGACAAGGTTGTTGTTGAAGTTCGTGTGATAACCTCTTCGCCGGTCAGGTTATTTTTCCATCCGCATAACAGGTTGTCTTCATCCACAATGAAATCACGAGTTGAATTCCTTTTTTTCACCGCAAGTGTGGCCAGCGGGTTGTGCTTCCTGTGATAGCTGAGCATCGAGCTAAGATCGAGGTCGGTATACATATCGGAACCCAGGAGAAAAAACGGTTCACCGTCATCGAAAAACCAGGCTGTTTTTTTTAATCCCCCGCCCGTATCAAGAAGCTGATCCCTCTCATCTGAAATCTCAATTCGGCATCCGAAATGCTTATGCCTGATGAAGTCTTCTACCTGCTCGGCCAGGTGGTGCACATTTATAATGATTTCTTCCACCCCGAAGGATCTGACATAATTTATCTGGTGTTCCAGCATGGTCAATCCGCAAATTTCCATAAGCACCTTAGGTTTCGAATCGGTCAGCGGACGAAGGCGTGTGCCCTTTCCCGCAGCCAGGATCATCGCTTTCATGCCTCTAACTGATTTTGAATGCTTTGCATAAATGCTTCTTTTTATGTGCAGTGGTTTTGCATTTCCTGCACTGATAAACAGCCTCTTTCCTGCTTATCTCAGTTCTTTTCGAATCAGATTTCTTACACATTGTTTTGGTCATAAACCCGGGGTATTACGATTTATCCAGTTCCCTGTGCCTAACAACAACTTTCAGGTCATGATGCTGAATCAGCCGGGCAACTTCTTCGGCACAGTATACCGAGCGGTGTTGTCCGCCTGTACATCCGAAATTTACCATCAGGTCGGTCATGTTCCTTTCCCTATAGTTTTTTACAGAAGCTTCCACCAGGTGGTATGCATTTCTGATGAATGCTTTTACTTCAGGGCTTTCACCGAGAAATTCAATAATGCATAGGTCTTTCCCGGTATACTCTTTATATTTTTCCAACCGGCCCGGGTTGGGCAGTGCCCGGCAGTCGAAAACAAATCCCCCTCCGTTACCGGTATTATCAGGCGGAATGCCGTTCTTAAATGCAAAGCTGTTGATCCGCAAGGTCAGTACAGCCGACTTGTCCTCAAACTCACTCAGGAACGAGGATGTGATGATCTGGTCGAAACATTTTAAAAGCTGGGGAGTATCAATACCCTGGTTACCATGGATCACAAACCATTCAAGGTTTTTTACGGCCGCCGGAATGCTCTGCAGGAAAAAATGCTTCCGTTCAAAGTAACCCCGGTAGCCGTATGCTCCCAATGCCTGTAACATGCGTATAAGAACAAAACCGGGATAATATTTTACAAAATCCTTCGCACGAAATTCAGGTACCCTGCTGAAAATTTCAACATAATAGCCGAGCAGTTCATCCCTTATCTCCGGGGAGAGCGACGTTTTGGCTTCAAACAGTAACGAGGCGAGATCGTACTGCAGCGCTCCCCTTCTTCCGCCCTGGTAATCGATGAAATAGATTTTACCGTTGTGCAGCATGATATTCCTGGTCTGAAAATCCCTGAACATAAAAAAGGTGCTCTCGGCCTGCAGCAGATAATCGATCAGTGCGTTAAAATCATCTTCAAGATCCTGTTCATAAAATCGTACACCGGTGAGCTTAAGAAAATAGGATTTGAAATAATGCAGGTCCCAGATCATGCTTTGACGGTCGAACGCCGCTCTCGGATAGCATACGGTAAAATCAAGGTCTTTTGCGGCATTAACCTGAAGCACCGGCATCTCCCTGATAACGCTTTTGTATATGTTCAGAAGAGCTTCCCTGTCGTCGCTGTTTTCAAGAAAATAATTGTATAGCAGCGTATCGCCAAGATCTTCTTCGAGATATATGTGCTTATCCATATCTGCAGCCCATACTTCAGGTACATTTACACCCTTTTTTTTCAGGTGCCGTGAAAGGTATATGAATGCCTCATTTTCTTTGTGATCGGGATTGTAAACACCGATGGCATGGGAATGCGCACCCGATATTCTGAAATATTTTCTGGCGCTTCCCGACTCAGGAAGGGAATCGATTAGGACGGCGTCTTCTGCGCACCAACCTTTAAACAATTCCTTAAGTCCGGTTACTGTTTCTTTATTCATAGGTTTTTCTGAAATTGCAATACCGCACTTTATTTCGAAAAATATACAACCGTGAACGATTACCTGCCAATTCTCCCGGCTTGTTCCATTAAAACAGCAAAGGCATGCTCCACATGTCTTTTTTCAATATATGTCTGGCTCGTATGCAGGCGTAATGCAAAGTTACCATTCAATTTTGTATGGGAAAGATAAATTTCCCCGTTATTGTTCACATTGTGCAACAGCATTTCATTGATTTGGTTAAGCTCAGCCTGTTGCAGGGTATTGTCAGGAATATACCGGAAACAGACCAGGTTGAAATTCAGCGGAGCCAGAATCTCAAATTTCCTTGTTTTTTCAATCGCTCCGGCGAACCACCGGGCATATTCGATTTGTTCCCTGAGCCTTGCCTGCAATCCCTTCACCCCAAAATTTCTGATAACAAACCAGAGCTTCAGCGCCCTGAACCTTCTTCCAAGCTGTATGCCCCAGTCGCTGTAATTGTTTACCCGATCATCGGATACAGTCTTCAGGTATTCGGGTACAACCTGGAATGTTTTGATGAGGGCGTCACGGTCTTTCACAAAATATGCCGAACAATCGAAGTTCGTAAAGAGCCACTTATGCGGATTAAATACAATGCTGTCAGCATCTTCAATACCCTCGATCATATAGCGGTATTCGGGCAATATCAGGGCAGATCCGGTAAAAGCGGCATCGATATGCAGCCAGATGCCGTGGCGTTGTGCAATTTCTGTTAGCGGCCTGACAGGATCAACTGCAGTAGAACCTGTTGTTCCAAGCGCAGCCACCACACATAAGGGTATATTTCCTTCACCGATATCCCGATTAATTGCTTTTTCAAGTTCTCCGGGTATAATGGCGAAATGCCCGTCTACCTTTATCTTCACAAGGTTTGTTTTGCCGATCCCTGCAATTTTCACGGCTTTTTCAACCGATGAGTGAGCTTCAGAAGAACAATACACTTTATATTTCTGGCCAGTAAATCCTTCATTGTTAATGGTAAACCCCGATCTCTTTTCGCGGGCCGTAAGAATTGCGCATAAGGTAGCCGTAGAAGCGGTATCCTGGATAACTCCCTGAAAATGTTGCGGAATTCCTGTCATGGTTTTCAGCCAGTTCATCATTTTTTCTTCGAGCTCGGCAGCAGCAGGTGATGTTTCCCATTTCATACATTGTGTTCCCAGCGCTGCGGTGAGCATTTCGGCCAGCAACGAGGGAAAGCTGGAATTGGCGGGGAAATAGGCAAAAAAGTTCGGACTTTGCCAGTGCGTAATCCCGGGAAGCAATATCTTCTCAAAATCATTAAGGATAGCTGTGATGTCTTCACCTTCTTCAGGGGCATCGGGAGGTAGATTCTTGTAGATTTCCCCGGGCCTGACCTGTGACTTAACAGGATAATTCTCAATGCCATCGAAGTATTGAGCTATCCATTCTATAAATCTGGCCCCGTCTTTTCTGAATTGTTCCGTTTGATGCATACAATTGTCTTTTCATGCGATTCATGAATCCTATTCGTCAGAATGCATTCCAAAATGCAGATCAAAATAAGCCAAAAATTTTTGTGAAAACTAATAATTTTGCTAATTGATCAAGAATTAATATCTTTAATGAAAATGAAATGCGTATGGCAATGAAACTGGAGATATACGGTGCCAATGACCTGAATTTCGTGGAGCTGAATATTACCGGAGATAATGATAATTATGTTCGCTGTGCTCCGGAATCGAGCTTTGTGGACAGTATTGTCTTCAACATTTTCTCACCTTGTTTTGAAAATGCCAATAAACTATTTGATTTTTTCGGATCCACCAAGTATAATTCGAGAAGGATAATTCCTCTCAGAAATGAACTGTTAAAGAATCTCTCATCCTTCGAAAAGGTCACTACCATTGAAGCATTCATCACCATCTTCTCGAGAAAATTCCTTGGAAAAGATTTCCTTGAAGAGCTTGTAAAGCAAGACCCCGGCTGGAGGTATAAGTGGCAGGATTATATGAGCCTGCTCTGTGAGATCAACAAAGCACTCATTGCCCTTGCTGAACTTTGCGCCGATGAAGAGAAGATCTTATGGGTAATCGGGTACTAGTCCGGTTCGTTCCATTTCCCCTTTATTGTCTTTGCCCGGATCGCCTGTTTTAGAAGCACTATAAATTCTTTTCTTGGTATTTCTTCTGCACCGAGGCTTCTGAGGTGCTGCGTGGATTGCTGCACATCGATAAAGGCAAAATCCAGTCTTTTCAACCGGTTAACAAGAAAATAAAGGGCAACCTTCGAAGCATCGGTAACAAGATGGAACATCGATTCACCGAAAAAAACCTTCCCAATGGAAATCCCATACAGGCCGCCGGCCAGTTTGCCGTTATAAAAGATCTCAGCAGAATGGGCATACCCTGCTTCATGCAGCCGGAGATAAGCCTTCTGCATCTTTGCATTGATCCATGTTCCAGACAGATTTTTCCTGGGTACTACTGCACAGCTCTTAATGACCTTGGCAAAACAGGTATCGAACTTTACGGTAAACACCTTTTTCCTGATTTTCTGATTCAGGCTTTTCGACAACCTGAACTTATCGGGGAAAAGCACCATGCGTGGGTCGGGCGACCACCAGAGAATAGGCGTATCATCGTTATACCAGGGAAATATTCCCAATGAATAGGCATGCAGAAGAGTACCCACTTCAAGATTGCCGCCGTAAGCCAGCAATCCCTCTTCATCGGCAAGTTCAGGGTCGGGAAATATAATGTCGCTCGGCATTCCTTTTTGGAATAAAAATAGAAAAAAGTCTGCACTCCGATATCCAGCATCCCAATCTCTGAACTTGGAACATTGAACTTGGAACATAATCGTGTGCCCAGGACAAGACTCGAACTTGCACACCCTTTAACAGGCGCCAGCCCCTCAAGCTGGTGTGTCTACCAATTCCACCACCTGGGCTTTTAAAGAGTTTCGGGTTTCGAGTTTCGGGTTTGAAGTTAATTAGTTTTCTAACCCGGAACTTTGAACTTTAAACTCTGAACTTTTTCCGTGCCCAGAACAGGACTCGAACCTGCACAACCTTGCGATTACTAGTCCCTGAAACTAGCGCGTCTACCAATTCCGCCATCTGGGCA
>CAZDCD010000013.1:0-121165 GCA_964503885.1 uncultured Bacteroidales bacterium
AGGAGCAAGAGGAATGAAAGGGCGGGAGCCCTGCAATTGAATTGATTTGCAGGGACCTCCCCACAAGGGATCACGACCGGAGGGAGAAAATCAGAGTGAGCGTGCGGGTGAGGGTGGAGGGAGCAGGAAGCTAAAGGACATAGGGAAATGGAGGTGATTAATCGGTAAACAGTAAATAGTGAAATAGCATTGGACATGGTGCATGCAAAAGAAAGTTAAATTAATGTAACTGAAGTATTTGGTACTGAATTGGATAACTTTACCGCATAAACAACACCTGAAATACAGTTGATTAATTATCGTGGTACGATAATTGAATTATCTGTTGACGATAATATTTTATCGTGGCACGATAACATTTTTCACAAATTATCAGATTTTTTTCTGCCTTTTTCTACCTTACCTCTGCTTTTTGATACGGTAGTTCGCCTATGACACCTGCATGTTGCATGCCCCTCCGGGATCTCCGTTTCGCTCCCGGAACAATCAGATAGTAATCAGTATTTCAAGGCTTATAAAAACGTTCATACAACATCACGATATTTGTAATCTCTATTATAACATCCTGTATTTAAACCGATTACTGTTAACAGATCACAGGTTGATTTTTTTATCAGGCATCTCTTCCATGCTCACAACCACACGGAGAATATAAGAGTGAGTGTAAGAAACGGCATAATGCCTGAATGGGTCTGCAGGGAACCTTTCATACGTGATCACGACTGGAAGGTGAAGAAAAGGTGTGTGCGGGATCTGATAGCCAACCGTGTGAGGGAGATACAGAACGAGACCAGCGGGAGGTGGCTGGTGAGGCATAACCGGTGATTGATGCAAGAAAACAATGCATTATTCAGGTAAAGTTCCAAACATGCATCCTGTCACCTGCATGAAATTAAATAGAAAACAGTAGTTTATCCGGTTTTCAAAATATTTAGTACATTCACAAGCATGAAAAAAGGTATATTGCTTTCAATCATGATTTTAGCACTGTTGCTCATGCGCTGTAATAATGATGACGATGATACGATCGATCCGGTTTTCAGGCAGAGGATGCGTGAGTTTGTAGAAAGTCTAAGCAATTATGCTAAAACGCACATAAGCAATTTTATTGTAATACCGCAAAACGGTCAGGAACTGGTGACTGTTGACGGCACGGAGAATGGCGATCCTGATCCATCTTACATTCATGCAATCGACGGGATTGGAAGAGAAGATCTTTTTTATGGGTATATTCATGATGACCTGGCAACGCCAACAGGTGAACTCAACTACATGACGGAATTTCTGGATATCTGCAAGTCAAATGGCGTTCAGGTACTCACCACGGATTATTGCTCTACAGAAAGCAAAATTAATGATGCTTACCAGCAAAACTTTGCCAAAGGGTACATTTCGTTCAGTGCACCTGACCGTGAACTTCGTATGATTCCTGAATATCCTGCCAGTCCTTTTAATGTTAACACCTCGGATATCCATAATTTATCAGAAGCAAAGAACTTTCTGTATTTGTTAAATCCCGAATATTATTCGAACAAGGCTGTCTTCATTAATACACTGGCAGCTACAAATTATGACCTGCTTATTATTGATTGTTTTTTTGACAATGAAGAATTTACTACCCAGGAGATTGCGAGTTTAAAAACCAAGCAGAATGGCGGAAAGCGTCTGGTAGTATCGTATTTGAGCATAGGCGAAGCTGAGAAGTATAGGTATTACTGGAATCCGGCATGGGAAACCAATCCCCCGGAATGGCTTAAAGGCGAAAATCCTGACTGGGAAGGGAATTACAAAGTAGAATATTGGAATACTGATTGGCAGGCCATTATCTTCGGTAATAATAATGCCTATCTTGACAAGATCATCAACAAAGGTTTCGATGGGGCATACATGGATATTGTCGATGCATTTGAATATTTTGAATGATAAGATACACTGAGGAAACAATTATTAATTTCCTGATATCCCTTTCCGGATTTTAAATCTCAGGAATAAAAATTATACGCAACTACAAAATGGTTACTGCCACCCCTGGTTAATTTAGGTGCAAGATTATTTCACCTTTATCAAAGCCATGATGAATTTACGCGGAGGAAGAGGGATTACCGACTTGATCCGCCAGGGAAGGATTCCTGCAAATCAATTCAATTTCAAGGCTGCGCCTTTTTCATTTTTAACTTTGGATAAATGCTCAAACAGGTTTGGCACTTACCCAAAACCAAAAATGCCCCTGCGGGGCAATTTGAATTGATTTGCGGAGAAAGAGGGATTCGAACCCCCGGTCCCGCTAGGCGGGACAACAGATTTCGAGTCTGCCCCGTTCGACCACTCCGGCATTTCTCCTTAAGAAAGGGCGAAGTTAACTAAAAAGTAATAGAACAAAAATGAATGAGTATAGACACCGATTAAAACGGACTGTTCCAAAATTACCATAAATCACCTTCATGGAATCACGACCGCAGGGAGAAAATCAGCGTGAGTACGGAGTTTGGGGAGTGACCAGTATCAAGTCCTGCCAAAGCAGGATTTCCATTGCACTCCGACATCCGGTAACCTTCAGAGGCCATACCGGATAACAAATACGTATGATGTTTTGTATCTTATTGCTTTTATCCCCTGGAATCAAAAACCAATAACCTGCTCCTCTTTTTTCATTATCTGTATGCATTGAACTGAAATGCGTTGAACATGGTTTATATTTTCATGTTAAGCAATACTGATTAAATCGTATTTTTGTCGGTGATCAACCAAAAAAAAATAGTTCGGAAAGTGGACATAACATGAAGCGGAGATTCAAGTTTATTCTTTCGTATGCTGCATTCTGGCTGGTTTACTTTATCTTCAGCCGAACAGCATTCTTGCTCTTTTATTATAAAGAAACCTCTCAGCTAAAAGCGATTACCATGCTGGGAACATTCTGGCGCGGGATCAGCCTTGACCTTTCAGCAACAGGCTATCTGCTTATGTTTCCGGTGTTGATCATGATCATTACCAATTTTATTCAGCTGAAATTTACCAGCATCGGAATAAAAGTGTATACCTATATTTTCCTCATCGGAGCACCCTTTATCATGGTTGCCGATCTCATCCTTTACCAATATTGGGGATACCGGCTTGACAGTACTCCGTTGCTGTACATCAACAAACCTGATGAAATGATTGCATCTGTTT
Source organism: uncultured Bacteroidales bacterium (assembly GCA_964503885.1). Lineage (GTDB taxonomy): Bacteria > Bacteroidota > Bacteroidia > Bacteroidales > UBA10428 > CAZDCD01. The sequence continues at coordinate 3,169 of CAZDCD010000013.1, forward strand.
CATGGTTGACCGTGGTTTCAGGATTACTGGGGTCTGCTCTTATTTCGGTGCTGTTCATCTATGTTTTCAATAAGGGAGTGATCGTGCATCTGAAAAAAGCCGAAAAAGGAAACATATCAACATTCGTCCTGTTTATCCTGATTTTCTCTTCGCTGATTATTCCAATACGGGGAGGCTTTGATACATCCCCGGTAAACTTGTCTACCGCCTATTTTAATTCAAATACTTTTGCCAATCACGCTGCGATAAATCTTTACTGGAACGTCGGGAATTCAATAACCAACAGGAAAGACATAAGGAATCCGTATGATTTTTTTGACCGGAAAGAAACCGATGCTTATTTTAACAGGCTGATGGATAAAAAGTATGTCCCGCGCCATTTCTTAAATACATCCCGGCCTAATATATGCCTGATCATTGTTGAGAGCTTTACCTCTAAATTGATGCAGCATTATGATGGTATGCCGGAAATAACCCCGAACTTCGGCCGGCTCGCTGATTACGGATTGTTTTTTACTAATTTTTATGCCAACGGCGATCGATCGGATAAGGGAATAGTTGCCATTTTAAGCGGCTTTCCCGCACTTGGGAAAACATCCATCATGAAATATCCGGAGAAAACTGCAAAACTGCCTTCAGTGGCAGCCCTGCTGGATAGAGAAGGTTATATTTCTTCTTTTTACTATGGTGGAGATATTGATTTTTTTAATCTTAAGGCATACCTGATAAATACCGGTTTTCACAGGATAATTTCAAAACCTGATTTTAGTCCGGATAAATCCACCTCAAAATGGGGAGTGCCCGATGAGTTTGTTTTTAACAAAATTATTGATGACCTGAGCACTAAAACCGATACTCCCTTCTTCGATGTGTATTTTACACTGAGCAATCACGAACCGTTTGATGTTCCCAGAGATTTCAATTTTACTAAAAGGGATGCAGATTCCAGATTTATGAACTCAGCCTGCTATACCGACAGCTGCCTGAATGATTTTGTACAGAAGCTCAGAACAACCGGTAATTGGGAACATACCCTGTTGATCATCCTTGCCGATCATGGGACCAGGATGCTCAGCCATTCCGCATACAACGAATATGAAAACTTCAAAATTCCCATGCTTTGGACGGGTGGAGCTGTTAAAAAAGATACGGTTGTAACAGTATATGGTTCACAGGTTGACATACCAGTCACATTGCTGAATCAGCTTGGTATGAATTCAGGATCGTTTTCGTACAGCAAGGATTTATTGTCGCTTCATGCTGGTGACGGATTTGCCATTTATGCCTTTAATGACGGCATCGGGTTCGTAACAGATTCTGTTCAATATATTTATGACCATTCAGCCGAATCCGTTGCTACGGATAAATCCACTGATTATAAAACAATTGTGAATTACGGAAAAGCATTCCTGCAAAGGAGCTATACCGATTTCTTATCTAAATGATCCTGTAGTTTCTGTATTCACCGACCCTCCAGTCTGTAAGTTTTTCAATGGATTTTTTTATCTTATCCTTCAGTGAAAACCGGTTTAATGAGATGTCATGATCAAAATACCAGTTTTTATTCCTGATCCGCTGTTCCATAACCTTCGGATGTGTGCCTTCAAAGTGATTGAGGGCATCAATGTTTGAATAGTTAAAAACTTCACCTTTTATGATATTCTTGTCAACCCATTTGTCATTATGCCAGTATTTATGAAACGAAAGTTGCTTTTTTTGCATGGCTTTGGGTTCTTTTACCCAGCCGTAGTGGTAAACACAAGCATCAATATTCTTTACACGAAGCTTTTTATTGTTGTCTTTACGAAAACCCTGTGCATCCCTGTATGAATAAATGTTTTTTGTATTCTTGATCGCCCGGATTTCTCTCCGGTACCAGCGGTAGGATTCTCCAATGTAATCGTACGAACCATAAAAATGGAGGTAATCAAATAACAATCCGTCAACAAACCTGTCATCTTTCCATTTTTTCATGGCATTGTAAACAGGCCCAAGGTATTTTTCATGGATTACTTCATCTCCCTGTATATAGAATGCCCAGTCAAAATCGGGGGGAATCGCCCGATATGCTTTATCGGTTTCCTGAGCCAGCACCACTCCGCCTTTCCGCAGTGCATCGTTCCATTGTGTATCGATAATGGCTATTTTATGCCGATCGATTGAACCGATCAGATTGCGGGTTTCGTCTTCTGAATTCCCCACCGCAACAACAAAAGAATCGCAAACCGGCAATATGGATGAAATTGCCTCAACAATAGGATAATCATATTTAATGGCGTTTCTAATGAATGTAAACCCGCAAACTTTCATACTATTTGTCACACGATATTTTGGTAAACACTAAGGGTGAATATACTATACAGGTATTTATTTAGTATCAGATATCAGGAAAAATTTTGCATATCAAAGAATTTTTTGTAGTCTCCGTTCATCGCGATCAATTCATCATGACTGCCTCTTTCGATAATTTCACCATTACTGATCACACAAATCAAATCGGCATGAACAATGGTGGATAACCTGTGTGCTATAATTATGGATGTCCGGTTCTTCATTAGGTTCGAGAGAGCTTCCTGCACCAACCTCTCGGATTCGGTGTCAAGTGCCGAGGTTGCTTCATCGAGAATCAGGATGGGTGGATTTTTCAATACCGCCCTGGCAATGCTTATTCTCTGCCGCTGTCCTCCCGATAATTTGCCCCCCCTGTCGCCTATATTCGCATAATAACCATTTTCTGCAGTAGCAATAAAATCATGGGCATTAGCCACCTTAGCTGCTTCAATCACTTCGTTCTCAGTGGCATTTTCCACACCAAAAGCAATATTATTCAGCACAGTATCATTGAATAAGATCGGATCCTGGTTTACAATTCCAAGCAATTCCCTGAGATCATGAATTTTATAATCTTTAATATTCTTTCCGTCAAGTAAAATTTCACCTGAAGTCACGTCATAGAATCTTGGCAGCAGATCAACCATTGTTGATTTCCCGGCACCTGACTGTCCCACAAGAGCTACTGATTTCCCTTTTTCAATAGAAAGATTGATGTTTTTAAGAACAAATTCTCTCTGGTATTTGAAATTTACGTTCTGGTACTCAATAGTATAATTAAATTTATGAACTCCTGAAGCGTTGGATTTTTCACGAATGGTTGACTGTGCTTTTAACACCTTATCTATTCTGTCCATTGAGGCCAGCCCTTTCTGGATGCTGTAATAAGCCTGCGAAAATGCTTTGGAAGGATTTATGATGGTGTAAAAAACAACCAGGTAAACCAGGAATTCTTCAGCACCGAGAGTACTTGTTTCATTCAGGATCAAATGTCCTCCGAACCACATGACTACTATAATGAGTATTGTACCCAGAAATTCACTTACCGGGTGAGCAAGAAAATGCCTTCTCATCAGTTTGTTCATGATATGCTTATAGTCTGAGGTCTCTTTTGAGAATTTTTGTTTCATTTTGGTTTCGGCATTGAATGCCTTAACAATTCTCAGTCCCGATAATGTTTCTTCAATGGTGGAGAGAATTTCCCCCATTTTATTCTGTCCGGCCAGAGACCGTCTTTTGAGGCTTTTTCCTATTCTGCCGATGATGGCTCCGGCCAGGGGAAAAAGAATCAATACAAACAGCGTTAATTTCCAGCTCATGAGAATCATGGTTACCAGGGAAACAAAAATGATGATCGGATTTTTGAATAACATTTCCAGTGAATTCATAACCGAAACCTCAATTTCAATAATATCTCCTGTCATCCTGGAAATAATATCCCCTTTTCTTTCTTCGGTGAAGAATGAAATGGGAAGTGATACGGCTTTCTTGTAGATCTGATCCCTGATGTCTTTCACAACCCCGTTTCTGATGTTTACCATATAATAGCTGGCAAGGTAGGCAAACCCTGTTTTGAGCAGAACCATGACGATAAGAAATAAACCGATATAGATGAGTGCCCGTGTAGGACTATATTGATCAGAGATCTGGGCAATATAAGCGTATAAATTGTTCTTAAGGTCTTGTCCGATTTCTTTCAGGTTAAAATGGGTAAAATCAATACTCACAAATTCCGATACATTTTCCTGCAGTCTGAAAAGAATTTTTAAAACAGGGATCATGGACACTACGGAAAATACACCAAACAATGCACTTAAAAAGTTGAACAGGACATTGAACACGATGGGACGTTTATACCCCGTAAGGAATCTCCTTATAATTCGAAACAGATCTTTCATGCGTTCTCTTTTGCAGATAACCAGGAATAAGACTGATTACTGTCTTTCTATACTTTTGTAAATATACTAACTACAAAACAGGGATAAAATTATGAATAAATCTATACTCTCCCCAATGTTTTATTTTCGATGGTGTATAATTTTCAACCAGGGTCTGAGGCTGTTTATTGCGTTCATTAGTTCAGTTGGTATACCGGATCCGGTAGATGATAACCGTTTGATTCACATTAACAGGATTCAGCCTGTACATTAACCTGTCAATGAAGCTGGGTATGATCGTAGTCTCGTAACTCAGTCGGGGAAAATAGGACTCGATCCTGGTTATTCTTCCCTTAAGATCCCTGTCATTGTAAAACAATACAAACCGGGGAAGCTCATCTGCCGGCATCCTGTCAAAATAATGCAGTGTCTTTATTTTATGCTGATGGCGTGCCTGATTGATTGTTGACATGGAATCGGGGACAGGAAGATTTTCACTGAGCTGATACGATTCAATCCATGAACCCAGATAAAACATCGGAACAAACACTGTTCCATCATCATTGTTGTTATCAACGAGAATTGCCCTGATGTCTTCATTTTTACTGTTCAGGTACAACATGGCTTCAACCCTTGATTTTTTTGTATATGCCGTTGTGGTAAAAGAAAGCAGAAAAAAATTAACAATCCAGAAAAAGATCATCGATCCTCTGATTAGTCCCGTTTGCCTCTGCCAGAATGATGATGACTCAAGTATACGGTTGCAGCCGACCACTCCCAGCATAATGATCATCGGCAATACGGTGAGTATAAAACGCTCCTGTTTATTTGGAAAATATTCGTGGAAAAGCAAATAAATAATAACGGGAAAAAAGAGCAGCATGTGCTTTTTCCATTCCCTGAAGAACCCGAAAATTAAAAATATGCTTACAGGGGGTATCAATAATCCTATGATTAAAGACGGATACATGAAGTAGTTGTTGTTGCCGTATGAATATTTGTTATCCAAGTTGTATATAATATACTCCCTGAATTCTGCAAATGGTCTGCCCCATACCATGAGATCGATCCCGCCCTGCAACAAAGCAATTGAGATAATGCTCCCTGCACCAAATATCAGGGCTTCTTTGAATTTCTTCATGAAAAGAAGCGCCAGGCCCATACCGCCAACGAACAGAATTGTCTGGAACCTTACCGAAACTGCAAGACCTGTCACAATTCCGGCAATCAGAAAAGAAAATACGGCATTGGTATTCCTCAGAGATCTTTCTGTGATCCATATTCCAAGCATAAGGAACGGGATTGCGACTACTTCTGCAAGGTTTCTCACAGCCATGAACGGCATGAACCAGAGCAGGGCCAGCATCCACCCGGTGGTATTTGCTGTTTTTCTGCCGGCATACAGATACACAGTCTTATACCCTGCCCAAACTACAATCAGCGATAACAATGCATGAAGAATACGAACAATATACATTTTATGATCAGGATTGGACATCCCCAGCCAATGCATGACACTAAACAAGAGGTAATGCAGCCCGACATAAAAGAAACTGTGACCATCAGGCTTATGAAGGACACTATTTGCAGGAAGCCAGTTGTTGTAGTCGGTGCCGTCAACCCATGACTGGGAAGCTTCAATGACCAGGAAATGATCATCATGCATTCCGTAACCTCTTGAAAAGAAAGCTGCAATAAGGCGCACCGTCAAAGCCGTGATCAGGATGAATGCAAGCGGGTGTTTTGTATACTTCAGCCGTATGAATCTGATCAATCTTTCAGCAACATTCATGAAACGTATTACTGTTTTTAGGGTTTGTGACTGTTATTTAACCATTTCCTGTATAATTATGCGGTGTTATTTGTTTTAGCTCTTTCTTAACCTCACGGTTGATTTCCAAACCATCGATAAAGGTATGTATGGTATCCCTGGTGATTACCTGGTTTATGCGGGTAAGTTCTTTCAGTGCTTCATAGGGTTTCGGATAACCTTCCCGCCTGAGAATGGTCTGAATTGCTTCAGCAACGACACTCCAGTTTTTCTCAAGATCTTCGTTAATTTTCGGTTCATTCAGAAGAAGCTTATCCAAGCCCTTTAGTAACGAATCCAGGGCAATCACTGTATGGGCAACAGGTACTCCGATATTGCGAAGGACAGTTGAATCGGTAAGGTCTCTCTGCAATCTGGAAACAGGCAATTTGGCCGACAGGTGTTCAAAAATGGTATTGGCGATTCCCAGATTCCCTTCCGAATTCTCGAAATCAATCGGATTAACCTTATGCGGCATGGTCGATGATCCAATTTCACCAGGTTTAATTTTCTGTTTAAAGTATTCCATCGAAATATAGGTCCAGATATCACGGTTGAGATCGATAAGTATAGTATTGATCCTTTTCATACTATCGAACAGGGCAGCAAGGTTGTCATAGTGTTCGATCTGTGTGGTGGTTTGCGAACGGGAAAGTCCAAGCACATCATTTACCAGACGATTGCCGAATGCCACCCAGTCAATTTCAGGATAGGCAGCGACATGGGCATTAAAATTGCCGACAGCTCCGCCAAATTTTGCAGAGAAAGGTATCTGCCTGAACTGGCCTGACTGTATCTTAAGCCGTTCGATAAAAACCATTAATTCTTTACCCAGTTTTGTGGGCGATGCAGGCTGTCCGTGAGTATGTGCCAGCATCGGAATATTGTTCCATTCGGCGGCAAGTGATCCCAGTTTGTCCAGTACAGCTTCGAACAGAGGCAGGTAAACTGTTTTGATTGCATCTTTCAGCGACAGGGGAGTTGCCGTATTATTAATATCCTGCGAGGTTAAAGCAAAATGGATAAATTCTCTAAAGGCGCCGAGCCCGATCCTGTCAAATTCCTCTTTCAGATAGTATTCAACAGCTTTCACATCGTGATTGGTGATCTTTTCGATTTCCTTGATCCGTTGTGCATGAGTAAGATTAAAATCAGCATACAGTTTCCTCAAATCCATGATGCGTTCTTTATTCATTGCCTGTAATTGCGGGAGAGGCAATTCATACAAGGCAATAAAATATTCGATCTCCACACAAAGACGGTAACGGATCAGGGCAAATTCTGAAAAATAGGCGTCGAGTTTGCCTGTTTTTTTGCGATACCTGCCATCAACAGGTGAAATTGCAGTTAATGAATTCAGATCCATGAAATATTCGTTAGATGATACAAATGTATGAAAATTTAGGAAAGCACGTTGTGTTCGATTCACACATCCTTACCGTGTCGATTGGTTAACCTTAACCCGACTTCTGGTAAATTATGATTTTTATCCTGCCAGTAAAATTTTTCATTACTTTCGTATTTCAAAATGTTAATACTATTTCACATGAGAATCGGCGCATCACTATTCAGATGCCCAGGCATCAGACCCGTATTAATGGTCATCCTGTTCAGCAGTTTGGGTGCACTATACGCCCGGGATCTTTCACCCGATGATACGGTAACCGTTTTCGAATTCCCCATTATGGATGAAATTGCCAAGCCTGTATGGCGTCAAACCCAGAAATCGTTTGAGGAAGCAGCCAAAGCGAAGGCAGATTATATACTGATTCATCTGAACACCTATGGAGGTTTGGTAAATATTGCCGATTCTATACGGACCAAGATCCTGAATTCAAAAATTCCTGTTATGGTGTTTATCGACAACCAGGCAATTTCGGCTGGTTCGCTTATATCCATAGCTTGTGACAGTATATATATGAGACCGGGTGGAAGTATTGGTGCTGCAACAGTAGTCAGCCAGTCAGGTGAAGCAGTGCCCGACAAATACCAGTCGTTTATGAGGTCGACGATGCGTGCGACTGCTGAGGCGCATGGCAAGGATACTATAATTAAGGGTAATGACACGATCATCAGGTGGCATCGCGACCCGAAAATTGCCGAAGCTATGGTCGATCCTGTGTTATCAATCCCCGGGATCGTGGAATCGGGTCAGGTTCTAACCTTTACTGCCGAAGAGGCTCTGCGGAATCATTATTGCGAGGGACTGGCTGAAAATATTCCGGAAGTCCTTGAAAAAGCAGGAATCAAGAATTACAAACTGGTTGAATTTAAGGCCACAACTATCGATAAGTTCATTGGATTTCTTCTCAGTCCTTTAATACAGGGATTACTCATCGTGGTAATTATCGGGGGAATTTATTTTGAACTGCAGACTCCCGGTATCGGCTTTCCTCTGGCCGCAGCAGTTACGGCTGCACTCTTATATTTTGCACCCTTATATCTTGAAGGACTTGCACAGAACTGGGAACTCCTGGTTTTTCTGATAGGATTGATACTGCTTGCACTCGAGATATTTGTGATACCGGGATTCGGAGTTGCCGGAGTCTCCGGTATAATTCTTATCATTACGGGATTAACAATGGCTATGATTGACAATATGGCTTTCAAGTTCGAAGGGGTTGGGGCATTCGATAGAGTGATCAAAGCGTTGCTTGTTGTTGTAATATCTATTGCAGCCGGATTTTTTCTTGCCCTTTTTGTAAGCAGAAAAGTATTTACCGCAAAAACATTCAGGCTTGCACTGAGCAATGTACAGGATAAAAATGAAGGCTACGTAAGCATTGACCCACACCAGAAAGATCTTATCGGCAAAACCGGGACTGCATTCACCATCCTCCGGCCGTCGGGCAGGATAGAAATTGACGGAGAAGTTTACGATGCGAAAGCGGAAATCGGGTATATCGAGAAAGGCGAGCAGGTTAAAGTGATCAGGGATGAAGCAGGTCAACTTTATGTAATAAAAGCCTGAAGTTTAAGTTTTACTAATTTGGAATAACCTCAATTTGAGAATGAATGATCACAAACTCATAAAGTGGATTCTTTTTATCCTGATGGTCATTTTTTTGTACGTGGGATATTTAGGCATTTCTATTTACAAAAAAGCATATATCCCGAATGTCAGGATAAGACAAAAGGTATATTACCTGATCATTCCTACAGGCTCAACATATGATGATGTGCTAAGAATCATGAAGGAAGATAAGATACTGATCAATCCCGGAGCATTCGATTGGGCAGCAGACCAAAAAAATTACCCAAAACATATATACCCGGGACGTTATAAGATCAGGAACCGGATGAGCAATAACCGCCTGATCAATATACTCCGGGCTGGCCTTCAGGAGCCGGTAAAGCTGACCTTTAATAACATTCGTACCAAGGATGAGCTTGCAGAAAAGATCTCAGACCAGATAGAAGCAAGTAAAAGTTCGATCCTGAGGTTGTTATCCGATGAAAATTTTCTTCATACTTACGGATTTACAGGACAGACAGTCATCGGAATGTTCATCCCGAATACATATGAATTCTGGTGGACGACCGATTCACTGGGGTTTTTTAATAAGATGTACAAAGAGTATCAGAAATTTTGGAATGCAGGCAGGTTGAAAAAGGCTGAAAATGCAGGGTTATCGGTAAACGAGGTCATAACCCTGGCATCAATAGTTGATGAGGAAACACGCAAAGAAAGTGAAAAATCGCGAATTGCCGGTGTATACATGAACAGGCTTAAGAAAAAGATACCTCTGCAGGCCGATCCGACAATAAAATTTGCGCTCGGAAATTTTTCCATACGCAGGATACTTAAACAACACCTTGCCATTGAATCTCCATATAATACATACAAATATTACGGTCTGCCTCCCGGTCCCATCCGTATCCCGTCCGTTCAAACTGTGGAAGCAGTTCTGAATTATGAGAAGAATGACTACCTGTATTTTTGCGCCAAGGATGATTTTTCGGGTTACCATGTATTTGCCAAAACTCTTGAACAGCATAACAGAAATGCGCGTTTGTATCAACGCGCATTATCCCGGCGTAAAATATACAGATGATCGTCAGAATTATTTTTTCGATTAAAAAGTTTAGTGTAAATTGACCGTGTATTAACTGACCGTTATCACTTCTTATAACCCGTTAAACACGAAATCGTAATGGACAAGATAAAATTTGGCACAGACGGATGGAGGGCTGTTATTGCTAAAGATTTTACCATAGCCACGGTTTCAAAGGTAGCCTATGCTACCGCCCAATGGCTTACTAAAAAATTTAAGTCTCCCACAGCTGTGGTTGGTTATGACTGCCGTTTCGGAGGCGAAATGTTTGCCGAAGCAGTGGCCAAGATCCTGGCATCAAAAAACATCAGGGTTTACATTCCCGAACGATTTGTATCCACCCCCATGGTTTCTCTTGGTGTTAAAAAGCTGATGGCCAATTGCGGAATAGTGATTACGGCAAGCCATAACCCGGCCGATTATAATGGGTATAAACTCAGGGGCGATTACGGTGGTCCGATGCTTGAAAAAGACATTAAAGATATCGAATACCTGCTGAACGACAGCTATGACATCGATCTCGATCTTCTGAACTGGAACTACCTGATTGAGCAAGGCCTGATCCAGTATATCGATCTTGAAGCAATTTATATTAAACAGATCAGGGATTTTTTCGACATCGATAAAATTTCTGCTTCGGTAAATAAATTCGCTTTTGATGCCATGTACGGAAGTGCGCAAAATGTGATGAAAAAGTTGTTTCCTGAAAGCCTACTCTTGCATTGTGAGGTTAATCCAACCTTTAAAGGTATACCTCCCGAACCGGTACCAAAAAATCTTCACGAGCTGGCCGAGATCATTTATAGCGGCAAAAATATCAACAGCGGTCTCGCAGTGGATGGCGATGGCGACAGGTTAGCCATGTATGATCACATGGGCAATTATATCGATTCCAACAGCCTGATGCTCCTTCTCATTCATTACCTGGCAGGGGTTAAAAAACAAACGGGCAAAGTGGTGGTCACCTTTTCAGTCACTTCAAAGGTAGATTTGTTGTGCACAAAATACGGCCTAGATCTTGAGCGGGTGAAAATCGGCTTTAAAGAAATCACAAAAGTGATGATAACCGAGGATGTGCTCATTGGTGGTGAAGAATCGGGCGGAATAGCTATAAAAACACATATTCCGGAAAGAGATGGTATATGGGCGGGATTATTGATCTGGCAATGGATGATTGAATCGGGGAAAAAACTTTCCGAGCTTGTGGATGAGGTATATGCTATCACAGGTCCGGTGGCTTTTGAACGCATTGATATTGAACTGAATAAAAATATCAGGAATAAGGCTTTGGAGAAATGTGGTGACGGCAGTTTTACAGCATTTGGTCACTATACCGTTCAGCGCGTTGAGAATCTGGACGGGCATAAATTCTTCTTTTCAGATAACCGGTGGCTTCTGATCAGGACTTCGGGCACTGAACCTTTACTGAGGTTGTATGCTGAAGCTGAGAACATGGAAATAACCAGGGACATCATTCTTGCTGCAACCGAGATCATCAAAAATCTTTAGGTTGAACTGAATTCTCTGCATCAATCATTTGAATTCATCAATTGCATCTGATTTTAGATAACCGGTTCGAAAAAACCGCAAAAGTATAGAGGGTAGTTTATACCTTTGCGGTTGAGAATCAATTCTCATCCTTACTGGTTATTCAACCGGGAAATAAACGATCGTTTTGTAGTTCTTCGGATCAGGCTCTTCGGCCGGATCAGTAAGATAAACTTCACAGGATACCCCTTTGTCTTTCAGGTTATTTTCTTTCATATAATTCATCAATTTGGTATAGACCGGTTCCATCATTTCGTACGGTCCGGTATACAATACAGAAACAGCCTTGGTTTCGGGATAAACTTTATACACCATCTCACCTTCCACGGTAAGTTCCTGCATGACCGGAACGCCGGCTTCAAAGACTGTATTACCCTGAGGGTCATAACTAATGTAATATGCAAAGGGGGGACCTACAGGTTCTATCCGATTCTGGCTAAGATAACCGAACAGTTTACCGTAAAGCTCACCCATCTTAGGGCCTACTTCACTGGTCGGGACATCGGCCTTAATTATAAGGGCTTTTTGCGCATCGATTTGCTTGATTTCTATTTTCAGATCATCCTGGGCCAGGATACTGAACTGAATAGCTGTTGCAAAGAATAAAAGGCTGCACACCTTTTTGAATAAACAGGGTCTGATTTTCATAACTTTTTTTTTAGAAGTAAATAAATGATCTGACAAATATAAGGGTAACTAGTGACAACCCTATGTCAGCATGTGTGAGAAACGTTAAATATAGAAAAAAACAAGTACATAATCAATGCACTACAGGACGTTAAACAGATCAATAGGCCTATACTAATACCGAGCAGCATATAGCAAACGCCCGATAAAAATGTGTATTCATTTCCCTGAAGATCCTTCATGCATGAGCGGTTAATTCTAAATAGTCAGTACGAATTTTTGATCTTTTTATCAACAACTCGACAATTTCTGTCAAAAGAACATAACCTCTTATTCATTAAATGAGTATAAAATAGAAAACCACATTCTAATTAAATGCTTACAACAACATGAAATCGTTAATCGTAGAAGGAACCAGCAAGACTCCCGAAATGGTTTTTTATGGTGACGGCCGCATTACCCTTAAGGGAAAATCGATACCAGAGAGTGCCTGGAAAGTATTCAGTCCGGCCATTTACTGGGTTTCTAAAATTACCACAGAACATGTCATTTTCCAGATTGAGCTCGAGTACATTAACAGTGCATCGGTTGTAATGATGCTTGAAGTATTGAGAACCCTGGAAGCGAATAAGAATGTGAAAAGCATTGTTGTGGAATGGTGCTATGAGCATGACGATGAAGATGCGTTCGATATTGGCCAGATCATGCAGGATTCACTCGGCCGGTCCGAGTTCAGGTTTCGGAAATACAGAACATCAGCCAGCTGAGTTTACCAAAGGTCATCCCGGGGAATTATACCGGGGCCCGCATATTCCCATTTTTTGTATATATTCTTCTTTCAATAGATCTCAGGTACAAAGGTCTGATCGGTGATCGGAGGCCTCACATAGCCCATTCTTTCCTGGCGGGGAGGTAATTTTATTGTTTCAGGCGTTAAATCCTTATAGTTGATCAGGCTTAATAAATGATGAATACAATTGAGCCGGGCTCTTTTCTTGTCATCTGCCTCAACAACATACCATGGCGCCTGTTTAATATCGGAATATTTAAACATTTCATCTTTTGCTTCGGAATATTCCACCCATTTTTCGCGTGAGGCAAGATCCATCGGACTAAGTTTCCATCGTTTCGTAGGATCATCAATTCGCGCCCCGAACCGTTTTTCCTGTTCATCATCAGAAACCGAAAACCAGTATTTAATCAGGATAATACCTGACCGGATAAGCATACGCTCAAATTCAGGACAACTGCGCAAGAATTCCTGGTATTCATCGGGTGTGCAGAATCCCATTACATGCTCAACGCCGGCCCGGTTATACCAGCTGCGGTCAAACAATACGATCTCTCCTGCTGAGGGCAGGTTTGAGACGTAACGCTGAAAATACCATTGTGTCTTTTCGCGTTCAGTAGGAGTTCCCAGGGCAACAACGCGGCAAATTCTGGGGTTTAAACGCTGTGTGATACGCTTTATTACTCCTCCTTTTCCGGCTGCATCGCGTCCCTCGAAAATAACCACAACTTTCAATCCTTTCCGTTTTATCCATTCCTGGAGCTTCACAAGCTCAACCTGCAATTTGGCCAGCTCGTTGTTATAGAATCTGGATTCAAGTCTTTTCTTTTTGGTTTTTTCACCCTGAACTTCATCATGCTTATCATGGACTAAAGCCGAATCAATAGTTTTTTTCTTTTCTTTCTTATGTTTTTTCATAATTATCCATTCATAGTATGGGATACGATTGAAATATCCGGCTTAAAGAATCCGAATCTGCTTTTCAAAATTAACTAAATTAACTTCATTTCAAATGGTTATTGACTGTTCTCATACAATCTTTACCTCGAGAGATACACCAGGTTTGTCTGAACAATATATTGCAATCTTTAGCATCGTGGATCACCGGTGTAAAAAAAGGGAAATAATTTTTATAAAAAATATTCATGCTTACCTTTACAGGTTGGAACTGTTCTGAAGAAATATTCAATGCAGCTGGACATTGAACCAAAACATATAGATCGAATAGAACCCACATCAGTATTAACACAAACGTCGTTCTGGGCAAGGGTAAAACAAAAACAAGGCTTTACACCCAGGGCGTTTGATATAAAAGTCAGGCCACAAGACCTGAAAGTCAAAAAAAATACCGATAAGAAGATCGCTCATGCAACAGATGATATCCTGATTCTGATCCACAGGTTGAACACCGATCAGTATATGGCTTATATACCTTATGGTCCGGTGCTTGAACCGAAAGAGGAACTGCAGGGGGTGTACCTTGAAGAATTATCGGAAACTGTTCGTGGATATTTGCCTGATAACTGCCTCTTTATACGGTATGATCTCCGGTGGGAATCGCCATGGTCTGCCGATAATTCGAGGTTCTCGGAAGATAACAAATGGCTGGGCCCTCCGGATGCTGTAATACAGGAGATGAGGATCAATTTCTGCACGAACAGAAGGAAATTACGTAAATCTGTTACCGATAACCTGCCCTCGAATACAATTTTTCTGAATCTGGAAGAAGAACCAGAAAAGCTTTTGAAGAAAATGAAACCCAAAACCAGGTATAACATTCGATTGTCAACCCGGAAAGGTGTAACTGTAAGGAAAGTCGAGGCAGATGCCCTTGACCTTTGGTACGGTCTTTATAAGCAGACTGCAATGCGAAACGGGATTTTTCTTCACGATTTCGATTATTTCAAATACGTATTTGATGCACAAAACGAACATTCCAAATCACCTGCAGATGTAAGATTATTGCTGGCAGAATCAAAAGGGGAGGCGCTTGCAGGCATGTTCCTGATAAAGTCCGGTAGGCGCGCCACCTATTTATACGGGGCATCTTCGGATTTAAACAGGAATTATATGGCTGCTTATGCATTACAGTGGGAAGCAATTAAACGGGCCAGGAAGGCAGGATGTACAGAATACGATATGTTTGGGGTATCTCCTACAGTAAATACATCGCATCCGTTATACGGACTTTACAGGTTTAAATCGGGTTTCGGCGGAGACATGGTTCACCGGATGGGATGCTGGGATTACCCGTTGTATGAAAAGGAGTATGAACTATACAGATTCGTTGAGATGAACAGCCAGGGATACCATATAAGAGGCAGTTAAATATCGAACAAGGATTAACGATTTAAGATTTTAGAAGTTAATGCATTGATTGTTGCAGGCAGGTCTGGGTATCTTTCCTGTATTTGTATTCATGTCGCAGTTCAAAAATCGACATTCCTAGTTCGATATTCCTAGATAAGTCCTTTATTCTCCAGCTTTTTGAAAAACTCCTTCCGGTAGGTATCACTCACGGGTATTGACTTATCCCTTATCCATATCCTGTTCCTTTCGATCTTTTCGATACAATTGAACGGCACTATATACGATTTATGTACCCTGATAAACCGGGAAGGTGGTAGGATATGTTCCATTTTGCTGAAATTCTGCAGGGTCATTATCCTGCTTTTGGCGGTAACCACTGCCAGGTAATCACCCTGGCCTTCGATGTAAAGAATGTCGTCAAAGTTGATTTTCTGGAGCCTGAATTCGGTCTTCACAAAAAAATAGTCCTCCCCGGGACTGACGGGGGTATTTTCCGTCACCGGCAGCGATTTCCCGGTTCTGTTTTCCAACACTAGCTGTTCATATACTCTTGTGGCCGCCTTAAGAAACCGTTCAAAAGAAAAAGGTTTGAGAAGGTAATCGGTTACATCAAGCTCATAACTTTTCAGGGCATAGGTATCATAGGCGGTAGTCAGGACTACCTTGGGGTTTTTCTTCATCACACTCAGAAGTTGTAAACCGGAAAGTTCTTCCATTTGTATATCAAGAAACATCAAATCCACCGCATTATTTTCCAGGAATGCAATAACCTCAATGGCATTATCGAAGGTTTTGATGAGATTGAGAAAGACGGTTTTTTCGGCGTATTTTTTGATAATATCCAGCGCGAGCGGTTCATCATCCACAGCTATGCAGGTAATTCTCATTTATAATTCTATGATCAGTTCGGCAATATACACATCCGGTGTTTTTTCGGTTCTTAGTTTATGCCTGTTGGGGTAGATCAACTCAAGTCTGCGCCTAACATTTTTCAGGCCGATACCTCCCTGATCATTTTCAGGCATTCCGGGATCATCCTTCAAGGCATTTACTACCTTAAAATTAAGGAATTTTTCATTTATTTTCAGATCGATTCGTATGCCGGGGGCTTTTAATTTTTTGCTGCAGTGTTTGAAGGCATTTTCTACAAAAGGAATGAAAAGCATGGGGGGTATTGTTGCTATCCCGGAATCTCCCTCCACAGTGAAACGAATGAAATTTTTCCTGGATGTGCGCAATTGCAACAATTCGATATAACTTCTGAGGTAATCGATTTCTTTTGTCAGCAATACATTGTCGGTATTTGCTTCGTATAGCATATAACGCATGATATCCGACAGTTTCATCATTGCCGCCGGAGCCTGTTCGGCTTTTGAGTATACCAGTGAATAGATATTATTGAGTGTATTGAATAAAAAATGGGGGTTGATTTGTGACCGCAGCAGGGCGAGTTCACTCGCCTGGTTTTGATTCATGAGTTCTGCTTTTACCTGTCTGTCCATTATCCACCGGGTTGTAAACCTGGCCAGGTAAGCCAGTCCTGTATACAAAATGGTAAGTGTATAGCTCTCGGTATAGAACCAGTTGCGCGCTTCCACCTTTCTGAAATGCCAGTCGAATGCGTTGACCAGAAAAGAAAATGCCTGATGCTGAAGTGCCGGAAAAATCAAAATAATAACAATAGTAATTACAACCAGGTAAATTCCACGTTTCCGGCCCGAAAAAACCGGAATCAGGAAAGAGTAGAAGAGGTAAAAGTTGGTGAGGGTAAATATCAGCGACATTATCGAGAACCAGTATCTTTTAGGTGGTATATGCTGATCATTGAAAAAGAAGAACAGCAGGGTAGGGATATAGATAAGCACCCAGAATCCGCAATGCAATGCTATGGAATTGACTTTTTTCAATGAAAAGAGCTTATTTTTGCCAAATTATAAAAAGATCTTATTGGTTGAATGCATTTCCGTTACTAATCGATGAATCGTCAATGATCCCGTTTATAATGCGGGTTTTGATCGTTGTACTTTTTTACCGATCGATACAGCAATAATAGCTATAAGAAAACCTATTTTGCAGATTGATTTTTTTTTCAGGAGAAAGGTTTACGAAATTTGAGGTTTCACAGGCATAAATAATGGATGAATGAAACGAAATAACGTAGTATTTACGATTTTGGCAATGTTGTGGTTTGCCGTTGAAGGACAATCTTATCCGGGAAGTGGGAATGCGCCCGATATGCTAAAAATAGGGGTACTCTCCGGAAAGGTTAAGGATGTCACAACCGGTAATTTTGTGGAATATACCACCGTTAGCTTATACAGGCAGAAGGATTCCACTTTGGTTACAGGAACAATTACAAAACCCGACGGGAGTTTCATCCTGAATGAGTTGCCGTTTGGTATGTTTTATCTTGACGCTAGTTTTGTAGGCTACAAAACTACACGGCTCACAAAAATTGTGTTATCACCGAAAACCCCTGTGGTGGATATCGGAACCATTACCATTGAACCATCAGCCACTGCACTCGAGGCTGTAGAGGTGGTGGGTAACCGGCCTGCCATTGAATACAAGATCGATAAAAAAGTGATTGCGGTCGATCAGAGCATTGTAGCCTCCGGAGGAACGGCAGTAGATGTCCTGGAAAACGTTCCCTCTGTCCAGGTTGACGTTGAAGGAAATGTTTCGTTAAGGGGAAGCTCTAATTTCACTGTCCTGATTGACGGAAAGCCCTCGGTTCTTAAAGGCAGCGAGGCGCTTCAGCAGTTCCCTGCCGCTTCTATTGAGAATATCGAGATCATCACCAATCCTTCGGCAAAATATGATCCTGAGGGAAGTGGCGGAATCATTAATATTATTATGAAAAAGCAGAAACAATCAGGGATTAGTGGAATAGTTAATGCCAGTGTATCGACAAATGGAAGTTATGGAGGCAATTTTCTGATAAACCTGCGCAAGAATAAAATGAATTATTTCCTGGGTGGAAATTACAATATCCGCAAATTTGGCAATACCATGTTCAGCGATATCCGGAAATTTCATGACGATACCACAGGATATGAGATCAATCATGCTACGGGTGAATTCGACCGCAACGGTATGGAAATCAGGGGTGGGATAGATTATAACCTAAGTCCGCAAAGCACACTCTCCTTATCAGGAAGTTATAACGAAAGGGTTTTCGGCCGCACAGCACTAACCGACAAGGAAAAATATTCAGCACCGACAGCGGGTGAAGATATTTATTCTCTGAATAACAGTGATTTTGAGGTGCACAGGAATTATTACGAATTGAACCTCGATTTCCAGCAAAAATTCAATGATTCGGGCCATCAGCTTCTGACCTCATTGAGATACACTGATGAATACAGCAATGAAATCAACAACCTGCGGATCGATACAACCGACCAGTTCGGAATAATCACAGGTATTGACCCGTACCTTGAACATACCCGTGAATGGGGCGATGAAACTGAGTTCAGGGCAAAAGTCGATTATACGCTACCCATAAATGAAAATTCAAAATTCGAAGCCGGCTATCAGGCCGATTATGAAAAATCGACTGAAGATTATCGTTTTGAAACCTATCTCAGCGAAGCGAATTACTGGCAGGAGAATCTTAACCGGAGAAACGACGGCATTTTCAGTGAAGCAATACACTCGTTGTATGCGATCTATTCCAATTCAACAAAATTTATTGATTATCAGTTAGGATTGCGTACCGAATATGATGACCGCTTATTGAAACAGGAATTGCTGAACAGGAATTATCCTTTTACCAAATGGGATTTGTTCCCTTCGGTGCATCTATCAAGGAAGCTCCCAAAAGATTTTCAGGTTCAGGCCAGTTATTCACGCAGGATAGAAAGGCCACGACAGCGGTACCTCGATCCGTTTGAAGTATATGTGGATCCTGATAATGTTAGGGTAGGTAATCCGGCCCTCGAACCCGAATATGTGAATTCTTATGAGCTGAATATGCAAAAATCGCTGAAAGGTCAGGGATTTGTCTCACTCGAAACATTTCACCGGCAGACAGTTAATCTGATTAGCCGTTTCAGAAGGCTGAGGCCGGATAACATCATGGAAAACACATTTGAAAATATAAATAAGGACTTTTCCACCGGGATTGAAATAATGGCCAATGTACCGCTTGCAAAATGGTGGATATTTAACGCCAGTCTCAGTATGTTCGATTACCGGATCAGAGGTGATGTCAGCAGCAATGTGATCGATGAAAACACATTTTCCTGGAATGCCAGGGCTAATTCTATGTTCCGGTTCAAATGGGGTTTGCAGGCACAGATTACAGGATTTTACAATGCCCCGTCCATAACTCCGCAGGGAACCCGTGAGGGGTTTTTCTTCACTAATATCGGTATCAGACAGGATTTGCTGAAACGTAAGTTAACTCTGGCCTTGCAAGCCCGGGATCTTTTTGGCAGTTCTAAATTCAGGTTTACATCTTCAGGTCCTAATTTTACTTCGGTAAACGAATTTAAGCGTGAATCCCAGATAATTACTCTTGCTCTTACATACAGAATAAATAATTACAAGCAGAAGAACCGGAAAAACGGGGATCAAAACATGAACGAAATAGAATTTAATAGCGACGGGGGAGATATATACTGACCCTTACTGCCAGCAAAAATGGCGGCATGAACCAGGTTTATCGGATTGTAATCTAACGGATTACGTTAATTAATTTTATATAATGCGGGAGAAAATCCTTTACGGCCCGAACCTGATTCAGGCCAGGGCCTCAAAGGATCTGATCTGTTACGGTTCATTCCGGCAACCGGCATAACCCCGATACTTAATTTACTTAGGTGCTTTTTTCTTCCGGATTGATAAAAAAAGCATTAGCGATCCGAAAACAAGCATGAACAGACCTGACCATAGATTAATGTTCACATTCAGAGACCTCTCATAGAGCTCTGTTGATCCCAGTGTAAAAAGTCCCTCAATAGTGAGGATCATACCAAATATTGCAAACATCAGTCCGATCGGAAATTTAATATCTAATCCCATTTATTAAGAATTTACGATTACCAAAATAATATGCTTAATATAAGTGCAACAAGCCCGATAGCAATGGCCAGAGCTTGCGGTTTCTGATACCAGTACTTCACGTCAACAACGACTTTAGGGGTAAGTGAATATACCAGTCCTTTCAGCTCTTCATCCGATTTATTGCGTTTGGTTGACATGGATATGATCAGGGTAATCACCAGCGCCACCCCAAAAGCATATATTGCAGTCCAGAAATTTTGCGCCATCTCACTCGGGTAAGTATGCAGGGCATGTTGAACGCCTCCTGTCAGCCAACCGCCTTTCACAAGTGAGTCAGCACCGGCTGGTATCGTTAGTCCGTGATGAACGGCTGCAGCAAATGTCCCCGAGAGCAATCCCCAGAAAGCCCCGTGACCGGTGGTTCTTTTGGTGAACATTCCCAGAAGAAAAGTGGCAAACAGCGGCGCGTTGATGAACGCAAAAATCAGCTGCAGAAAATCCATAATGTTGTTGAACTGTTTTGCAATATAAGCTGCGAGAATGCTCACAAGTACACCAAATACTGTGGTAGCTTGTCCTACAGAAAGGTAGTGTTTATCGCTTTTATTCGGATTGATATACCCCTGGTAAATATCGTAGGTAAACACGGTATTGAATGCCGTAACATTACCTGCCATTCCCGACATAAAAGAAGCCATAAGAGCAGTGACACCAAGACCCAGCACACCGGTAGGCAAATACCGTACAAGCAATACAGGGATTACTTTATCAAAATTCCGAACAGTTTCACTTCCTTCTTTAAACGGAATAAAGCTCTGGTCGCCATTAAGCAAAGCGGCAGCAATTACACCGGGCACGATTACCAGGAAAGGAATGAACATTTTTGGCATAGCTCCGATCAGCGGCGTTTTCCGGGCGGCGCTCATTGAACCTGCTGCCATTGCCCGCTGAACTACCAGAAAATTCGTACACCAGTAACCGAATGACAATACAAATCCCAGTCCGACAATTATCCCGAACCATTCGACACCCATCGGATTCTGAGTCGGACTTGCCACATATTTCCAGGTGTGGATCATATTCGGATTGAGATTGGCCTTAACTCCTTCCCATCCGCCAACTGCGGCAAGACTGATCAGCACCAGCGGAAGAAAACCGATGACAATCAGAAAGAACTGCAACACTTCATTATAGATAGCCGATGAAAGACCCCCGAGGTATGTATACGCAAGTACAATGAGGGCAGAACCGAAAAGACTGAGCGTGTAGTTCCAGCCCAGAAGTTCCTCGGCCAGCAGTGCCAGTGCATGCATCGATGCGCCCGATGCCATAATGGTCATTATGGCAAAAGCAAATGCATTGAAACCCCTTGTTTTCTCATCAAAACGAAGCTTCAGGTATTCCGGAACCGATCTTGCTTTTGAGCCGTAATAGAACGGCATCATGAAAATAGCCAGGAATATCATGGCAGGTATAGCACCGATCCAGTAAAAATGTACGGTCATCATGCCGTATTTGGCACCCGATGCCGCCATTCCGATAACTTCAAGAGCCCCGAGGTTAGCTGAAATAAACGCCAGACCTGTAACCCAGGCTGGCAAAGACCGGCCTGCCTCGAGAAAGTCTGTTGCCGATCGCATGAATTTTTTCAGAGCCCATCCTATGCCCAGCACGAAGAGGAAATAAATAAGCATGATGGAATAATCGATCCATCCTAATGCAAAAGAAGTTCCCATAATGATAGGTTTAATTATGAACAGAAATCATTTACCAGAAATATATATAAAAAGCAATGATGATGCCTATGATAATGATTGAGTGGATTATATCCCATGCATTCCAGCTTGCCCTGGTTGCCGCTTTTTCTTCTGCGGACGCAGCCGAATAGGTGTATTTCAACTGTCCTGCACTGGGCGCTTTGGTGAGCAGGCTGATGATTATCATGGTAAGAATGCTGAAGAAAAACAGCAAAACCGTATAATGGAGCCAGTTGATGGCTGCGATCTTATAAATGAATCCTCCCGAATCGAGATAATATTGATGAATTCCTGTTTTCAACTGAGCCAGCAATTCCGAGGCATACGCTTTACCATCGGCCGTAAGACCGGCAATTGAATGAATTGCGGTCTGGATTTTATCGCCGAATGACGATGCCAGATCAGGAGGCAATGTTTTACCGATCTTATCACTTACCATGTTGAGATCGTCGATCATATCGGATTTCGCTTTTTCTGAATTGATATACAGCACCGATTTAACCATTCCGCCGACTTTTCCCACCAACCCGTACTTGATATTAAGGATCAGCCTGAACATACCCAGCGAAAATCCCGAGATCATACCCCAGAAAGCCGCTTTAGCCGTTGTTCTTCTCCAGAATACTCCCAGCAGGAATACCGATGCTATTGCGGGGGCAAGCAAACCCTGCACTCCCTGTAAATATTCATACAATACTTTACCCAGGCCGAGCATTACCGGTATCCAGACCACGCCGAGAAGAACCACCGAAGCGGTGGCGATCCTGCCTATGATCACATAATGTCTACCGGATAAACCCGGACGCATTTTTTTATAGAAATCTTCCACAAAAAGCATTGCAGAGGAGTTAAACAACGAAGCCAGTGAACTCATGAGAGCTGCCAACAATCCGCATACTACTATTCCGGTGATGCCACCTGGCAGCAATCGTGCCACCATTGACGCAAAAGCCGAGTCACTGCTGGGAACTTCCAGGAGTCCTTTCTGATTAAGGGCAAAGGCGATCATTCCGGGAACAAGAAAAATAAATACAGGCAACAGCTTGAAATAACCTGCCAGTATTGCCCCGCGTCTTGATACCTGCTGGTTGCGCCCTGACAGAACACGTTGCACAATATACTGATCGGTGCACCAATACCAGAACCCGATGATAGCCGATCCCATCAATACCCCAGTCCATGGAAACTCGGGATCGGATGCCGGGCGAACGAGTTGAAGGTTTGAACCGACAATACGCTGGACTTCTCCCCATCCGCCGACTTTTGCAAGACCGACAAACAGGATCACGATCGAACCGAACAGCAACACCGGTGTTTGAAGCACCGATGTATACATTATTGCCCGCATACCTCCGAAAATGGTATACAACCCTGTGATCAGCACAAGACCAACAGCGCTTACCCAGAAAAAATCGATCTCATGGCCGAAAATTACTACCGAATCGATATCAAATACCGTATCAAATACTACTCCTCCTGCATATACTGTTACAGCCACCTTGGTGAGTACATAGCTGACCAGGGATATGATCGAAAGTACTGATCGCGAACCGGGTGAAAAACGGCGTTCAAGAAATTCAGGCATGGTGAATATTTTTATCCTGTCATAGAAGGGAACAAATACCCATCCAAGGACCAATATCAGCCAGGCATGCATTTCCCAGTGGGCCATTGCCATACCACTTATAAAACCAGCTCCTGCCAGTCCTACAAGATGTTCTGAACCAATATTCGATGCAAAAATTGAGGAACCGATTGAAAGCCAGCCTGCCTTTTTGCCGGCGAGGAAATAATCAATGGTGTTTTCTTCTTTCTGCCTGAGTACCCATACGATAATGCCAATCAGACCGAGAAAGAAAATACCCATAACAATCCAGTCGAGTGTCGTCATATACTGTGGTTTAGTGTTAAATCATGTAAAAATCATTGCAAGATATAAAATAATATGTGTATAAATATAGCCTTGCATACTATTTCCTTTTTTTTATTTATTTTTATAGATACCCGGTTTCAGGCACATAATGTCAGAAAAGTCCGCCTGATTCCACGATTCATTTTGACAAATACATAAGGATTGTTACTGAAAAAATCCGGAATCCATATCATGAAAAAAAATAGCATTTATAGCCAGCACATAAACCTAAACCTGAATGTCAGGGGATTGGCACCGTCGGCAACCCTGGCAATCAATGAAAGAAGCGATGCCCTGATAAAGTCCGGTAAAAAGATTTATAAGCTTGGACTCGGTCAATCGCCGTTTCCTGTTCCCGGGCCTGTCGTAGAGGCGCTCAGGGAAAATGCATTTCAGAAGGATTATTTGCCGGTGCGGGGTTTGTACATACTGAGAGAAGCTATAGCGAATTTTAACCGGGATGTGCTGCATGTGGCGTGTTCGCCTGAGAATATCATGATCGGGCCCGGCTCAAAAGAACTGATATTTATCCTTCAGCTGGTTTATTACGGTGATCTGATCATTCCCACCCCGAGCTGGGTATCCTATGCCCCCCAGGCGAGAATTGTAGGGAGGCATGTATATTGGGTTCCCACGGATAAATCGAATAACTGGCGGCTAAGTCCTGAAAAACTTGAACTGATCTGCCGTGCTGATCCAAGTCGGCCACGAATTGTTATCCTGAATTACCCGTCAAATCCCACAGGCTGCACATATCCGCTGGAAAGACTAAAAAAGCTCGCTCAGGTGGCCAGGAAATACAATATTGTATTGGTTTCTGATGAAATCTACGGACTTACCCGGTATGACGGTAAGCATGTTTCGATAGCGCATTATTATCCTGAAGGAACTATAATCAGTAACGGATTGAGCAAATGGTGCGGGGCAGGGGGGTGGCGTCTCGGAACATTCACGTTCCCGAAAGCGTTGCGGTGGCTGATGGATGCTATGGCCATTGTGGCCAGCGAAACATTTACAGCTACTTCTGCTCCTATACAGTACGCTGCCGTAACGGCTTTTAAAGGGGGTCGCTGGCTGGATGAATATCTTGCCGCTTCCAGGAGAATACTCAAAGCATTGGGAATCTATTGTGCCGTCGGGTTACATAATTCGGGAATATTCGCCCCGGAACCGGAGGGCGCATTCTACCTTTTTGCCGACTTCGAATCGCACAGGGATAAATTGCAGCAGCATGATGTGTTCACTTCTGTGGAGCTATGCAGTAAATTGCTTGAAGATACGGGTGTTGCACTCTTACCGGGAAGTGATTTCGGACGTCAGCCCGAGGAACTCACGACAAGACTGGCTTATGTGAATTTCGACGGGGAAACAACCCTTAAAGCTGCTGAAGAAGAATACAGGAATAAAGATATTGACAATCAGTTTCTCAGTAAATATTGCAGCAAAACTGTTGAAGCACTGGGATTTATAAATTCCTGGATAAACGGATTGTAATCTGAAATTCCTGCTGCATTTCACGTACATCAGTATGTCCGATACATGGATATCGGTATCACTGCTGTAAAACCGTGTAAATAAAAAGTTGGCTGTTATTCCTGTAGCGAACACTTGTTCAGCACTACATCCATAAGGTAGCCTGAGCAGATACCTTTGACCGAAATTTCCTGTCCTTCTTTTAGGGTATCTGTTCCGGAAACCTCATTGCTGAACCTGCATAATATGCCGGATATTCCGTCTTCAGTCAGATAAACAGTGACCCCTATTGTATCGGATTGAATAGTTCCTATTCTGCCTGTAATTAAAATAATCTTATCGAGGTACCTATCGTTTGCAGCATTCTCATTATTTTCAAATTCAGACAGCAGCGTTACTGCATCAGTCTCAAAGTCGGGTTTATTCGATGCCACGCTGGTTTTAGCAGGTCTGAACACATAATTCCATGCCAGAAAAAAAACGATCAGCACAACGACAACCGATGACAATACAATGATGAATTTTTTGGACATTACGGTATAAACTTAGTTTGTGGAGTATGGTACATATATATTTACCTCAATTTCTTTGGCGATGTTATCTTCCACGATCGAAGGAATTTCAATGGCATATTCTTTCGGAGACACAATGAATTTTGCAGAGGCTGTTAATGATTTTCCATTTACCGTGATTATGCCTGAAGTTGAAATAGATCTGGTTACACCGTGTATTGTAAGGTCGCCGCTTACCTCAGCCGGGTAAGTACCATCTTTCGTAAAATCCAGTGCCTGCAGGTTGGTTATTTTACCGGTAAAACCGGCTTTTGGCAGCTTATCCGATTCCATATAGTTCTCATTGAAATGTTCCTGCATCAGGGCTTTTTTAAATTCAAAGGATTTGATCAGCAAGCTGAATTGAAGATTTCCGGTAGCTGCATCGAGAATGCTTACGACCTGGTTGTTGTGGGCTTCAATATCCTCAACCGGAGTATGGGAAAAAAACCAGATATGGCCGTTTTTAGAGATATATTTCTGTGAAAATGAAGCATTCACTGTAAGAAGCAGTGAACTAACAAAAATCTGAATTCTCATAGGTAATTCGCAGTTTGTAAATATTAATTAATATACAATTGATACGAATTTTTGTTCAATATAAGGCAAACACCCTTGAAATATTAAACCCGAAATGAATATCTCCCTTGGTCCAGCTCCCCGTTGTTTCGCCAATGAATCCTTTTTCGATCATAGCCAGCGAATTGGTAAGATGAAGCTGAAAGACATGACCTCCGGTTTCAATGTCGAAACCAATCGAAAGCGGATTGTAAGTCTTAAGACTTCTGAAGTCGTTAATCGGAGGAATGACATAATAATATTCAAAATTTACAGAAACCCGTTTTGTAAGCTTAAACCGGCCGCCCAAACCTATTGACCACAGATCATTGGGATCGAGTTCTGTTTTCACGAGATTCCGGTGCAAAAAAGTAGGATTGATCTCGAGTGAAAATCTCTCGTTGAATTTGCGGCCTATCAACAGCTGGTGAACATAACTCAGCCTGCTCCAGAAGTATACTTTACCGGGAAGATTCAGCTTCAGTGAATTAATGGCAGCAGATGTCATGTATGATATGGATACGGGCATTTCCCGGTCTCCGGTGGACTGGCGGAGGATCGAAAACTTCAGAAAACCGTCAAATGTTTTTTCATACGTCCCGCGACCTATGCCAGCCATTACCCAGTCGGTAATTCCATATTCGAGGCTGAGGTGCGTACTGGCCTGATCGAGTCCCCAAAAGTTATAAGCCCCCGAATTGAGTGTACCAAACCTGTGTGATATCCTGAAATCGAGCTGTCCTTCAGTCATGCGTTCGATGGAATGACCGGTTATAATACGTGTGGATTTGAATGTTGCACTGGCATATTCTGTCCCGCTTCCCGCAGTTTCTTCCAGGAGCTGGTCGATATCCTGGGTTAATGCGTTAATTACAGGCAATATCAGAAAAACCAAGGTATTGAGAAGAAATCGGTTAACATTCATAGTTCAAGGATGTTTAATCGTTAGGAGCACCTGAATCAACCCATTTTTTTATCATAGTTATCGTACAGTCGTCGAGCATTGACGCTCCTTTTGGCATGGGCGAATAGCCGGGTTTATGGAAAATCGAGCCCACCAGCCGTGAATCATCAGCACGCGCCTTGACATCGGCATAGTCCTCGAGCCTGATATTACCCCCCAGTGCAGGGGCAGTTATATTGCTGTGGCATGAAATGCAAAAATTGTCGAGCGCCGGTCGGACTGATGATGAATAGTTTATATTAATTGTATCACAAGGGGCAGCTGACTGCGGATATAAAAATTCTTCACTGTCGTAATAACAACTGCCAAGCGACAGACAGAACAATACGATCGGGACAATGCTTTTTTCCAGGATTTTCATTGATTTTTTCACTGATATATGATAACGACCAGATTTAAATGCATGTGTGAGAATTATCAATTATTTAACCTGCCTTGTTCAATCCACAGTTCGATTTTCCGGATGCTGCAATTATCAAGCTGTGTGGATGGCGGCATCGCTTTAAAGCCTGCAAGATGCCGGATTGTTCCGGTTAACAGGGGGATGCCGTTACGCAATGTTTCAGCATAGGTCTTTATTTGTGCATATCCGTTCAGATTTACTCCTCCATTCAACGAAGCTGAATTATGGCAGGAAACACAATAATTGTCGATGATAGGCTTAACCCGGGCCGCGAATGCGATAGTACCTGAAGTATCACAAACCGCAGCCGGACAGTTGCTGTTTACGGCACCCTGGTCTATCCATTTCTTGATCAGTTCTTTCTGAACGGTATTAAGGGCAGGCTTGGGCGGCGGCGGCATAAGGTCTTCCCCGCTGCCGTTAATGGCCTTATATACTTTACTCTCTTCGGCATTGAATGGCGCCACATGCGGAAAGATTGTGCCAAAACTATTCAACGCGTAAAGCTCGTTGTCCTCCCCCTGTGCCATACCGTCATGGCAACCGGTCATTGAACAGTTTGAAATGAAAATCGGCAAAATATGCTGATTAAAACATACCGTGTCCTTGTTTTCAACAATATCTCCGCCGTTGGCTACCGTTCCGCCAGAACAGGACGTATTCTCCGCTCCCTGGGCAATCCAGAGGTGGATTATGGTACGCTGTTGCAGGGTTAACGGCCTGTCTGGGGGCATCATATGTTCCCCCCAGATATTCGTGATCACATTATAAAGAGAGCTGCTTTTCGGGTTTCCGGGATTCACGTAATTCAGTATAGCGTTATAACCGGCTACGCTGAATCCTTCGACACCTGAACCAGCGGCATGACACCCTGTGATTCCGCAGGATGTCTGAAGGATCGGAAATACATCGCGTTCAAAACATATGGTGTCGTTTTCATTCTGGAAGAGCGGCTCATGAGTACAGGAAAAAAAAGCAGGCATTGAAACACATACCAGTATTGCCAAAGGTAAAATTCCCGAGATACATCTTTTCATTGTAATCCAGAATTAATTTATGCGACAATTAAAACGGATAACCAGCAGTAACAATTATATCGTGTGAAATTAATGAATAAATTGAATTGTTCATAAATGTTCAAAAAGTTTTAACTCTCTTCTCAGGTTACTGACAAAAAAAGGGAAACCGGTATCCGGTTTCCCTTTTGTTTTGTATATTCTGCTCAATGCAATAGCCAGAATGAATGCTAATTAAGTCCAAAGGCATAATACATTTCACCAGGATAATTTTCGTAAATACCTCCCAGAATTACTCCGCCTTTATAGTCCTTCAGGTCGCTCTTCAGTTCTTCCAACGAAGTGACTTTCTTGTGGTTTACATCGGTGATGATGAAACCCTCATCGATTGAAGTCTGACTTTTCAATGCACCATTATGAATTTCTTTTACGACAACACCTCCGTCAATGCCCAGTTTTTTTGCTTTTGCCTTATCCAGGGTTTGAAAAGTAGCTCCGAGCAGATCAAGCACATCCTGACTTTCTTTCATGGCCACTTTCTTTTCTCCTTTGATGTTGGCGAGTGTAACCGCAAAATTCAGTTCCTTACCTTTTCTGTCGACCCGGACATTTACTTTATCTCCCGGATGATGGCGTCCGATCTGTTCAAGAAGGTCTGCTGTTTTGATGACATTCACACTGTCAATTCCTGTGATCACGTCACCGATTTTAATTCCTGCTTCACTTGCGGAACTTTTAGCCATTACGGAATCAACATAAGCGCCTTCGTTGACGTCAAGGTTCTTCTCTTTTGCAAAATCACCGTCAATGCCATGGATCAGTACACCCAGGTATGCCCTCTGTACCATCCCGTATTTCATAATATCCCTGACAACTTTGCTTACGATATTCGAAGGTATGGCAAAACCATATCCTGAATAAGAACCCGTGGGGCTTGCAATTGCCGTATTGATCCCTACCAGTTCACCTTTCAGGTTCACCAGGGCTCCACCGCTGTTTCCGGGATTTATTGCAGCATCAGTCTGAATGAATGCTTCAATGGCGGATTTATCATTGATGATATTGATATTTCTGCCTTTGGCACTGACAATTCCCGCAGTAACCGTGGAATTCAGATCGAAAGGATTGCCAATGGCCAGAACCCATTCCCCCACTTCAACATTATCTGAGTTGGCAAAAGGCAGTGCTTCAAGACCTTTTTTGCTGATCTGTAAGATCGCCAGGTCGGTTGAGGGATCCGTCCCGATTACCTTTGCTTTGTATACTTCGTTATCGTAAAGCGAGACTTCAATATCATCCGCACCCGCAACCACATGGTTGTTGGTCACGATATAGCCGTTCCCGTCGATAATAACACCCGATGCGGCACCCATCTGCACGAAAGGCTTTTCCTTTTCCTTGGGTGCTTCCTGTTTTCTGGGTTCACCAAAGAACTGTCGGAAGAAATCATCGCCGAAAGGGTCCGGAGAAAAATAATAGCTTTGATTGTTCATGGCTACTTTATTGGTAGTCTTGATATGCACGACAGAATTCATGACTTTTTTTGAAACTGCCGTAAAATCAAGGGGTATAGTCTCACCATTTTCGTTGACAGTATACACCGCATACTTTACAGGGGCAGCCGGCAGGTTAACCGAAGAATGGCCAGCTGTTTTGTCCATGCCTGAATAGACAAAAACGCCTATAGTGAGAGCGCTTCCTAAAACCGAAGCAAGAATAAATTTCATAAAATTTTTCATTTTCAAATCCTCCTTATAGATTAAATTTAGTTTATGAATTCTAATTGAGTCCGAAATGATAAGGGGTATAATCCAGGACTATCTTAATAAGTCCTCTTCTCGCAAGCCCGTATGATTTCAGGTTCAGATAATACTTTTTATCCATTTTAATTTCCGATATAAGCACATCGAAATTGCCTCCGGTCAACAAATCATTCTTTACCGATTGTACGGTATTTATTGAATATGCTTTTCCTGTTGAGGTATCGACAATCGACTGAATAATAATCTTGTCGGTCATTTGAATCACATGGATTTCTTCAAGCATAAACCGGCTCTCCGCAAGGATAACAATCATGTGTTTCTTTTTATTCTTGATAACCTTCAAATTATCCAGTTTGAGATCATTATTCTCTCTTGTAATGCTAAATCCCTTCCAGCCCATAATCTGATTCAATATACTGTTATTCATATCTTTCAGCTACATTGATTTATGATTTAACCCATATATGCGCGCATTCGGCATTTCACTATTGGTTGTTGTATTGCCTGTAACACTCATATTATCATATAATTACTCATAATCACCTTTTGAAATGTAAAATTAGCGTATGCATGCATCAGTGCAATCTGTTTAATGTTAAAGAATCTTAATCTGTCCGTTAAAAAGTATTAAAATCAATACCTTGTGAATTTCACAGGTCATTACTTTTAACAATTGGCCTCAGTGTATGTTGCTGCAATTAACATTCTTTTAGAATTTTCCATGATTTTTATCCACAAGTGTGGTATTTTTCCCCGGTTGTATTTCCAGCCTGAAAAGTCATCCGGCAGGGTAACTTCAATATTCAAAAAGGATTAAGGTAGCATGTGTGATTTTTTGACCGCATCGGTTCATTTTGGTATTGAACTTGACAATCAGTAGATAGCAATCTTTAGGTTATGAAAAAATTGCAGGTTTCAAGTGAGATTTTTCGATTCACTGCAATTATTCATTTCCATACTGCGAAACGCATGCAGTAATTCGTTAATTAAAAAGTAATGCTATGTTATCAACAAATGCAATTGACCTTGTACTGAATTCGGTTTATGTTCCCCCTCAGGATAGAAATGTAGGTTACGGAGAGCGTCTTATATCATGTTTATCCGGATTAGTACTGGGTTTTAACGGGATCAGGAAATTCAGAAAAGGCGGATGCTTCCTTTTATTCCCTGCGGGCTATCTTTTATGGAGAAGTGCAAGCGGCTTCTGTTATATCAATAAAAGGCTGGGCAGGGATACCACAGAGGCCGTTGGAACTTATGCTTATTCAAGAGATCTTGTTATCAACAAAAAAAGATCGGATCTGTATAATTTCTGCAAAACCCCTGAAAATTTTCCATTGATCATGAAGCACATCACCAAGGCCGAAAAAACCGGGGATAACACATACAGGTTGACTTCGGTATTCTGGGACCAGGCATTGAACTGGAATGCCGAAATACTTCAGGATGTTCCTGATAAACGGATCATATGGCGGTCATTACCCCCTTTTGAAGTGGAGAATTATGGTCTCATTGAGTTTTTTGATCAGCCGTCGGGAAAAGGCACGGAGATGAGGATCATTTTCGTGTATAAGCCTTCCGATACACTTATTGGTAAAACTGTGGGCAAAGTGCTCAACCTGGGCTTTACCAGAAAGATCAACCAGGACCTTGATGATTTTAAACAATTTATGGAAAACAACCGGGTCTGAAAGGATCATGAACAGATACCATCAGGAAGAGTCTTCACTAATCCGGCATGAAGGAACAAGGCGCTAGTGCGACATGTCGTATTGCCTTATTTTGTTAACGATAGCTCCTTCAGCATCATAGTACATTTGCCTGATAAAATCGTCGTTGAAATTGTATGTCCGCTCTTCAAGTTGCGCACCATTAATTCTGTCAAACAACATTTCCTTTGCCGCTTTGATATCCTTGCCATAAATATGATAGGAATCGGCATGCCAATTCATTCTGGCGAGCTTCACCGTTCTTCCGGATTTCGCTGAAATGCCGGCAGCAATAACTTCGCGGTTAAACTGTATAAATCCGAACATATTCATAAAACTGGCTCCCCAGGCATCATTGCTCCTGAACCTTACATTGCAGTTCAGCCAGTAAATGCCATTATCATCTTCGAGGATCCGGTACCAGAGCGATTGCAGACAGGGCGGATCATAGCAGTCGATATCCAGGTTCGGCATCCAGGTAATCATTTGCGCCTGCCTGGTAAAAGGTTGCTTTGAAAGTTTCCCGATGACTTTTTCAATCTGGTTGACCCTGAAATATCCTATTTCATTCGATTGCCCCTCATTAATTTCCTTCCATAGGCCATATCTTTCAAGCCTTCCATGGTATGTATATTCCCACCTGGTATCGTGGTCATCGTTAATATTTTTTACCCAGTGATCTTTCAGACCCTTTAGTTCCAAAACATACTCCCTGAGGTCTTCTATGCCGCCAGGAAATGCCATATGGATCATCGGATCACTCTCGGGTTCAAGAATGGTAATATCCATGGTACAATCCAGGCTGAGTGGATCTCCCGGCTTATCGTACTGTGTTTTGAACCGAGTTCCTTTTTCATAAAGGTTTATCAGCGCTTTTTCATAGGTTTCGGCAAGCGAACAGCCTTCGACTGAAATTACAGGTATATTTAACATGGCGGATTGTTTTTTACACCCATCAAAAATGATAAAATCAGCACTCAATCCCTATTTTTTTCCTGTTTTTCTATCCACAAAATATGAACATAGGGCATGCATTTCGGTTTAACCAAAGAACGCATTTCTTTTTTTGCAGATTTTCAATAAATTGACAGAAAACCGTAATTTTGCCTGATCATATCCAACTGCAATAAGCCTGTGAAGAAATTTTACCTGGAGAGAAGCTTTCTTTTTATTTTCATGTCGGTTATGCATGGAGCTGTTTTTGGTCAGTCAGGTAAGTCTGATACAATAGGATCATGTGAGCCCGAACTGAAAATAGGTCTCATTGCCGATCCTCAATACTGCGATTGCGACCCCGAAGGAGCAAGATTCTACCGGAATACGCTGTGGAAACTTCCAAGAGCTGTTGATACCCTGAATAAATACGGAGTTGATTTTGTCATGAGCCTGGGTGATATGATCGATAAGTATTATGACAGTTATGATTCTGTTGTGCAGTTTTATAACAATCTTACGATGCCTTATTATAACCTCCTGGGGAACCATGATTTTGAAGAGATTGACGATTCCCTGCAGCCGGGTATAATCTCCAGGTATACTATGCCCGGGTATTATTATGATTTCAGTTACGGCAACTGGCGTTTCGTGGTTCTCGACGGTACCGAACTTGCAGCATATTCCAGGTATATGCATCCCGGACTGGCTGCTGAAGGTGACAGCTTATGGAACAGCGTTCAGAGTCAGGTTAACGGCAAACCGTGGAACGGGGGAATAAGCCGGACGCAACTGGCTTGGATCAGGTCGCGAATCGAAGATGCGCTGAATTCGGAACAACAGGTCATCCTCTTCTGTCATTTCCCGGTATTTCCTGCTACTCTCGAATTATCACTATGGAATAGTGCTGAGATCAGAGATCTCCTGAAGGAGTATCCAAATGTAGTTGCATACATTAACGGGCATTTCCACGATGGGGCATACGGATTTACTGACGGCATTCATTACCTTACCCAAAAAGCAATGCTGGATACCGAGACGAAAAATTCCTTTGCCATCATGGAAATATACAGGCACTATATTTCAATTAAAGGCTATGGAAACATCCGGGATACGGTTCTTTCCTACCGGAATTTTCCGGAAAAGACAGTGCGCCTGAATTTGTCTGATAGCATTATCCGTTTTTCAGACCATGCAGGGAGTTTAATTGGCAGGCTAACTGCTGATTCACAGGAGCTATTTTCAACTGTCGACTATGTAATGGACTCGTCCCTTTTTCAAAACCGGTTTTTCCAAATAAATAATGATTCGCTTTTCCTGGCCTCTGATTCCGGCATTCAGGCTTTACACCAAATAGTGACCAGGATTATGGCCCTGGGATGTGAATTCGATTCCTCTTTTCAGGATTTTACCCTGGTATTTGACTCTACCATTGCGGTGTTCAGTGATGAACTCAGAGATACTGTGATGCCGGTTTATGATACATTATCGGTAAACCTCGGTTCACTGGTAACAGACTATTCATACAGTGGTTTGCAGGTTGATGCGTCACCTGAGGATACTTTGGTGATCAGATCGTTCATTGCAGGCAACCGGCTAATGATCTTTCCTTTGAAAGTCGGTTCTTCGGCAGTTGTGCTGAATATCCTTGATCCGTATACCGGAAAAGAGTTATCGGGTTCATTCAATGTGTTTGTAACCGATCCGCTGAACCATCCTCCTTCTCATTCCGGCAGTAATTCGCACGAACTGATCATTCAGCAGAATATTGGTCTGTTCATTTTTCCGGCTGATCTCTTTGCCGATGAAGACGATGATGAACTTTCCTTTTCGGTACGAAATACTGACGCTGCACTTTTCAGTGCGGTATTTTTTTCTGACACACTCGCACTTGACGGAAAAACAGGAGGAAATGCAATGCTAAAAATAATTGCTGATGATGGGAGAGGAGGCACCGATACGCTGGTTTTTAACATCCGTGTTAACCTTCCACCGGAAAGGATGGCAGGAACGACCGGAATTTTTTTTCATCCACTGGACGGGTGCCTGGTTATCGGTCTGGATTCTTTGTTTAGCGACCCTGATGACGATACCATATCCTGTACCGTCCTGTCATCAATGGTACCCTGTTCGCCTGAGCCGGGAAATATATTAAACATTTGTCCATTGAGTGCCGGTTTATCGTTAATTTATCTCAGGATAGACGATTCATCGGGAGGTGTATTGCTGGACTCGCTAATGCTTAGTATTACCGGTTTGCTGGATGATGCGGGCATTCAGGCAAACAATCAATTCAGAATTTACCCCAACCCGGGAAAAGGTATTGTTACCATCGGGGTGGAAAGCATGAATGCAAAAAATATGATATTGGCGTTGCTTGATCTCAGCGGGAAAAAGGTGTTCTTATCAGGGCTGCACCCGTTAAACTCAGGTTATACCGAAATGAATATCGATCCGGGAAGCATTGTGGCGGATGGCAGGTATGTGGCTGTCCTGTATATGGATGGTACTCCGGTTCACAGTCAGGTAGTGGTTATTCAGCGATAGGAATATCCGCGGGTTTACATGATAGCCGGCATTAGTGTTGCACTTATCCTTAAAATATCAATCTCGGCATTTACCAGGGAAAATTTAAGCGCCACCAGGTGGTTTTTCACCTCAATGTAAGTCCGTTGTGTCACTCTGAAATCATATCCGTTAATGGCCCCGTATTCCAGCTGTTGTTTTGCAATCTGCAGCGATCGTTCGGCCGAACCCAGGCTTTCCGTGATCAGGTTGACCTGTTCAGTGAATGAGTTATGCTGGTTCAGGCTTGTCGTAAGGCCTGCAAGGATCATTTGTGAGGTCCTGTTTTTGTCTGTCTCCGATATATCCTCTTCGATCCGCGCATTTCTGAGTTGCTGTGTTTCGCGTCCTCCGTCAAACAGGTTAAAACGTACACGTATACCGTATTGAGGTCCATAACTACGCGCCGATTCCACAAAACCGAGCTCACTGGTCTGACGTGAGTATGAATAATTGCCGAACAGGCTTATTTCAGGATATCTGTCGGCCGCTTCTGTGCGTCGGTTGGTTTCTGCAATAAGCTCTTCGATCTGCGACTGTTTCAGGTCGATATTCCTTTCGAGGGCGGAAGCAACAAGCGAATCTTTTTCACCGATTTCATAGATCAGGATGTCCTTATCGGCCGGTAAGATTGTTGTTTCCGGATCCTGATTTACAATGGTATTGATCTGGATTTCAATATTCCTGATAATCATTTTCTGGTTGACAACTGTTACGCTGTCCGCATTATAGTCAACCAATGCCTGATGATACAACAATGCATTTCCCGATCCGAGTCTTAGCTTTTCCTGTTCGAGCTTTACACGGTAAGCTGAAATCTCCAGCGACTGCCTGTAGTTTGAGAGAAGCTCCCTCTGTTCCACCAGGTTGTAATAAGCTTTGGCAATATCAGAGACGGTCTGTTCAATGTAGTACCTGGTTTCCAGCCTGCCTGATTCCTGCAGATTAACCAGCCTGTCTTTTGCCGCAAACATCCTGAATCCGTCGAATATAACCCAGTTCACTTCTGCCATGGCATTAAAAGAGGTACTCTTTGCATTGGTCCCGCTTCTGGTAACTCCTGTGTAATAGTCCGAGCGTGAATTCTCAACAGCATATGCCTGTTCTGCGCTCAGGTCTGCCGACGGTAAAAATCCGGCATTTCCAATGGTATTGTTGTTTGAGGCGATCTCTTCCCTGCTGCGGGCTATCCGTATCTGGTAATTCTCCTCCAGTGCCCTGTTAACCAAGTCGTACAGGCTGACTGGCTGCTGGGCTTCGGTAAACCTGAATCCTGTAAAGGATATAATCGACAGGAAAACAACGATTGTTTTATTCATGTTCTTCTTCAACAAGCTTTTTTTCTTTTTTGCTGGAAATATAGGTATACAATGCCGGAATGACAAACAGCGTGAGAACCAGCGAGAACATCAGTCCACCTATGATCGCTATCCCGAGAGGAATGCGGCTGTTCGTTGCACCGCCTATTGCAAGAGTCAGGGGCACAGCACCCAGTGCTGTGGCAAGGCTTGTCATGATGATCGGGCGAAACCGTTCCGCGGCAGCGTCAATGACAGCCTGCTTAATCGGCTCGCCTTCATATCTTTTCTGGTTGGCGAATTCTACGATGAGTATTCCGTTTTTGGTCACAATTCCTATAAGCACAATCATGCCTATCTGGCTGAAAATGTTAAGCGTCTGTCCGAAGATGAATAATGACATGAGCGCTCCGGCCAGTGCCAGCGGCACGGTAAAAAGAATGGTCAGCGGATCACGGAAACTTTCAAACTGTCCGGCAAGTGTAAGATATATAAGAATAAGGGCAAAGATAAAAATGAGCAGCAGGTTGCTTGAACTTTCCTCGAAATCTTCCGATGTACCTGTGAGCGCAGTACTGAACGATTCGTCCAGCACTTCGCCGGCAATTTTTCGCATGGCTTCGATACCGTCACCGAGTGTATACCCGGGGTTGAGTGAAGCTGAAATGGTTGCAGCGGTATACCTGTTGTACCTTAATAACTGGGGTGGACGGCTGTCATCTGTAAGTTTTACCAAATTGTCCAGGGATACCATATCTCCTGAGGAAGTCCTTACCCTCATATTGGCAAGATCCTGGGGTTCGTTGCGTTTTTCTTCGTTGGCGCGTGCGATAACATAATATTGTTTGCCGTTCTTAATGAAATAACCTATTCGCTGTTCACTGAAGTAGGTCTGCAGGGTTCCGGCAATATCACGCACGCTTACCCCAAGATCAACAGCTTTATTCCTGTCGATGTTTACCACCAGTTCGGGCTTTGTAAATTTCAGGTTAATATCTACAACCCCGAATGCAGGGTCACTCCTGGCTCTTTGTAAAAATGTGGGTATGACCTCTTTCAGCTTTTCAAGGTTCTGGGCTTCAAGGACAAACTGTACCGGAAGGCCTCTGCCTCCGGAAGTGATCGTAGGATCCTGCAAAACGTATGTCTGGGCAAAATTATACCGCCTGACGATCCTGCTCAATTCATCGGCTACCTCCATTTGTGATTTTTCCCTTTCTTCCGGGGGATACAACGTCAACCTTATGAATGCTGAATTTACAGAAACCGATGCCCCGAATCCCGGTGAAGTCACAGCGAGCAGGTATTGCATTTCAGGCAGCGTATCCACCAGGCGTATCATTTTCATCTGGTAATCGTCCATCATCTCGTATGACGTACCTTCGGGAGCAGTTGAGACCAGGCGGATGCGGCTTTTGTCCTCAAGGGGGGCAAGTTCTGACTTCAGGTTGGCATAAAAGAACCAGATGATGATAAGGATCACGAGCATTATGGGAAATACAAGCCATCTTTCCCGCATGAATGAAGAAAGCCAGCCTTTATAGTGTGTTAAAAGATAATCGACAGGTTGTTTTACATATTTCAGCATTTTATATTCCCTGCGAGTTTTGGTCAAAATGCGCGAGCTGAGCATTGCCGTGAGCGTCAGCGAAACAAAAGCCGAAATAATTATGGAACCGGCAACAACAAGCGCAAATTCCCGGAATAACCTGCCGACCAGACCCTGCAGAAAGAAAATCGGCAGAAAAACACATACCAGGGTAATGGTAGTGGCTATTATGGCAAAAAATACCTGGCGTGAACCCTTGAAAGCAGCCTGAATGGGATCGTACCCCTGCTCCACTTTTGAATAAATGTTTTCCATTACCACAATGGCATCGTCCACAACGATTCCTGTTGCAAGCAGAAGTCCCAGGAGGGTAAGCACATTGATCGAATACCCCGCGATATAAATAAGGGCAAAAGTCCCTATCAGTGAAATGGGGATGGCAATTATCGGGATGAACGTGGTGCGGATGCTTCGCAGAAAGATAAAGATCACGGCCAGCACAAGACCGAAGGCAATAAAGATTGTCATCTGAACTTCACGAATCGATTTTCTGATGGATTTGGTCACATCGAGCCCGATACCCAGACGGATATCCGGGGGAAGGTTTGCCTTAAGCTTATTCACCCGGTCATAGGCTTCATCGACGATCTCAATATAATTGGCTCCCGGCTGCGGCACCATGGCAACGCCTACCATTGGAATACCATGATTTCCCCGCAGGATTGATTTTTCACTGAGAGCACCGAGTTCGGCCCTTCCCACATCTTTCACCCTCACAAGAGTATTGCCCTTCCTTGCAACGATCATATTATTGAATTCTTCTTCGTTGTTCAGCCTTCCGTAAGTGCGTATGGTAATGTATTTGCTCTTGCCTTCGATTTGTCCGGTAGGCAATTCAAGGTTTTGTGCTGTAAGGGCTTCCCTGATATCCACAGGCGTTATCCCGAAGGCATCGAGTTTGTCGGGATCAAGGATCAGTCGCATGGCATATGCTTTCTCTCCCCACAGGTAGATTTCACTGATGCCGTTGATCGTCTGCAGCCTCTCGGCAAAAACATTATCGGCAATATCGGTCAGTTCAAGAAGGCTTCTCTTGTTGCTGGACAAGGTAATGGCCAGAATGGTTTGTGCATTGGCATCGGCTTTTGTGACCACAGGCGGATCGGCATCGGGAGGCAGGTTGTTCAGGGCCTGTGATACTTTATCCCGTACATCGTTTGCCGCATCATTAATGTTCGTCCCCAGTTCAAATTCAACGCGTATGGTGCTACGTCCGTCTGAGCTTACAGAGGATATTGTTTTAATACCCGGCACCTTGTTGACCTCTTCTTCAAGAGGTTCGGTAATCTGTGTTTCGATGATCTCGGCATTAGCCCCTGTATAATCTGTCCTCACAGTAATAACAGGCGGGTCTACGCTAGGGTATTCCCTGACACCAAGGGAGAAGAAGGCTACCGAACCGAAAATCACAATGGCAATGGCGAAAACGCTTGCCAGTACGGGCCGTCTGATGCTGATGTCCGATAATGTCATAAGGCTCCCGATTGGTTGACCTTTCCCACTTCAACTTTCTGGCCATCGCTGATTTCAAGCAATCCGGTCACCATTACCGTATCGCCCGCAGACAGACCCGACAATACCTGTACCTGTGTCTCCGTCCGCACACCAACAGTAATGTTCTGCCTTACGGCGGTATTGTTTTTCACTGCATATACAACATGGGTATTCAGTTCGGGAATTACCGCTTCGGCAGGGATAAGCAGTGCATCCGCATTCTGATCGACGCGCAGGGTCACCTCGGCGAAATCACCAGGGATATATTTCATTTCGGGGTTTTTCAGGATGGCCCTGAGCTGAAGGCTCCGGTCAGACTCACTGATGACCGGATCGATGGCATATATCCTTGCTGTGGTGGTATCCGCAGATGTGGACGAGTTAACAAAAACAATGTTGCCCACCTTCACCTGGTTTGCGTATCTGGCCGGAATGGTAAAATTCACTTTTACAGGATCGGTCTGTGTGATCGTGGCAATCGGATCGCCTTTGGACAGGTAGGCGCCGGGACTGAAATTGCGCATTCCGATCCGCCCGCTGAATGGCGCTTTTACACGGGACAGATCAATAGTAACCTTAAGTTCGTCAATCTGTGCTTTCAGGTTTTGCACGGTTGCTTCTGCCTGGTCAAGTTCCTCCCGGCTTGTACCTTCGATATTGATCAGGCCTCTTTTCCTTTCCAGGTCATTCCGTGCCGATACCAATTGTGCTTCGAGGCCCTGAAGCCGGGCTTTCCAGGTACGGTCATCAATTTCAAGCAACACACTATTCTTTTGCACATATTCGCCCTCACTGAAATGGATAGCTACCACATTTCCTTCGACGGGAGCCCTTAAATCAACCTGCTCATTCGGCAGAAGATCTCCCGTGGCAGTTACGGAAACCGAAAGACCTGCTGGCTTGACGATGACCACATCTACCGTCATCTTTTTACTTTGCCGGGTATTGTTTTCTTGTTCTTTGCATGCTGGCAGCATGATCAACAGGATAATACAATAAGAAGACAGCTTCACCGTGTGTCTGATTTTTTTAAAAGCGCTGGATATTGGCATGGCGTACTGGTTAAGGATCAACAATGAAACTGAAGCAACAGTCATAATTGCGGTAAATTTAATTCATTATTTGTGTTTTCCATAACCTCTTAATTCTCTGTTGAAAAAACGGAATAATACAGATACTATAACAGTCGTGCAGGGATAATGGTTTATCAATGGCTGCAAACTGGATTTCCGTATTTATGGCATTCTGCTGATTCAACATACAAGACCTGACAGATATGATCCCTGATGGGTCAGCGGCCGAAGATTGCATGAACGATATTCTTCTTATCGAAGCTACCGGCGTTGTTTCTTTTTTCCTGTTTTATGGTTTCAGGAACAAGGCGGTAAACGACCCATGCACCAGAAAGTAAGAGGAGTGTAAATGTAATGAACGGAAGCTGAAAGAAAGGGATCACAAGAAACCCGGTTATCAGCGGACCTATAGCGATGCCCAGTCCTACATGTATCGATTCAGGAACATGCAGCCATGAAACATCCATCTGTGCAACATATAACGGAAAAAGAACGATAAGGATCCCCTTTCCAACTCCATCGCCCATTCTGGCAAGTGAAACGGCAACAACGCCGCGTGTAAACCCGAAATTTATTAAGGCAGTTTTAATTTTACCCATGAAAGACCTGTTACTGTTAATCCCTGATGCAGATATATTGCGGATTTAATCCTGTAACCCACAGCCATCATTAATGATCTATGAAAAACTTTAGTAAAGTTTACTTTGTAACTAGAACAATTTTCAGTGAAAAAGGGTTTATTCATGTAGGGAAATTTGAAAAGGGAAGACGATACTACAATATGGTGAAATCTTTCTGCCTGGCTCAACCTGAAATCAATAGTGTTCACCGGTATCAGGCGCCGGAATATTCTAAATCATAAAAATATGGAGATAAAAACGAAACGCATTACAAGGATCCTTTACACGGCAAAAGACAACCGGGTAATCCTTATCAGGCTTATTGTCGGACTGGTTTTCCTGTCCGAAGGCATCCAGAAGTATTTGTTTCCCGGATCAGCGGGCACAGCGCGATTTGCAGAAATTGGTTTTGCTGATCCCGGGTTCTGGGCTTATTTTACAGGTACGTTTGAGATTATCTGCGGTTTTCTTGTTTTGATCGGATTGTTTACCCGGCTTGCCGCCATACCCTTATTCATTATTATGATCACTGCCTTTGTAACCACCAAATGGCCTGTACTGATGGATAAAGGGTTCTGGACAATGGCACACGAATACCGCACTGATTTTGCCATGACCTTGTTGCTTGTTTACCTGTTTATTTTCGGAGCCGGTAAATGGTCGGTAGATTCAAAAATGGTTAAAACCTGAAATTCCTGATGCATGCAAATTCTTAAACAGAAATACGCAATTTCTCTGGGCATTGTGTTATTGGCATTTATTCAATATTGTGTTGCAGGCCCGCCTTTTCTCACTGATGACCCGGAGCCGGTCCCGTTCAGGCATTGGGAGTACTATATTTCGTCAATGAACACATTTCAGGCCCATACCTGGTCAGGTACTTTGCCGCATGGTGAAGTGAATTACGGCTTATTTCGTAATATGCAGGTTCATCTTCTGTTACCCGTTAATTATGTATACCTCCAGCATGACGAAGTAAAGTTCGGGTATGCCGATACCGAGCTCGGCATTAAATATTGTTTCTTGCAGGAAACCGCGAGCCGGCCCCAGATAGGGACTTTCCCGATTTTTGAGATACCAACCGTAAAAAACAATGAATTCAGCGATGGCAACGTCAAAATCTTTATTCCGGTTTGGGCACAAAAATCATGGAATAAATTCACTACATATGGAGGTATTGGTTACTGGATAAACCCGGGAACAAACAATAAAAATTCGGTCTTTGCCGGATGGGAGTTGCAGTATGACTTTTCGCAGGTTGTCACACTGGGCGGGGAATTTTATTTTCAGTCTGCCGATGCTGCTGACAGCAAACCGGTGGCTGCTTTTAACATCGGAGGGTCCCTGAATGCAAGCCAAAAGACGCATTTTATCTTTTCCTTTGGTCACAGCATGGTAAATGAAAGTTTCTTTAGTTCCTATTTGGGGATGTTGTGGACGATCTGACCGGCATGGCAACTGGCAGATTAAATTCGAACCTGTCCCTAAGAATGCCGGAAAAAACCCGACCTTCCCGACTTATGTCGGGACGCTTTAACCATTTGCCTTTGCAATAAGGTATTCAATGTATTTACGGCTTTTCTTCCGTTTAATTTCTGATTCCCGTTTAATGGCTTCTGTTTTGGAAGCATATTCCTCAAAATAAACCAGTACCCATGGTATTCCACTCCTGGTAGATGGTGTACTTCTGAAGTTATGTTTTTTAATTCTTTCGGCAGGGTTTGAACAATAACCGACATAGTATTTATCTGATTTTTTGCTATACAAAATATAGACATAGAAAGGCATGATTGCTGATAACTTTTATTTTTAAAGGTATTGTAGCGAGACCGGGAATTACCTTCGGTGATTCTTTATGGGGAAGCTTTACTATACAAAATCCCAATTCCACCCTTCGGGTTATTTTTCGCCTGCCATCAATCATT
This sequence comes from uncultured Bacteroidales bacterium, assembly GCA_964503885.1. Taxonomy (GTDB): domain Bacteria; phylum Bacteroidota; class Bacteroidia; order Bacteroidales; family UBA10428; genus CAZDCD01. The sequence continues at coordinate 47,150 of CAZDCD010000013.1, forward strand.
AAAGCAGGCTTTATGATCGCTGTCAGTCAAAAAACCCGGCTAACGCCGGGTGAAATTGTGATTTTTATGTAGCGAGACCGGGAATTGAACCCGGGACCTCATGATTATGAATCATGCGCTCTAACCATCTGAGCTACCTCGCCCTTTGATCTACGAAGCCCTGCCTACCCTGCCTGCCGGCAGGAATCCCGCCAGAATCGGGACTAGTTCGACTATGAAATTCTGCTCTGCTCTGTTCACACAATTTCAGTCTCACTGAGTCTGAGCCCTGCTTACCGAATTCAACTATAATTTTAAAAGAACCCCGACCTTCCCGTTTTGGTTGGTATCGTTACCCTGCCTTATCTGGAAGGTTGCAAAGTTATAATTTTATTCCATTTATTTGAATAAATTTTTTTATAATGCAATTTTTCATATATTGCAAACGTGTGAAGAAGTAAGTTAATCCAAATCCTGAATGAAAAGAAGAATTTTGCTTGAATATACCCTGAACTCATCAACCAAGGTTCTTTATCCGCGTTTGAGTACTCCCGGAGGACTGGCAGAATGGTTTGCCGATGATGTGAATGTAAAAGGAAAATATTTTACCTTCATATGGGATGCTGTGGAAAATGTAGCGGAAGTTGTTCAGCGAAAAGAAAACAGGTATATTCGTTTCCACTGGATCGACGATGATGACCCAAATACCTATTTTGAATTCCGGATTACCGTGGATGAACTTACCGGAGATACGGCTTTGGTAATCAGTGATTTTATCGATGAGAACGACAAAGATGATGCGATAGAGCTTTGGAATTCGCAGATTACCGAATTAAAACATGTGCTCGGACTCTGAGCGGAAGTTTTCCTGTTCGTTTGGTAAAATATCTTAATTTTGTAATCGTTTCAATAATGTTGATAATCCTGATCTTAACGTGAAACGGTTACACTGGCTGGTGATAAAATCTTTTCTTGGTCCTTTTATCCTCACTTTTTTCATTGTGATGTTCGTGCTTCTTATGCAATTTCTATGGCGATACATCGATGAACTTGTGGGGAAGGGACTGGATGTGAAAGTTATCGCCGAACTGCTTCTATATACTTCTGCCAGCCTGGTACCCATGGCGCTTCCCCTGGCCATTCTTATGGCTTCACTGATGACCTTCGGTAATATGGGTGAATTTTACGAACTGAGCGCCATGAAATCTTCCGGCATTTCCCTGCAGAGGATCATGAGTCCCCTGGTATTAATTGTGGTGCTGCTCAGTATTGCCGCCTTTTTCTTCTCCAATAATGTGATGCCTGTGACTAACCTGAAAATGAGGACATTGCTTTGGGATGTCAGGCAGCAAAGACCCGAATTGCAGATCAGGGAGGGAGAGTTTTACAACGGGGTGGACAATTACAGCATACGGGTCGGCAAGAAAAATCCGCAGACGAATATATTGTATGATATCAAGATCTATGATCACACCCGCGGAAGAGGAAATGTGAGTGTTATTGTTGCCGATTCAGGCTACATGAGGATGACCACAGATAATAAGAACCTCATCATTACCCTTTGGCATGGCCGCAGCTATACCGAGGAAGAAGAAGACAGGAGAAAAAGAAACCGGACATACCCTCAGAGAATGGATAAATTCAGGGAACAGAGAATGGTCATCGGTTTATCAGGTTTTGACCTCCAGAGATCGGATGAAAGCCTTTTTAAGAACAGTTACCAGATGATGAGCCTTCACCAGCTTAACGGCGTCATAGATTCTCTTAAAAGAGATATTTCGTTGCGTGAAGATCAGTTCAGACATAATCTGATCGCAGCCAATTATTTTAAAATCAGGGACAAAACACGAAAAGCATACCTTGACCAGCCCTATATTTATGACAAGGGCGGTTCTACCCCGGTTACCGATATCGACAGCTTATTCAACACCCTTCAATACTACAACAGGTTTGAAACCCTGGAGACAGCGATCAATTATGCCCGTGCATCAAAATCATATATCGAAAGCAGCCTCGGGAACCTCTATTACAAAAAAAGACAATTGCGCAGGCATGAAATTGAATGGCACCGCAAATTTACCCTTTCCATCGGGTGCCTTATCTTTTTATTTGTGGGGGCGCCGCTGGGAGCAATTATCAGAAAAGGCGGGCTGGGTATGCCAACGGTCATATCCGTGCTGTTGTTTATTTTCTGGTACATCATTTCCCTCACCGGCGAAAAAATGGTTAGGGAAAGTATTGTCACCAGTTTCAACGGCATGTGGGGCTCATCAGTGATATTGCTTGTTATCGGGGTTTTCCTTACCTACAAGGCAGCCAATGATTCGGCCCTTTTTAACATGGACATCTACCTCGAATTTCTGCGGAAACTTTTCGGCATCGAACAAACTACCATGCTTGATAAACGGTTTCATCTGGCCGGAAAATTTGATTTTACGGAAATCGACAGGGAGGAACTCATCGGGTCGCTGGAAAAAATAATCAATCAGTCGGCTGCATGTAGGAAAGATATCCGCCGTTCGATGCTGTTTCCAGGGTTGTTTTTATCGTATATAAGGAACAGCCATCCGGAATCGCTGAAAAACATCGAACCTTTATTCAATAAAACATTTGATATCCTGATCACAAGCAAATGGTCACGCATCTCCTATATCAAGACCAAACTTTCGGAATACCCATACATTAATTCCGGTGAGGCTGATACTTTAACATCAGCCACCATGAAAACCATCAGGATTGTGCTGTTCCCTCTGGTTATTCTGTTTATTATCAGCCGGGTAAAATTGAGGCACAGGCTTGCAGACATTGAATCGGTCTCACGTTCTATAATCAACGGACTTAATAATCAAACCCTTCTGGCTGAACTTGAATTTCAACTATGAGAATATTGCAGGTATGTAATAAAACACCTTACCCGTTGAAAGATGGCGGCGCCATGGCAATTTACAATATGGCCAAAGGATTTGGCGATTCGGGACATGATGTGGATATTTTGGCCATGCACACACGTAAACATGCAGCAAGCAGACCTGAGATTTTCGATCATTTTGAAACCCTTGAAAACATTAAAATTGAGTTGTTTGATATCAATACCGATATTCGTTATGTGAATCTTATTATAAATTACCTGTTCTCGGAAATTCCATACAATGCTTCACGGTTTATTTCAAAAAGATTCGGGGAGAAATTGATTGCTATGCTGAAAAACAAGAATTACGATATTGTTCAGTTCGAAGGCCTGTATCTTGCTCCTTACGCCGGCATTGTAAGGGAATATTCCCCTGCCAAACTCGTTATGAGGGCACATAACGTTGAGCATGAGATATGGAAGAGGTATGCGCTGCAGAACAGGAACTTATTTAAGAAGCATTACATGAATGTACTGGCTGGCAGACTTGAAAGATTCGAAAAGAAAGCACTGCATGAATTCGATATCCTTGTCCCGATTACCGGTCGAGATAACAATGCATTTCTGAAGATGGGATTTCAAAATCAGGCCATGGTCTGTCCCTATGGATATGATACTCAAATTCACAGAAAGAATAGAAATAATGACCTGAGACCTGATACGCTCTTTTTTATAGGATCGCTCGACTGGCTGCCCAACCGGGAGGGACTGCTGTGGTTTATCAAATGGGTATGGCAGTCCCTTCACCGAGAATTTCCATCGGTAACTTTTTCAGTTGCAGGAAGAAATGCTCCCCAAAATTTTATTGAACGCCTGCGAAAACATGCAATAGACTATGCAGGGGAGGTTGAAAATGCGGCCGGTTTTATGGCCGGTAAAGCGGTGATGGTGGTTCCGTTATTCTCAGGCAGCGGAATGCGGGTGAAGATCGTTGAAGCCATGGCCATGGGGCGCACGGTACTCACAACTTCAATTGGTGCCGAAGGACTGGATGTTTCGCATAACGTACATTTGTTACTTGCTGATGATCCGGCAGCTTTTCTGAACAACCTGAAAAAATTGTTGCACGATCCCGGAGAATGCCTGCGGATAGGTAAAAACGCTGAAGATTTTGTGAAAATCCGGCTCGACAATAAAAAGATCATTTCGGGGTTGCTTGATTTTTACTCATCAATCATAACCCGTGTATGAAAGCAATCTTCTGGATATCCATGGGAGTTATCGGATACACATACCTGCTGTATACCATGCTGCTTGCAGTGCTCAGCGGATTTATTAGGCTGGCCAGAGGAAAGCAGCCTGCCAAAGCGCATTATGAACCGGAGATTACCTTGCTGGTGCCTGCCTATAATGAAAGTGACAGCGTTGAAAAAAAGCTTGAAAATTCATTCGGACTGGATTACCCTAAAGAAAAGCTGCATCACCTGTGGGTAACTGACGGCTCGGATGACGGTACTCCCGGGATCCTTGGGAAATTCAGCGAGGTTACTGTCCTTCATCACAAAACCAGAAGCGGTAAGATCGAAGCGATGAACCGGGGAATTGAGGAAGTCTCAACACCGATTGTGGTATTTTCGGATGCCAATACCGATCTCAGCAAAAATGCCCTTCGTGAGATTGTTTCTATTTTTTCGGATGAACGGGTGGGTTGCGTGGCGGGTGAAAAAAGGATCTATTCTTCCGGCAGGGACAAAGCTGTGGGAGCCGGTGAGGGACTTTACTGGCAATACGAATCGCTGATAAAGCGCCTGGAGTCGGGTATTCATTCCACGATGGGAGCGGCAGGTGAATTGTTTGCAATACGTACCTCATTGTATGAGAAGATAAAAAAAGATACCATCCTTGATGATCTGACCATATCGCTGAACATTGCCCGGAAAGGGTATAAAATAAAATACGCACCCAAAGCCACTGCATCTGAAAATGCTTCATTTTCCATTCATGAAGAGCTCAAAAGAAAAATACGGATTGCCAGCGGCGGGTTTCAGTTGTTATTCAGGATGCCCGGTTTACTGAATATATTTAAATACGGGTTCCTGTCTTTTGAATACATTTCACACAAAGTCTTCAGGTGGACTCTTGTCCCGGTATCCTTTATTGCCTTGTTTTTCTCAACGGTCGTTCTTGCTGCAGCCTGCCACGGGAAATGTCATATATATAATGGTCTGCTGCTGATCCAACTGCTGTTTTATTTGCTGGCGCTCGCGGGCGGGCTGCTGAGGAATAAAAAAACACGCATCAGGCAGTTCTTTCTGCCCTATTACCTGTTCATCATGAATTATTCCATTTTAGTGGGTATGATAAGGTTTTTCTCCCGGCGGCATACGGCTTTGTGGGAGAAAGCTAAAAGAAGCTGACCTGAGACATTCATCTGAAAAGATAAATATATATAAAGTATACCTATTTTTTACTGTTTATGAATTGTATCATTTTTAAACAGTTATTATTTAGGGAATTTTACAAACAGTTCTTACTTTTGCGGAAAATTTTTACCATCATTGATCAGACATATGAATATTCCTGAACCAACAGACACATTTCAGCTCGATACTATAGAAGATGCAATTGCGGAGATCCGGAAAGGAAAGGTAGTTATTGTGGTAGATGATGAGGACAGGGAAAACGAGGGGGATTTTATTTGCGCGGCAGAATTGATTACCCCCGAGATAGTCAATTTTATGGCTACCCATGGACGGGGCTTGATCTGTGCACCTATTCCGGAAGAACGTTGCGATGCACTCGACCTTAACCTGATGGTTGGAACCAACACATCATACCACGGTACCATGTTTACGGTTTCAGTGGATCTGCTCGGGCACGGGTGTAAGACCGGCATCTCGGCGAGTGACCGAGCGAAAACAATAAAAGCGCTTGTTGATCCGACTACAAGACCCGAAGATCTGGGAAGGCCGGGTCATATTTTTCCGCTGAAAGCACGCAATAAGGGAGTATTGAGAAGAGCCGGACATACCGAGGCCACGGTGGATCTTGCCCGGCTGGCAGGACTTAAACCCGGGGGTGTGCTCGTGGAAATTATGAACAAAGACGGTAGCATGGCCCGGTTACCGGAACTGATGGAGATTGCCGGGAAATTTGACCTGAAAATCATTTCAATAAAGAACCTGATCGAATACCGCTTAAAACTGGAATCTATTGTAATCAAAGGTGCTAAAGTTAATCTGCCGACAAAATACGGGACGTTTAACCTTATTCCCTTCATACAGAAATCAAACGGACTGGAACACCTGGCCCTGATGAAGGGAAAATGGACGAAAGATGAACCGGTTTTGGTGCGGGTGCATTCATCGTGCATGACCGGTGATATTTTCGGATCGTACCGCTGCGATTGCGGAACACAGCTCCAGGAAGCCATGAAGCTTATCAACAAAGAAGGTCTGGGAGTTATTGTTTACCTGAACCAGGAAGGCAGGGGGATTGGGCTGTTCAATAAGATTCAGGCCTATAAACTCCAGGAGGAAGGCCGGGATACGGTTCAGGCCAACCTCGACCTGGGATTTAAGGAGGATGAAAGGGACTATGGTGTAGGTGCAAGCATCCTGAGAGAACTGGGCCTGGGTAAGATAAGGCTGATCACAAATAATCCGGTAAAACGGGCAGGTCTTGAAGGATACGGTCTTGAAATCGTTGAAAATGTGGCCCTTGAGATCCCACCCAACGAGCATAACCTCTTTTACCTGAAAACCAAAAAGAATAAGATGGGCCATCTCCTCGATCTGCTCGATGACGATGATTTTAAAATTGACAGCGAGTAGCCGATGCAAATGAAGGACCCGGACATTGTATATATGGGTACTCCCGAATTTGCGGTAGAACCTTTAAAAGCCCTCCTGAAAGCCGGAAAAAAAGTCACGGCAGTGATCACCGCCGTTGATAAACCTGCAGGCAGGGGCAAAGCGCTTCGCGAATCTCCTGTGAAGGAATTTGCGCTGAAAAACAACCTGAAGGTATTGCAGCCTTCAAACCTCAAAAATCCTGCGTTTTTAAACGAACTCAGAACATTGCACGCTGATCTTCAGGTTGTTGTTGCTTTCAGAATTCTGCCCGAAGAGGTCTGGTCGATGCCAAAACTGGGCACATTTAACCTCCACGCATCGCTATTACCCGATTACAGGGGCGCAGCACCGATTAACTGGGCGATCATCAATGGGGAAAAATTAACCGGTGTGACCACTTTTTTTATTGATAAAGATATTGATACCGGGAAAATTATTTTGCAGGAAAAAGTGAAAATAGGGGATGAGGAAACGGCCGGAGAACTCCATGATAAGCTGATGATTCTGGGGTCTGGAGTTGTACTCAGAACCATCGAACTTATTGAAACGGGTAAGGCAATCGCTGTTGACCAGTCACAAAAAATTCCTGAAAACCCCCTGAAACCTGCGCCGAAGATCTATAAAAAAGATTGCAGGATTCGCTGGAATACCCAGGTTGCGGATATTTTTAATTTCATCAGGGGATTGAGCCCATATCCTGGTGCATGGACGATACTCAAAGACGCTGAAGGTGAAAACGTATCGATGAAAATCTTCAGAGCCGGTATTGTAAACATAAAACATGCTGTTCCGGTTGGTGCCATCGAATCGGACGGAAAGCAATTACTGAGAATTGCTGCGTCAGACGGGTATCTGGATATTAAAGCCCTTCAGCTTGCCGGAAAAACAAGAATGAGTGTAGAAGATTTCCTCCGGGGATTTCAGGGCATCATGAAGTATTGGGCGGAATAAGTCTGGATGCCGGTTGAAAAAAGTAATCGGTAATCATTTATCAATGCAGGCGCCAAAAGTGGCACCGTATCCAATATGCTGATGTAAAGTAGAAAAGGAGGATAAAAATCTGGTAATACGTGAAAAAAGTTATCGTATCACGATAAATAATTATCACCATAAGATAATTCAATTATCGCAGCACGATAATTATTCAACTGAGAATTTTATTGCAGCAAAGAAAATCAACCAGCGGGGATCATTTACAAGTGAATCATAACCCGTTACTTGTCACTCATCACGCGTTACAATAATGTTTTGAACTTTGAATTTACGTGACGCTCGGAGGTGTCAGGCAGATCCTAAACACGAATCCTTCTTCAATCCGGATCAAGTTCAAAAATGATCTTATCTTCACCTGATGGTTCTTCTTTCAGCGAATTGGTGATGGCCACCGGCATGGCTCCTTTCTTTTTACCCCTCAGCAACAGCTCAGTGCCTGTTTCAGGTTCGGTGCCTTCGGCAAGAAGGTTGTTCCTGTAAAGTTTTTCAAGCTTTATGGCATATTTCTGGGAGATATCATACATCGTTTCTCCTTCTTTTACCACGTGGGTATTCTTTCCCGCTTCAGCCTTCGCACGTTTGGGTTGTATGTAAAGCACCTGGTCTTCGGAAAGTACGAAATCCGGAGGTAGTTCATTGTATTTGGCCAGTTCCCATGGCAGCAGATCGAATTCATCGGTGAGGGATTTAAAGGTATCGCTGTTTTTTGTCAGGAGATACTTTACCCTGTTGTTTTCAAAAATTTTCCGTTCTCCGGTTTTAACGGATCGGGTTTTATTTTCGGCATAATAAATAGCGGGCTTGCCAGCTTTAACTTCGGTATCGAGCAGGTACAATTTATTTTCTTCTATAATTTTGATTAGCGCCCTGGCATAAGTCGGACTGGTTGCATATCCTGCGTTCTTTAAGCCTTTTGCCCATTGCTTGTAATCGGTCGGGTCGAACTCGAAAAGAAATGCATACCTCGATTTTGTGGCAAGAAAATCGGAATGATCTCGGTATGACTCGTATGCCGAATTGTATTTCCTGAAACATTCCCTCCTGCTGTCGTCATTGTGTTTTATTGATTTTCCTGTCCAGTCATGGCACTTTATGCCGAAATGGTTGTTGGCTTTTCTGGCCAGTGAGCTGTTGCCGTCACCCGATTCCAGTATTCCCTGTGCCAGGGTAATGCTGGCGGGGATGCCAGTACGTGCCATTTCTTCCACTGCATATTTCTTATACTGTTCAATGTATTCAGTCCTTGTGAATTTACCATACGACTGCGCCTGAATTCCGGTTAACCATAATGAAATACCACAAATAAGGAGGTTCGCTCTTCGCATAAATAGTCGTTATTTTTTCATGTAAAATTAACTCACAAAAACAGCGATTATTGTTTTTACACAGCTAGTTTATCAACAAGTACCGTGTATGCTCAGGATTTTGCGTTAAGCTGGTCAAGGAATATTTTCCAGAGATTTTCCTCTTGGGGCGGAGCTGCCTTGAGTGTTAACGGGTATTTTCCGACAGGGTGCTCAAATTCCAGCTTCCTCGCATGCAGCGAAATTCCCCCATCGGGATTTGACCTTGGAAACCCGTATTTCAGATCACCTTTTACAGGACATCCCAGTTCGGAAAGCTGGGCTCTTATCTGGTGATGCCTTCCGGTTTTAAGATCTACTTCCAGCAGGTGATACCTGCTGGAACTGGCAATCAGGGTATACTCAAGAATGGACTCTTTCGATCCTGTCACAGGAACTGTACTGCTGTATGATTTATTTTGTTTGGGATTTCTTGTCAGGTAGCTCCTGATCGTTCCCGAATCGGCGGAGGGCTTGTTCTTCACAATTGCCCAGTATGTTTTACGCACATTGCCTTCCCGGAAAAGAGTATTTAATCTCGCCAGCGCTTTGCTTGTCCTCGCATACAGGATTATCCCGCTTACCGGCCGGTCCAGCCTGTGGACGACCCCCAGGAAAACGTTTCCGGGTTTGCCGTATTTATTTTTGATATACTCTTTAAGCAGGGAATCGAGCGACATATCTCCCGAACTGTCACCCTGTGCCAGTTCGTGATTTGTCTTATTGACGGCGATCAGGTGATTATCTTCATAAAGTATTTCCATATCCTGTCAATGTGGTTTACCTGTGGTTTGGGTAAGAATGAAAATGAACCATATCCGCAGGTGATCACTTAACCGGAAGCATTCAATATTGCTCCCGTTCCGAAGGAAAATCGAGGTTTTTCACATCCAGGATATAGGATTCAACGGCTCCCTTTATTTCTGCAAACAGGTTGTGGTACCTTCTCAGGAAACGGGGCGAGAACTCCTGGGTGATGCCGAGCATATCATGAAGGACCAGTACCTGGCCATCGACCCACCGGCCTGCGCCGATGCCGATAGCGGGTATTTTCAATTCTGTGGCGACTTTCCGGCCCAGCGTGGCAGGTATTTTTTCCAGCACAATTCCGAAACACCCTGTTTTCTCAAGCAGGTGGGCATCTTCTATCAGTTTGTCGGCTTCCTCCTTATCTTTTGCCCTGACCACATAGGTGCCAAATTTGTGTATCGACTGTGGTGTAAGCCCGAGATGTCCCATTACCGGGATCCCTGCGGAAAGTATCCTTTCAATCGATTCACAGACTTCACGGCCTCCTTCCATTTTTACTGCACCTGCACCGGTTTCTTTCATAATCCTGATTGCCGAACATAACGCTTCCTTTGAATTTCCCTGGTATGTCCCAAACGGCAGATCCACAATCACAAGTGCACGCTTAACCCCCCTTACCACTGAGGCGGCGTGATATATCATATCATTGAGTGTGATCGGAAGTGTGGTTTCAAAACCTGCCATCACGTTGGAGGCCGAATCACCCACCAGAATTACATCAATGCCGGCACTGTCGAGGATCCTGGCCATTGAAAAGTCGTATGCAGTGAGCATGGAGATCTTTTCGCCATAAAGTTTCATTTCCTGCAACACATGGGTGGTTATTTTTTTGGGTTTCTCTTTTAGTGCACTCGACATAGTTGTAGTTTTAGAAAATTCGGTACAAAGTTTAAAAATAATATTGAAGATTTGTCATGATCCTCCTTTTTTTATGATGATGCGGTGTGTTACTGCCGTTTTGTCACCTTTTATGAAAGCTCCATGGTGCCTGGTGTTCGGCTAATTCCGAAATTATGTCAGAAAACACGAATGGCACAATCATTGAAACAGGTAATATCAAATTTACAGAATCAGGAATTAATCATATAAAAACTATTAAGCATGGGTAAAATAATCGGCATAGATTTAGGGACTACAAACTCCTGTGTTGCTGTTATGGAAGGTAATGAACCAGTTGTAATACCAAACAGTGAAGGAAAAAGAACAACCCCGTCGGTTGTAGCCTTCATCGAAAATGGTGAACGCAAGGTAGGTGATCCGGCAAAAAGGCAGGCGATCACAAATCCAGTGAAGACTGTATATTCCATTAAACGTTTCATGGGAGAAACGTTCGACAAGGTTCAGAAAGAAGTTAAACGGGTGTCTTATAAAGTGGTAAAGGGCGATAACAATACACCCCGTGTAACTATCGACGATAGAAAATACACACCTCAGGAGATATCGGCAATGATTCTTCAGAAGATGAAGAAAACTGCCGAAGACTACCTGGGCAGCGAAGTTACCGATGCAGTGATCACCGTACCGGCATATTTCAGCGATTCACAGCGACAGGCCACCAAAGAGGCCGGTGAAATTGCCGGACTCAAGGTAAAACGGATCATTAATGAACCTACTGCCGCATCACTCGCATATGGACTCGACAAGAAGAACAAAGACCTGAAAATTGCAGTATACGACCTCGGAGGAGGAACATTCGATATTTCAATCCTCGAACTCGGAGACGGCGTTTTTGAAGTGAAATCCACAAATGGGGATACACACCTCGGAGGCGATGACTTCGACCATATGGTCATCGACTGGCTGGCAGAGGAATTTCTGAAAGATGAGGGATTGGATCTCAGGAAAGATCCTATGGCCATGCAGAGGCTGAAAGAGGCTGCCGAAAAGGCAAAAATTGAATTATCAAGCTCTTCGACCACCGAGATCAACCTGCCCTATATCATGCCTGTTGACGGTATTCCGAAGCACCTGGTGAAAACCCTTACGAGGGCTAAGTTTGAGAGCCTGACAGATTCCCTCATTCAGGCAACCGTTGAACCGTGCCGCAAAGCAATGAAAGATGCAGGACTTTCGGCTTCGGATATCAATGAAGTGATCCTCGTAGGCGGATCAACAAGAATTCCTGCTATTCAGGATGTAGTAGAAAAATTCTTCGGGAGAAAACCCTCAAAGGGTGTTAATCCTGACGAAGTAGTTGCTGTGGGTGCTGCAATTCAGGGAGGTGTACTGACAGGTGAAGTTAAGGATGTTTTGCTTCTGGATGTTACCCCGTTGTCTCTGGGAATTGAAACTATGGGTGGCGTTATGACAAGGCTTATTGATGCAAATACCACAATACCGACCAAAAAGGCCGAAGTCTTCACTACTGCAGCCGACAATCAGCCATCGGTTGAGATCCATGTCCTGCAGGGCGAAAGGCCTATGGCACAAGATAATAAAACAATCGGCAGGTTTCACCTCGATGGTATTCCACCGGCACCAAGGGGTCTTCCGCAGATTGAGGTGACATTCGATATCGATGCCAACGGAATTTTAAATGTCTCTGCAAAGGATAAAGGAACCGGAAAGCAACAGAGCATCAGGATCGAGGCATCTACAGGTCTCACAGACCAGGAAATAGAAAAAATGAAGCAGGAGGCCAAAGCACATGAAAACGAAGATAAGGAGAAAAGAGAGCGTGTGGATAAGATGAATGCTGCCGACAGCCTTATTTTCCAGACTGAAAAACAACTGAAGGAATTTGGTGACAAACTTCCGCCAGATAAAAAGGAACCTATTGAAAAAGCGCTCGAAAAACTTAAAGAAGCGCACAAAAAACAGGATCTGAGTGAAATAGATACGGCAACAGCTGAACTGAATGCCGTATGGCAGAAAGCTTCCGAAGAGCTGTACAAGGCCAGTCAGGCTGGTGCGGGAGCTGAAGCCGGCGGACAACAGGCATCGGCTGAAAATCAGGAAAAAGGGAAGAAGGGCGGTGACGATGAGGTTACCGATGTAGATTTCGAAGAAGTTAAATAAATCATATATCACGGTTTACCAAAGCCGGACTTACCCGTGTAGGTCCGGCTTTTTTTCGCATAAGACAATGTACAATTACAATGCAGTCTTTCTCAGTGTATAGTTTGATGGCGTTGCCCGATGTAGTTTTCATACAAATGCACTGCAATAAAAATTAACCTGAGAAGTTATTATCACAAATCCTAAAATAATGCATGCTAATTTTATAATTTTATGGATTAAAATAAGGGATGATGAAACACATATTTTACAGTACGTTAATGCTTTTTATGCTGCTTAAGGCAGGTGCTGCATTAGGTGCCGTAACAGGGCAGGATACGGTGTTCAATCAGGTTGACGGTAAAGGATTGAAGCAGGGATACTGGAAAAAAGAATACCCTAACGGTAACCTCATGTATAAAGGGTATTTTGTCAATGACAAACCGGTGGGGACAATGGCCAGGTATTTTGAGAACGGCGGCGTCAAAGCAATACTTGCATACGACGGGAACAGTGAATATGCAAAGGCAAAGATCTTTTATGAGGATGGATCACTGGCATCGGAAGGAAATTATAAAAAATCGAGAAAAGACAGCATTTGGAATTATTACAGCTATTACGATAAGAACATTCGTTCGAAGGAAACATATAGCAACGGATTATTAAACGGAACCTCGTTCCATTACTATCCCGGCGGCAGTGTCAGCGAAAAGATTGAATGGAAAGACGGCAAAAAACAAGGAGTGTGGGAACAATATTTTGAGGATGGATCCCTGCGGCTTAAAGCATCCTATATCGGCGACAAACTTTGGGGAGATTTTATAGTTTTTCAGGCAAAGAATTTCGCACTGACCAAAGGTAAATTTACCGATGATCTAAGGGAAGGGCTATGGGTCTTTTATAACCAAGACGGTTCGGTAAATATGCAGATCAATTATATTCATGGAAAACCTGAGAATGAAGCGGCCCTGACAAAACAACAACAGGAATTTTTCAGAAAAGTAGACGAAAATATCGGAAAGTTTGCTGAGCCCGATCCGTATGATTTTATGCCTGGTAACAATCCCCGTGGAAATGATTATTGATCGTTATGCAGATCAGGGTGATTATATCATGCTTTGTACTTCTATGCTTCAGCGGTGCTTATGCGCAATATGTTCCCGGGAAATACAGAGTAGATTTTACCGATAAATTCAATAACGGGTATTCTCTGGAAAGCCCGTATGAATTTTTGTCAGAGCGGGCCATTCAGCGGAGGATCGCACAGGAAATCCCATTTGATCCGAATGATCTTCCCGTTTCACAGGTATATATCGATTCACTGGAGCATGCCGGAATTCCGGTCCTCAACCGGTCAAAATGGTTCAACGCAGTAACCACAGGTGATATTACTGCCCAGCAGGCAGGATACATGGCAGGAGTATCTTTCATAAAAGATATTTTATTCTTGAAACCGTCAGGAGTTAACAAGAAGAGTACCGGAACCATAGCTACTCAAAGCAGTTTTGCCCCGGAAATTTTCGATTACGGCTATGCATTCAGGCAGATCGATATCAATAACGGGCAGGGTTTGCATTACCTGGGTTTTTCCGGAAGCGGCATGCTCATTGCAGTGATTGACGCAGGTTTTGACGCTGCAGATACACTCGAAATATTTGATAAGATCCGGAACGAAGGCCGGTTGCTCGGTACCTGGGATTTTGTGAACGGAGGCACAAATGTCTTTCAATACCATCCGCATGGAACCAGTGTTTTATCGATTATCGGAGGTTTTCTTCCCGGCCTCTATGCAGGTACTGCTCCGGATGCCTCGTTTATCCTGCTAAGGTCGGAAGATGCATCTTCGGAATACCTGATCGAAGAGGACAACTGGGTATCGGCAGCCGAATTCGCCGATAGTGCCGGGGTCGACGTTATAAATACATCCCTGGGATATACCGAATTTGATGATCCTGCACAGAACCATACTTATGCCGATATGGACGGCAATACCACGCGAATATCCATTGCTGCGGATATTGCTGCCTCGAAAGGAATGCTTGTGGTAAACAGTGCGGGAAACGAGGGCGGTACTTTCTGGAAATACATATCGGCACCGGCCGACGGGGACAGTGTTCTCTCAATAGGTGCGGTGGATGGATTTGGAGCAATAACCTCTTTCAGTTCAAGAGGTCCCACTTCGGATGGCCGGTTGAAACCGAATGTATGCGGTATGGGGAGCGGTAATTTTGTGGTGAGGACCAACGGAACGATCTCAGCAGGAGCAGGAACTTCCTATTCTTCACCGGAGATTGCAGGACTTTCGGCCTGCCTGTGGCAGGCAAATCCCGAAGCTACTGCCATGGAGATCTTCAGAGCCATTCAGCAAAGCGCTGACCGTTATTATGATCCTGACACCATTTACGGATATGGTATCCCTGATTTTCAAAAGGCGAACCTTATTTTGCGATACAATATCCGCAGTAAAGATATGCCTGTCACACGACTTGAAATCTTGCCTAATCCGTTTTCCGGTATCGTTTATCTGGTGTTCGAATCGGATCATGAAGGTGAGGGCCGATTGTCTGTGTTCAATTCTCTCGGACAACAGGTAAAAAATGTCGGGATAAATGTGGTGCATGACCTTAACCTGATACACATTGATCAACTTTCAGATCTTCCCAGGGGCCTTTATATCCTGCATCTGGAGATTGAGAACCAGCAGATGTATCAAAAGATCATAAAATTCTAATGCCTGCGCCATGCATTCCAAACCATTAAGTTTAGCTGAACTGAACCGGAAGATAAAAAACGTGTTGAATACCGCGCTTGAAACCAGATATTGGGTTGTAGGTGAGATCAGCGAGCTGAAAGAAAATTTTTCAAGCGGGCATTGCTATCTTGAACTCGTTGAAAAAGACGAAAAAAATGATGACTTGGTTGCCCGGTCCAGGGCAACAATCTGGGCGATGACTTATCGAATGATCAAACCATATTTTGAAACTACTACTGGTGCGCACCTTGCAGCAGGTATAAAAATTCTGGTGCGCGTATCTGTTGAATTTCATGAGGTGTATGGATTAAGCCTGAACATTTCAGACATCGAACCGTCATATACAGTGGGTGAGCTTGCACGGAAAAAACTCGGGATCATAAACCGCCTTACGGAAGAGGGTGTTATTGATATGAATCGGGAGCTGGACTTTCCGGTGTTGCCAAAACGGGTAGCTGTAATATCTTCCAAAACTGCAGCTGGTTTCGGAGATTTTGAAGACCAGCTCCTGAACAATCCATTCGGTTATTCATTCCATATTACACTTTTTCAGGCATTTATGCAGGGTGAAAATGCCGTGAACTCGATGGTCGAAGCGCTGGACCGCATTCATTGTGCTGAGGAAAAATTTGATGTGGTTGTTATCATCAGGGGTGGAGGATCACAGGTAGACCTCGATTGTTTTAACAGTTACTGGCTGGCATTGCATGTGGCACAGTTTCCGGTCCCCGTGATCACAGGAATAGGACACGAACAGGATGATACGGTTACCGACAGGGTTGCTCATCTGGGCCTTAAAACACCCACTGCAGTGGCCGAATTTTTAATTGACCGTTTTCAGGAAGCGGAAGAATACTATACTTCAATGGGCCGGGATATTGCACTTTTAGCTGGCAACAGGTTGCAAAATGAACATGAAACACTTCTGCGTTCAGGCATAATCCTTGGTAACAGAACAAAAAAGCTGCTCAGTGCAGGAAACAAAAAAATAGATGAAACTGTTTACAGGGGAAAGCTTTTGGCTCACCGGTTCCTGGAATTCAGCCAACAACAGGTGAAAGATATTGTAGTTGGAACAGAACAGCAGGTTAGGAACAGGTTGCGGGACGAATATCATACCAATACCCTTTATCTGCTGAATCTTGAGAAACATCTGAAGAATTGCATTACAACATCTAAACACCGGCTGGATATTCTTGAAAAAAGAAAGACATACCTCGATCCTGCTGGTGTTTTCAGCCGGGGGTACTCAATAACCCTGAAAGAAGGTAAGGTGGTTAAAAGTGCTTTGGCCCTGCAATCCGATGACAATATAAAGACCTTTTTTCCGGATGGTTCGGTGAAAAGCCGGGTATTTGAATGATTCACACACCATGGGCAGAACATTTGTAATGGGAGATATTCACGGAGCATTCAGGGCAATGAAGCAATGCCTTGAGATATCATTGTTTGACTATCAGACAGATACATTGATATGTCTGGGTGATGTATGTGACGGATGGCCTGAAGTGAACAAATCGATTGGCGAATTATTGAAAATTAAAAACCTGGTGTACATACTGGGCAATCACGATGAATGGGCGCTAAAATGGTTTACCGAAGGTGATGCGCCTGAAATATGGGTATCACAAGGTGGAAATGCCACTATGCGTTCCTATCGGGGCAGGGTCCCCGATTCTCATATTGAGCTGCTCAAGTCAGCTAAATTATACCATATTGTTGAAAATAAATTATTTGTGCATGGCGGTTTTGATACCTCCAGGGATATTGCCATCCAGGATAAAAAAGACCTGGTTTGGAACAGGAGTCTTGTATACAATGCTATAGAAGCGGAACAGGATGGTATCAGTAAGATCACGGATTATGACGAAGTCTATGTAGGGCATACGCCTACTCTGAATTTCGGATCTGCCGGGCCCCTTAAAAAATGTGAAGTATATATGATGGACACAGGTGCAGGGTGGAATGGGGGAGTCCTGTCAATGATGGACATTGAATCGAAGGTACTTTTCCGGAGTGGCAGGGTTGATTCTCTCTATCCGGGGGTAAGGGGGAGGGGCTGAAATTATTCCTTTGGAAGGCCAGTGTTTGTTAGCATAGATATCCAATTCACAAATTCCAAATTCCAATAAATGCCCAAATACCAAATATCGATTTTCAATTGTCGCGTAGCTAAGCTTTTATTGAAAATTCGCAAACCTATTTACCATTATCTAGAATTTGAACATTGGTCATTTTTTGTACCAACCAATACATTTTTACCGGTTTTAATGCTCATTTTTTACATCCTGCCGGTTTCATACAGTGGATAAATATTTCCTCAAAAACGGTATTCTCTGACCTTTATACGCATTCATAAGCTGCCTATATTTGGTGATTCCATCATCAGTTCCGGGAATCAACTCATTATCCCGAACAAAAAAGGCACATATGGGAAAACTTATCGATGCACTTCATCAGGACATACGGTTTCAGGAAGGTCTGAAATCGTGTATGAACTGCGGAGTTTGCACTGCCATATGTCCGGCTGCATCGGTATATTATTACGATCCCAGGCTCATTGTTAATATAGTACAGTCCAACGACGAAGGCAAGATCGAAGAGCTGCTGAAAGATGAGCTGATATGGTACTGCGGACAATGTATGTCCTGTAAGACAAGGTGCCCTCGCGGAAATACCCCGGGGTTCATTATTATGGCATTACGCCAGTTGTCCCAGGAAACAGGCATGTTCACTGAATCCGAAAAAGGGCGGCAGCAGCTTGCCATAAAAAGGATTGTCGGCCACAATATCCTGAATACCGGGTATTGTGTTTTTCCGGATAGTGTAATCCCTGAAAAACATGCCGAACAGGGGCCGGTATGGGACTGGGTGCACAAAAATGCAAAAAGCATCATGCCAAAATTCGGGAGCAATTATAAGGGAAACGGAGCCGGGGCATTGCGTACGATCGCAGAAAAAGATCTTACCGAATTGAAGAATATCTTTGATGTTACAGGTGCATCCGATCGGTTTGAAAAGATCGAAAAATTCTCTGTGACAAGGGCATCAGAGATGGGCATGCAACTCGATGATACCGATGATAACGAGTATATGAACCACATTTCGCAATACAACAGCAACAAGCACTTTAAAGAATAATAACCGGAAAATACTCATGCTGCAGGATGGTAAAAAAAAGGTTTGGGCCGATTATCAGAAAGACATAGCTGATGACAGGTATTATTACGCCCGGAGTTGTATCCGTCAGAATTTTTTCCCCGGATCGGAAACGGCATTTCTAAAAATACTAACCGGTGAACTGGAAAAAGATATTTTTGATGATCCGCATCACACCACATGCACAGGGATAGGGTATCATGCGGATATTATCCCATTTGAGACCATCATGACCGTTGTGGCCAGGCATTTTGCACTTGCAACAGAAGCAGGGTATGAGAATATTGCTATTTCGTGTGTTACCTCCTTTGGCTTATATACTGAAATCCTCGAAACCTGGAAGCATTATCCCGAAATTGAGGAGAAAATCAGGCTACATCTTAAAAAATCGACTGGAAGGGAATTTGAAAAGCCGAAAAATATTGCTCATGCCAGCGATATTCTGTACAAATTCAGGGAAGCAATTGCTGCCAGAGCCAGGTACCGGCTCATTAACAGGCAGACAGGAGAGCCCTTAAGGGTGGTGGAACATATTGGATGCCATTATTCAAAGATGTTTCCCTCAAAAGGAGTGGGTGGTGCTGAATTTCCTTATGTTTTGCAGGGTATGGTTGAAGCTTGGGGCGGAAAGATAGTGGATTACCCCGAACGGCGCCATTGTTGCGGATTCGGTTTCAGACAATATCTTGTGCAGGCAAACCGGGGATATTCCGTTGCAAATGCAAAGAAAAAGTTTGAATCCATGAAACCCTTCATGCCTGATATGATCGTATGTAACTGTCCCGGATGTACTATGTTTCTTGATAAATGGCAATATACTATCGGCGAGATGGAAGGGTGCACATACGACGACAAAGGCTGGGGAATACCGGTGCTGACATATGAAGAAATGGCAGGGCTTGTGCTCGGTTATGATCCCTGGGAGCTCGGACTTCAGATCCACCAGGTACAGGCGGAACCTCTGCTCGATAAAATTGGAATAGCCTATGACCCTGAAAAAAAATATACGGACAGGTATGGCAATCCGATTGGCATTCCGGAAATGCCTTCTGTATTAAAAGTCTGTTTATGAATAAACGAATAGTAATAATCGGCGGTGGTATTGCCGGCATGGAAGCGGCGGCCGTTTTAAGCCGGCTTGATATTGATGTGCTCATCATTGAACAGAAAGAACAGCTTGGAGGTCATGTAAACAACTGGGATCACCTGTTTCCTTCCATCAGGCCTGCTTCAGAGATCATCAGGTCACTGATGCATGTTTTGAAAAACAAACACATTAAAATATGCATCAATACCAACATAAAGGCATTAAGCAGGCAAAACGGCAAGTTTAAGGTGATGACCACTCTTAACCAGTCATTCAAAGCGGACGGAATATTGCTGGCCACCGGGTTTGACCTGTTTGATGCCAGAAAAAAAGAAGAATACGGGTATGGGATCTATGAAAATGTACTGACATCGGCAGATCTTGAGGCTAAATTTAAAAAAGGGAATGCAATCAAAACGGCATCGGGGAAAATTCCCCGACGCATTGCTATCATTCACTGTGTAGGATCAAGAGACGAAAAGTCTGGCAATTTTCATTGTTCAAAAGTCTGCTGTATTACAGCCGTGAAACAGGCGATTGAGATCAGGCAAAAATTACCCGATGCTGAAATTTTTTGCTTTTATATGGATCTCAGGATGTATGGAAAGGGTTTTGAAGAACTTTACCGTGAATCGCAGGAAAAATGGGGCATTCAGTTTATCAGGGGACGGCTTTCAGAAGCCGCTGAAAATCATGACGGTTCATTGCAGATCAAATCTGAAGATACACTTTCCGGACGTCCGCTCAAGATGAATGTCGACATGGTTGTATTGATGATAGGCATAGTCCCTTCCCCGAGTACCCGTCTTATGGGTGATATGCTGGGTATTCATTTCAGTTCCGACGGATTTATCAGGCACTATGATGAACATCTTGCCAACAACAATACCAATATCGAAGGTATTTTTACTGCCGGCACGGTGACTTCCCCTATGAGTATTACTGATACCATAGCTGATGCGCGTTCGGCTGCATTAAAAGCATTCGAGTATGTCACCCAAAGCTGATTATCCATGAGAAATTTCGGATTCGAGATAGCAAACGACAGGCAGATCGATTATGATACACATAATCACCGGATCCTCAATTTCATACTTGAAAGCGAACCTTCTTTTATGGCATGCTTGTCGTGTGGCGGATGTACGGCCACGTGCAGTGCAGGTAATCTTATTGATTTCAATATCAGGAGGTTAAATCTGCTATTGCGGCTCGGTGAGATCGGTGATCTTGAAAAAGAGATCAACAAATGCATGTTGTGCGGCAAATGCATATTGGTGTGTCCGAGAGGTATAAATACCCGGAATGTGATCCTGAAAATCAAAGAAGCTGTTGTAAAATTCACTTGATATGACCTACCATCCCTTCGTGCTGCCCTTTACTGCGGGACTCATCATCCTGCTGATGATCATGGTTGTCAGAGTATGGAATTGGATCGTCGTTCTGGAAGCGAAAGATAAAAAAAGGATCCGGCTAAACATTTTTTCGTTCAGGTCGGCAGAAGCTGTAAAAGAGGTATTCCTGGAAAGCCTGCTGCACCGGAAAATCTTCAGGGCCAACCCGGTACTCGGATATATGCATATGAGCCTGGCGTTTGGCTGGTTTTTGCTCATCATCCTGGGTAACCTGCAGGCTCAGTTTTACAGCGAGAATATGCTGCACCCTCCTTACTTCCCGATTTTTTTCAATTTCTTTGTGACCACCCCGGGCAATTATCCGTTCAGGCATGTCATGGAATTTACCATGGATTTGTTGTTGCTGTTTATCCTCAGCGGATTGATGATAGCCATCATCAAAAGATTCTATGCAAGAATAGTAGGAATGAAGAAAACCACCCACCTGAAATTTTTTGACAGGCTGGCTTTGTCGTCGCTGTGGCTGATTTTTCCTTTGAGGCTTCTTGCAGAAAGTTTTACTTCGGGGGCATTCCATAATGGGAATTTTCTTACCGGATCGCTGGGCAAAGCGTTTGCATCGTTTCTGCCTGTATCGGCTCTGGCAATGCCTGCATGGTGGGCTTATTCGCTTGCTCTGGGAGCTTTTTTTATTGCGTTACCCTTTTCCAGGTATATGCATATTCCCGCAGAGATGGTATTGATCTTTCTGCGGAATTATGGGGTCAAAACCCGCAGAGAATTCACTTCCTTTTCTGATGTGGAGGTGCATTCATGCTCTCGGTGCGGATTATGCATCGACACCTGTCAGATCATGAGCTCACTGGGAAAAAATGAGATGCAGTCGGTTTATTTTATTCGTTCGATTCGTGAGAATACCCTCGATAACCAGAAATTGTTTACCTGCATGTTGTGTGGAAGATGTGAAAGTGTGTGTCCGGTAGGCATTCAGCTTTCTGATCTGCGGATTACACAACGAACAAAAAACGGCGTGAAGAATACATCCACCTATGATTTTTTGATTCCTCCTGATTATAAGATTGCTGATGTGGTTTATTTTGCAGGTTGTATGACCCACCTGACGCCGGCCATAAAAAAATCAATGCTGAAGATATTCGACATCGCAGGCGTAAATTATTATTTTATGGATTCTGATAAGGAAGCCTGCTGCGGACGCCCGCTGATTCAGGCCGGCCATTATGAGGTTGCCGGTAAGCTCATTGAATACAACAAACAGCTGATCAGGCAATCGAAGGCAAAGGTGCTGGTCACTTCATGTCCGATATGTTACCGCACTTTCAGGGAGGACTATAAGCTTGATATCCATGTCATGCATCATACCGAATATATCCTGAAACTTATTGAGGTAGGAATCCTGCTGGTGAACAGGCAGGACATCAATGCTGTGTATCATGATCCGTGTGAACTTGGACGTGGGCTTGGAATCTACGATCCGCCCAGGATACTTCTGAATAAGATCGCCAGGTTGAACCATCACGGGAATGAAAAGCAAAACTCGTTGTGCTGTGGGGGCAGTCTGGCTAGCTTTAATCTGACAACAGAACAACGCAATAAAATCAGGGATGATACATTGGACAAGCTGTTAAGCAGGAATCCCGACAAACTTATAACAGCCTGTCCGTTATGCAAGAAAACGTTTGGTAAAGGCACACAGGTAGTCGTTGAGGATATCGCGGAGATAGTGGCTTCGGCAGCATATGCACCTGTCAGGAAGTCAATTGTCAGGGATACAGTATATGAATCCGAGCTGGCTGTTCAATAAATCCCGGGCTTTCAACCGGTTGATAATTTTTCTGTTCTGGCGGCTTCCCAACCTATTATAGCCTGTTTCCGGATAACATCCCAGCGGTACCCGCCAGGAAGTCCGGTACTTTTTATCACCCTATGGCAGGGGATCAGGTAAGCTACCGGATTTTTTCCTATGGCTGCCCCGGTCGCCCTCTGCGCCTGAGGATAACCAGTGTAACCGGCAATTGCCTGGTAGGTGGTAAGTTTTCCTTCCGGAATCTGCAACAATGCCCTCCATATCTTAAGCTGAAATGGTGATCCGTGAATATGCAGGTTTATGCGGGCTTTGTTCTTCAGCCCCATTTCAAAGAATTGCTTCACTTTCTCATGCAGTAAATCTTGTTCCTCGGTTATTTTCGCACGGGGCCATTCGTTTTTCAGCATGAAGATTGCCTGATCCGGATCATCCAAAAAGAACAGATTGCATATACCCTTTGATGTTGAGGCGGTTACATAGCGTCCAAATATTGAGGGATAAATTCCAAATCTGATTGTCAGGTTCATTCCGCCATTTCTGTATTCCCCGGGTGTCATACCCTCGATAGTTACAAACAGGTCGTGCAACCTTCCGGTACCGGATAAACCCGATTCAAATGAAGCTTGCAGAAGAGAAATATCCTTCGTTAACATCGATTTGACATACTCAAGCGTAAGAAACTGTATGAATTTTTTAGGGCTGATGCCGGCCCATTCACTGAAAATCCGCTGAAAATGAAAAGGGCTCATGGATACATGATCAGCGATCTCTTCAAGCGAAGGCTGCTCTTTATATTGTTGCTGAATGTAACCAATAGCTTTAGCTATCTTGTCGTAGTGATCCATTTTTTTCGGCAAAGGAAATACGGATTGATGAATTGTACAACCCGATAATTGCGGATCTTGTCAGATCGGATACCGTTTCAGACAGATGTCTTCAGGCTACTTCTTGTTTCAAAATCCTCAATAGCAAGAGATATTAACCTGTCGATAAGTTCTTTGTATGACACACCGCTATACTCCCACAATTTCGGGTACATGCTTATTTCTGTAAAACCGGGTATGGTATTTATTTCATTCACATAAATCGTTGCATCGGGACTGAGGAACATATCTACTCTTGCCATTCCTGAACACTCAAGAATTCTGAATGTCTTAACAGCCATCTCCTGCATTTTTTTTTTGATGTTTTCAGGAATGCTGGCCGGGATTTCAAGCAAAGCGCCGTGTTCATTGATATACTTGGCAGAATAGGAATAAAATTCTTCCCGGGGTATGATTTCACCAAGGGCCGAAGCCATGGGGAGTTCATTACCCAGAACGGCGCATTCAATTTCACGGCCTTTTATCTCCTCTTCAACCAGAACCTTAAGGTCATACCGGAAAGCCTCCTCAATAGCCTGGTCATACGTTTCTTCATCTTTCGCCTTGGATATGCCTACTGACGATCCCAGGTTGACGGGTTTTACGAATACAGGAGAACCAAGTTCAGATCGAATCCTGGTATATGGATAATCCTTTTTGTTTGCATGATTAAGCACGATGAACCTGGCATTGGGAATACCCGCGTCCCGCATCAGCCGTTTCATTACATCTTTGTCCATTCCCACCGCTGAACCCAGAATTCCGGCACCCACACAGGGAATATTGGCCAGTTTTGCCAGACCCTGTATTGTTCCGTCTTCTCCATAGGGACCATGCAATACAGGAAAAATCACGTCGATAGTTGAAACTGGTTTTTGTTTACCGAGGTTAACAAGCTGACTGCTCTTACCGGTTGGTGTGAGGGCAACTTCATTTTCACCCTGGTTAAGCTGTATCAGTTTCGGATTATCAGCATTCAGCAGTTGCATGGAATTTTCATTCAGGAACCACCTGCCGTCGCGGTCGATACCGATGAGCACCGGATCGTATTTCTTCCTGTCGAGTGATTCAATTACGTTTTTGGCCGACTGCAACGACACTTCGTGTTCGGCCGAACGGCCTCCGAAAATAATGGCTACCTTGATCTTGCCCATAATGATATTTTATACAAACATAGCAGAAGTATGGTTAGGATGAAATAAAAATTTTAAACAATGGTCAGTGTTCACAACAATTTTCCCAAATTCCCTATATTTATACAATTTATTCCCTGAACAATAATAGTTACTATGGCAAACCTGTTTGGCAAATACATGGCCGGCATTGTTAAGGAGCTGTCATACCGAAGAATACTCAATATATTCGGTGCCGTTGTATTGCTGGTTATCCTTCACAATATAGCCATCAGGGATTACCTCTTGTTTCACGTTCTCGTGGAAATATTCTCAATCATCGTTGCATTTGCCTTGTTTATTATTACCTGGAATTCCAAAAATATTCTCGATAACAGTTACCTGATCATCATTGGAATTGCAGCCTTTTTTATTGGTCTGCTTGATTTGTTCCATGCCTTGTCATATAAGGGGATGAATTTTCTTTTCGATTCTGCAAACTATGCCAGTGAATTCTGGATCGCCGCGCGTTTCTTTACAGCAGTGATCTTTCTTACTGGATTCTACTTTCTGAACAGTAAGATCAGGTTATCGTATGAATTGCTTTTCCTGATTTATTCTGTGGTTACTATTCTGATAATCTTATCTATCCTGTACTGGAAGATTTTCCCGGTTTGTTATGTGGAGAATTTCGGCCAGACCAGGTTTAAAATAGTGAGTGAATATGTGATTATCCTGGTATTTCTTCTGACCATCTATTTTCTTTTAAAAAACCGGCACAATTTTTATAAAGATGTATATTATTTTCTTTTGCTGACACTTATTTTTTCCGTAGCCGCTGAATTATGCTTTTCACTCTATTTTTCGGTTTATGGATTGTTTAACCAGTTAGGGCATTATTTTAAGCTGGCCGCATATTTTATGCTCTATAAAGCCATTGTTGAAACAGCCTTTCTGAAACCCAATGAGATCATTTACCGCAATCTGGCGAAAAGCCGTGAAAAAATTAATCAGATCAACAAACAGTTGCAGGATCAGATCAATACCCGTGACAAACTTTTTTCGGTTATAGCCCACGATCTGAGGAGTCCGTTTACTGCCCTGATCTGGTATGCAGAGCTGCTATACAAAGAGGGAGACAAATTAACTCCGGAAAAGATCAGGGAATACAACGAGGTAATATTGAAGATTGCGAACAATACTATTTCATTGCTTGAAAATCTGCTTGACTGGGCCAGGCTGAAGTCAGGTACCACACAAACATTTTTTACCCATCTTAATATACAGGAAGTTATCCGGGAAACTGCGGCAATGTACTCATGGATCGCCAGAAATAAGAACATTGCTTTGCAAACCGATATCGATAAGGATGCAGATTGGGTTTATGCAGACAGGGAAATGGTTAAAACTATTCTCCGTAACCTTATATCCAATGCCCTGAAATTTACACATAAGGGAGGTACAGTTACCCTGATGGCATCAGGGTTCAATGGTCATATTAAGATTACTGTAAAGGACACAGGAATTGGCATTGATACTTTAGAAATGAATAAACTTTTCACAGAGGACAATAGCCATACCACACGGGGAACCGATAATGAGAAAGGTTCGGGCCTTGGGCTGCATTTATGTATGGAATTTGTGGAAAAAAACAACGGAAAGATCTGGGTGGAAAGTGAAAAAGGGACAGGTACCAGTTTTATATTCACCCTGCCGAAGGCGACAGGTACTCCGGCAGAATAGAGAGGCGGGTTGATACGCTGACAAGGCATTCCGGCCGGGAATTTCAGTTTCGGTATTATTCAGGATACCTGCCCGACATCTGGCGCTTCATCATCCAACCAGGGTATTCAGGAAGAAGTTCGCTTATTTCATCGGCGGTTAGGTGTAATTTCACAGAAGCCATGTTATCCATTAGCTGTTCATTTCCATTATTTTCTGATAATTCTTCACAAATCAATAGTATACCTGCAGTTTACCGCATCAACGGAATATGCTTATGCAACCAGTTTAAATTTTCCTTGTCGTTACTATAAAATGAATGAGCATGAAGAAAATTGTTGGCTTGGTTATAGTATTATGTTTCATACTAAATGAAACGCAGGCACAAACACTTCAACAGACTATTCGCGGATCGGTTGTGGATAAAGACACAAGGTTGCCGTTAGTAGGGGTTAACCTTGTGATTGAGCCATCAGATCCTCCTGCAGGTGCCGTTACCGATTTTAAAGGTGAATTTATTTTTGATAAATTGAATGTGGGCAGATACAACCTTATAATCGGCTACCTTGGTTATGAATCAAAAACAATACCTAATGTAGTTTTGGATGCCGGTAAAGAAGTTGTTCTTGAAATCGAGCTCACCGAATCGGTGCTTGAACTTGATGCGGTAGTCATTAATGGAAAAGCTCATAAAGCAGAGGCATTAAACAAGATGAGCTCGGTAAGTGCAAGGTCATTTACCATAGAAGAAACCAAACGCTATGCAGGAAGCATCAGCGACCCTGCGCGTGCTGCAATGTCGTATGCAGGTGTCACAGGCGATCCGGGGGGCGATAATTCCATTATCATACGTGGCAATTCCCCACGTGGTTTATTGTGGCGTCTCGAAGGGATTGAGATCCCCAATCCGAATCATTTTGCCGAAGAAGGTTCTACAGGAGGACCAATAAGCATTTTAAACAGTACAACATTAGATAATTCTGACTTTTTTACCGGGGCTTTTCCTGCCGAATATGGCAACGCCTATTCGGGAGTATTTGACATAAACCTGCGTAAAGGCAACAACCAGAAGCACGAATATTCTTTTCAGGCCGGATTTCTGGGTACGGATTGTTCTATGGAGGGTCCTTTCAGCAAAGATTATTCAGGATCATATCTGATTAATTATCGCTATTCCACACTGGCTATTCTTAATTCAATTGGTGTAAAGATAGCCGGTGATGCGGTACCCAAATTTCAGGATCTGACATATAAAATATATCTGCCGGCAAACAAGTTGGGAACATTTACACTTTTTGGAATAGGAGGAATTAGCAATATACATGAAACAGGTAATTACTGGACAAACGACTTTGGATCAGGAATGGGTGCTACAGGATTGAGTCATCTTTTCCATTTGAATGAAAGCACGTATATAAAAAGCACGCTGGTCTTTACAGGAAGCATGAATAATTGGAAATATACAGAGGATGACAGTTCAACAAACTTCTATTATGAAGGACAGGATGATTTCATCTATAAAACCATTAGGGGATCGGTTTCATTAAGTAAAAAATTCAATGCTGCAAATACAATTAAAACAGGTATTATATACAGCGACCTGAGCTTCAACCTATACAACAGGGAATATTCGATCGAGGATAAAGAACTGATTACACATTTGAACAGAAGCGGAAGTACCGGCCTGTGGCAGGGATACGTGAACTGGAAATTCAGGCCGGCAGAAAAGCTAACCGTGAACAGCGGGATGCACGCCATGTATTTTTTGCTCAATGATCGCTATTCGATTGAACCACGCATAGGACTGAGGTGGGAGTTGAATCCCATGAATATTCTTAGTGCCGGCTTTGGTATACACAGCAAGATAGAAACATTAACCAACTACTATGCGCAACATGAACTCCCGGACGGCACTTACGAAATGCCAAACAAAAATCTCGATCTGGCACATGCAAATCATTATGTAATCGGATATGAAAAAAGGCTTTCAAAAAACCTGTACCTGAAGTTTGAGGTCTATTATCAGGATTTATACCATGTGCCTGTTGAAGATAATGATACCAGTTATATTTCAGCACTTAATTACACTTCAGGCTATACATCAACGCCGTTTGCCAACAAAGGAACCGGCAGGAACTATGGGATTGAGCTAACCGTTGAGCGTTTTTTTGCCAGCCACTATTATTTCCTGTTTACCGCCTCCCTATATGATTCACGCTATGTTGCCGGAGATGGTATTGAAAGAAATACAGCCTTTAATGGCAACTATGTCACTAATATTTTGGCAGGTAAGGAGTTCCCGGTTGGACGAAAGGAATCGGGTAATACATTGAATATTAGCACCAGAGGAATATTGGCAGGAGGAAGAAGGTTTACACCAATTAACCGCGTTGAATCTGAAAATGCCGGGTATACGATCAGAGACTGGCATCAGCCACTGGCCGCACAGTATGACGATTTTAACAGGATTGATTTAAAGATTACTTTTAAAAGAAACAGGAAAGCAACAACAAGGTATTGGGAACTTGACATTCAAAATGTTACAAACAGGCTGAATGTTGCAGGCGATTACTGGGACAGGGAAATCAATGATATAAATACATGGACCCAGCTTGGATTCGTTCCGGTATTTAATTACCGGATTGAATTTTGAATAGAAAGTTTTAATTTATTACCTATTCAGTGTGATTTTTATTTTCCAACTATTTTAAACTTTAAAAGAAGATCGTCGAAATGTGGAGCATCGCCCATTTCGGCAGTCAGATCCTTTCCCGCATCATGAATGATCCAGTGGCTGCCGTTCTTCCAGTGAAAACTTCCGGTAACATCGTAAACCAGCCCCTTATAACCCACATATGTAGGTCGGCCGTCTTTTCCGTTAAAAAAAGTAAGTTCTTCAGGTGTATATTCCCGATTCAAAATAGCGCTTCTATTGGTGTACCTGTAAAAATAGTATTGCCTGCCGACATAAAAAAACCTGCTGTGAATTTGGATCACAGCAGGTTCCTTAAAGCTTTTTCTCAGGTAATGAATTTTGTTACCTTAGTTGGTCATGAACTTACTGATATTATGGAGAACCTACCTCAACAGATTAAGGAAAAGCGCCACTATAAAAAAATAGAAGTGCAATAAGAAACCGGACTAAAATCGCGGAAATACTTTTATTGTAAATCTTGCTTAATTGCTAAAATAAAAGATTACCTTTGCAGCATAGAAAATTATGTACTGCTTTTCGAAATACTATTGAAATTGCCTTCCTACGTGATTCTCTATTCAATTTATTTACTTTATTAATTATTTTTTTATGAACATTTTTGTAGCAAAATTAAGTTCCTCTACTACAAGTGAGGATTTGCAGGAACTCTTTAGTGAGTATGGAGAAGTAACCTCAGCTAAGGTAATTAGCGATAAACTTACCGGGTATTCAAAACGGTTTGGTTTTGTTGAGATGAGTAACGACAGTGAAGCATTGAATGCCATCAAGGAATTGGATTCCTGCAGTTACGACAATTCTACCATCGTTGTGAAAAAAGCAAGACCAAAAGAAGAGAATCAGAAAAGAGAAAAATTCAGTTATAACAACAGGTATTGATTCATTTTTTGATACGAAATCTTTATTGAAACCAGGGTGCCTCAGCTAATGAGGCACCTTTTTTTATCCGGATTTTTGGGATTATCTGCTTTGTATTTGATCCCGACGCATTTTCAAATATTTCTGATAATACTTCTCCGTCAGGTCGTTCATCATCAGGCGGGCTTTTTCTTCCCGCTCGGTATATTCCTGTCTGGTTTCATCCTTTCTTTTGCCTCCAAAAAAATCGGACTGCGATATTTCATCGTCAATTTCATCCTGAAAATAATACCAGGCAAATATGCTTTTACTAAGTTTCCATAGCATTACTGTTTTGTCCGCAGATCCGCTGGCCAGATATTTACTGTCGGGACTGAATCGTACCGTATTTACCGCATCTTCATGGTTGACAAACGAATACAGCTTGTTTCCGGTATATACTTCCCAGAGGATCACCGTTTTATCGGCGGAAGCGCTGGCAAGATAATACCCGTCAGGACTAAAAGCAATATCGACTACCCCTTTATCATGCCCGGTAAACGTTTTCAGTACGCTGCATGAATCGGCATCCCAAAGCCGTATAGTCTTGTCGAGCGAAGCACTGGCAAAGTATTTCCCGGAAGGATGGAACTTAACCGAAAGGATATTTCCGGAATGCCTGTCCATTTTTTTCAATTCAGTTCCGTCGGATGCATTCCACATCCTTACCGTTTCATCGAGTGATCCGCTCACAATGTATTTGCCATCCGGAGAGATGCAAACCGCCAGGGCGCTTTTCTCATGACCGTCGAGAGTTGCAGTTACCGTGCCGGTATTAAAATCCCAGACATTGATCTTTTTTGAAAATGATCCGGCCACAAGCCTTCCGGTTCTTTCATTATACTCAAAAGACCATATGTGTGTGGTATACCCGCTGAATGCCCTGATGAGGTTACCCTGCAGATCAATCAGTTTTACATCCGGACCCGAAGCCACGAGTATCCTGTTATCCCCTGTAAATTGCATGTATTTTACCGGAAAATAATTATTGCTGATGCTATACACCAATTCGCCTGATTCAACATCCCAGATGTTGATCACCCTATCTTCTCCACCTGAAGCCAGGTATTTACCATCGTTTGTAAATGCCAGTGCATTTACCGCATCATTATGTTTTTTCAGTATATATACCAGGTTCTCGTCTTCCTGGCAATAAACCAATGCAGATGCGCCAAGCCATAAAAAAAAGAACATGTACCGTGAAAATATTTTCATAACCATTATTTTTTATGTCAACCCTGTGAACGGGTTCTTAATCCCTGCATCGATGTCAGGCTCAGGATGAGATATCCGATGTCAATTACCTTTCGTTGATATGTCTGATCTAAGCCCTTCGGCTTTTGCAAGATATGCTTTCACTGATCCAACCAGTATTTTTGCTTCCACGAGAATGGGTACCCGGTTTTTGTCATCGGTTACCCACACGTATAAATCTTCACCTCCCTTAAATATGGTTCCTTCAACAAGAAAGGCCGAAAATTTCAGGCACTGGTATTTTTCCCCATTCCTGGTTTCAACGGCTTCTTTACCCAGGTAACGAATATAAATATTGTAATATTCGTTGTCAATCAGCACGATAACCGGAATGGTATCTCTGACCTGCATATCTGAGAAATCGATGTTGCGGGCATAGTAAATCAGGCTTAACACGTCAAACGAACAGGGCACATACACCAATGTGTCTCTTTTGAATGGTTGTTTTGATGTTTCAGTAAATGAGAACACCTTTTTACGGGAGGGTTCGAACAGGTATACTTCATGTGCATTGTATCCTCCCTCACTGGTTTTCCGTTCAAACCAGAGTGGTTGCAGCGTTTCCTTATCCATGTAAGTCTCATAGCTGTCCCGTACCTTGAAAAACCAGTCATACCCCTTGTGACTTTGTCCGTAAGAATCGAAAAAGTAGGTATCACGGCCTTTATACTTCATGTTGTCTACTTTAAATTCAACCCATCCTGCACTCAACCACAAAAACCCCCAGTTATAGTAAACATCGTAGGTGACTTTTTCACCCACCCTGAAGGTGGTGTTTTGTTTGAAGCATTGTGCGTTCAACCCGCAGAATCCGGAACCAACAGCAAAAAGCAATAAATATTTTATAATGTAGGGCTTCAAATTCGTATTTAATTATATATACGTTGCCAAAGGCGTAAAGCGAACCGTAGTTCACGCATAAAAACCGCCAGGGTTAACATCGCTGTTGTACCGAGCATATGCTGAACCCCGCACAGCAGGATGATCGTGAAAAGAACGATCATCAATATACTAACGATACAGAGACAAAGGTATAATTTATCTGTCTTAATTTTATGTGATATTAAGCCGGTTAAGAGAAATAAGTTCAACGGACTGGCCCATAACAGATTGATATTATTCTGCAATTCCGGGTGCCTGCTCCATATCCACAATGTGATAAGAAGCACGCCAAGCAAACCTGAAAACCCGAATACAAACACGTCGATCCATACATAAAAAGGACCCCTGATCATTTCGAAAACTGAAATAAAAAAAAGCAAAAGGATCAACCCATATACAAACCAGGGGAATAATGTCTGTTTTGTAGGAGTCCGCTTGAATGCACTAAACAGTATTTCAGGTGAAAAGGCCAGGAATCTTGTCTTCTGATCTTCAATAATCCGGGCATGATCAATAGCATGCAATAAAATCCGGGGCAAAAACATGGATTTAAAGTGTGATACTATTTTATCGGCCCCCGGACCCAGTAAAATATCAACACCGGTATGGATCAACGGTCTTTCAGCCAGGTATGGGGCAATCATATCCCGGTATGATTGGCCCTTTATAAACCCGTTATGATTAAATTCAATTGAATCGATGCCAATCCGATAGAAAATATCCCTGATACGTGTTGAACAATTGTCGCCAAAGAACGCATACGGGTAGTGATAACCAATACCGACAAGCGAATCGAGTATACCTATCAGCCTGGCTTTCTCACCAGTTGTTAGATTTAACTGTTGTTCATACAGTGTACGGTGCCCGATAAATGCTTCAACAAGAAGGTCAGCGAATTGATTTACAGAAAGATAATATTGGAGGTCTCCCCGGATGAATTTCAGGTAGAAACCCCTTGTTGAGAAATCGAAGGCGCCGAAATTATATACCTTGTCGATATTCTCTGCCCGATCTGTAAAGCGTATTGCTGAATGGCCGAATACCGTGTAAAGCTCATGGCCCGGTTCGAGGGTAAGCACTGAAAAAGAAGAGGATGGTGATGGTGGTGATGAAAACACGGATATGCCGGATAATAAAAGAAGTATAAGAGGTACCGGCCATATCCTGATTGTACCGGAAGAAACCAAAAGGCGCAGTTTATTCAACCTTCCCAGCTCCATCAGGCAAGTTTTGACTGATATAATGCATAATTCTCGTTATCGAAACAAACAAAGATTACCTGCCTAAGGTTTGACGAAGTTTCTGAAAACTTTCTGACTTCGCGTATGGCTATTTCCGCTGCCAGGTCTTTTGGGAAGTGGTAAACTCCGGTGCTGATATTGGGAAAGGCGATGGCTCCCAGCTTCATATTTTCAGCGATTGACAAACTGCCTGAATAGCAATTTGCCAGGAGTTGTTCTTCGTTATTATGCCCCCCGGTCCAAACCGGACCAACTGCATGGATGATAAATTTCGCAGGAAGGTTATACCCGTTGGTTACCTTTGCTTTTCCGGTCTCACAACCGCCCAGTTGCCTGCATTCATGAAGCAATCCCGGACCTGCTGCACGATGAATAGCACCGTCAACCCCGCCGCCGCCAAGCAGTGAGGTATTTGCAGCGTTAACAATGGCATCAACTTTTAAACAGGTGATATCACCCTGTATGAGTTCAATCGTATACATGGTCTGAGATTCCGGTTAAATCATTCAATATGTTTAGTGCCGTATCTGGGCTTTCAATTCTTTTTCAAAAGCCTTCATAAAACCATTCATTACCTTATCGATATCAGTATCGGTAAGCGTTTTTGTCTCATCAAGGAGGGTAAAGCTCACCGCATATGACTTTTTGCCTTTTTCAATTCTGTCGCCTTCATATACATCAAAAAGGTTGATTCGTTTTAGTAACCTCGTTTCGGTTTTAAAGGCTAGCTCCCTGATCCGGCCATATGTCACCGATTTATCCAGGATCATCGAAAGGTCCCTTTTCACTTCGGGATACTTCGGCAACTCTGAAAACATTATCTTATGCGATTTTACCAATTCAAGAACATTGTTCCAGCATATATCGGCAAAAAATACTTCTGCCTTGATATCAAAGACTTTGGTTATCTGACGGGAAACAGTTCCCAATTCTGAAAGCAAAATCGGTCCCTGATGCCAGGCCAATCCTTCACCAAAAATATCGGATTTGGCAGATAAGTTTGTGCTTTCAAGTTCATCGATATCAATACCAATCCTCAAAAGAATACTTTCGACATACTTTTTAAGTGTGAAGAACGAAGTGTGCTGTTCGGGTGTGTTCCAGTTGGGCTCATGGGTCCGGCCGGTAACAAAGACCGCCATGTGTTGTATCTCGTCGTATTTATCCAGGGGAGTCTTCCCTTTATTCTCTTCGTTGATGAAATAACAGGTACCGAATTCATACAGCTTGAGATCGGGATTTTTACGGTTGGTATTGTGGACAATGGTTTCAAGTCCCCCGAATAACAAAGTCTGTCTCATTACATTCAGATCATTGCTTAACGGGTTATAAATATGCACAAGTTTTTT
Source organism: uncultured Bacteroidales bacterium (assembly GCA_964503885.1). Lineage (GTDB taxonomy): Bacteria > Bacteroidota > Bacteroidia > Bacteroidales > UBA10428 > CAZDCD01. The sequence goes on from CAZDCD010000013.1 coordinate 82,182, forward strand.
ATGATCATACGATTTCAGGTCTTCATAATATTGGGCCCGTGTGAGCGAATTGTTCATGATCTCGCTGAACCCGTTCGCGCTGAGGTGGTCGGATACAATATTCACAAGCTTTTCCCGGTCGGGTCTGTCGGTATAGGAAATGGATGCATGCAGTTCCTTGCTGATCTCCACATTATTATACCCGTATATCCGCAGGATCTCTTCAATAACATCGGCTTCACGGGTTACGTCTACCCTGAAGGGAGGGACGGAAACCTTCAGTTCTGTGTCGTTCTCATGAATTATTTCAATTTCAAGAGAGGTAAGGATCTGTTTAATGGTATCGTGATCAATATGTTTGCCGATCAGCCTGTCGATGTGTGCATATTGCAGATCGACCGTAACAGCTTTAATGGGTTCGGGATACACGTCTACCAGGTCGGAATCGATCTTACCTCCGGCAAGCTCACGTATGAGCTGGGCGGCTCTTTTAAGTGCATATACTGAGTTATCAGGATCAATTCCACGTTCAAACCTGAATGAAGCATCGGTACTGATTCCGAGCCGCCGGGCTGTTTTACGCACAGAAACCGGATTAAAGTATGCGCTTTCAATAAAAACATTTCTTGTTTTTTCTGTAATACCTGTATTCAGTCCGCCAAATACTCCCGCAATACCCACAGGCCGCTCGGCATCACATATCATCAGGTCTTCGCCGGAAAGCTCATGTTCCTGTTCATCGAGGGTGATAAAAAGTGTACCGGCGGGAAGGTTCTTCACGACGATTTTTCTGCCCGCCAGCAGGTCCGCATCAAATGCATGAAGGGGTTGTCCCAGTTCATGCAGTACAAAATTGGTAATATCCACCACGTTATTGATCGGATTCAGACCAATAGTCAGGAGTCTTTTTTTTAACCAGCCGGGTGAAGGCCCCACATGAACCCCGGTAACGGAAATACCGGCATATCTTTTACACGATCGCACATTCTCTATGATCACTGTTACCGGATAATTGACCGCGTCAATGCTGAATGCAGAAATATCAGGTTTTCTGGCTCTGATATTCCCCGACCGGCTAAGAAAAGCTGCCAGGTCGCGGGCAACGCCGTAGTGAGACCCTGCATCTATTCTGTTGGGCGTCAGCCCGATTGTAAATACAGTGTCGTTTGTGATCTGGTAATATTCCCTGGCAGGGATCCCTACAGGCACTGAATCTTCAAGAACGATGATCCCATCGTGGCTGGTCCCGATGCCAATCTCGTCTTCGGCACAAATCATACCCTCGGATAGCTCACCACGGATTTTGATCCGTTGAATGGTCAACTGCTCATCCCCTTTATACAGCGTAGTCCCTGGGGGGGCAACCACAACTTTCTGCCCCTCAGACACATTGGGTGCTCCGCATACAATATGCAGGGGCTCTCGCTGACCAATATCCACAGTAGTAACGTGTAATTTGTCGGCATTCGGATGCTTTTCACAGGTCAACACTTTGCCGGTGACAAGCCCTTCCATTCCGCCTTTTACCTCTTCGATCTTTTCAACGGCTTCTACTTCCAGCCCGATACCTGTGAGAACAGCAGAGAGCTGTTCAGGCGTGAGATCAACATCAACATATTCTTTTAACCAGCTGTACGAAATATTCATGGATCAAATATTTGGATACTGTTTACTACGATCAGTTCGTAACGAAAGAACAAAAATAAGAAAATTTATATTGCTGCTTTTACAGGTTTACAGATTTAATAAACAACGCTCTGATACCCATAGCAAAACGATAATTCTTTATATTTTTATTTAGAATTGTTCCTAATAATTTGCATATTAAGATATTTATATCTTTATTTGTATCCAATTAATGCAATTTTTTTCCATGAAAAACAACAGTGGCAAAATCAGGTATACTAAGAGCACACCCACAATTCACCTTCATTCCTTTACTACTCTTGACTTTATGTGTTGCTGCTGTTGTTTTTGTTAATTCATTCCCTCAGCAAATTTGAATCCTTTGATTACTTTTGGGGGATGAGATTTTCCCGGTCATTCAATTTTAATCATTCAACTTAATCAAATTAACACCATACTAAATCATCATGTTATGAGCACAAATTACCGATTTGAAACCCTGCAGCTTCACGCCGGACATGAAGTTGATAAAACAACAAATTCACGGGCTGTACCGATTTATCAGACAACCTCGTACCTTTTTAATGATTCAGAGCATGCCGCAAATTTATTCGGACTGAAAGAATTCGGAAATATCTATACGCGCATCATGAACCCCACCACCGATGTATTTGAAAAGCGCATCGCTGCGCTTGAAGGCGGGGTTGCGGCACTTGCAACATCTTCGGGACAGTCGGCACAATTTTTAGCCATTACCAATATTATGGGTACAGGTGACAACCTGATTTCGACATCCTATTTATATGGGGGAACATATAACCAGTTTAAGGTGCAGTTTAAAAGGATAGGTATAGATGTAAAATTTGTTGAGGGTGATGATCCTAAAGATTTTGAACGGCTGATCGACGGGAAAACAAAAGCAATATACCTCGAAACTATTGGAAATCCCAGGTTTAATATCCCTGATTTCGATGCAATAGCTGCTGTTGCAAAGAAACACGGCATACCCCTTATTGTTGACAATACCTTCGGCGGTGCCGGTTACCTCTCCAGGCCCATCGAACATGGTGCCAATATTGTGGTTGAATCGGCGACCAAATGGATTGGAGGACATGGCAATTCCATCGGGGGTGTTATTGTTGATGCCGGTAATTTTGACTGGGGCAATGGAAAATTCCCGCAATTTACAGAACCATCGGAAGGTTACCACGGACTGAAATTCTGGGAGGTTTTCGGCTCCGGAAGTCCTTTTGGTAACATTGCATTCATTATCCGTGCCCGTGTTGAAGGACTCAGGGACTATGGAAATGCCCTCAGTCCGTTTAATGCTTTTTTGCTTTTACAGGGACTCGAAACACTCTCACTCAGGCTCGACAGGATCTGCGAAAATGCCCTGGGTCTGGCCAAGTGGCTCAGGCAGCAGGATTGGGTTGAATACGTTAATTATCCGGGCTTTCCGGACAGTCCATATCATAAACTTGCCGTGAAGTACCTCAGTCATGGGTTTGGAGGGGTATTTACCTTTAAAGTTAAGGGAGGCAGGGAAGTGGCAGACAATCTGATTGACCATGTTCAGCTCATCAGTCACCTGGCCAATGTGGGTGATGCAAAAACCCTGATCATTCATCCCAGTTCTACCACTCATGAGCAATTGAGCCTTGAAGAACAGAAGCTCTCGGGTGTGGAACCCGGACAGATTAGAGTATCTGCGGGTATAGAACATATTGAGGATCTTAAAGCTGATCTTTTACAGGCAGCCGGGAAGGCCAAATCCCGTTCATAAAAAAATTTGAGAGGAAGAATGTAGTGTCACTTTCTTGCCTCAATCTGCTATTTGAGAATTCGGAGAAATCTCCGACGTGCAAAACGTCTTAACCTGATGTTTTCAATGTAGCTGATGAGCTTCTTTAGCAAGTTGAAATACAGCACCACATAAAGAAAAAATACCGAAAGCCAGATGCGTATTATATTGAACCAGAATGTATCTATGATCAGGTTTCCCAAAAGTTTTGCCGGTGCATAGAACTGTGATCTGCCGATCTTTGAATCGGAGATCCTGTAGACCGGGTCTTTAATCTGTACGAGCTCATCGGATGTCTTCCTGAATTCAAGAATTTCATTCTCTTCAAGGACTATAGACGCAAGTTTTTTATTGTAATATTTCTGCTTGAATTTTACAAAGTTATCCACTCCGCCGAGCTCCCCGATCAGGTCTTCAAAGAGTCCCTCTTTACCTGCAGTTGCCCGCCGGTATTCGCCTGTAGCAAATTCAGCGGCCCTGTTCAGGTATGCATTCAGGTTATCATTCACCTGTTTGGAAAAGTGCTCAAGGTTCAGGCCGTCAATTATTTCACCTGCATTTATCGCTGTCTTTTGCGCAATTTTTACAAGCTCGTTTTTCAGTATTCTAAGGTTTTCACCGGTCTGCGAATAATTCCGGTTGTTTTTAAGATTGAGCAGGCTTTCATCACCGAGTGATCGTAATTCAGGAATTACATACGATTTAATGTATGCGCTGTTGCTTAGTTTCGAATCATACTCAAAAAACATCCGCTCAAAACGGTTATCGATATACTGGGTAACCATTAACGCTTCATAAGCCCAGCGTGATGTAATAATATCCCCGATCAGAGGCACATATTTCTCGGTTTTTATGCGATCGTTCATATTGCGGAAATCAATGACCACACCACTGAACAATAGCTGGGGCACAAGTATAAGGGGTACAAGAATATAGATGGTGACCACAGAATTGAATCCTGAAGAAATATTCAGTCCGATCAAATTCGCCCAGCAGGCACTGGTGAATAAGATCAGGAAATACCGCCATTCCATGCCTCTTATTTCGAGGATGTACGTAGCCACTGCAACAAAGAGGAGTGTCTGAACAGCCGATATGATAATCAATACCAGGATCTTGGCGTTCAGGTAGCTCGATCGGCTCAGGTTCAGGAATTTTTCCCTGTTGAGTAGTTTCCGGTCCCTGAAAATCTCCTCGGCGCTAATTACAAGTCCGAGAAAGAGAGCAACAATAATGCTCATGAACAGGAATCCGGGAATATTCGGGTTTTCCCCGAATAGGTAACTTTCAGTTTGTCCCCTCATATCTCTTGAGCTTCGGGTAAAAAACGCCAGGATAAGAGCCAGTACAGGGGCTTCCAATAGGGTGAGCAGAAGGTATTGACGGTTCTCCAGTTTGGCCAGAATATCCCTGGTAAAGAATATCCTGAGCTGTTGTATTTTTTTTGGTATGCTGAAATCGCTTGTTGGCAGCACTGATGTGAACGATCTTTTGATCCTTCTGATGATGGGATCAATATTTGTCATGTACATCTCGTACCATTCCTCCGGCGAAGTTTTGCGTTTACGGGTAAGCCTGCCGTTAACATCCACAACCCGTGCTTCAACGTTCCTGAGTATCTGGTCGGTATTTATGTTTCCGCAGGTCAGGCATTCGCTTTCTTCGACATCGACAAAGTTGCTCATTCTCTTAAAATATCCGATGGCATCAACAGGGTTACCGTAATAAATTACTCTTCCTCCCTGATCCATGACCAGAAGTTTGTCGAGCAGTTTGAATATATCCGACGAAGGCTGATGGATATTGGCGAAGATCAGTTTGCCTTTGAAGGTCTGCCTTTTGAGCAGGTACATCACCTTTTCAGTGTCTGCAGAAGAAAGACCCGATGTGGGCTCGTCAACAAAGAGTATGGCGGGTTCACGCATAAGTTCAAGGGCAATATTCAGCCGTTTACGCTGTCCGCCGCTCAGGTAGGTTGTCTGCGAATCTCCCACGCGCAAACCGCGGGCCTCGAACAGATCAAAATCGATCAGCGAGTCTTCCGCAACTTTCAGGATTTTCTCCTCACTATAATTGCCGAAACACAATTTTGCATTATAGTAAAGATTCTGAAATGTGGTAAGCTCCTTGATCAGGAAATCGTCCTGCGGTACATACCCGATCAGCCCTTTTTGTTCTTCGTGATGGGTATGTATATCAAGACCGTTAATGGCAATGCTGCCTCTTTTTGGTTTCAGGTTACCGCAAAGTACTTTAAGGAGAGTTGACTTTCCCGATCCACTTCCGCCGATGATCCCGATTAACCTCCCTGATTCTTCGGTCAGGGTGAAACGTTTTAATCCGTTGGGGCTGTTGCCATAGGAAAACTCAATATTCTTGGCGGTAAAGATAAATTTTGATTTTGCCTTCGATTGTATGAACTTGCCGGATATCCAGGTATAATAAATTGACTCTGCCTTGGGGTTTTTCAGCACCGATCCCGGATACCAGATATAATTCCTGTTTGTGCGGATATTGTGACCGTTAAGCAGCAGGGTTTCATTACCTTTGTACCGCATCACAAAGGTATTGGTACTTACAATGTGCAGTACGAGTATAATGCCTTCAAGCCTTTCGTTATACAGATGCTTGATCTTCGGGCCTATTTTCTTTTGTGAATTGATCAGCAACAGATTTTCCTTGTGTACGATCTCATCAATCCTTTCAAAGGTATAAGCTTTGAGATCATTGAATTCACTAAGCTCAACTTTCAGGTAAACGGCGGCATGGTCAACAAAAGCCAGTTCCTGCCGGGTAAGTTTTTTATCCTCATTAATATAATCGAGGAGGTTGATCAGAACGATTATTTTCTGCTCCCTCTGCAATTCCTCATTAAGCTGATCACACAATTCCTTAAGCCTGCGTTCAATCGCAGTTCCGTGGAATTTGTCTGAATCGGCTTTGTTTTCTAGCCCCGGCGAATGGTATTTAACAACATGCCGATCGAAATACTCAATGTAGTTTTCGACAAGTTCGTTACTGAACTGCTTCTGCAAGAATTCGATGACGATATCGCGTTCAGTGCTTGCCTGTCCTTCTTCGTTCACATTTGCCACAAGAGCGAACATTTTCATCAGGGCTTGCAGTATCGATTCATTCATCTGTTGCAGTGTTTCCAGCACCTGTACTATGGTACAAATGTACGACTTATAAAAAAAGCCCATTCCAGAAAAAGGGCTTTTTATTCGTGAAACTCAATTTTCAAAAACGCAGTGCACTTGCCTGCCTGCCACAGACAGGCTGCAAGCAGGTTGAAATTTGAAAGTTGAATCCCGCCCCAGGCGGGATCGGTTCCCCGTAACTCTGCTGCGGAATTAATTTCCAAAGCTTGCTTTGGGGATTCATACCCGTGATTGCCTGTGCCTGTTAAAATAATATTACTAAGCAATAATGCTTGACCGGATGTTTTCGATGGCTTTTGAAATTTCATCGAGCTGTTCCTTTGTGAGGCTGTCTCCTGCTTTATCATAAGATGCCTTCACATTTTCCAGGGCTTTGATATATCCGTCAATAAATTCATCACCGGCGTATTTCTTAAGTTCAGCAAGCACGATCTCGAGTGATTTTTTCTGATCGAAAATGATCTTTACGATCTCGGTATTGTTATATGTGTCATCCGAAATATGGGTGGCAATATACAATCCCTCGGCCCATACCCCGGTGAGCAACAGAGCTGCCATCGACGGATCTCCCGCTTTAGCCATGGCTTTATATGCATCGTAGTACATATTTGTTACATAAACTACCAGAGTATCTTTATTTTCCAACTTTTTCCGTGTGCCTTCTTCATACAGGTCCTTGAAATCGATATTGATATCAAGCTGATCGATCAGCGTTTTCAGATTTTTAGAATACAACTGTATTTCCTGGGTTTTATTATAGGTGGAAACATAGGTCAGATCGGCGGCATAGGTGCCGAGATTGAGTGCCTTGTTTTTCTCGGTGTAATATTTGTCGATGTTCTTAATAGGATTCAGCACTTTACCTACATATGAAGCGCCAATATCCTCAAGTTTCTGATAAAGTTGAAACGGGCCAGGCAGGGGATAGACGATCTCTTTCAGATCGGCCATTATGCTGTCTTTGGATACCGTGGTAGTATCGGTTTCACCAGTACCCTGTGTGGAGGGTTTGCATGAATCCAGCGACAGGATCACCAGCATAACAGGCATAAGAATGGCAAGTACGGTTTTAACGAATTTCATATCACTTAATTTTAGGGTTACAAATCCGCTGCAAATATAAGGATTTTCTTTTTTTACGTTCCATACACAATGCTAAATTATCACTATGTTTTCATTTATGGCTCAGGGGCACTATGCATCAACACAAATAAATGTCTAAATTTGCCGGTTGAGATCGTTTGGATGATGAGAACGGAAAAGGATTTTATGGGTGAGGTTCAGATCCCTGATGATGCCTTGTATGGCATTCATTCGGTGAGAGCACAAAATAATTTTCCTGATACGGGAAGGTTCTTCCGGGAATGGTTTCAGGCTATGGGTACCGTAAAACGGGCATGTTACCTGACGTTTAAGGAATTTATTCATGCAGCCAGGTCAAAATATGCCGCTTCCGGAATCACTGGCAGGTTTCCCGATGACCAGGTTGTGGAAGCACTTCATACAGCAGCCTGCGATGTAGAGAACGGCCTGTATTTCGACCAGTTTATTGTGCCGGCGATATCCGGTGGTGCCGGAACAAGCATCAATATGAATGTAAATGAGATAATCACCAATAGCGCATTAGTGAAAACAGGAAACAAGCCGGGCGATTATAACACAATTGACCCGGTAGAACATGCCAATATTTTTCAATCGACTAACGATGTCGTGCCAACTTCTCTTAAGTTGGCTGTAATGAAGCTCCTGAACCAGCTCGAAGAGGAGATTAACCGGCTCAGGGCAGTCATTGAAGAGGATGAAAAGAACACCCGGAACTACCTCAGGATAGGGTATACACAAATGCAGGAAGCCGTCCCTTCATCATTCGGCAGGTTGCTCAGCACCTATAACGATGCACTGTCGCGCGACTGGTGGAGGGTATCCAAATGCTTCGAACGGATAAAGACCGTAAATCTCGGGGGAAGTGCCATTGGCTCGGGGATCGCGGTTCCCAGGTTCTTTATTATGGAGGCTATTCAGACGCTTCAGAGAATTTCCGGATTGCCGGTAACCCGATCGGAAAATATGTACGATTCCACAAGCAACCTCGATGCTTTTGTGGAGGTTCATGCTGTAATCAAAGCTCATGCGGTAAACCTGGAAAAGATGGTTGCCGATCTGAGGCTACTCTCTTCCGACCTGCACAAACCAAAGGAAGTCGAAATTCCCGGTAAACAGGTGGGCAGTTCCGTAATGCCGGGGAAGGTGAATCCGGTGATTCCTGAATTTGTGATCAGCGCGGTTCACAAGGTGTACAGCAACGATATGCTCTTAACCGGATTGTGCGGACAGGGATGCCTTGAACTGAATGCCTATATCCCCGTGATAGGGCATGCAATCATTGAAAGCCTGAAACTATTGATTGCTGCGGATCAAACCATAAAGGAAAATCTTTTCAGCGGCATTCGCTATCATTCAGATATCGCCTATGCATACCTTATTAAAAGCCCGTCTGTTACTACTGCATTATTACCCTATATAGGGTATAACAGCGCCACATCACTGGCCCGGGAAATGAAAGAAAAGGAAATAGACGTGATTGAAGCCAACAAAAACCTGGGGTTGATCGATCCGCAGAAACTGAACGAGATCCTTCAACCCGAAAACCTGCTTAAAGAAGGATTTTCACTGAAAGATATTCTATAGTTGCCGCTTAGCGATACAGCAACCATTTCCATTCATACGACCATAGAATTTGATAAAATCACTATTTTTGTGTGATGAGCAGAAAAGAACTGATATTGAAAAAGATTGTAGGTGTCATTGATAAAACAACTCCTGATTCAGAAGTATATTTATATGGATCCCAGGCATGTGGTGATGTAAAAAAATTTTCTGATTGGGATCTGCTGATTTTACTTAATGCTCAGAACATTTCTTTTGACCTGAAAACCAAGTTTATGGATGACTTGTACGAAATTGAAATTGAAACTGGAGTAATCATATCGCCTTTGATATACTCTAAAAAGGAATGGATCGAGAACTATTCAATTACTCCATTTTTTGAAAATATTAAGAAAGAAGGAGTACGTATAAAATGAAAGGAATAAAAAGAGATATTATTAGATATAGAATTTTAAGAGCCAGAGACACTTGAACGCTGTGTATAATTAATCGATAATATTATTGGTATTCAGGAGCTTGCATACTTATTGCATGAGATAATAATCAGATAACTTAAAAGGTTGAATTCGCGACTAATCAAACACATAATCCGATATATGATATTAAATTCAATGGAGCTAATGACAACCCGACTGTTGGACATAAGATGCGAAATTCATGAAAGGAAGAGAAAATAAGCCCCATATCGGTATTTTCGGAAGAAGAAATTACGGGAAGAGCGCTCTCATTAATGCGATTACCGGGCAGGAGATCGCCATTGTCTCGGAAACACCCGGTACCACCACCGATCCTGTGAAAAAATCTATGGAGATCAGGGGCATCGGTCCCGTTATTCTTGTAGATACTGCAGGTATTGATGACTCAGGTGACCTGGGTGAAATGCGTGTGAGAAAAACCCTTCAGGTAATAAAAACAATTGATCTTGCACTTCTGGTGGTGAACAATAACCGCATAGACGGGTATGAAACCGATCTGCTGGAACAGTTCTATGAACATGGTGTACCTGTGATGCTTGTGCACAATAAGAACGATCTTCATTCTCTCGACGAATCATTCAGAAATCGCATTGAAAAGGAATATGATTGCAGGGTAATAGCTTTTAATGCCTTGCATCCCGGTAATCTTGACAGGCTTATTGAACTGATCTCCGAATCAATGCCGGCTACTGCATATACAAGAAGTTCTTTACTGGGTGATCTTGTTTCCTATGGTGACATTGTTTTGCTCATCACGCCGGTTGATATCGAAGCACCCGAGGGCAGGATGATATTGCCCCAGGTACAAGCCATCCGGGATATCCTCGATAACGACTGCATAGCCATTGTGCTGAAGGAACGTGAAGTGGACGTGTTTTTAAAAAAAACAGGAATCAAGCCCAGGTTGGTCGTTACCGACAGCTCGGTGTTTTTAAAGACTGCTGCTTCCATCCCGCCGGATATTCCCCTTACGGGTTTCAGCATATTGCTTGCAAGTCATAAGGGAACGTTCGGGAAATACCTGGAAGGTACACCAAAAATATCGGAACTGAAAAACGGCGACCGCGTCCTGATGCTTGAATCGTGCACCCACCAGGTTTCCTGCGATGATATCGGACGGGTGAAAATACCGCGCTGGATCAGCAATTTTACAGGTAAAAAGCTGGAGTTCGATACCGTAAGCGGCCTGAATAATCTTGAGCGGCCGGTAACAGATTATGCCTTGGTTATTCAGTGCGGAGGCTGTATGATCACCCGGAAACAGCTTATTAACCGGTTAAAGCCGGCTATCGATGCAGGGGTAGCTGTTAGCAATTATGGTATGGCCATAGCCTGGGTCCAGGGCATTTATAAAAGAGCTGTGGCGCCTTTCCTCAAATCAGATGAGATACCCCGGGATATGCTGTAAGAAATGAAAAAGCTGGAAAGGAATTGACCTGCTTTAATTCAAACGGTATATTTAATGTAAGTCCTGGATATGATTTTCAAGCTTTCAGCCTTGACCTTCTGACTATGTTCTCAAATAGGTATTTACAGTCATCCCTCTTTTAAAATTCATCAGATTGTTGATTGGTTTCAATCATTGTTGTAATTTTATATGCATAAAACCACCTACTATGAAATCTAAAAAAAACATTCCACTCAGCCGCCGGGAATTTGTCAAGACTTCCTCGGCTGCCGTTGCAGGCCTTACCATACTTCCTTCTGTTGCAGCACATATACCTGCCCCCGGGTTAATGAAAAGAAGTTTCGGTAGGCTGAATCACGAAGTCACCACATTCGGCCTGGGCGGACAGGCTTCCATACAATGGACTCAGGAAGATGTTGATCCTGTGGCTATTATACTGAAAGCGTTCAGCAAAGGAGTGAATTATTACGATACCTCCAATCTTTATGGCCCGAGCCAGCTTAATTATGGCAAGGCATTCCGGCAGTTGGGACTGATACCCGGAATCAGCGGATACAATGAAAACCTTCGTAAATCTATTTTTCTGACCTCCAAAACGCATATCCGCATTGCAAAAGGCGACCTGAATGCGGAAGGCATCAACAACTGGACAAACGGTCCGGAAGGTTCGCACACCATCGATGATGTGAAACGCACCCTTTCACAGATCTTTGGCGACGGAGAAGGAGCTTATCCCGAAGGTGCTTATCTCAACATGGTACTGATCCACAGCCTCTCAAGCAATGCCGATGTCAATGCGGTGTATGAGGGTCTTTACAATACCGATGCTGGAGCGGCACAGATCGGTGCATTGGCTGCTTTGCGAGATTACAGGGACGGTACAAACCTAACTGGATTGAATCCGAAAGAAGAAAAGATGATCAGGCACATAGGCTTTTCAGGTCATTATGATACCGGGGTAATGATGGATATGATCCAGCGCGATAAGGACAATCTGCTTGAAGGCATGTTGGTGGCGATAAATGCAAATGACAAGCTGAATTTCAATATGCAGCACAATGTAATCCCGGTAGCTTCCGCAAAAAATATGGGCATAATTGCCATGAAAGTTTTTGCCGACGGCGCCATGTATACCAAACCGGCTACCTGGTCACACCAGCCGTCTGATGTGGTGAGAACGATAGGAAGTAAAGAGTTGCCGTTTAGGCCCCTGATTGAATATTCACTGACCACACCCGGTATCAGCACGGCAATAATCGGGATTGGGCAAATCTCGGATAATTCCTCAGAGTGCCAGCTCACACAAAATATTATGGCGGCCCAAATTGCGCCCGACGGCTTGGATGAATCGGAGCGGAAAGCTATTGAACAGATGGCCAACAAGGTTAAAGACGGTAAGACCAATTATTTCCAGATTGCCGAAGGCGGCCTTTCCGCACCCAGGAATGTAAAAGCGCAGAAAGCCGGTGACGGGTTGGTGTTGGTGACCTGGGATACGGCATTTGCAGGAGACAGTCCGATTGACCATTACGAACTTTGGAAAAACGAAAGCAAGGCCGGGGAGGTCAGCCATGTACCACAAACTACCAAAAAACCGTTTGCATATACCGATACCACTGGAACAACAGACGGAAAAACGGCCTATAAGGTTGTGGCCGTCGATAAAAAAGGAAGGAAAGCCGGTTCGCAGGAAATTGGTATTTCCTGAATAGGTGTTCGCTCTTTTCCGCTAATATTGCATGATCCGGAACTAAAATTCGATTTTATATGCGATATTCGGAATAATGATCAGGTCTTTGGATTCAACTATCCTGTCGGTTTCAGCATCGTACCTGTACTCCTGGAATTCTTTATGCGCAAGGGCATTTACGATCTGCAACGACCAGACACCTGAATACGCCGGTTTATTGATCCTGTATGAGAATGCAAACGAAAGAATAGGTGCGTCTGGAAGCTTTACACTATATGCTTTTGTGCTCTCTTCAATAACTTCATCACCCTGAAGGTAAACGGGGGTAACCCTTTCTCCTCCCAGGTAGCTGAAGCGGATGTTTGCGCTGAAGAGATTTTTACCCGATTTTCCAGTCATCCATTCCTTCCCGCCCAGCAGATTCAATACATAATTTCGGTTGTATCGTGTATTTCTTTCGATTCCGTCGCCCCCTTTGTATTTTGATCCAAACAACGATCCGCTGATCAGGTAGTAGAATCCTTTATTGAGGAATCTTTCCAGGGAGATGTCAATCCCGTAATTTTTTCCGGTGCCGGTATTTATGAGCGAATCGTTGAAACTCCATATATTGTCAATATTTATAGTGGAAAAATAACTATGCGGGACAACTGGTATATTAAAAAGTTTCTGAAAGTATGGCTCCATCCTGAATACGAGGTTTTCGGAAAATTTATGGTAGTAGCCTAAAACAACATGATGTGCTTTGGCAAAGTCAAGATCTTTATTTGGATTGATTACCTCTGCCCCTTGCTGTTGTTGAACAAAGTAGAGATTTAAGTTTTCAAGCTGGCTATGCAAGCCGTATGCAACTGATACGGTATTAACCGGTGAAACATTCCAATGCACACCAATGCGTGGTTCTATGGTTTTTCTGTTATTCAACGTAAAATACTGTGAGTGGATGCCTGCATTAACCTGTACATTTTTTGAAATGCTGATTTTGGATTGGGAATAGAATTGTACCAGTTCACCGGATCCCTTGCCCGATACATAGGTTTGCAAGGGTTCTCCGTATTCATAAGCCTCTTTAGTGACAATATCGTAATTAAGACGATCGAAAATAAGACCTGTTTTGTTTGTATGCGCTGCACCGAATTTATGGCTGATCTCACTTGTGAGGGTGTATTTCCATTTATTGTCTTTAAAGTCAGTTTTAGGCTCAAGCATCAATTCATTGTTGTATCTTTTTTGAGTCCAGGCAAATCCATTTCCTGTTGTGGCAAAACCGGTATGCAAATAGGTTTTTTCACCAAGTATTACTTTATGACTGACACCCACCGCACCCATAGTGAATCTTGCCAGATATTCCTTTCTGTCATCACTGCTCTTCCATTTGAGTGAGTCTTTTTCGGCGTTATGCAATTGTTTATCGAACGATCCGATCCCCCATAACGAAAACACCCCGAGCTTCCGGGCCGGGAAATTTAATTTGAACGAGAGATCCTGGTAGGATATCACTCCCATCTCCTTCGGCAATATTGGTGCGAGTAAACCAAGTGTGGAATACCGGTAATTGAACAGGTACGACGAACGGTTACCTTTAATAAAAGGCCCTTCCGATGCAAAGTCAATGCCAATTATTCCGGCCTGAAAAGTATGTTCCCTTTTTTCGGTATTACCTGATCTTAAATTTATGTCGAAAACACCTGATAAGGCATTTCCGAATTCGGCGGGGAACGCTCCGGTGTAAAAATCGGAATTTGCCATTGTCTGGCTGCTCAATGCAGTTAATGCGCCACCTCCGAGTGAAATAAAATCGGCGAAATGACTGGGATTAGGTATTTGTATACCTTCCATACGCCAAAGCAATCCTTTAGGCGCATTTCCCCTGATGACTATGCCATTGCTGCGCACATTGGCAAATGTTGCTCCCACAGCTGCAGTTACCAGCCGGGCAGGATCATCGATACCTCCTGCATAGCGATTGGCCTCTTCCATGCTTATTTGCTTCGCACTAAGCGTTGCCATTGAATTTATGGGCTCTTCCTTGTTTGATCCGGCTTTAACCCTTATCTCCTCAAGATGTGTAGATGATCCGGAAAGGGCTATGTTCAATACAGTCTCTCTGCCACTGCTTACCAGAACCTCTCTGGCGATATACGATTTGTATCCGATAAAGCTTATTTCCATATCATACCTTCCTAAAGGTACGTGTTCCAGCCTGAAATATCCGTTTGCATCACTTACCGTTCCCATCAACGGGTCAGTATTGAGAAGGATTATATTTGCACCGGTAAGTGGAATATGAATGTCTGCATCAACAACCGTACCTTTAATTGTTTGATCCTGATCGTCAACGGATCTTGACTTGTTCTCCTTATGAGACTCTGGTTCAATAACTATTACATCATCCATTATACGATACTGCAAATCTTTGTTATTCAGGCATTCCTTCAGTACATCATCCAATGTTGCATTTTTAATTTTCAATGATTCATGTTGGTATATATCAACTTTGGTATTGTTGTATAAAATATTTTTCCCGCTTTGCTTTTTTATTTCCTGCAGGATATCACCCAGGCTCACATTTTCCATAGTGAGGGTAATCCGGTTTTCCTGTGCATTTGAGTTTAAGGTGAAAAATATCAGTAGTGTAAACAACAGCCGCTTAACCACAAAGGAAATCAGTATATTTTGATTTGTTTTCACCGTTTTCCCGCAATTTTTTTGATTTATTTTCATACTTTTAAGTGATTAAAGATTGATAAATGTATTTATTGATTTTATGGGGAATGTTGCCGCATTCCCCTTTTCTTATTTTTCTGAAAACACGATTATTTTTTTCCCTACGATCTTAAATTTTATAGTACTGGCTATGGATATCATATCGATGATTTTTGAAATAGTGTCGTAGCGTTTCAGATCGCCTGTAAAAGGTTCTGACCGCAATGCGTCGTCTTTAAACTCGACTTCAAAATCATACCACCGCGATAGTTTATGCAGGATTGATTCAAGCGGTTCATTCTCGAAGATGAATAATCCCTGTGTCCATGACGTAAACAGCCTGGTATTCACTTTCTTTGTCACCATCTGATTCGACTTTTTGTCGAAGCTGGCCTGCTGTCCCGGCTCCAGCTTCAATTCTGTGGTTGACTTATCGTGCAGCATTTCAATACCGATACTGCCCGAAACAAGGGTTGTTTTAATAAAACCATCATCAGGATATGCCGAAATATTGAATGACGTTCCGTAAACGGTAGTTTTAAGGCCGTTCATCTTAACCGCAAACGGTGTATTGCCTGATTTTGCCACTTCGAAATAGCCTTCGCCCGTGAGTTCAACTACACGTGAATGCATCGCAAATACTACGGGGAATTTAAGCGTTGACAATGAATTTAGTTTCACCTTCGAACCATCCGGTAATACAAGCGAATACTCTCCCCCTGCGGGGACAATTAGCGTGTTGAACTCAGCCGGATATTCTTCTATAGCTGAAGCATTTACGCTGTCCGGCCGAAATATTAATGTTGAACTGGTATCAACGATGGTTGTATGGTGTTGACGGATAATGGATTTACGGGTTGTTCTCCCGAGTTCAATCTGCCGGTTATCGGAGGTGATCAGCAACGCTTTGTGAGTACCGGGTTGTATATTATTACTGTTTATGGTACCTGGGTATCGTGTATTGATTGCTGTAAATATGATATAAGCTGCGGTAAGAATTACGGCGATTGATGCTGCGATCTTATATGCCGCCGGTATGCGGCGCAGAAGATGAATTTTGGTTGTTTTGGCATGTCGGGTTCTGATTTTTCTGAAGGCCTGCCGGGAATCGTAAGCATTGAATCGGATTATATCTTCTCCCAGATGTTCAGGATCGGAAAGACTCCGGTAAATTCGTTTATGTGCTTCTTCACTATCTAGCCAGGTGGTTAAAATTTTGGTTTCATCATCGGTTAGTCCGGTGATTTTTTCTTTTGCTATTATTCTGGCGATCTCAAAATCGCGATCCCGGTTTTCCATACGAAAGAATTTTGTAGTTCTATAATAATACAATTGAAACTGAAAACAGGGTGTATTACAAGACATTTTTCAGAACTTTTATAAACTCTGGTATTTCTGCCGGATGGTCTGATCACCGGGAATAATCAAGAAGTAACAAAAAAGAGCAAAGTTTAATTCAAAAAAAAGCTGAGCCGGAATGCTAAGATCGCTGTTATTATTTCAGGAAGATTAAAACCGCCAAACCTAAAATATCCCTGAGCTTCCTATAGGCAATCTTTTTCTGTAGCTTAACCGTATTCAGCGAAATATTGAGCTCATCTGCGATTTCACGATTTGTCAACCCCTGGATGGAAAAGAGGGTAATTTTTTTTTGCTTTTCCGGC
Organism: uncultured Bacteroidales bacterium; assembly: GCA_964503885.1. GTDB lineage: Bacteria > Bacteroidota > Bacteroidia > Bacteroidales > UBA10428 > CAZDCD01. The sequence continues at coordinate 99,360 of CAZDCD010000013.1, forward strand.
AGATTGTCCACGGCAAACCGAATGTTTGCGATCGTCTCAGCCCGGATAAGATGATCTTCGAAAACCATGACCTCAGAAATGTCCGGTGCCTGATCGTATGCATATTTTTCTTTAATAAGATTATGTTTAAGTATATTCAGGCATTTGTTTTTTGCAGTGACATATAAAAAGGTTTTCACATGGTTTAATGACTCAAATTTCCCGTGCTGATTCCACAATTCAATGAAGGCTTCCTGTGCGACATCCTCTGCATCACCCGGGTTGTTCAGGTATTTTTCTGCAAAATAGCACAGGGCGGGATACAATACCGAGAAAATATGCTGCAAGGCTTTCCGGTCACCCTTCCTGAAATTACGGACAACAATATCTGTTAATGGATTCAATTGTATAATTTCTCATACTTTTTCGGAGGTTTAAGTTAACGTAATAAATTAAATTTCCTTTGCTCTTCATTGTACAATATTTAATATTTTCGTGCTGGCCTATACGCTATTAGCTATATGCCGTGGTTCTTTATTGCCTGGATATTGAAAAGAAGAGCTTGGTGAAAATTACCTGATTTGAATTGAGGTCAAAAAAAGCGCGCTTGATTCATCTCCGAATCAAGCGCACGTATTAAAAAATTCTTAAGAATTCACAATCCTATCTTACAACCTCTTTGGTAATAGTACCTTTATCGGTACTGATCGTAACAACATACGACCCTTTTGCAATATCGTTAACCGGTAAGGTAAAATGACCAACTCCGCTTATATTCCAATGCTTAACCTGTCTTCCTGAAAGGTCAACCAGACTGACTGTGCTTTCGGATATGTTTTTATCAAAGATGATGTTTAACATATCGTTTGCCAGATAAACAGATATGGAATTTTCAAGGCTGTTTTTGTCAATGGATGTCGGTTCACCTGCGGCCTGGGTTACCTCGATGGGTTGCGGATCGACATTATCAGCGGTAACTGTCACAGTAGCCATGCGTTCCGATGATGTCGGATTTTTCTCAGCTGTTAGCGTCACAGTCATGCTATCCGAGCCCGATGCGGGATCCGCCGTCAGCCATGTTTCTGAGCTTTCAATGATCCACGGGGAATTTGAAAATACATCAAATGTTACCGTACTATTAGCATCGGCGGCAATGTCAAGCGTTTCATCGGATACCGACAGCGTTGTATCACCCGCAGCCTGCGTTACAGTGACAATACCGGGAGCGAGTCCCAAAACATTAATGGAAACCTGTGCCTGTCGGGTAGTAATTAATGGATTGCCGGATGCCGTAAGGTTTACGGTGAAAAATTGAAATTGAGAATTATACGGTTCGTTAGTAACCGTCAACCAACTTTCTGAACTACCAAATGTTGCATTCGGATCGTTCGTGATTGCATAGATTATTGCAGTACTTCCATCGACAGCCGCTATGCTTTTCGTGTTTCCGACAACAAAAAAGTCAGTCCAGATGGTTAATGTCGGATTGCCCGGTGCCTGTTTTACAACCAGCGTGTCACGAACCGAATCATTGACAGCAAAAATAACATCTTGCATACGAGTTGTTACAACTGTATTGGCTGAAATGGATAAGGTTGTACTGTCGTTATTAACAGAACTTGCAGGCTGAGCTGTGATCCAGGATCCCAAATTGGTAACACTCCATACGTTATTCGAAGTTACATTTACCACATGGCTGTTTACAGTAGCTTCAACCTCAAGCGTATCAACAGAAACGGAAATAACACCCGGAGCGGAAGTTTTCTGGTTGATAAACAGATACATTGTCTTTAAACCGGGAGCTGTTATCATAATAGTATCCCGGCGTGCAGATGCATCAGGATTGGCTTCTGCGATTATCGTAATGGTATCGTTATGTGTTCCAGATGTCTTATCCGGAGTGACCCAGGCTTCGGAACTTGCGAGGCTCCATGTGGTGTCTGAGGTGATCACAAACTTGGCTGTACTGTTAGTCGTGTCACTCAGGATAATAGTAGTAGGGGAATAGAAGAGTGTTGAATTTTTTACGTATTTGGAGGCAAATTGCCAGAATGCGGGCCAGTCAGGTGCATCTGTATGGCCTCCTTCGTGATATCTGTAAGCAAGGGTCCCTTCGATATATCCTTTATCGACTACTGGTTTGGGATCATTCATAATGATTCCGTCAACTCCGAGTAATTCATAGACCGGTGTTGCCCCAACAGTGGTCAGATACATTCCGTAAGGATCTGTCCAGGTACTCTGTGTCCCACCATTTATAAAAACCGGTCGGGGTGCACAAAGCGAAAGAAGAGAGTGGGCATCCACCGGACAATCTTCGATTTTACGAGGCATATATTGACCCGGAATTTTTTCTCCACCCCATTTCATAAAATTACCAGCCATCCAATGATATTCCTGATCCCAAACAGAATTTTCAAGATTTTGTCCATAATGTCTTCTGTTCATTTTTGTACCAAGGCTTCCGGCATCACTTGGAAATGCAATAAACAATCTTGGTTCGTAAGCCATTGCCACAAGCGTTGCTTTACCGTATCTTGAATGCCCTGTAATGCCTATTTTTGTTGCATCTATATCAGGGTCCGTTTCAAAATAATCTATAAGTTTGCTTACTCCCCAGCTCCATGCTGCAAGAGTACCCCATTGCTCAGGGGTTCTCCAGTTGCCTTTATTGCACAATCCTATAAGGTAGCTGGAAAGGCCTGAACCATTATCAGGCTGAAGTGCTTCATTATTGAATGCACATGCTCCCCATCCTTGCGGATAAGCATAGTTCCAGTAGGTATCAATACCACTCCAAAACACAATCATAACCGGAACAGGGCCTGCAGCATTTGCAGGCACTCTGAGCGTTGCTGAAATTGTGGGCACATCCCGTACAGAAGGGTATCTTGAAATGTCAATGGTGCCTGTTATAACTTTTTGAATATAGGCTGCAGCACCGCTTCCTCCTGTAGTTGTTACAACCGACCATGTTACTGCCGGCAAAATAGTATCATCAGGAATTACTCCCCACATCTGTTCCTGCACATCTTTTAGAATTTCCGGGCGGCGTAAATTCCACCAATCGTCAACAGTTGAGATTACATATGCACTATCTCTCATTTTGAGCAGATCTATAGGTGGATAATCACCAAGCCGGGCCGAATCAGGGCCTGGGTGAAAACCATACCATCTGTCACTGTAATTATTCCATAAACCCCAGGAGGTTCGTGTGATCGTATTCCCTGTGCCCAGAGAATCAGTCCAGTCTCCTTCCGGATTGTTGGCATCTCTCGGGTATGCACCGGCAGGCGCATTCGGGTCTTCCAGTTTAGGGGGTAATTCAGGGAAAGTTATTCCCAATTGCCATGCCATTTGATCCCTGTCTTGTGTGCGGGTTACATCACTTGGGGGAAATGCCGGAAACTGGGCAAATACAGTACCCGTTACCGTTAAAAGCAATATGGTAAATACATGCTTTACCCTTGCTAAGTCAAGAAAAGTAGATTTTTTCATGAGTTTACGTTTTAATGATTTGTATTTTCCGTATAAAAGATTAGCTGGTATTTTGTCAAACAATATCAACCCTGAATTTGTTTATCCGGCCTCTGTGTTAATTTATGAATTAAAATTAAATTCTTCAATGATCAGGTGCAGGTTTTCATGCGGTGCATGGTTAGTATTATGAATAAGGTTTGTCGGATCGGCATCCGGATTAAACGATCCCAAAAACACATTCAGCAGCCTTAATTATGAACGCAGGTTGAATTTCCTGGAAATAAATGATTTCGCAGGATATCAGACGATTACAATGAGTTTTAATAGGGCGGCCAGGTGGTATTCCGGGTTTATTCCGACGCGGCATTTTGGGATGCGTTAATTTACAGAAATGCCGAAAACGAACCGTCAGTATGGATAGGGTATAAATTAGGAAATGCGCTCGTATAGAACGAGGACCCAATTACTGGCATAATTTTTGTTCCTATCGGTTAAGTATTTCATCCAGGCATTCCAAGCATTATTTTTATGCCTGTAATAAGAAAGAAAATGAGTTTAAACACAACAACAAACAGGCTTTATGCTTCAGCACAATGCAACGATAGAAATCTTTACCCTGAAATCCCCGGTTTTACCGATTCGTTTTTAAAGGTTTCAGAACCCTTTATCATAAAGTATGCCGTGCCGTTTGTTATATGGACTGAGAAAATGGAGGTTACACCGTATAAAAGTATCGAAACCGTTTTCATGGATTTGGTAATGGCCGGGTTTTCCTGGCATATTTATATTGCCCCTGCCCTCCGCACACCTAAGATCATGTTCGGTATTATGTCTGTATTGAGTGCCGCAAGAATGAAATTTCCAGGGCTGAGATCCATTATTGACGGAATAAGGGGCCTCATTTTCACACGGATCACAAAAGATACAAAAAAACCTGTACATCCGAAATACACATTGAAAAATTTCGAAAGGTTGATTTTTCTGCTTAAATCAACAGGTGAATATACCGAAGAAGTAAAAAAACTGATGGTGGTACACAATTATTTGCGAATATTGACACACGGACAAACAGATACTTTCCTCGAAAACCTGCATATGACGGGCACGTTTTATATGGACAGGACAGAAAGGCTCGTTGGAAAATCCATCGGTAAACCGGATGATTTACGAGATATTACCCGGGAAATACGCCATGCAAATTACCTGATGAAGTACAGGTACAATACCGAATATTTAATGTCCCTGCTTACAACTGATTTATCGAATCGCGATTTAAAGATCATGGGATCAGGATCTGATTCGCAGACATTGAATACCATAGGACTGCGGGCATCATGACATTTTTCGCAACAATTATTTAAACAAAGTGAGGCATCCTGAACAGGTCTGAAATTAATTGTAAGCTCTGTTCATCAGGTAATAATAGAGTCTGCGGGGCATAAAAGATAGTAATCCCAGTATTGCCCTGTTTGATGATCCCGGTATACAAATAATTTCATCCCTTTTAAGACCCAGAAGTGAATAATTAACCACTTCCGATGGTTCCATCCATTTTAACCAGGGCACAGGAACCGCCAGTTTTGACTTGTCCAGCTTAGCGTGAAAATTGGTCTGCGTAAATCCCGGGCAGAGGCATTGAACCCTGATTCCATACTGATGCAGCTCCAGGAAAAGCGATTCGGTAAAACTGGTGAGAAACGATTTGGTACCCGAATACATCGCATTATCAGAGGTAGGGATAAAGGCAGCCATTGAAGTTACATTGATGATAGTTCCCGATTTCCGGCTGATCATCTGGGGAGCAACTTTATGAATAAGCCTGAGAGGGGCGGTGACGTGTACATCCAACATTTTAAGCTGATTATTCACCCGGTCGGTACTAAATTTTTCTGCCAGTCCGAAACCCGCATTGTTAACAAGTATTTCGATGGGTTTCTTATTCTCTGCAAGATCAAGCAACCCGTTCATATCTTTTTTAACGGCAAGGTCGCCTATGAATACATCAACCCGAATCCGGTATTTAATTCTCAGTTCCGCAGCAAACCTGTTGATCTCAGCGTTTCTTCTGCCCGTGATAATCAGGTTGTACCCTTCCCTTGCAAATTCAAACGCAAACGCTTTACCAATACCGCTGGTTGCTCCCGTGATCAGTGCATATTTTCCATGTTGATAGCTGATACCCTTGTCTCGACTGGTCAGGGGGGCTTTAGGCATCGACGGATTTTCAAAAATCCCTGTCGAACCTAAAATTCTGGGCATAAGAAACCTACTGATTTGACCGGCTGATCCATTACCTGCCGGTACCTTCGGCATCCGGCTGACGAATGTTTTAAAGCATTCTGAAAAATTCAGTTTAACAGGAAAGTTTAATGTATGCATTGGTTCAGTTTTAGGTATGGTTGCTGTATAATAAGACTTAATATTTTTGAAAAGGTTGCATCATTTTTCTCTTTGTTATGCAAATAACATACCATAATGGGAGTGAAAGAAAGCGGCCTGATAGAAGTCAAATCCAATACCGGATAGTAATGCCTTGAAGAGTAAAAAAATATTGTTAATTTGTTACCAAAATTATGAAGTATTACACTGCCGGCAGGTAGAAATCCCGATAGCATAGCATATCGGGATAAATGAGTATAATTGCCTTCGGTGAGCTCATATACTCGATTCTCCGATGCTTGCATCGAACATTAAAAGATATCTTATTGATACACCATCTGCTTGCAGCGGGTAATATATTTCATATGAAGGATGTCCGGCATTACCAACCGGCCCGGCAAATACGGCCGGTGCAAAAGTTTTCAGGAGGGAAGGTATTGCCTTTTAGGAGACGGTTTCTGGTTCTAAAACAAGGGGCGCGATTGCATGTTGACTTAAATATGTCAGGCTGGATTTCAGAACCGGAATTCTTCTTTGTTCTACTTTACTTTGTTTCATATGGCCGTAATTCATGGCCAGGTATAGGAGGGGATTGTTTAAATTTCCCCAGAATCTTCTGAAAATACATGATATACTGTAGAATTTCTGACGTGTTTGTGTTTTTCCAATCTGAAGTTCGTAAGGAGACATTTTTTTTGGTTCAAATACCACGGTATTGTGATCGTAAAATTGCCAGTCGGTTGTGAGTATCCTTTCCTCTTTTTCAAGGTCTGCAAAGGTCTTGGTTCCGGGGTAAGGGGTTAATACATTAAATGATACGGTACCTATCTTGTTTTTTACAAGGAATCTGAGCGTTTCCGCAAATGTACTTTGGGTATCGTTGTCAAAACCAAAGATCATTGAAGCATGAATGAGTATCCCCATTTTATGGATCTTTTTGAGAGCGCTTTCCAGTTGGCTGACTTCTTTTATTGATTTATGCATGGTTTTCAGCTGGCTTTCCGAAACGCTTTCCAAACCAATGAATAACGCTCTGCAGCCACTTTCACAAGCAAGCTGCATCAATTCCGTATCTTTTACAAACGATATGGATGCCTGTCCTACCCATTTTATTTTCAGCGGTTTGATTGCCCTGAACAATTCCTTGGCATATCTAGGATGTCCGATGATGTTGTCATCAAGGAACATGAAGTTTTTTGCTCCGGATTCAGTAATGTCGCGTACCACATTTTCAACCGGCAGGTGGCGTATCTTTTTACCGAAAAGATCGGTTACACAGCAAAAATCACAGTCATACGGACATCCCCGCGTTGTCATTATCGGAATGATATTAAACAACCTTTTTTGTATAATCCTGCTGAAATTTTTGGGAACATACTTGCTGAGGTCAGGTTCCGGGTTGTGATATCGCTTCTTTAACGTGCCATACTGAAAGTCGAATAGGAGGGTCTCCCATATTCCCTCGGCTTCACCGATAACCACTGAATCTGCATGCTGCAAAGCTTCTTCAGGCAGGATTGTCGGATGAACGCCTCCAAGGACCACGGTTTTTCCTCTTCTTTTGAATTCGCGGGCAATTTCGTACGATCTTGGGGCATTGGCTGTCATACAACTTATCCCCACCAGGTCACATTCTTCATCAAAATTCAATATCTCTGCTTCTTCCTCCACCAGTTTAACCTCATGTTCAGCCGGTGTTATACCCTCCAGGATGTATAAAGCAAGCTGTGGCATTCTGAGCCCTTTGTTGGTTCTTTTGGATGCGTTTACTGCGGGTGATATCAACATAATTTTCATTTTTGACAATTTTTATGTTTATTTTTATGGTATAATTTCCTCTTAATTCATTAATGAATGAACTGTTTCTTGCTTGGGTATTAAATAATTATCAGTATTCACCAGGGGAATTTCATTATTCAGCTCATGATTACCGAGGCGCTTAAGCATTTTTATATGATTCCGTATGGCATGAAAAAAAGTAGGTTGTACATGATAGGGTAAGCCAAATTCTGCTGAAGTCTGTTTGACGAATTTTGATACTGTATAATAATGAACATGACAGATATTGGGAAACAGGTGGTGTTCAATCTGGAAATTCAGTCCACCGATCAGCCATGAAAAAATCCTGCTTTTTGGAGCATAATCAGAAGTTGTCAATACCTGATGAATGGCCCAATTGTTTTCCATATTCCCTTTATTGTCAGGCAATGGATATTCTGAAGACGGCATAATATGTGCAGGTTGAAAGATAGCACTTAGTGAGAGACCCATGATCGAATGCATAATCATAAAGGAAACCACTATTAACCAGACGGGCACAGGCAATAAAATTACAGGGAGTGCAATGAAAACGAAATAGTAGAGGGCTTTCCAGATTATTTCCTTTGCGAATTCCATGGAAAATTCCTTATTTTTTTTGATAAGATTTTTCTTTCTGTACCTGAAAAATTGCAGGATATTCTTTGATGTGACCCATAACAGGGTTGAAATTGCATAAAAGAACCAGACATAAATATGCTGAAAACGTTGAATAGCGTGTTTTTCCGAATGAGGCGAAAACCTGAGGAAATGGGGAACATGAATATCATCATCGGCATTTTCGATGTTTGTATAGGCATGATGGAGATAATTATGTTGGATCTTCCATAAATAGGAATTTCCCCCCAGCATATTCAATGTATATCCCAGAAGTTTGTTGACCCTGCGGTTTCCTGAATAGGAACCATGATTGGCGTCGTGCATTACAGAAAGTCCGATGCCCGCCATGCCTAATCCCATTATGATCCAAAGCAGCAGAAAAAGAATGCTCCCGGAAAATACACCTGTTATCATCATCGAATAGGGAATGATGAACAGTGAAAACATAAAGACTGTTTTCAGCACCATGTTTTTATTTCCATATTTGGAGATCCGGTTCACTCTGAAATAACTGTTTACTCTTTCCCGCAATGTATCAATAAATTCAGGTCTTGTTTTTGGTGAAAATTTTATTGTTTCTATATTGTTTATCATGTTATATAATCCTTATTTACATCGTCTTAATACATAACCTTAGTTTGATATCCCCTTGAAGACTTTTCTGTAATGGTATCCGTAAATGCTGTAGGTTATTGCAAGAGGAAACAATTCGGGTTTTTTCAGAAGACTCCAGAAAAAAAGTTTCCAGTAATAGATCCGGCTTTTATTGAAGATGCCGATGATAAAAATAGATTTGGTCAGAGTGATAAGATCTTTAAAAGAAATCTTTCTTATGGTTTTTAATGGCGGGTTATAATGCCTGAGGAATGATATTACACGGTTGTAATACGCCTTACTCGAATAGATGCCCTGTATGATTTTCTGATAGCCGTTAAGAAGGTCCTGCTTATTCATTTTTGGTATAAAATTCAGCGAATAGTTGGTATTGTCTCCGCTCCATTCGTTGGTGATACGACCTTCTTTCATCAGCCGTTTATAGAGCAATGTTTTTTTTGGTGCATTCAGCAATCCCACCATAGCCGATACGATTCCGCTTTGCTGGATAAAATCGATCTGATGCTGGAAAACAGCCGGCGAATCATTATCGAAACCCACTATAAATCCGGCCATAACCTCCATTCCGGCCAGTTGGATGGTTTTTACACTGTCAACCATATCCCGCCTTTCATTCTGGGTCTTGTTGCATTCGGCAAGACTGGCTTCTTCAGGTGTTTCAATACCTACAAATACCCTGTAGAATCCTGCTTCCACCATCAATTTCATGAGTTCGGGATCGTCTGCAAGATTGATGGATGTTTCGGTAAGAAAAGTGAACGGAAATTTGTTTTTCTCCATCCAATTGATGAGCGCAGGCAGAAGTTCTTTCTTTAAGATATTTTTATTGCCGATAAAATTATCATCCACAAAAAATACCGGTCCGTCCCAGCCTGTTTTCTTTATGTTATCGAGTTCCATCAGGATCTGACGGCTGGTCTTCAGCCTGACCTTGTGGCCAAAAAGTGCGGTGATGTCGCAAAATTCACAATTGAAGGGGCATCCTCTTGAAAACTGTATGCTCAGGGTTCCGTATTTCGAAACGTCGATCAGGGAGTAATCGGGCAGAGGGGTGCTGGTCATATCTGCAAATTCTTCAGATTGGTAAATCCTTTGAGGCCGTCCTCTTTCCAGGTCATCGAGAAAGCGGGGTAATGTAATTTCTGCTTCATCGAGGATCAGGTGATCGATATCGCTGAAATTTTCAAAATCGACGGTAAATAATGGACCCCCTGCAACAATTTTTGTGTTCAGCGATTTGCATCTTTTTATGACTTCATTTGCAGACGTTATCTGTACCGACATGGCACTGATAAACACATAATCAGCCCATGCAATTTCCTTATCAGTAAGCTTCGAAACATTCAGGTCAATCAGTCTTTTTTCCCATTCATGAGGCGTGAGTGATGCAGCAGTGATCAGGCCGAGTGGGGGATTCGCCGCTTTTTTGGATATAAACTTCAGTGCATGTTTATAGCTCCAGTAAGTAGGTGGATATTTCGGATATACAAAAAGTATTTTCATTATTTAGATATTCCTGGACAAAATTATTTTGAAGTTTTTCTATATAAAAATAAAAGGGACATCTGACCGGTATACGGGATAAACATGCAAAAAATGTGAGGAATGGTATTTATCGGGGTAGATGGCATTCACCCCTCAGGGAGTGGTAATCGCCTCTTTAACAAGTAAAAGATACTGTCTTGAAACGGGTATTTCTTCGGGATAACCTGATAGTTTTAGTTTATAACCTGCATATCCATGTGTAAAATCAAGCACAAATTTTTTGTTTACTATGCATGTACGATGTGTACGGATGAATTCCGAATACTTTTTTAACTGTGTTTCAATATTTCGTAATGTATTGCGGATCAACTTCTGTTGAATTTTCTCATCGTCCTTATATAAGATCTCCACATAATTATCGGCTGATTTTACTAAAATTAGATCGTCTATATTCAGCTTAATGATTTCAGATTTATTGTCGGAACTAAAAACTTCCACGGGTTTGCCTTTTTCTTCTGTATCAGATAAAAGAAGAGAAAGATTGTTATTCTTTTCGATCAGGGCCTGCAATAAATTGTTTAGGGATTTACGTGTATCGGATGTTATCAGTATAACCAAAGGAACAAGGCTAACCAGTGCAATTTTAAAAATCAGGTACATCGACATTCTCAAAGGACCGACATACCGGATATAAAAAACAAAAGCCAGTGAATTAAACAGCCAGATCAATACATAAATCAATGTTTCGGAATGGATGTCCCATTTATTAAAACGTAAAAATCCATGAAATGTATAAGGGATTAAGATGCGAAATATCCACATCATAAGATAGGTAATACCTCCAAGTCCTGCAGTATATAAAAGTTTTTCGTCTATGTTGGGACGGACAGATCCAAAAGGTTGAAAAAACAGGATAAACAAAAATATTCCCAGGCTGATGCCAAAAAATAATTTTAGCTGTTCTTTGAGAGTATATAATGGGGAAGAATTATTTAACGGATTCATCTCATTGTTTAATATTAATGGCTATAAAGAATTGATTAACAAATTTCTAAAATTTATTTAGGCTCAATATCTAATTTAAGTCACTAATGGTCATAAGAAAGACCTTTAGAATGAGGGAAAAATGAACAAATTATTGGTAAAGTGGCAGTTATTCCTAAATTCATTGACTTTATTTTCACCATCTATAAATTATATACATTTTTTTCGTAAAAAATATTACAGTAAAGTTATTACCTTTTCCGGTAAATTGAACCAGTCTTATTTAATTTTTCTATCTAAAATAATCAATTGAAGCCTGTTTTAATACTTTGTTAATCTATCCTCCAACCGGTTAACCGCCCTGTACAGATTTTAAGTGTTATATCTATTCTATAAAACTGCTGTTATTCTGAAAACAGCAGTAAGCTCACTGGTAATGATCGCCGGATAAATTTTAGCTGCATTATCAAACGGGATCCAAAACGCCTTTTTATCTTGATATGTACTATTTTTACTCTTCAAATTTCTTTTTATGGTTGGTTTCTGCAAAAATATCGAATAGTATCTTCGATTTTGCATGAATCTTGCTATTAGTTAACGCTTAATTTCATATGAAAGAACTGACAATAATATTTTTTAGCTCATGGAAATTTGCCGCTACTTTTCCGCTGGCCATTTATGCCATGAAAATGTCGACGACTGAAACCCTTGTATATACAAATGCCGGTGGCATAATCGGCGTTCTCGTTTTTGTTTTTTTTTCAGATATGCTTCTTAAAGCATACAACAGATACTGGCCCGCAAGCCTGAAATTTAAAAAGAAAACACGGGTTGTTTTTACAAAAAGGAACAGGCGATTGGTCAGCATCAAAAAAAAATACGGGTTATCCGGGATTGTTATCCTTAGCCCGCTGATCCTCTCGATACCCATAGGGGCATTTCTTACTGTAAAATATTACGGGAAGAAAAAAACAAACATACTCTGGCTTATTGCCGGACAAATTTTCTGGTCAGCTATTTATACATTGTTTTATACACGAATAAGGACAACTTTTCTTTAATTCATCTACCTCCGATAACCCAACCAGACAATATACTTAACGTGAGTTCGGCATAAAAATATTTTTATACAGGATTAATAGCATATTCCTATTTACCAAAGAAACCTTCTCTAAACCTGGAGATTATCGATCAATCATTGGCTTTAGCTTGTTAATATTATGTCGAACTCACGATAAATTAAAACTATTTGGCATATACAGTATGATCATTAGTATTTAAAATCTTACTGGTTAACATGCTCTTATAGAGAAAACCCCGGAGGGGTTAAATATGAATAGCCCCGGATAAAATCCGGCGTAAGACATCAAACTCTAAAACAGAACCCTAAAGGGGTTCAACCAGATAATTAGCAACATATCAACCACAGGTTTCACCTGTGGCTATTCACATTTAACCCTGTCTGCCGATAGGCAGGCGCTTCGCGGTTATATCTCATTAACAACAATATAGCACATTTGAATTGAAATTCTTATATCGAACTCACGTTACTTAAGTAAAAATCTAAAGTACCGGAATTATCCCTTCATAACCTATGAATTATGTATCAGTTATTTTACCTTTGCACAGGAAATATGATGCAACAAGTTTAGTACTTCTCTAAATTGAAACTCTATATTAAAAATATGGTCTGCATCCGGTGTAAGATGGTTGTTAAGTCTGAACTGGAAAAACTGGGGTTGCATTTTGTGTCGGTAGAATTGGGTGAAGCAGTAATCATGGAAAACATTTCGCCTGAGAAACTAAAGTTGTTTGATGAAAGCCTGAAAAGATCGGGACTTGAACTGATGGACAATAAAAAAAGCATGCTGATTGAAAAAATTAAGAACAGTATTGTAGAGCTGGTGCATTATTCAGAAGATCAGATAAAAGTTAATCTGTCGGATTACCTAAGTGAAAAGCTGAATTTTGACTATACATATCTTGCAAACATTTTCTCTGAAGTTCAGGGTACCACGATCGAGAAATTTTATATTGCCCACAAAATTGAAAAAGTCAAGGAACTGATTGTATATGACGAACTCAATTTGACCGAAATAGCAGATAAATTGCATTACAGCAGTGTTTCCCATCTTTCGAACCAATTTAAAAAAATCACCGGCCTCACACCTTCACACTTCAAGAAACTTAAGGAAAAAAGACGGATTGCACTCGAAGATGTGTGAATTATGCAATTCTATTCCGGAATTGTGTAAAAAGATTGGAATTTATATTTCTGACCTTTACACAACGAATACAATAAATTCCGGGAAATAAGTATATCATGATGCTATTTTCCGGTTTTATGCATTTCCCAGATGATCAAAACTCCGAAATATTATCTTAATGAGATCTTCAATAAATTTATTGAGCCTTATTTTTCGCTAAATAATTATATTATTTCATTGGAATGGGATACTATTTATGGTGCATATAAATATGTAGTTACTCCCAAAGGGAACCTCAATAAGTTTATCAGCCTTTACCTTTTCGGACATGGTATGAAAAATAATTTTGAAATGAGAATCATATATACCCATATTGATGAATTCAATAATCATTATACAAAAAAACTAACATTTTTACTGGCATTTGATGACATAAACAGGTTCAATAATTTTTACAAAGACTTTATAAACGAACTCGATGAAAAGAGTTTGAACGATATCAATATCGGGGTATTACGACCAATACTCCCTGTTTTCATACCAAAGCGCCGTGGAAAATATACCTCATAATGCTTCATTGAGATAAAAACAGAATCTTGATGCAAGTATGCATCTATTTGAATTAAGCCTTGAAATTTAAAATTGTTTTTAAGTTGAGATTAATATTAGTGAAAAATCCACATTACCATAAAACCAATTAAAAATAATGAATATTCTATTTGTTTATCCGCTCTATCCCGATTCATTCTGGAGTTTCAGCCATGCCCTGCGATTTATCTCTAAAAAAGCAGCAGTGCCTCCTTTAGGGTTAATAACAGTATCTGCTATGCTGCCGTCTGACTGGCAGAAAAAACTGGTGGATATGAATGTTACAGCACTAAAGACAAAAGACTTACAATGGGCCGATTATGTGTTTATCAGTGCAATGTATATTCAAAAGGAATCGGTCAACAAAATTATTGACATATGTGTAGAAAATGACGTTAAAATGGTCGCCGGTGGCCCCCTGTTTACCCGGGAATTTAAAAACTATCCACAGATTGACCATTTTATCCTGAATGAAGCAGAAATTACATTGCCCCTGTTTCTGAACGATTTAAGCAATGGCATTCCGAAAAAGGTATACAGAACGGATAAGTATTCAGATATTTCGCATACCCCGACACCTGATTACCACCTTTTATCAGGGAAAAAGTATGCGTTTATGAACATCCAGGTCTCAAGAGGATGCCCCTTCAATTGTGAATTTTGTGAAATAACGTCTCTTTTTGGTCACAGGGTCAGAACAAAATCGATTAAGCAGATCATTGATGAACTTGATGCATTGAACAACCTGAACTGGCGTGGACCGGTATTTATCGTGGACGATAATTTCATAGGGAATAAAAGTGAAATCAAAAATAATTTGCTGCCGGCAATGAAAAAATGGATGCAAAGGAATAAATACCCGTTTACATTCAATACAGAAGCTTCAATTAATCTTGCAGATGACGAAGAATTAATGCGGCTGATGGTTGAAACAGGATTTAATTCGGTTTTTATCGGTATCGAAACTCCCGAAGAAAGTTCTCTTCATGAATGCAATAAGGTTCAGAATAAAAACCGCAATCTTTTGATGAGTATTAAGAAGATACAACAGGCGGGATTACAGGTTTCAGGAGGATTTATTGTGGGTTTCGATAATGATTCGCCGGCTGTTTTCCAGCATCAGATCGATTTTATCCAGCAAAGCGGAATCGTATCGGCTATGGTGGGATTGCTGAATGCACCGAAAAACACCCGGCTTTATGAAAGGCTGGAAGCTGAAAACAGGTTGACAAACGACGCAACCGGAAGCAATACCGACTTATCCATGAACTTTATCCCCAGGATGAATTACCCTGAACTGATCGAAGGGTATAAACGGATTATTCGAAATATATATACCACCAAGCCATACTACAAACGCATCAGAAGATTATTGCTAAATTATGAGCCAAGGTTCAAAAAACCGGTAAAGATCAATTTTGTGGCGATGAAGGCATTCATCAAATCTATTTTTATTATAGGGATGATTAACAGGGGCCGGAGCGATTACTGGATGTTACTGGTATGGACTCTTTTCAGGCGACCGGCTTTATTTGTTGATGCGATCACCTTTGCCATTTATGGCTATCATTTCAGGAAAGTGTTTGGTCTGACTACCAGAGTTTCGGCTAAGGGCTATGAATTTAGAAGGGATCGGCGCGAGATCCAATTGTAGCAGAAGTAAATTTTCCTGTATGTTGAAAAGACAATCTTTTGCTGTTAACCTTCCTGTTCAAAACAGGAAATTGTATGTGAATCAGGTATCTGATTGCCGGATTCATGCCAAATTAACAGGACCAATCATTTAAAAAATTATTTATATTTATCTTGTTGGATATTTTTACCAATATCTCAACAAAAATTCGTACCTTGCACAAATAATTTAAAATCATTTTTTATGAATAATGGAGTAGTAAAATTTTATAATGAATCAAAAGGATTTGGGTTCATTAAAGATGCAAAATCATCAAAGGAATATTTTGTACATTCTTCCGGACTAAAAGAAAGTATTAAAGAGAATGATGAAGTACTTTTTGATTTGGAACCTGGAAAAAAAGGATTAAATGCGGTAAATGTAAAACTAGCTTAGTTTTAACGATTATAACACATTTAAGGTTTTAAGCTCTGCCCCCTCGGCAGGGCTTTTTTTTTATGTTTTGCTCAAGGTAAAATGTGTGAATGATGTAACTTATTTCCAAACTTATATAACAGTTATAAGTCATTAACTGGTTACATTTGTTATGAAAATTAATTCACACCTAATTCAAAAAAATTATGAAAAATCTGTCTGAATTAAAAGGAAACTGGAATGAACAAAAAGGCAGGCTTAAACAGAAATTTGCAGTGTTAACAGACGATGACCTGATGTTTGAAGAAGGCAGGAAAGATGAAATGTTTGGAAAACTTCAAATCAAGCTTGGCAAAACAAAAGAAGAATTGCACAAGATTATCGCGTCGCTTTAATCATATGCTTTTTGTAAAAAGGTACTGTTTGGCGGAACATTCGTTAAACTGTACATTTATAATTAATGAATGAAAATTCAAAAAAATAAAAACCATACAAAATGAAAGTTACAATTTCTATCCTCGCTTTAGCAACATTTATGGCAGGAGCAATACTAACCAGTTGCCAGTCGTCGGCTGAAAAAGCAGAAAATGCCAGGAATAATTTGCAGGAAGCAAAAGATAATGTGATAGAAGCTAAACAAGAGCTAAACCAGGCGCTGAATGATTCTATTCAACAATTCAAAAAGGACTCGGAAGAAAAAATCAGCAACAATGAGAAAATCATTGCTGAATTCAAAGCTAGAATAGCCAAAAGTGAAAAGACAACCAAAGTAAAATATGAAAAAACTGTGGCCGAATTAGAACAAAAAAACAGCGATTTGAAAAAGAAGCTTGAGAATTATACGGATGAAGGACAAGATAAATGGACATCTTTTAAGAATGAATTCAACCATGATATGGATGAGTTGGGTTTAGCACTTAAAGATTTAACAGTCAAAAACATAAAATAAAGCAAAATGAAAACAAAAAGAATCGGTAGACTAATAAAAAATGGCTTTTTAGGCATTTTAATGACGCTAATGGTATTTTTATTCAACTCATGTGCTGTAAACTCAACATTTTTACCCTCTTCAGTTGTCCCGGCAGCGCAAGGTAAAGTCAAAGTAAAAAGAGACAAAAACCAAAATTATGTTATTCAGATAGAAATAAGAAATTTAGCCGAAGTTGAAAAACTGCAGACATCCAAAAACAACTATGTGGTCTGGATGGAGACTGACCAGGGAAAAACGGAAAATTTAGGGCAATTAAATAGTACAACAGCTCTTTTTTCAAAAAAATGGAAAGCATCCTTGGAAACGGTATCTTCATATAAGCCAGTCAAAATATTTATCACAGCCGAAGACAATACCGATGTTCAATATCCGGGGGAGCAAGTTGTATTATCAACAACCAATTTTTAGGATTAATAATCGCTTGAGTGAAAAAGAATTCACAGGGCAAGAACATTGTTATACCTATAATTCAGTGTTTAAACAGTAAACCATTTAAAATTTAATATCATGGGAAATTTACTTTATGTTATCGCAGTAATCCTGTTAATTGCATGGGCAATCGGATTTTTGGGCTACCATGCCGGAGGCATCATACATGTTCTTCTGGTTATTGCAATTATCGCAGTAATAGTAAGGGTTATTCAGGGCAAAAGAATCATCTAAAAGTATTGGCCGGTCAATAATTCTTATCCATAAGTAATAACTAATTTTAAAAATGCTATAAGCTAAGGAAAAGTACTTTTAGGAATTCCAGCAGGTATGACTGCCGAAGCATTATTAGCTGTACCTTTTGATCCTTACAAACAAACTATTCCCAATAAAAAGATAATAAGAAAAAGTGAGGGTTATGGAGATGAATTGAAAGAAAAATTCAATGATTCTCTTAAAAAGCCTGGTTAAGAAGATCATGATTACTGTATTGCATTTGGGAACAGAATAAAGTATAGCTTTGATATGATGCAAGAAACAGCTTTCTTTTTGACACTTGCATCTGGAAACTGAAAAGGGGACGTTGATGGTTGTGAATATGCCTCAATCATTATTATTTTAAATCAAACGACAAAATAATAAAACTCAAAAAAAACATTTAAAGCATTGTACTACCTATTATTATGGTATTACAATATGTTTGAAATATTAATAGTGACATCAAACCACAAATCATTTTCTCATAGAATATAATTAGTTGTAAAACATCTTTTCCATTTATTAATAAGTGTTTTTACTTCAGAATTATAATCACAAATCAAGTTTGGAATAATTTGAGGATACTTTTCCGCGCATATGGAATAAGGCAGTTTTTGCTAATCTGTTTGATGATTATCGGGCCTGTTCCGGGGGCTTTTTCACAGGAATATTTTCAGCAGGAGGTAAATTATAAGATTCATGTTGCGCTTAATGATAAGCGCCATGAATTAAATGCATTCGAAACAGTTGAGTACATCAATAATTCTCCCGATACCCTGAAATTTCTTTTTTTTCACCTGTGGCCGAATGGCTATGCTGGTAATAGCACAGAATTGGCACGACAGTTATTCAGTTTGAAAGGGAAGGAAAGGTTATTCAAAGATCCGGAATTGAAAGGAAATATTGATTCATTGGACTTTAAGGTAGGAGGCCAGTATGTTCAATGGAATTTATTGCCAGGGTTACCTGACATTTGCCAGATTATGCTTAATAAACCTGTCAATGCAGGTGACACCATAATCATAACCACTCCATTCCATGTAAAAATACCCGAGGGGGTAACTTCACGATTTGGACACATTGGGGAATCATATCAAATCTCTCAATGGTATCCCAAACCCGCTGTTTACGACAGGTACGGTTGGCATCAGATGCCCTATCTGGATCAGGGCGAGTTCTATTCGGAATTTGGCAGTTTTGATGTAAGCATTACCCTGCCTGCTAATTATATAGTGGGTGCAAGTGGAAATCTTCAAAATGACCAGGAAGCAGAAATGCTTGATAAACTTGCTTCCGACACTTCCTGGAAAAGGTCCTTATACTGCGGAGTGGCTGACTTTCCGCTTTCATCACTACAGATGAAGACTTTACGGTATACAGGGAATCAGATACATGATTTCGCATGGTTTGCTGATAAGCGGTTCCATGTATTGAAAGGGAAAGTGAAGCTTCCTGTCTCCGGCAGGGAAGTGACTACATGGGTATTGTTTACCAATCAGCAGGCAGAGCTCTGGAAAGATGCTTTAGAATATGTGAATAGCGCTATTTGGTCTTTTTCCAAATGGATTGGGGATTATCCATATACTTGTTTTACAGCAGTGCAAAGCGCCCTGAACGCCGGTATCGGGATGGAATACCCAGGCATAACTGTGATTGGTCTTGTAGATGATGCTTACTCTCTTGATGAAACAATTGCTCATGAAGTTTGTCATAACTGGTTTTACGGTGCACTTGGAACAGATGAGCGCCGGTACCCATATATGGATGAAGGCATTACAAGTGCTTACGAGGTACGATATATGGACCAAAGATATCCCGAAAAGAAGCTTTGGGAGGTCTATTTGAAAAACAGGAAACTGGCAACGTTTTTTCATATAGATAATATGCCTGTGAAGCGAATGCAGGAGCTGGAATGGCTTATTCTGGCCAGAGATAACCTCGAACAGCCAATTAACCTGGCAGCCACAGATTACAGCTTTATTAATTACAACATTATTATCTATGACAAAGTAGCCATAGGCTTCAATTATCTGAGGGCTTATCTGGGAGATTCCCTTTTTGATTCGACAATGCATGAATATTATCGCAAATGGAAATTCAAACATCCTCAACCCGATGATCTTAACAGTATATTTGAATCCCATACAAATAAAGACTTGACCTGGTTTTTTAGTGATTTCCTTGGTACGACCAAACGGATTGACTACAAAGTGGTTCGGTTTGAGAACCAGCAGTTGTTCGTAAAAAATATTGGTGAGTTGGCATCGCCATTGGTCATCTCGGGCATGTATGGGGATTCAATCTGTTTTGAGAAGTGGGTAGATGGTTTTGAGGGTCAGAGATGGATCGATATTCCGGAGGGTAATTATTCTGAAATAAAAATCGATCCCATGCATGTAATGCCTGAACTATACAGACTTAATAATAACATCCGAAAATCAGGTATCTGCCGCAAGGCTGATCCAATCTGTACTCAGTTCTACTTTACCATTGAAGATCCTGACAAACGATCTTTAATGTATATTCCTGGTGTTAACTGGAATGAAGAAGACGGTTTTATGTTCGGTATGGCATTACATAACGGATTTCTAATACCTAAACCGCTGGAGTATTTTGTAATGCCTTTCTATTCAATAAAGAATCATAATCTGGCTGGATTTGGGAGATTTTCATTCAACATCACACCCTATGAAAATTTCATCAGGAAGGCGACAGTTACTCTGGAAGGAACACAATTTGGTGCACCAGGCAATCAAAACTATCACAAGGCAAAAGCCGGATTAGACCTTTATTTCAGGGCCATTAAAATGAACAATCCTATAAGACAGAAGGTATTTGGGAACTATATTGCAGCATCAGACCTTTATCAGATTGAACTTCAGGAGAAGGCAAAGATGAGTTCTTATCTGCAGTTTGGATATCTTCTGGAAAAGACATGTTTAATCAATCCTTTTAACTTGTTGGTTTCTTTTGAATTTAATAAAACTTTTCAAAAAACATTGGTGGAAATCAATTATAAAATTAGTTATTACGGAAAGAGTAATGGGTTGGATATAAGATTGTTTGCAGGGACTATGCTGAAAAATACTTCAAATGCTTCTTTTTATGCTTTTTCTGCAAGCGGAAGGAGTGGTCGTGAGCAATATCTTTACAATGGATACTATCCTAATCGTTTTGGTGTGTTTCCAAAGACTTTTTGGTCACGGCAAATGACCCTATCGGAAGGGTGCCTGGTATCAACTGTTAACGATAGTCTTGGATATAGTAGTTGGCTTATTTCTTTATCCTTCACAAGCAATCTGCCAGGGAAAGCCGGCGGAATTCCGGTCAAACCCTTCGTCAACTTTTTATTGAACGATCACGGTCCTGACACAAGTAATAATTCACCGTTCTTCTATGAAGTTGGTCTGAAGGCAGGCATATGGAACTTTTTCGAGATCTATGTTCCTTTGCTGGTTTCCGGAAACATTGGATCAATCAACGGATCGTTCAAAGACAGGATACGTATTGTGTTAAATCTTGATTCATTTAATCAGGTAAAGTTAAAGGCAAAGATCCTTTAAATGTTTGCCATCGGGCATGAATCACTTTTATTAACCTGGTCTTATTCGATATTGGCAGAGGATTTATAAGTTATGTCTTCCCGGTTAAAACCAAAGTCAGGACTGTTTTAATCTGAATGTGTGAATCATGTAACTCATTTATATAATTGTGTAACAAGTCAAAATGTGTTAACAATTACCTTTAAATATTTAATTATATAAACTATTTTAAATCATCAGAAAATGAAAAAGACTATTTTTTTTGTATGCTTAATGATTTTCTCTTTTGGTGCATCAACGGTATTTGCGATTAAGTCTGATCCGAAAGGTACATCAGATTACCTTGCTGTTCCGGACAAAACGGAAAACAAATTATCTGAAGAAGAGATAAGTCGCTTAACAAA
>CAZDCD010000014.1:0-105679 GCA_964503885.1 uncultured Bacteroidales bacterium
CCACCCCGACAAAAATCAGTGTAAGCATGAGATATGAGCAATCATATGAACACTGATATTCTCCTGACCCAGGCTTAAACTCATACTTAAATCAGTTTGAGCCCGCCTTTGGTCGGGCAGGTTAGAAGCAAGAATAAAAGCTAAAGTGTTCTTCATAAAAAGATAAATATACTTGACTTTTCCGGTTAAATGCCCTACCTTTAGTTTATTATAGATATTGAAATACAGGCATTGGTAAAAAAATCAAACAAAAACAATTAATAAAAACAAGCTATGGCAACATATAAAGCCAAATGCAAACATAAGGGATGTGATAGCTATGCCTACTATTATCCCGGGCCACATGTTCTGGAAATGTTACTAAACAAGGGTACTGTCGGGAAAGAAAAAAATCCTTCAGATGAAATTGTCAGTCTTGTTTGCGATGGAGAAGAAGAACATCTGTATGATTATAATTTTCCATCTGAATTCAAAGAAGAAAAAGAATAAGTTATGGCCATAGTCAGTAAGAAATTCTGGTTGGAATTTGCAGGAAACCACATTACAAATAGTATAGAAAGCAGGGACAAAGCAGCAGCAAAATTAGATGATTTTTTGAAGTGGTTGTGGGGTATATATACATCTGTTTTTGCCCTGGCGAGTATTTTTGATTACATAAGTAACAATATTTACCAAATTATACTGGTAGTTCAGCCTGTACTGATAATCATTATTGCCAGGTTTTTTTGTACCATTGTATCGATACCAGGTTCAATTAAAGCTGATCCGAATAAGGCAGACAAGATCCAGGAAGCCCATAAGGAGATTATAAAAAGAAAGATAAGAAGGCTGCAAAATGCAATAATCGCAACAATATTTTCTATCATAAGCTTAAGTGTTGCTCTGGTCGGGTACAACCGGTTAGATCCCAACCGGGAACTTAAATCTGAAATAAAGAAATTAAAACTGAACAAGGAAAGGGCAGAGCAGATTCAAAATCCCTTATATCAAAGAGTAGACAGCCTTAAAAAAGTAAATGAGTATTACGAATTCCAGTTAAAGAGCCTTCTAAATAAACAGAAACTGGAATGTCTTCAGGAAAAAAATAAAAAATGCCTGGATAGTTTAAATGCCATAAAAATTCAGTAACGGATCTGACCGGCCTTTCCGGAAAATGAAAAGCAGCCTTAAGAACATAAGCAACAATAATAGCCAGATCCGCTCTAATTCAAATTAAAAACTATTCTGATATGGAACCGGAAACAGGAAGTGTAATTACAACAAAACAATACATAGATCAACTGGCCCCGGGAGATATTGTTGAAATAAACAGGGGAACATATTTTTTTTCTGTTGACAGTGATTATATTGACTGCAATGGATGGCCCCTTAATCATAAGTATAAGGCAGCGTTTATCGATCAAGTTAAAAAGCGTTGTGAAGGTTCAAATTTAGAACCATTGCCTTATACAAAATTTAATCTAATTGAAAAACTATCATAATAATCTTAAGTAAGAATGCTGCTCAATCAAAAATATTTCCCGGTTATTTTAATTCCGGTTATCATATCATGTGCAGCCCCCAAACTTACAAATAATGACAGGGGCCGGTACAAATTTGAGACAATAGATGATCCGTCAAATATCCTTGAAGTAAGTGTTTATAGTATTCCCTTGCCGGCAATTCCTGCCGCACCAAAAGAAAAAGCCAGAACATTTTTCGACCTGAGAGATTCAATACCAAATACATTCTTAAATGTTATCGGTCAAAAAGCTCAGAATACACAACAAATAATTGATGCCATAAAAGCGCCACTATCTGTAACAGAAAAGGACGAAAAAAAGACTGAATCCACAGAAACTGATAAAAACGAAATTAAAACCAGGCTTTTATTTTCGAATATTAAGAAATATTATAACAATAAAGGATTACTTCATCCAAACACCCGGCTTGAATTTTTAAATACCACAGTAAACATATTGTCTCCCTTCGCTTACATTTATTCAATTGACCGATTGGAAAACGAATTCGAACGAATTGATATGGGCACCCTGGAAAGAACCAAGGATGTATCTTTTAATTCAAAATTATCCGGTGAGGCTTCCTCAAGCCTGAATATTGACAATACATCATCAGTTGACAATACCAATTCATCAGAAGCAGGTACGAGTGATGTTAAAAATGTTTATGATGATGCCGGAAATCTGATAGGAACCATCAGCCTGTCAAGCGGTAATAATTCCGGACAAACAAATACAACATCCGGTAAGAGAAGTCTGTCGAAAAAAATCAATGCAAAGGGAGAATTGCAATATGCCAATAATGAAAATATTAAAGAAGCGCTAAAATTAGATTATCAAAGGCCTAAAACAAGCTTTTCATTCAATGCTAAAAAATTAACCGTCAGCCAGAGAGGAAGGCCCTTATCAGATATTTCCGATAATATATTTGTTACTGTTACCCTGAAAATAGATAATTCAAAGCTCTATTTAGATACCAAGCAGATAATTCAATTTAGTGGGTTGTTTAATGACACCAATAAATCTCAACCTGTTGATAAAATAAAAATGGTTGAAAAGTATGTTCAATATGTGCCATGCTATTCTGTTTCAGATATAATTCTCGATGTGGATTATGAAGGAGCAATAAGGGCCGTGAATAACCAGAAAAAAGGAAGAAATATCCTTGAGTTTGATGATAAGGTTACCTATTACAAATTTAGTAAAAATGAAAATTCTAACGATACAATCAGAATAGATATGGCTGCACACTGTCATGAAGTATATAAAATTGTGGTCAGGACAGAAGATGATACTACAAATTATGTTTTGAACAGGGCCAATTATCCTTATGGAGGAGAGGTGTTAATTTATGATGAACACTCACCTGAAGATCTGTTAATTTGGTTAAAAGACTTGATCGATGAGGGTGATAAATCGAAACTCCAAAGTTCAAATGCCGAATTATTTTTTCTCAGCAGTGATGGAGCAAAAAAAATATATTTTTCAAAACGGGTTATAACTGACGAAGAAATTGCAATGTTAAAAAAAATCAACTATTTAGGATTTGAAACCAGGAGAGAATAGATCCGTTAACAACAATAAATAAAAACTGCCAATAAAACAATTTTGCCGAAATATTCAAGATATAACCCGGCGTTATGTAAAATAAACAAGGAATTTAAGGGGTAAGACGCTAAGCCTCTTCCTCCAGGGGCGTGATTTGCAAAAGTACGCACCCTCCGGGATATACTTATTTTGTAAAAAAACAAAACTCCAGCCCTCGAAATAGAGAGTCCGCTAAAAAACATATTTCCCGACGGTAAGATCAACACCATAAAGAGTGTCCTGACCTGTCTGCCGAAGGAGGAAAAGCCCCTCTTTATGAGCTGGAAATTCTAAAGGAGGTCCGCCGCAACTCCAGATTGTATCGCTTTTTAATAGTTCCTCAATTTGTGCTTCATTGGCCGTTTGTATAGTGTCAACTACCATAAGGGGATCGTAGTCATAAAACCTTGCAGCCGGGTATATAGCAGTACATACACCAAAATTAAGGCATGCTTTCAGTCCTTCCTGAAAACGGACATCCCTTTTTAATTTTTGATAAAGTGTTTCAGACATAGTAAATAATTATTCACTTATCGGTTTAAACAGCTCTTTAACAATACAAAAAGGATTACCAAAAAATATGGGCACATTCTTGCTATAGTCCTTATAATCATTCCCGAATTTTTCAAGGCATTCCTTTTCTTCAATTAAAATCACAAAAAGAAAAACCCAAAGCCATTGAGTAATTGTAATAATGAGAAATGTAAAAGGGTATCCGATCAACAAACCAAGAGACGTCATGAACAGACCAACACCCATGTGATGAGGATGCCTGACACACTTATATACATTTTTCACTATTAGTTTAGTCGACCATCCCCATAGTTCACATTCGCCATATAACCTAAGCAGTTTTCCTGTCTTTTTTAAAAGAAAATGTGTAAAAATCATCCCCAAAAACCCTGTTAACCGGATATACAATGGGAAACTGGTTGTTTTAATGAAATCCAAATCCAGCAACAACCCTATACCAATGCTAATACTGGTAAGAGATATCCAGAATATTAAACGCTCGAGGCATTTGCTACAAATAGCCATTTCATTATTGATTAAGTATTACAGATAAAACAATATTTAATAAACCTCCGGTAAATAAGGCTGATAAAACCATTATCAAAGTGGATTTCAATAAATCAATGATACCAAGTTCTTTTAGAAGCACCGCAAATGTGGCTACACAAGGAAAGTACATTGATAAGACCACAGATGCCACTATGAGCTGTTTTAATGTCATATTTAAAGGAATAAGCATCCCTACAGCTAAATCCTTTCGTAAAAATCCCAGTATCAATGCCCCTGCCGCCTCTTCCGGTAATCCCAGGAAATGATTAAAGACCGGAGCAGTTATTTTCCCGATAAATTGTATTACCCCAAAAGTATACAGGAGATTTGCAATTAAAACCCCAAGCAATACAAAAGGAACTGCTTCCTTGATAAACCACTTTAACCGCATCCGGGTTTTTTTTATCACCCCTCTTAAATACGGTATCCGATATGGGGGTATTTCAATAAAAATTTCTGGCGAAGTGCCCTTAATAATTCTTCTGAGCATTAAGCCCAAAATAAACCACAACACGAGCAGCGTTCCGAAAACAATACCTAATCCTTTTATACCATATGGCCCCAATAACCCGAATAACATTGCCTGTAGTGCCATACAGGGTACTGCAACAGACATTAATGTTGCTGCAATAAATTTTTCTTTCCTGGTTTCCAGTATCCGTGTTGCCAGGGCGCCTGGAACATTGCACCCAAATCCTAAAAGCATAGGTATTATGGCCAGGCCATGCAATCCTGTTCTATGCATTATGGTATCTACCATCACTGCTACTCGGGGCAGGTAACCTGAATCTTCTAAAAATGCAAGAACTATATAAAATGCAACCACATAAGGTAAAACAGCTCCCAAAGGAACAAATAAGCCTGTTGTCAATAAACCGAGTGACTGCCCGTAATCTATTGTTTCGTTAACAAGTTTGCCAATAAGTAAATCATGTAAAACTTCATGGTCACTTAAAAATACCGAAAGCTTAAGTATTATTGGCGACCAGAAATTTTTAAAGAAAGGTTCAAACACATAATTTATCAGGCTTTCTCCTATAAACCGGATTGATGTGAAAACTACCAACAACACAATAAGCAAAATCGGGATACCCGTCAAAGGTTTTACTGAGGCGTCACGTAAAGTTTCGGAAAAGGTATGGTGCTTGTGTTTTATTATCTGTACCTGGTTAATAATTTCCCCTATTTCGTTCCATCGCTGCAGATTATCAAAAATAAATCCGGAAGGCTTTGCTTCATTGATCCTATTAATAAGTTCATTAATACCTTCTCCCGATAAAGCACAGGTAGGAATACAGGGAACATCAATAATTTGTTCCAATTTTTTTACATCAATTGTAATACCTATATGCTTTGTTTCATCAAAACAATTTAGGGCAATTATCATCGGATTTTTGCGCCTGATAAGCTGTAGGGTGAGATTAAGGCTGCGTTCCAAATTGGTAGCATCAATAACGTTAATAAATACATCACCCTCTTTCAATAATTGTACTGCTATTTCTTCGGCTTTGCATGTGGGATCTAAAGTATATGTTCCGGGGACATCAATTAGTTCAACCCGTTCACCTGCCAAATTCAGATATCCTTTAGAGTAGTCTATCGTAGTACCGGGATAGTTGGATGAAATAACATCAACTCCCGTGAGACGGTTAAAAACCACACTCTTACCTACATTAGGATTCCCTATTAGCAGGATCTTCATAACGATCAGGGCTTATTTGATCTCAACCATTATCCGACAAGCCATACCATAGCCTATAGCAATTTCTGTGTTCCCTGAGCGTATGATCACGGGTCCTTTCATCCACTGCCTGCTGACTTTAGTTATTTCTTTTCCTATCTGGATTCCCAGAGCATCAAGTTTTTGTGTTAATCCTTGCCCTCCGTTAATAGCTGTAATTATTCCGGTAGTTCCATCAGTCATATTATTAAGGGCTGCCATTTGTTAAGAACTATATTTTAACCGTTTCCCTTTGCCTTCGTCACTGCTTGATTTACGGCGTTTACCCATTCCTTTACCAAGTTTTTTATTTAGTTCTTCAGGGCTTGTTTTTTTACACCTCCCAAGCCCTCTGCCTGTTTTTGGCCCTTTTCCTTCCGGGCCTGTTCCGTTCATTTTTGACATAATTCATATTTTAAGTTATCTGTTACTTTGCGAGCTGCCTTTTATTTCGCGCAGCTTGCTTTTTATCAGTTTCTTTTTCAGCGCACTTAGTTTATCAATAAAAAGAATACCCTGCAAATGATCGAATTCGTGTTGAAATATTCGGGCAACAAGTCCTTCAAGTATTTCCTCTTGCCAATCGAAATTCTCATCCCTGTACCGTACTTCTATTTTGTCAGGTCGGAGTATATCTTCATTTATACCCGGTATGCTCAGGCAACCCTCATTATAGTAGATATGATTTTCACTATAGTGAATAATATCAGGGTTGAAATATGCTTTTTCAACTATTTCCACCACTTTATCCTTCAAAGGACTTGTATCTATGATAAACAGATTTTTCAATATCCCAACCTGTGGTCCGGCCAGCCCAATTCCATCGGCATTTTTAAGGGTAAGCGCCATATTTTGGGCTAATTCCCAAAATGAATCACCTTTATCTATGTCGAACGCTTTTTTTCTTAATATTGACGAGCCATATTTTATAATGGTTAAAATCATGTATTCATTTTCTTTCTAAATCCACTGTCTCACTTTCTTCTTATAGTTTAAATACTCATCACCAAAAAGTTTCTTAAGATTGGCTTCTTCTTTTTTATATAGAATAAATTCATAGCCACTACATACAGAAAGGCCGGAATAAGTAAAATAATTGATTTCAGCAGTATTGCAGTGCCTGCATGGATCATAAGCATACCCAAATACATAGGGTTGCGACTTATGCTAAAAGGATCGTCTGAAATAAAATGAGATGGTTTCAGATAAGGTTTTACCGTTGTATCATGTTTTTTAAAGAAATTATCTATCCATAGATTGAGAACTACTCCGGCAACAATAAATATCCAACCCAAATGATTGTAAGGGAAAGGAATTATTCTTTTATCCGGAATAATAAATTGAACGGCAATGATTATTGTCAATAATACAATAAACCAGGTTGTTGGCATTACTTTTCTATCCATAATCAGGAAGTTTAAGCTAATAATAATAATTTCTTACATAATAAATTTTTCCTTTATACTTGGTTCCTTTGATCAATCCCTGTGCTACCAGGGAATTAATTACAGATTGGTCTGTTTTATTTTGCTTTAAAAGCCTTGTCATTGTATCCTCTCTTAACGGATGCACCGATGTGATATTTAAAATATCCTCAAATGCATTACCTGTTGTACCGGCATCGGTACCTTCAAAGCCGGTTAATAGCTCAGTGGTAAGACCCGCTTCCTGGTATATCTGCCAAGCTTCTGTTAGTTTTTCTTCTGCAACCGGCTTTATTTCTTTTACAGCAGGCGGACGGGTTGGAATTGAAAGGTAAGCAGTTTTAGGGTTCAATGTGGCAATACACATTGCTTTTTGTTCCAGCTGTTTTGGAGAATCGTTATACCCTTCAACAAGCATAGTTTCTGTGTGTAATTTGCCCTTATAACCGGAAGCAAAAGAATTCAATCCTTCAAGAATTTTTTCAAAATCAGTACCTGCCAATGGCCGGTTAATTTTTTTCCACACAGTTTCATCAATTGCATCAATTTTAACCGAAACCCAGTCGGCCTCCATTAAATCATCCTGAACGTGTTTATGATGTATAAGTGATGAATTGGTAATAACAGCTATCGGAATACCAAACTTCTTTAATAATTTTATTTCCCTGCCCAGGTTAATATCAAGTGTAGGTTCCCCATTGGCCACAAAGGTGAGGTAATCGGGTGTATGGTCTTTGTCCAGTTTCTTTAAATGAGTTTCAACATCTTCAACCAGTTTTTCAGGTTTATAAAAGATTTCCCTAACTATCGATTTTTTGGTTGTACTTCCAATCTGGCAATATACACAGCTATACGAACAAATTTTGTGCGATACAATATTATTTATTCCAAGGCTTTTACCAAGCCTTCGTGATGGTACAGGGCCAAATGCAATCATATTTTTACTTGTACTATTTCACTAATTAAAAAAGAGATTTTATCAAATGATTCAATAATTGTCCTGTCTGACTGGTTATAGATGGTAGTCCCTTTATCGCTTATTTCGCCAATTTTTATTACAATCGGAATTTGCCCTAAAAACCTTGTGCCGAATTCATGTGCCATTTTTTCCCCGCCACCTTTACCGAAAATAAAATATTTCTCATCGGAATGTTGGGCAGGCGTAAACCATGCCATATTTTCAATTATGCCAAGTATGGGCACGTTTAAATCGGGATCGGTGAACATAGCGGCAGCTTTCCGGGCATCTGAGATAGCAACTTCCTGTGGTGTTGTTACAATTATTGCTCCGGAAAGGTTAAGTTTCTGAATGGCAGTAAGCTGGATATCGCCTGTTCCAGGGGGAAAGTCAACAATCATATAATCTGTTTCGCCCCAGTCGGTATCCCTGAACAATTGTGTCAATACGTTTGATGCCATTGGGCCCCTCCAGATGAGTGATTGCCCGGGAGCAACAAAAAAACCGATGGAAACTAATTTTACACCGAACTTTTCAATGGGGTAAATTACTTCTTTACCGTCTTTCGTGTCACCGGAAGGCCGCTCGTTTTGCACACCAAACATCATGGGTATTGAGGGTCCGTATAAATCGGCATCTACAAGGGCAGTTTTAAATCCCTGTCGTGCCAGCGATACGGCCAAATTTGCTGCAATCGTTGATTTTCCCACACCGCCTTTACCCGATGCTACTACGATAATATTCTTCACTCCGGGCATTTCAATTTTTTCAAATGCTTTTGGGTTCATATATAGTTGTTGTTATACTATTCCACATTTTATTCAGTTCCTTTGCCATGAATCCGTTTGGTTCAAACTCAATAATTGTTTTGTCTTCCAGCAGGGCGTAAACCATTGATTCGTCATAAGGGATTTTACCTAAAACAGAAATACTTTTATCCTTCATGTTGTTTTCAATCGTAAGAGTCATATCCTCATTCAGGTCGTATTTATTGATAATGACATAAACAGGGGTGTGAAAACGCCCGATCATTTCAATAAGCCGTTCTAAATCGTGCCAGCCTGAAAGGGTAGGTTCTGTAACTGCTACAATGGCATCGGCGCCTGTTACAGATGAAATTACCGGGCAGCCAATACCAGGTGGGCCGTCAGTTATAATATATTCTGCCCCTGCATTGCCGGCAGTTTGTTTCGCGTATTCCCTGATTTTCGATACCAATTTTCCTGAATTTTCCTCGGCAATGCCTAGTTTGCCATAAATCATAGGGCCAAACCGGCACTTGGCAAGATAGATCTGGTTGTTTTCGTATTTTTCAATTTTAATAGCGCTTAACGGACAAGCAACGGCACATAACCCGCAACCTTCGCAGGCAAATTCATCAATTATCAGTTCATTATTTTTTATGTCAATGGCGCCAAAGCGGCATAAATCTTTACACAATCCGCATACAGTGCATTTCTTTTTTTCAACAATGGCCTTTGCCCCGCTTGCAAATTTTTCCTGTTGATAGATATCCGGCGATAGTAACAGGTGTAAATCGGCTGCATCTACATCGCAATCGGTAAAAACAGCGTTTACCGCGAGAGAAGCAAAGGCTGCGGTAATGCTTGTTTTGCCGGTGCCACCCTTTCCGCTTAATACAACTATCTCAAAGGGTTTTTCCATTCAAGACCTTATTTATAATTTCTATAAATATTTTTTTTATTTCCTCGCTGGTTTCCACAAGTATTTCACCTTTTGAATATGCCCCGGCCAATTCTCTTTTAAAAGGGATTTCGCCAAGAAGGGGTATGTTATTTTGATGTATATAATCATACAAAGGATTATAATTAAGCCCGGCTTTATTGACCACTATTCCATGTCTCTTATTAAGCCGATTAACTGTTTCAGCCATCAATCTCAGGTCGTGCAGGCCAAACGGGGTAGGCTCTGTGACCATAATCACATAATCGGCTTTGGAAACTGTTGCCACTACCGGGCATGAAGTACCCGGCGGTGAATCGTACAGAATAATACCGTGTTGCTTTGAGTGATTTATGGTTTCCCTTATAATACGGGTTTGCAGCGAACTACCCACTTTCATTCTTCCTTCGATAAATTCATCGTTTGTATAGTAATCATAATGGGTTATTTTTCCTATTACGCTTTTATTTTCAATGATTGCCCCTTCCGGACAAATATAAGCACAGGCCCCACAACCACGACACATATCGTCTACCACTTTGATAAATTTTGCAGAGGGCAGCATTATAATGGCATTGAATGCACAAACAGCTTTACATTTACCGCAAAAGGTGCATTTTTCAGTTTCTATCCGGGGTATGGAAATATGAACCGGATATTTGGCTGTTTCGGAAGCTTTCAGAAAAATATGGCAATCGGGCTCTTCCACATCACAATCTATTAGTTGCACATTGTATTTCATGTATTTTGTAAGTACCTGAAAAAGTCCTGTGCTCACCGTGGTTTTTCCTGTTCCCCCTTTTCCGCTTGTAATGGCAACCTTCATTTGTTCTTAGTTAATTTTATCATGATGATGACCTACCGGATATTTCTTAAAACCCGATGCATATGTGCTTTTAAGGTGTTGGACTTTTTGATTAAAGAGAACGACGGAATTTTTTTCTCTCACACCAATTATTTCCCCAATAACATTGCATTTAACCATTAGCAGGAAGAATATTTTTTTATCGCTATTGTTTATCAGCCCTTCCAGGTTACCTTGTCCTTTGGAAATAATAATATCGGCTTTATTGAATATTTTTCTAAAAGCCGGCGAACACCTGTTTACAAGAGTGGAAGGGGCATCGTATCCATTGGAAATAACTCTGGCGATCTTTGTTATGCCCGCTTTTTCAGCGTCTTCCATTGTAACATCATTGATAATGTTGCTTCCGCGAACGGCAAAATAAAGATTTTGGTGGCTGATGATTTCAATAAAAAGTTTATCCAAAACAATTTCGCCCGCATTATCACCCAGATATAAAATTGTGGATGCTTTTTTCAGTTCTTTTTTCAATTCAGAAGAATGATCTATTGCAGGCTCTTTTGAAACCGCCTCTGAAAGTGCCCGGAACACATTAAAAGAATTTGGCGGACCAAAATCAATAATATTACCTGCCAGGGCATATCGTGAAGCTGTCTTGAACGGGTTATCAGATTTGTTTATAATATCCCTGATATCTTCTTCAAGGCTCAATAACAAATCGTTGTAATATTTTTTCTCTTTTTTGTAAGGATCTTCTGTGCGTGTTGTCTTTTTGATTAAACGATGCATCAAACAGGAAGCCTCAGGCGCCGATAAATTTTCATCATTATGGTCATTTACAAACAGCTTGAACCTGACAATAATATCCCTTGCTATGTTATCCTGTATTTCATATTTATTAAGTAATTTATTTGCCTGTTCGAGGAAACATTGAATACAATCGGTATGCATTTCTGTAATTAATGGTCGCAGGCATTTATGCCCGTTTTGAGTTTATCAGTTAAAAATTCATCTGCCAAAATTCTGGCTGGTTTCTCTTCAACACCTGTAAACACTTGTATATTTTGCTGGTTAAAAAGTGAAATAGCCCTTTGTCCCATTCCTCCTGCAATAATATGTGTTACTCCCTGGGATGCCAGCCAGGCAGGTAAAACACCCGGTTCATGAGGCGGAGGAGTTACATATGTTTCTTCTGTTATTTTTTTATTCTCGGCCTGAAAAATTGCAAATTTCTCACAATGCCCGAAATGCTGGCATAGACAATTACTGCTTGTCGGAATCGCTATTGTTTGTTTCATTTTCTATTACTAATTAAATTTCTATTTTCTTATTATTTTAATTTCCGGTATTTAATGTCCGATGTTTAGCTTACTGGTTTTTATTTGCTGACTAATTGCCACAGGAAATTTTTTACTGAATACCTACTCTCCCTCTTTCTCCAGTTCACTCAACCTTTTTTCAATATCTTTCTGAGAGCGTTTAAGCGATTCTGCCTGGGATTTAAGCAGTTTAATTTCATCATCCTTACTTCTGGTTTGTGTCATGGGAAAGTTTTGAGCAAATCCGGTAAAAGGCCAGCCAAAGTTATGGCCCCTGCCATACCCCATACCCCTTCCTCTGCCTCTTCCAAAGCCAAATCCACTGCCCATGCCGCCACCAAATCCTTTTGTATAGCCCGGCGTATCATATCCGGCGCAAAAACCTAATACTCTTCCGGTTCTGGAACCTTGTCCCATCGGTCCGGTACGGTCTCCCTGTAGCATTATCCAATCATTTTAATTATTAGTTGTTTCTATTATTTCACGAATCATCTGTCCGTTTTTTACAATTTGAGTTTCAATATTTAGATTATCCAATACATCTTTTGCTTTGGGACCAAACTCTGCGGCATATACTTTATTTATACCGCTATTGGCCAAAAATTCAGCTACTTGCGGGCCTACGCCACCTGCGCCGTTTTTAAGGCTGTTTTCTTTAAATTCGGTTTTTTTTGTTTTTGTATTATAAAAACAAAAAAAAGGGCAACGTCCGAAACGCTTGTCAATTAGTGCATCAATACTTTTTTCCGATGCCGGAATAGCTACAATCATATTTTTAGTTTTAAAATCTTTTGCTGATACAAATTTAATATTTTAAATGAACATAAGTTCATTTTAGTTAACTATTTTTAAATAAGTCAAATTCCGAATTGCAGCATAATAAATCCGATTGCCAGGCCAACCAGCATGTTGATGGCTTTAACTTTGATAAAATCTTTTCTCGATTCCGCGAGCAGAGGTAACATTCCATGCCCGTCCTGTACAATGGAATTTGTCAATAATATGCTGAAGGGAAGCAGGTTTTGGGAAAATAAAGTCACAAATACCAAATGAGGGCCCGATTCAGGAATTATGCCGATGATAACAGCAATAAGCAGAATGATATAGGATTTGTCCCTGACAAGGTTGCTAAGCAATGCATTGGTTTGTATGAAATGAAGCACAATAAATGCTCCCCACGTCCATAAAAATATTCTTAGTACATGTTTTTTCAGAATGTGATTATACATATGTTCTTTTAGAAAATGTTCAGGCGCGGTCATAAAAACAAAAAAAAGAAATAAACTTCCGGTCAGAAATGTAATCTTTTTCCAATCCCATTTAGGTGACACAAATATCCCTGAAAGCAATAAAGAAGTAAAAACCAGCGTAGATAATAAAAGAACAGCCCTTTCAAAGGATATTTTTTTTAGTTGTGGTATAATTATACTTTTTGAAAAACACTTACAATATTCATGTTCATGAATAACAAATCCATGAGGGGCAGTAGAAACATTTTTCCTGTTAAACATATGTACAATCCATCCCGCCGCCACAGCAATAACCAATAAAATACCGTTCAATAAAAGCGCTTTCCCGGGAAACAGGGCGAACATAACGAACGATTCATCCCCCGATGTGGCAATCATTACCGTAACTAATCCCGCAAAACTTATCATCCGGTGAGTATATAAGGACACAACAGTAAATGCGCCCATGCAACCGGGAGTTATCCCCAATAAAGCAGCAATAATAATTTGCAAAAAAGGAGATTGTCGAAGCCTGTCTGCCCAAATATTTTTACTTTGTACATTTATATATTCAATAACAACCATCATAAACAGTACAAATACTGTAATTATAACCGTTTGTTTGAGCGTCGGTATAATTACTTCTGCCATGATGCATGTTTTTAAAAAGAGAATAATTCTCCGGTACTTACCTGCTTTGTGCCAAAGTTTGCATGAAATAGTCCCAGTGCAGGATTATCTGTGCAATGCGATGGATAAACATGCTCAATTCTGTTTACTTTAAGGTAGCGGATGGTCTCCTTTGCCTGACGGTTAATTGTTTTCAGGTGAAACCCTCCCATGATTCCGTAAATCCTTTTCTCACCGGTTACTTTTTTTGCATATTCCAGCGTATTGACCACCCCTGCATGTCCGCACCCGGTAACAACAAACAATCCTTCATCGAGCAGCAGGGCAATGGCGCTGTCGTCCATCACAAAATCGGGTATACCACCATCGAGAAGAAATGAAGTACTCTTTGATTCGAAATCGGTCATACGGGGAATTTCACCCAGGAATACGATCTTTTCGGTTATTTGATAAGGCTTTGACGATGTGATCAGATTAAATTTTCCGGCTAATTCTTCTTTTGAGTTCTTTAACCCGATATAAGTATAATCAGCTTTTATGTAACGTTTAACAAAACAATCCGGGTGACAAATCAACTCGCCCCCTGCAAGGTATTG
Organism: uncultured Bacteroidales bacterium; assembly: GCA_964503885.1. GTDB lineage: Bacteria > Bacteroidota > Bacteroidia > Bacteroidales > UBA10428 > CAZDCD01. The sequence continues at coordinate 14,513 of CAZDCD010000014.1, forward strand.
AAGCCCGTCTCCGTGGTCAAAATGCCCATGACTGAGTACAATTGTTTCAATTGTTGTCATATCAATACCCATAACCCAGGCATTCTTTAAGAATAAATTGCTTTGCCCGGTATCGAAGAGCAGTCTTTTTCCGTCATGCTCAATTAAATATGACAGGCCATGTTCGGCAGAGGTATTCACCCCGGGCTTATTATCAGTAAGTATTGAGATAATCATGGTGAAATTTTTATTCAAAATTAATCTAAATAATTTTAAAATGAACAAAAGTTCATTTACTTTTAACGTTTTAATTTTTTAAAAATGTTACAACATATTGCATTAACGATAAACGATTCGGAAGAAATTGAGAATTTCTATGAAGAGGTGCTGCTTTTCAACATGAAACATAAATCTTCAGTGAATGGCGAGATACTCCGACAGATATTTAAAGTAGAGGGCTTAACCGATGTTTATGTTATGAGCTATCAGGAGGTACAATTCGAGATTTTTGTAAGTCCCAGGAAAGAAAAAAAAGTGTTTTCGCATGTATGCCTTGCATTCTTGAAAGCAGAGATTACCTATAATAATGCAATAAAAGGTGGCTATCAAGCGCTGATAAAAAAAAGTGAAGACCACGACACTTATTTTATTTGGGACAAAAGCGGAAATATGTTTGAGATTAAAGAAATTACTGAATAAAAATTGATTGAAAGAAAATGGATTTTCCAAGAGTAAACCCTGATATCTGCACCGGTTGCGGTATTTGTGTCGGTTCCTGCCTAATGGAGTCAATTAATTTGGTAAATGATGTAGCAATAATTGATACTGCTAAATGCAGTAACTGCAGGTCATGTGCAGACGATTGTCCAAATGAAGCTATAAAATAATCAAATAAAATAATTGTTAATATGAAAACATACGATGTAATCATTATCGGAGGGGGCCCTGCTGCCATAGTAACAGGTGTAACTGTTAAAAAATTTTTTAAAGGCAAAACAGTACTGATGATAAAAGAGGAAGCCGATGGCCTTGTGCCTTGCGGTATACCTTATATTTTCCACCTGTTGGGTAACGATGCCGGCAAAAACAAAATGGGGCCAAAGCCTTTTGTTGACCTGGGGGGAGAAGTAATTGTCAGCACAGCCACAAAGGTTGATAAAACAAAAAAGGCAGTCAACGTGAAAAGCGGCGAACAGTTTGGTTATGAAAAACTGGTTTTTGCCACAGGTTCGCTACCCGTTGTCCCTGCTTTTATTCCTGGTAATGATTTGCAAAATGTATTCTATGTAAAGAAAAGTTATCCCTATATCCATGAACTGACATCAAAAATAGGTAGTTTCAAAAATATAGTAATTGTAGGCGGGGGGTTTATCGGTGCGGAAGTAGCCGAACAATTGGCTGCTGCAAATGACAATGTTGCACTTATTGAGAGCGAACCTTTGTGCTTTTCAAAGGCTTTCTCTCCCGAATTAAGCGGCATTGCAACCGATGCATTGAAAAACACAAAGGTTAATGTAATGACATCTACGCTTGTAAAGGAAATTATTGGCGAAAACAATACTGTAAAGCAAGTTTTGCTTGCCAATGGAAATAAAATCGAAGCCGATGCCGTAATCCTTTCAATAGGTTATAAGGCCAATACACAACTTGCAAGAGAAACCGGCCTCGAACTGAATAAATATGGTGATATCCATGTTGACAATTACGGACGAACAACCGTAAAAGATATTAGCGCCGTTGGCGACTGCGCCCAGACATTTGGTTTCCTCACAGGGAGCAGCGATGTCATTAAACTGGCTTCAACGGCTACCGCCGAAGCGCGGATTCTGGGCCATAATATTTTCGGCATCAGGATTAAAAAATGTAATTCGGGTACGCTGGGGGTTTTCTCGACCGAAATTAATGGGCTGGCCATGGCTGCTGCTGGGGCTAATGAAAAGAATGCCGAAGAAGCCGGTGTAGAACTCGTATACGCTGAGTTTTCGTCGCCCGACAGGCATCCCGGTTCCCTGCCAGGTGTTGCTGATTTAACCATAAAACTATACGCATCACCTGTTGATGGAAGTATACTTGGAGGAGAAGCCTGGGGTGGCAAATCGGTCGGCGAGATTATCAATATCATTAGCCTTGCTATCCAAAAATCAATTACGGTTTTCGAACTGGTTTCTTTTCAGGTGGGTACACATCCTTTATTGACATCATCGCCGGTAAACAATCCCATTATCAGGGCTGCCGAGGATATTGTGTATAAAATGAGCTACTCCAGTTAATGTTATGCTAAGAAATAATTTTTAATATGAATGAGATCATTTTCCGGCCAATTGGCATTATCCGTTCCCCGCATGATAAAACGGAAGGAATGCCAATACAACCTGCTGCAGCCATGGGGATAAAAGGAAGTGTCGAGATCTTTTCAGACTATGTAGATGGCTTAAAAGACATAGAAGGATTTTCGCATATTATCCTTATCTATCATTTTCATTTGTCAACCGGTTATCAATTGGAAGTAAAACCATTTCTCGATGACAATAAACATGGGGTTTTTGCCACACGGGCCCCTAAAAGGCCCAATCAGATAGGATTATCTGTGGTAAAGCTGTTAGGCCGGATTGACAATATAGTTCAAATTGAAAATGTAGATATCCTTAATGATACGCCCCTGCTTGATATCAAACCGTTTGTCCCCGATTTTGATGCTGTGGAAAATAGTTCAATCGGCTGGCTGTCGAAATCGAAACATAATTTTTCAACCAGGAAATCAGATGAAAGGTTTGATTTTTATTTTTAGTATTCATTTTTTTCGGATACCCGAAAGAGTTATTAATCCTGATGAAAAACTGGTTTTTTCACCTGCCGATGGCAAAGTCGTGGCCATTGAAGAAGTGTTCGAAGATGAATTCTTAAAAGTAAAGTGTAAAAAAATTTCCTTTTTTATGTCGGTTTTCAATATCCACCAAAATCGTATCCCGGTTTCCGGCAGGGTGGTATATGATAAGCACAATCCGGGAAAATATTTAATAGCATGGCACCCAAAATCGAGCCTGAAAAACGAACAGCATACGGTTGTAGTCGAAACCCTGGAAAGGCAACATATTTTAATCCGGCAAATAGCAGGCATAGCTGCCCGGCGTATTATCCGCAATGTAAATAAAGGCGATGATGTAAAACAAGGTGATGAACTGGGTTTTATATTGTTTGGTTCGAGGGTGGATATTTTTATTCCTTTAAATATAAAAATCAACGTTGTACTGAATGAAAAAGTGAAAGGTAATAGAACAGTTCTTGGGCATCTTTAAAAAATAATGAAAGCATTTAAAACCCATATTACCCCTGTTTTTCTGCTTTGGATTTTTCTTGCCCCTTCAGTGGTTAAAATTGTCCATAAGCATGAGCCCCGGTTTCATTGCACAGCCAACAACGAAAAACATTTTCATGTCCGGCAGGAAAAATGTTTGATATGCGCCTTTCAATTTTCATTTTTTACCACAGGGTACAAATTTCCTAAATCACGGTTGAATGGAACTTACAAAGAATATTTTTTTTCATATAAGCAGCCCTTTATAAGCAAACCTTTTTATCTTTCATTGTTATTACGTTCGCCTCCCCGTTCAATGTTTCGCGTCAAATAAATGCGTTAAAACATTGTTCAATTTTTAGTAAAATGTAATAAATGAGAAAAATAATAATATCACTTCTATTGGGCGGGGTTTGCACTATTATTTATGCCCAAAATCAAATTCAGGGTAAAGTTACTGACTCAAACGCAAATTCATTGATCGGCGCTTCAGTATACATACCGGAGCTTATGAAAGGGACAATTTCTAACAAAAATGGTGAATATCGTATCGGAAACCTTCCTATCGGAAAAGTTAAAATACAATTCTCATATATGGGTTATAATACCGAAATTAAAACAATAACACTACAATCAGGAACAAACGAATTAAATGTTTCGTTAACCGAAGCTGTTATTGAATCGCAGGAAGTTGTTGTAACCGGGGTTTCAGTATCGTCCCAACATGAGAACGCAGTTAAAATAGACGTACTTAAAAATAAAGATATATCACTTTCGGGCACTCCCAATTTCATGGAATCGCTCACCCAGGTACCGGGAATAGATATGATAGCTAAAGGACAAGGCGTTTCAAAGCCTATTATCAGGGGGCTTTCGATGAACGATATTTTGGTAATGGACAACGGGGTGCGTATTGAAAATTACCAGTTTAGCGAAAACCACCCACTGGGCGTCGACGATAACGATGTTGACAGGGTTGAAGTGATAAAAGGCCCTGCTTCGTTACTATATGGCTCCGATGCCATTGGCGGTGTGCTCAACTTTATTAAAGAGAAACCAGCGCCAACAGGTAAAATCATGGGCAATTACCAAACGCAACTTCACTCCAACACGCTCGGACTAAACAACAGTCTGGGTATAAAAGGGGCTTCGCAACATTTGTTTGCCGGCTTACAGGTGAGTAATAAAAGTCATGCCGATTACAAACAGGGCGGAGGCAATTTTGTTCCCAATTCAAGGTTCAATGAATGGTCACTTAGCGCTAATACTGGCTATACAGGGGAAAACGGAACTTTTAAAATTTTCTGCGACTATTTTAAACAGGATTTAGGCATGACCGTTCCGCCTGTTATTCCATTCATTACTGAACAAGGCCGTAAGAATACTATCTGGTACCAGGATTTGGAACATCACCTGGTTTCGTCGCAAAACAAGCTTTACCTGGGCAGATTCAAGTGGGAAATCAATCTTGCATACCAGGTTGCATTACGAAAACTACTAACCACGCTGAGTGTTCCTGTGGTAGAAATGAACCTGAACACATTAACCTACGAATCGAAACTTTACCTGCCTTCAAACGATAAGACCGAATATATTTTAGGCATCCAGGGCATGACCCAGACAAACCGCAACCAAAACAACCGTGCCGCACAATTTTTACCCGATGCTGATATTAATAACATCGGGGTGCTGGCTTTAGTACAATATACCCTTTTTACAAAGCTTAAACTTCAGGGTGGTATTCGTTTCGATAGGTATAAAACAGAAACCTTTGCAATGGGCACAGAAGGTACAGAAAGCTATCATTCCCCTGTTTCAAAAGAGTTTTCGAGCCTGAACGGCTCTATTGGGACAACTTACAATGTAAATGAAAAGTTATTGTTAAGGGTTAATGTTGCCAAAGCCTATCGCGTCCCCAACTTGTCGGAGTTAACTTCAAATGGCGAACATGGCAGTCGTTACGAAATTGGCAACGAGGACCTTACGCCGGAAGACGCTTATGAATCGGATGCCAGTATGCATTTTCATGGTAAATTCCTGTCGTTCGATTTAGCAGTGTTTTATAATTATATCGGCAATTATATTTTTATCTCGCCTACCTTCGACACAACATCTTCCGGTATGGGTATTTACCGGTTTTCTCAAAGCAATTCGAAACTTTTCGGCAGCGAAGCAGGTGTGCATTTTCACCCCAGGTCGTTGCCCTGGCTGCATGTTAAAGGGACTTATTCAACTGTGACAGGTAAACAGGATAATGGTAATTACCTGCCGTTTATTCCCGCACAAAAATTCCGGTACGAGATTAAGGCTGAAAAAGAAAAAATGGCATTCTTAAACCATCCAAATTTTTGGGTGTCGGCGTTAACAGCTTTAAAACAGGGCAACCCTTCGCCTTACGAAACCGGAACCGATGGATACACACTTGTAAATACCGGGGTAAATGCCGAAATCAAACTTGCTAATCAATTCATGGTTATTGGGGTAGCGGTTAATAATATTTTCGATACCCAATACTTCGACCATCTGTCAACATTAAAGCCGTTGAATTATTACAATCAGGGCCGAAATATATGTTTATCGCTGAAAGTGCCTTTTGGGATTAAATAGCTTTTTTTAGGTAAGGCATTCGCTGTTTCAATGGCTGCCTTAGAAATATTTGAATAACATTATATGCTTCAAAAACAATATAAATGGTATTCAGTATGCCCGATGAAAAGGTTCTATGAACATGGCAGACTGGAAAAAATGGATTGAATCGTATTGCAAGGGTGGCTGGAAAAATTGTATCATGTATCAAATGGAAGAAAAAGGATATTATCATCCCGATAATATGTTGCCTGACGGAAGCTTTGAAGAATTACTATTGGAGGGAAGGTTAGAAAGCATATAAGGATAAATAAGAATGTAAATTTAAATATGTACTGAATAATGTTGCGGATTAAACAGTTCACGATATTTAAGTACAATTTTCTTGAAATCTTCCCAGGTATCGCGTTTTAAGAGTGGGTCGCGCAATAAAGCAGCAGGATGGTAAACCGGCCCGATTTCCAATACTAATGAATCTTGAACCGGATTGACTTTTTTTATCACATTTTCAGCAAACCGGATATATGCCTTTCCCAGTTGCTTTTTCATGGTCTCACTGTATTGCTCCATTGACATTTCTTGTGTGTCTTCGATAGCACCGCCTTCAGGTATGCGTGATTTAATCTTTTTCACCTTTCATTTTTTTCAGATATAACTGATGATGGTATGAACCTTCTTTGAACATGATTTTCCCACACTTGGGGCATCTGTTTTCCCGGCATGGAATACCCCGTTCGTGTGGAATCCGGGTATTGCAATGCACACATATACAATAGTCATCTTCTCTAAACTTGCTCAGCATTTGCTGGTAGATTGTTTAATTGAATAATATTATCTGAATCGCATTTCCGGCAATTCTTTGCCGGCTTCATTGAAATCATGGTTTCGTGGCAATTATAACACCTGTACCAATAGTCGTCAGTTACATAAGTTCCTCCCTGTATAAATATAGCTTTAGCTTCAATGAAAGCTTTCGCAATATTTTTCCTTGCTTTATCATAAAGCCGTGTAAATGTTGGGCGGGAAATGTTCATTTTCTTAGCTGCTTCTTCCTGTGTGAGGTTTTCATAATCGGCCAGCCGGATTGCCTCATATTCCTCATAAAGTAAAATCACAGGTTCAAGCTCCCGCATGGGCACTCCGAAAGGTTTAAACCCTTCCATCGGCGGGGGCATTGTAATCCTTCTATATCTTCGTCGGTTCGGCATTGTTTTTTTATTCAAAAATACTATTTATCACTGTTTTATTTGTGTTTTTCACAGGGACAAGGAATTGATTTGTGGTGTTTATGCGCCACACAACCGATATTAATTAAAACGAAAAGTATTAAAACAATTCTCAGTATAGGTTTTTTAAAATATCTCATACGTAAAAACATTTTATTCAATTTTATTTGTGAAACTCAAATTTTAAAAACGCAGTGCACTTTCCTGCTGCAAGCAGGTTGAAATTTGTAAGTTGAACAACTAAGTGAAACGTTCTCATGAGCCACGCATTTGCGTGGCGAATAACTGAACGAAGTGGTCTCATGACCAACGGGAATAATCCCGCCGAAGGCGGAGGGTCTGATTGGCTGCGCTGAGCTCTCCCGCCCCAGGCGGGATCGGTTCCCTGTAGTTCTGCTGCGAAATTAGTTTCCAAAGCTTGCTTTGGGGATTCATACCGTGATTAACAAAATTACAAAATAAAATGAACAAATGTTCGCTTGAAAAAATATTCATTATTTTTACAACTGTTTTTATCATTGATAATGAATTATGGAAAATTCAATTGAAAAGAGTATTACCAAGCAATTTAGAGCTTTGTTTCCCGGAACCCTTAATGCAAATGGGACACTATTCGGTGGACAGGCTTTAAAATGGATGGATGAAGTGGCGTATATCACTGCTACACGTTTTACACACGAACGAATGTACACTGTTAATACAGAGAAAATAAAATTTCTTAAAGCGCTTTATCCTGATACAATAGTTGAAATAATTGGCAAGGTCGAAAAAGTTAAGCAGTTAAGGGTTTTTATCAGGGTTGAAATGTATGCGGAGGAAATGTACGGCTCAAATCGTGAGAAGGCAATTGAAGGAACTTTTGTATTCGTTGCATTAGATGAAAAGCAGAAACCAAAGCAATTGAATTTTAATAAAATGCATATTTCATGCATTGAACCCAATCAACAGCGGGATTAAGGTTAATGCAATGCTTCACATGGTGGGATGAATTCAACCTTAATAAAGGTAAGCTGACTTCATATGATCATTCCCGCACAAACTGTTTCGTTTGTACCCTCTTCAATTAAGATCAGGCTTCCGGTGGTACGGTTTTTCCGGTAAGAATCATAGCACAACGGGTGGGTTGTTCTAATGGTTACCTGTCCTATTTCATTCAATCCGACATTCTTATCGTCAAAGTTCTTTTCAAGGTTATTGATATTTACCTTAAAATTTACATCCCTGATAACACATTTTGCATCCCTGGTGGTATGCTTTATTGCATATTTCCCGCCCAGCTGCATGGGCTTTTCATTCAGCCAGCATATCATCATGGTGATATCCTGTCCTACCTGCGGCAGGTTATTCTCTTTTACGATCATATCACCGCGGCTGATGTCGATATCGTCCTCAAGTGTGAGTGTAACCGATTGGGGCGGGAAGACTCTTTGAAGCTGACCGTTCATGGTTTCAATCGATTTGATCGTGGTATTCAAACCCGACGGAAGAATGGTAACTTTGTCACCGGGCTGAAATATCCCGCCGGAAACCCTTCCTGCATATCCCCTGAAATCATGAAATTCATCCGACTGGGGCCGTATCACATACTGAACCGGTAATCTTGGATCGGTAAAATTCCGGTCGCTGCTGATATGCAGGTTTTCAAGAAGGTACATAAGCGTCGGACCGTCATACCACTTCATTTTTACCGAACGGTCCACCACATTGTCGCCTTTAAGCGCACTTATCGGAACGAATCGTATGTCCTTTATATCGAGTTTGCTTGAGACCTGTTCAAAATCCTGCCTGATCTTCTCGAATATTTCTTCCTTATAGTCCACCAGGTCCATTTTGTTCACGCAAATTACCAGGTGCGGAATTTGCAGAAGTGATGCAATAAAGGCATGACGAAGGGTTTGCTCGACAACCCCGTTTCTCGCATCAATAAGGGTTATGGCTGCATTTGCCGTAGATGCGCCGGTCACCATATTTCGTGTATATTGCACATGCCCCGGTGTGTCGGCGATGATAAATTTTCTCTTGGGCGTGGCAAAATAGCGGTACGCCACATCAATAGTAATGCCCTGTTCCCTTTCAGCCCGGAGGCCGTCGGTCAGCAATGCCAGGTTTATATGTTCTTCACCACGCTTTATACTGGCACGTTCAATGGCTTCAAGCTGATCCTCAAAAATGGCTTTGCTGTCGTACAGCAATCGTCCGATCAACGTGCTTTTTCCGTCATCCACGCTGCCCGCTGTGGTGAACCGGAGCAATTCCATATTCAGGTATCCGGTTTGTGCTTCTTTAAAATCTTTCATTCGGTTCAACGTTCAAAGTTTGTCCATTTATGAACTCAGTTTAGTCTCAAGTATCTACAGTTATTACGAGGAGCAAAGCGACGAAGTAACCCACCGTTATGGTGAACGAATCACTCTGAAAACCGCTTACCCCTTACTGATTACTCTAAAAGTATCCCTCCTTCTTCCGGTCTTCCATGGCCGAATCCGAGCGCTTATCATCGTACCTTCCTCCCCGTTCGGTAACCCTTGTTGCAGCCACCTCCCTGATAATCTCCTCGAGTGTGGTCGCCCTCGACAGGGTTAAGCCCGTACATGTGATATCTCCGATGGTACGGCAACGGACATCCATAAGTTCAGCCTTTTCGCTATCTTTCATAGCCATGAAAGGGGCTTTGGCCAGCCAGACGCCATCGCGGTTGAACACCTCGCGTTTATGGGTGAAATACAGGTCGGGAATTTCCACGTCCTCCATGTAAATATATTGCCATACATCCATTTCAGTCCAGTTGCTCAGCGGAAAAACCCTGAAATGCTCGCCCATTCTTTTCTTTCCATTGAATATGTTCCAGAGTTCCGGGCGCTGGTTTTTGGGGTCCCACTGTCCGAATTCATCACGGTGGGAAAAAAACCGTTCTTTGGCCCGCGCTTTTTCTTCATCCCGTCTTCCTCCGCCCAGGGCTGCATCAAATTTAAATTCTTCAATGGCATCGAGCAGGGTAACCGTTTGCAGCACATTTCTGCTCGCGTTGATCCCGGTTTCCTCAACAACCCTGCCTTTATCGATGGTGTCCTGTACCAGCCTGGCAATACAGGTTCCCCCTGTTTTTTTCATCAGTTGGTCGCGAAATTCAAGTGTTTCCGGGAAATTGTGCCCGGTGTCGATATGCAGCAATGGAAACGGGACCCTGGCGGGCCAGAATGCTTTTCTGGCGATATGATACATTACGATTGAATCTTTACCACCTGAGAAAAGAAGGGTTGGCCGTTCAAACTGGGCTGCCACCTCACGGATCACATAAATCGATTCGGCCTCAAGTTCCCTTAGGTGATTAATGGTATACTTCTCCATAATTCATCTTTTATACGCAATCAATGGCGACAGGTGATCAAATAATTTCTGTATGCCTTCTTCAATAGTCAACAAATCTGTCTTTATTTCAACTTCGGGATTTACCGGTGGCTCAAACGGTGAATTTATTCCGGTGAAATCCTTGATCAGTCCCTGCCGGGCAAGAGTATACAGGCCTTTTGCATCGCGTTTTTCACATGTTTTTAACGGGGCATTCACATACACTTCAATAAAATCGGCATCACCTACAATGGAGCGCACCAGCTCTCTGGCTTTAAAAGTCGGGCTGATGAATGCATTTATGGTGATGATGCCACAACCCGTCAGGAGCCTCGATATTTCAGCAATTCTTCTGAGGTTTTCAACCCTGTCCTGAATGGAATAACCGAGGTCCTTATTCAGTCCTGAGCGCACCACATCCCCGTCAAGCACCTGCGACAGGTAACCATGTTCAGTAAGTTTATTTTCAAGTCCTGCAGCCAGGGTACTTTTACCGGCACCCGATAACCCACACATCCATACTACTTTGGCATGCTGATTCAGCAATGCCTCTTTCGGGGCCTTAACCGACTCCCGGCTTAACTGTGGCGTGAGTGTCTGAATATCGTGTAACATGCCCGGATGTTTCAGTTTTTTTAAGGTGCAAATATAATAAAAACCAAAGAACCGAGGGCAAATTAATCCTGTATACCGTCAGCATTTGTCCGGAGATACGGAAACTACCGCAGCATTATTATGCCGAATTCCCAAGGGGTTTACAGGCAACAGGAATTTATAAGATATCCGGTGCTTTTTCGTCAGGCGACATGTTATGCAAGTTATTTAACAAAACCTGGTGTTAACGGATAATAAAAGAGCGGGTGATTTTCCAGGTACCTTGTTGAACCTGAATAAAGTAATAGCCATTTTCAGGATCAGGAAGATCAATTTGTTCTTCAAACGAATCGTTGGTTTTGAAGAATTCTTGAGAATATACGATTTTCCCATCGAGACCAATTATATTGGCAATAAAATTGCCGGTCAGTCCGGATGTAAAGGAAAATGTAAATTTACCGGTGTTCGGATTCGGGAATAAGGTGATACCGGCCGGTTTTTCCAGCGTTGTTTCAGGAGTATTTACCATAGTCAGATCGAGTGACCAGATACCTCTGCCGTGAGTAGCCACAATAAGCGTATTATCCTGTACCGTCAATTGCCAGACAGATACGGCAGGCAGTCCATTATCTGCAAAATGCCAGGTCAATCCGTTATCGGTCGATTCAAAAATACCGATCTCTGTCCCTGCCCATATTGTTTGGGTATTGTATGGCATTACCAGCAGGCAGTTAACCATAACATCAGGAAATCCGTTATTGCTGGTATCGTTGGTACCAAAACCGGAAATATCCTCCCAGTTTTGTCCGAAATCAGTGGTGCGGAGAATCTTCGGCTTTCCCTGGAGCGAAAACAGGGCAAAGGCTGTTTTTTTGTCGGTTGGGTGGGTTGCCAGTCCGCTGATGTAACCCAACTCCACGTCTTTGAAATTCGGTACGGAATCGAAACTGTCACCACCGTTCCCGGAAAGAAACAGATGCAGGTCGGGATCGGCATACATTCCTGCTCCGGCCCAGACAACAGAATCGTTTGCAAATGAAACTTTAACATTATGCTGGTTGGTGACTGTTTCGTTAATTGTCCAGCCATCACCGATGGGAATGGTTTCCCATTCAAAACGTCCCATTCCGAAATTATTATGTCTGAATACCCCTTTACTTCCGACAGCAAATACCCTGTCGGGTTTTGTTGCCGAATTGGAAAGCCGGGTGATGAACGGTCCGTCGCCATTTATTCCCTGGGATGCCCGTATCCATGTTTCTCCACCGTCGTTGCTTGAATAAATGGCATTGTTATAGGAACTGCCGAGGATGCGGTGTTTATTTATGGGATGCCATAACGCTTCGAATCCGTCACCGCCGATCCTGCTTTCATATTGAGAGCTACTGGTAGCACTCTTGTTTGACGGGGACTGCCAGGTACCGTTGTCCTGCATCCCTCCGATATATTCCTGTGCACCGGGTTTTTTTGCCACACCGTAAAATTGCGTGGTGATATAACCGCTGTTGATCTGCTGCCAGGTCCTGCCCTCGTTATAGGAGAGGCCCAACCCCCCGTCATTTGCTTCAAGAAGCATGTATTGCTGGTTTGCCAAATCCGTAATCAGCGGAATGATTGCATGATGGTCGACGTGAAGGTTGCTGTTTTTCCTGTAGTCGGCAAGCACAGTCACTATGCTTTCACTGTTCATAAGGTTGAAAGTGCCGTATTTAATATCGATGACAGCCTCGGGGAGGTTATTCCCGTTCCATACCGAATCTTCGGGTAGTGTGGGCCAGAAAAAATAGAGCAGCTTGTAGGTATGTCCTCCCTGTTTGGCAATTTTGTCTGAAGGTGCTGTTGAATCATAAGGTACTGCCTGAACAAAGATATATTCCCTTCCTGATACCTCATCTTCAGGATCGCGTTCAATAAGGTTGAAGCTGCCGTCCCCTTCCTGGTCTCTGAATGAAATCATGAGTTGCCTGTTATTATCAGTATCCCAGGCTTCAAAAGGAACATCAATATAATCCCGGTAAGTATATTCTTCGGCCGGAACTCCTGCTCCTTCGCCTTCGGGAACTGTAAACCTGTGTGCTTTCTGATGGATGCCGCTTCCAAACCTGATCTCAACAGAGGACCAATCGCTGGAAAGAATCTCTACGCCGTCTTCTTCATCACCAGTTGACATGCCTCCGCCCAGGAATCTGCCACCGAAATTTATAAATTTCATGAACGAAGCTGTTCCGATGGTATCTGCCCGTAAAACCTGCGGTTCGCTGGCACTAATTCCGGGTTTAAATTCAATCTTTCCGAAGTCGACTCCTGCCACAAATACAATATTGTCATCAAAGGGATGCACTGCTATGATATCGTTAAACCACCCCTGGTTTCCAAGAAAATTGGTGGGTGATACGAATTTGCTCCAGTTTTCACCGCCATCCGATGACATGTAAATGTGTGTTTCAAGCTGTGCCAGACCGCTTTCAAATCCCACAGCCTCAACGCTGGTATAGATCTTTTCCGGATTTAAAGGGGAAATAGCCAGGTGAAACCTGCCTCCTTCTCCGATCCCTTTCAGTGATCTCACCCACGTATTACCTGCATCGGATGATTTCAGGATTCCGAGGTCATAGGCCGCTCCGTAAAGTGTATTGAAATTTTGTGGAGCTGCAACGATATCCTGAACCGCATACCCTTCGTTATACACATTTTGCCAGGAATCTCCTCCGTTTACCGACTTGTATATTCCGGTATTGGTTCCTGCAACCACAATATTTTCGTTTGACGGATCCACAACAACAACATTCACATACTGAAAATCCTCATTTTTTACTGTCGATAAGAGTTGCGTCCATGAATTCCCCCGGTTGGTGCTTTTAAAGATCCCGTTTCCGGCTACCATTCCCACGCCGCCGTATCCCTCACCTGTTCCCGCATATATGATATTATGGTTTGTGGCAGCCATAGCCAGAGCCGAAGTTGACAGGTTTGGAAAGTCAGGTGACAGATCCTGCCATGTCTGGCCTCCGTCAGTGGTTTTCCAAATGCCTCCGCTGGCAGATCCGGCATACCAGGTTTTAAAGGTATTGTCATCAGGATCTACGAGCAGGCTCCTTGTACGTCCCCCCACATTACCTGGACCTCTCTGAACCCAGGGATAAGCAGCTTTTGCTGATTTTACCCGGGCAAATCCTGATTTTGCTTTTCTGAGTTCATCGAATTTATAATTCATTCCATACCCAGACTTGCTTTTTCCGATAGGAGTGGATACATCGTGAAAATACCTGGCGAACATACCAGGGTTATCATATCCCTGTTCCTCAAAAGGTTCCATGGTATCGCGGGCATGATAGATAATGGCCAGTATCAGAAAAATTCCCCCTATTCCCACCAATACTGCCGTATATTTTCTCAATCTCATGGTAATCATCTCCCTGTTTCTTTTTATTTTTTGTTAAGCATACTTTGGTACTCCGTATCTTCGAATCCGGTTTTTCTGAATGCTTCAACAATCACTGCATCGAATAAAGCCATCTGGTCGTCATAGAAGCCCACAATGAGGTACAGTACATCGGAATCTGCATGCTGAAGAATCTGGCCGGATACTGATACATAAGCAATACCGTAAATTCCGTGATTGATCAGATCGAGCTGTTCAGCGAGCCTTGCTTCGATAAATTTGTCATTGATGCCAGCCCTTACCCGCACACCCGAATTATACAGGTTGTTGATGATCACTTTGCCTGTGCTGTTTGGGTCGAGCGCGGTTGTAAGATCATACTTATCACTGCCTGCAGTAATTTCCAGAAGATTGATGAAATTTTGAAAACCTGCAGTTGATGAAAGGTCAAAATCGTTAATGGTATCGATCACCGTCAGGTAATTATCTTTGGTAAGCTGGTAATCAGCAGCAATCCAATTCCCTGCAAGCTTATCGGGATAGCCGTTCTGGAAGTCGATCTCATAGTCCTGGTCATTGCACGCAACCAGGCCGCATGTAATGCAAAAGACCGTTGTAATCAGTATGTTATAATGTGATTTCATCGACTAATCCGGTGTATTCAAAGTTAATCAATTTTCCTCCATGTAACCGGCACTTCAACACCGGTATTCGGCGGATCGAGTAAAATAACCGACCAGGCCAGGATAGTTTTTGTGTATGAACCTTCCGATACATCATACCTGCCGAAATATCCCTCACCCGGTAAAAGAACGAGGTTGTTTTCACCCAGATCAACAAATCGTCCCGGCATTGGTGCCCCCGGGAATCCAAGTACATCTTCTGACTTATAGAGACCTTTATCATCTATCCGTGTTACCCGCGATTCGGTATATCCGAATATATTGGCTGAATAGGTACCCGCAAGGTTATTGTTGCTCACATCTTCATAGGTCACTGCAACAATTCGCTCTGCAGTTTTTGAGAATCCTTCGGTATTTTCAGCATAATACTGTATGATATAAATGCCGGGCTCGTTTAGTGAATCAGGTGGTTGGGATAAATAGTACCAGTTTACCGGTTCTCCGTTCACCAATACCCGTATACCCGGATCGGTATATTTGACATTGCTTTGCACGTATGAAATAAAATTACCTCCAATAAATTCAAATTCAGGCAGGTAGGTGACATGCGACACATCGGCAGTATCGTCCCAGTGGTCACAACCGGCTGTGATCAGGAGAATTGTCAGAAAAATACCGATATATATCCTTTGTTTCATTCCAAAAAGTTCAAGGTTCAAAGTTCAGAGTTGGTCAATTCATGATTTCAGTTTGGCCTTAAATGTTTATTGTCATTACGAGGAGCGTAGCGACGAAGTAACCCGCCGTTATAGTAAACGCATCACACTGATCTAGCGATTACCGAATGTCATCTCTTCTTCGCCATATATCTCCCTCATGCTTCAATCAACCTTTGTATCCCACCATATATTTTCATATACTTCCTTTTTATCGGGCGTATTCGGATTTCCGGAATATTCCGATTCGGGGAAAATAAGCCTTTTAGGAAATTTACCGCTGGTCACATTATTCACAGAAATGGTAAATTCACCGGGCACATAGTCATCGTTGTTTCCGGCTACTGCGCTGACCTTCGGAAAATGTGTGCGGTTATGTTCAAGAAACGTCTCAATACTCTGAATGCCCGCCAGGCAAATCCATTTCTGCATGATGATCGTTTCCAGGAACTCTTCCAGGGGACTACCCTCGGGAGGAAATTCATAGGGTTGTCCGGGTTTGTAAAATTCTTCTGCCAGGTTAATAATATCCTGAGGATCTGAAGTTGGTGTAAGCAGCAGGCGGATAAAAGATGCCTGAACGGCTTCCTGATACAGATCTTTTGCAGTGCTGTATGTTTCCACATCGTATCTTATTATAGCTTCTGCCTGCAGAAGATCGGATTCACACAATGACATCAGGTATACCGGGTTGAAAGGTGACATAACCGGTTTGCTGTAACTGGCGCTGTTGGTACCTGTCGGTTCTTCGGGATCCCTGTAGTTACCCTGGATGAGTGCCTTATGTCCGCCCCCGTTCTCAGGAAAATCAAACATGGCATCAAGCCTTTCGAGGTCACCCTTATCACTCAGGCAGGAATATAGGGTATTGCTCATCACCAGGTTGGGATTATTTCCCAGAAACCTTATCTCGGTTTCATATAGCGGATTTGCTCTTCCGGTTTCGTTGGCAAACTGGGTCATTGCTGCATCGGATGAAAGGAACTGTACATCGGGGTCGCTGAACAATCCGGTGATGCCGGCCTCAGCTGCCTCCGGTCTTGCATATACTTCCCGGAGATAAATTTTTAGCTTGAGGGTATTGGCAAACTGTTTCCAGCGGTCGATGTTCCCCGAAAACAGAAGATCTTCGGTGCCGACCTCTTCAACTGTTTCCGATTCAAAATCTCTTGACAGGGCAAAATCCAGTCTTACAACCAGGCTGTCGTATATATCCCTGCCTTTTTCAAAATGCGGTGCGATCGTGTTCTCATCACCCTTCAATGCTTCGGAAAAGGGGATTTCATCATACAGATCGGCCAGCAGTTGAAAGGTATAGCATTGCATTACCGTGGCAATGAGGTAATAATTCCAGTTTTGTTTCTTCAGGGCAAGGATCCTGATGTATTCAAAGTTCTTCAGCGCTCCGCTGTAAAGCTCACCATACTGGTTGTTATCAAAAGTACTGCTGTTGATGTCATATGAATCAAGTCCGCTGTATTGCGATGCACCCAGTGATTGGGTCCAGTGCTGCGACCAGAGTGCACCCAGAACCTGGTATCTGCCTCCATAAACATATGCTATAGAGGAGATCCCGGCTGCAAGGGTCAATTGTTCATTTGCCTGATCGGGATTATTCGGATCCTCGTTGATATCGAGCCAGTCGTTGCAGGAACTAAGTAACAATAGGAAAATGAACAGGATAGAATAGGTACTATTAAATGTTTTATTGCCTTTCCCCCTAACTCCTGTATCAAAGGGAGAAACAGTTTTGAGGTTATATGAATTATTCATGTTCATTTTTAAAACCAATGGTTATAATACCACCCTCAGACTGAATGTAACACTCCGCACTGTCGGTTGTGCACCGTATTCTCCGAAATCACCGTTCAGGTCGGTTCCGAATGTGGTGAGTTCGGGGTCGATATATGTCTGGCCTTTAGGGGTCCATAACAGAAGATTCCGGCCTATTACGCTAATCTGCAATGCACTAAGCCTGATCTTTGAGATCAGGGATACAGGAAAATCATAGGAAAGGGTAACCTCTCTGAGTTTGACATACGATTTATCGATTAATGAAGTACCGTCGAGCTGTGTACCGCCATTGCCCCAGTAATCGACCAGATGAACCGCATCTAGGGGAATAGTGTTTTCAGCATATATCGGATTGCCTGCTTCATCTTTCCCGATCTCATACACTGCATTGGGAACGATGAAAGGCTCCCGCATATTGTATGCGGTTACCGGCACTGTGCCTGCCCACACTGATATATCTTTCGTGCGCGAGTACATGATGCCGCCCTGCTTGATATCCAGCGTACCGCTCAGGGACAGGCCCCTGAATGATATGCGTGTGTTTACACCGCCTATATAGTCGTATTCCCGGTCGCCATATTCAACCAGGTCTTCTGCAGCTTTTGGCAATCCGTTGTTGTCCACCACAATTTTTCCCTGTTCATCGTGCATGGCAGTGCGTCCTTCGAAAATGCCAACAGGTCGACCAGGTTTTCCGACAAAAAATATCTGTTGACCGCCGTCTACAGTAAGCGCATTGAATACAATCCTGTCAAGTCCTTCGGTGAGTTCGATCAATTTATTGCGGTTCCGTGAGAAATTTACCGAAAATTCCCATTTGAAATTATTGGTTTGAATGGGTGTTGTTGTCAGCAGCGCCTCAATACCTTTGTTGGTCAGCTTGCCCAGATTTATCGTTTTGGAACTGAATCCGGAAGAATAGGGGAGGGGTGCAGGCCATATCAGGTTTGTAGTTGTCTTGTCGTAATAGGTAAAATCAATCCCGATCCTGTTTTGGAGAAACCTGAGATCAGAACCTATTTCTATTTCGGTGGTAAGTTCGGGTTTCAGATCTTCATTTCCGATGAGGTTAGAGACTTCATACGAATTTACACCGTTTGGTAACGGGTATCTTAAAAAACCGTATCCGTCGGAATGGCCTCCTGTTACGAAAACACTATAGATGCGGTATGGTGGTGCGTCGTTACCGACTTTGGTCCATGAGAAACGAAGTTTTCCAAACGGAAGGATTTTGTTTGCATCGGGAAGCAGCTCGGTAAAAACAAATGAAGTATTCAGTCCGGGGTAAAAAAAAGAATTTTTTCCCGGGGGCAGGGTTGAGCTCCAGTCGTTTCTTGCAGTTGCGGTTAAAAAAACCATGCTTCTGTAGGCGATATCTATGCTTGAAAACAGACCGACGAGCCGTCTCCTTGCAAAGTTTTCGCCGGCAACCGGGGTTTCAGAGGAATTGGAAAGCTGGTAGAACTCCGGAATTGTAAGATTGCTAACCTGCGCGTAAATGCTTTTTGCAGATCGCTGATTGATGTTATGACCTGCGAGAATATCCACCGTAAGATTCTTAAATTCTTTAGAATATTTCATCAGGAGATCGCTGTTGAGCTGAATTACATACCCCGATGATTCGCTGACAAGGCCGGGTTCAAATACAGAAGCAAATTCATTATTTCCTTTCGGGTTAATGATTGCCCGCCAAAGTTTTACCTGGTTATTGGCCACATCACCACCGATCCTGTATAACAATGAGAATCCCCTGGGCAAGGTATAGTCCAATTCGAAATCACCGTAAACCCTGTCTTCGTTATTCATATTACCATTCTTTTTAAGCAGATAGTACGGATTTACGGTATAGAGTGAATAGTAATTATCGGTATTGTTCCATTTGTTGTTAATATCTTCAAGTTCCAGAAGGCTGATATCCCTGGGTGTTTGCATAACCTGGTTATATACCGATTGTTCACCCTGTCCGGTAGGGACAGACCTGTTGTTTTTCTTGACATAGTTGATTGAAGAGGAAACCGCAAAGTTATCTGTAAACTTTGAAGAACCCCTGAGCGAAAGCACATGCCTGTTATAGCTATCGGCATTTGTCGGAAATATGCCGTCCTGTGTAATATTTGAATAAGACAGGTAGTAGGTGGTTTGTTCGCTGCCTCCGGACAGGGAAACCGAATTATTGAAACTGAGGCCGGTATCGAAAAATTCCCGCACATTATCGGGTAATCCGGTATAAGCTTTCACCCGCAATGAATTATCCACCTCGTTTCCCCAGTACCTGAGCTTATGATCGAAAACCGGCCCCCACGAAGTATTCTCGTAGCTCACTGCATCACCGTATATCCCTTGTCCGAATTCATTCTGATAAAGTACTGTCCTGAGAGGTTCTTCGAAGGATACGGAGCTGGTAAGTGTGATCTCCGATTTTTTATTCTTTGACTGGCTTCCTTTTTTGGTGGTAATAATAACCACTCCATTGGATGCTCTTGAACCATAAAGTGTTGCACCCCCCGCGCCCTTGATGAAATTAACCGATTCTATGTCTTCGGGATTGATGTCGTTGATGCCGTTTCCGAAATCGGTTCCGCCGTTGATTGAAGTACTTCCGGTGGTGCTGTTGTTTACCGGGATACCGTCGATCACAAAAAGTGGTTGATTGCTGCCGCCCAGCGATGAAATCCCGCGTAACAAAATTCTTGTGGATGCTCCCGGGGCACCTGAAGACGACGATATATCCACACCCGCGATCTTACCCTGAAGAGAGTTAAGCACACTACGGTCGCGGCTCTGGGTAATTTCATCGCCGTTTACGCTGGTAGCCGAATAGCCCAGGGCTTTGCTTTCGCGTTTAATTCCGAGAGCAGTTACCACAATCTGTTCGAGCTGAACCGCTTCAGGGTGCATTACAATATTGATTTCCGTACGGTCGTCTATATTGACCTCCTGTGCCTGCATTCCGACGAACCGGAATATAAGGGTATTGTCGTCGACCGGAACATCAATGGAATAAAAGCCATCGATATTTGTGACAGCACCTGTTTCCGAACCTTTTATTATCACGGTGACACCGGGGAGTGGCAGGTTATCTTCCGAACTTGTCACTTTTCCGGAAATAGTAATGCTCTGGGAATGAACAATGCCCGCAGCAATAATCGAACAAACAACAAATAGAAGAAAAGTTTTTTTCATGCTAGATCAACGGAGAAATAGATGTCTTGTTTTTCCCAAAACTATCAAATTCTGGAGTATTTTAGGATATTTATATAATAATTTAACCTGTTTAGTTCATAATTTCGTTGGCTAAACTGATTACGACTAGGTTATACTAAGTTTTCTTCAAAAACAAAATGCAACGAAATCGGGTTAATCCCGATAAATACCGGGACAGGCTTTGCTTTGGCACAGATCAATCTGTGGATTAATAAACCTTTAACTTGGCTAAGCCAATAGGGCAGGTTAATATTAAACGGATATAAAATGAGTGATTTATTTATTTTTTAAGAGCAGTGGTATATAAAAATTCATAAACCTGGTAATATTACAGACCCTGAATTCCCTATTCAACATATAATCATCAGATTCAGGGGTGATAATAAAATTAGATTTTGTATTTAAATCTTTAATTGCCAGCATATTACCTTTTGATATTACCGGATTGGATGTCAGTTTAATTTCCAATGATACCTCGGGAATTAATCCTTTTATTAAAACAAGGTCAATTTCTGAACCCTGATGCGTGCGATAAAAATTAAACTCATAACAATCCTGAAGTTCCTGGATAATTTGCTGAATAATGAAACCTTCCCAGGAATTACCTGCAATAATATTTCCCAGCACCTCACTAATATCATATATTTTATATATATGATGTAAAATTCCTGTGTCGCGAATAAATATTTTGGGAGATTTTACGATCCGTTTCTGTAGGTTAGTGCTGTATGGGTATATTCTTCTTATTAAAAATGCATTTTCAAGGAAATCAATATAAGTTTTAACAGTATTTGAAGCTACTCCCAGAGATTTAGATATATCTGAATAGTTAAGCAAATTTCCGTTCAGGCTGGCTATTATCTTCCACAATCTCTCGATCTGCAATGGTTGAGTTTTTAAACCAAGCAGGGGAAGATCTCTTTCAAGATAGGTTTTAATGAAACTGGAAAACCAAACCATCCGAAAATCTTTATCACCTGATAAAAGACTTATAGGAAATCCCCCTTTCAGCCATAAATCTTTATAATTTAGATTCGAAGGCATTTCGTTTATTCCAAAAGGATTTAATTCAACATAAGCTATCCTGCCTGCCAGAGATTCTGAAGAATCACGGATTAATTCAGGCGATGCTGAACCCAACAATATAAAACGTGCAGGAATTCTGTTTTGGTCAATCAACGCACGTATAAGAGGGAAAAGATTTTTGTACCGTTGTACTTCATCTATTATTACAGTATGCTGTGTAAACTGATTAAGAAAAAACTCAGGTTCCTGAAGTTTACTAAAATCAGAATCAAGTTCAAGGTCTAAATAAATGCTTTCTTTTTTAAAAAAAGGTATTAATGATTTTACCAAAGTTGTTTTGCCTACCTGTCGGGGCCCTATAATTCCTACAACAGGAAAGTGATCAAGAAGTTTGATAACCCTGGTTTTTATTTGTCGTTCCAGTAACATAATGTAAATGTACTATTTTTTCCATGAAATTTTAAAACTAAATTTAAAAATTTCATGGAAACAAAAAATCTGATTTAATATTAATAAGGAGGAGGCCAAATACTCAATTGTTATCAAAATAATCTTTCAACTAGTTTAACCTGTTGAATTAACTTCGTTGAGCTCGTCCATTATCTCCGGTTTATAGATTTAATTTTTTCGTGAAGCTCGAATTTCAAAAACGCAGTGCTCTTGCCTGCCTGCCGCAGGCTGCAAGCAGGTTGAAATTTGTAAGTTGAAAATCCCGCCCCAGGCGGGACCGAAGGCGGAGGGTCTAATTAGCTGCGCTGAGCTCTCCCGCCCTAGGCGGGATCGGTTCCCCGTAGCTTTACTGCGGAATTAGTTTCCAAAGCTTGCTTTGTGGATTCATACCCGTGATTAAACTGATTACAATTAATTTACACTAAGTTTTCTTCAAAAACAAAATGCAATGAAATCGGGTTAATCCCGATAATTACCGGGACAGGCTTTGCTTTGGCACAGATCAATCTGTGGATTAATAAACCTTTAACTTGGCTAAGCCAATAGGGCCGGTTAGGTAAACAAACAAGATTTATATAAATCATGCACTTTTTGCCAAAAAAAAACGTCCCGCTGTGGAGACGTTTTTTAATTGCTTATTTATTTCTATTCGTCCCTGGTAAATCCGGTATAACGGAATCCAGATATTCTATAGGCTGCAAATCCATAATCAGTCGGATAAGTATCATCACTGAAATTCACTGTAAATACAATACTATCGGCAGGCATTCCACTAGGTGTTGTTGCTGCACCATACATGATTTTACCATTTGATATGGTCACCTGTATATCATAGTAT
Organism: uncultured Bacteroidales bacterium; assembly: GCA_964503885.1. GTDB lineage: Bacteria > Bacteroidota > Bacteroidia > Bacteroidales > UBA10428 > CAZDCD01. The sequence goes on from CAZDCD010000014.1 coordinate 37,574, forward strand.
TCATTTTGAGCATCTGTAGCCTGAAATGTCATCGTATTCAGATCAACAGCAATTTTAGCTTTAAATTCCCAAAAATTACCATTGTCGTCTATCCACATCTCTGTGGGACTGTTTGAAGATGAATTGTATGTATCAAGATGAAATCTTCCTATCCCGAAAAGATCTTCATCATCAAAAACTACATTTCCATCTGCATCAACAGCTACACCAATAACATACCATTCACCGGCCATTTTCTCAGTGGCTGTGTTGCCTGCTTTTTCTTTTTCGCACGAAGTGCTAAAAAGGAAGCCGGAAAGCAGCAATACTGTATATAAAAATATTTTTTTCATGTTCATATCAACTTTTTATTAGTTTTAAATGTTTAATTACTTAGTCATATCTACTGAAAATACGTATAAACCGCTTGCCCAAGTAGCATCGTATGTAATTACCCCACTTATAGGATCGTATGAACCTATAACTTCATTAAAAGGATCATTCCAGGGATTACTCATTGAGAGCTCGATAACTTCATTATCTCCATTTATTTGCATTAAGCCAACAAATGCATAATTATTTCCATAATCACGCCCGACTGCGTAGAAACCTGCAATCCAATCGCTTATTTCATATATCCCAGTAACTCCGGGAATATTGGCAGGTGAAAGTGTCACAGGAATTCCTGAGTATGATTCAGAACCATTACGTACCACATTAGCCGTATATGTTCCTGAAAGATCATCAGTACTAAGATTAGCATCATAAACGATGATGGTACGTCTTTCAGTTTTACTAAAACCATCGGTATTAGTGGCAGTATAGCTTACACTGTAAGTGCCTGGCGTAGTGTTATCTAAATTTGAACTTGTTTCAAGATCGATAGGCACTCCATTTTCAGTTGCGCTGGCCCCGGCGTCAACATAATCGACACCGGCAGCAAGATATATATACGGATCTCCTGCTATCTCAATAGTTGGATAATACGTTATACCTGTCAAACCGGCGGAGGAATCATCCTCACAGCTTGATAACCCAGCTATGACAAGTACATATACCATTAAATATAATATTTTGTTTTTCATCTTATTCAAAAGTTTAATAATTTAAATTTTTTATTCTGCCCAGAATATCGGAGTAGCATCTCCTTTATTTGCAGGTGCATTATTATTACTTCTTGTTGAACTCTCAGCATATTTAAAACGTTGCAGGACTTTTCCGGCTCCTAAATCCGTATTGAAATGAAGAGGAGTATATAAAGTTCCCGGAACATATACTTCAGGAGTATATACATCATTTGCTTCATTATAAATATCTGTTCCTGTTACAGTACCGAATGCCGGATATTTTAGCCGCCGCATTTCACACCATGCTTCGAAATTGTTCGTTCCTCCCAAGGCTATCCATTTTTGAATACCGATCAAACTTGCATAGTCAGCATTAACCCAGGGATATTGGGTTGTATAAATATCTGTAGCATCACTTGCATCCAGTCCAGCAGAATTGAATGATGCCTCAATAGCTGCTATATAATGCGATTCCGCATCAGTTGCCGATCCATAACGGGCATAATACTCAGCCTTGAAGAATTCAATTTCAGCTACTGTTATTAAGTTAACCGGCATGTCGTATGTAAATACGGGACGGCAAAAATAGGAAGATCTATAAGTTGAAGAAGTGCTAAAATTTGTACCGGAAACACCACCGGTGTAAATACCGCTTTCTTCATTTGCTTCAAAAAACTGAGGCACACGACCATCATTGCTTGCAAGCATAGTATTCATGTATGCAATATTTGCAACCACGTTGATCTGTGTAGATCCAAAATAGGTTGCGTATTCTTCCTGATAAAAAGGACTTGCTTCACCTGATTTATCTGTCCAGCAATCATTCCATGATACGTCTTCAGTAGGGAAATCATTTTCCGTTATCAATGCTGCTAAATCCGACTGTACGTCCTCAACATTGCTTATACGCATCAATAATTTCAATTTAAGGGCATTAGCAAATTTTATCCAATCTTCAGCGGTTGATGTTCCAAATAAAAAGTTTTTACAAACCAGATCAGTTGAAGTTGCATTGGACAAAGCCTGGTCCAGTTCACCCAGAATACCCTGATAAATGGTCAGACCATTATCGTAATGAGGTATTATATTTTCACTTCCGGTAAGAGCCTCTGTATAGGGTACTTCACCATAAGCATCAACCAAAGCCTGAAAAGTAAAAACCCTCAATATAGTAGCGGCCAGGAATGTGCCCCATTCTTCAGTTTCTAAGGCTTTTGTGCGGACAGTTTCAAGGTTATTCAGTGTCCGGATATATAATTGCGTATACGTTCCGCTTGAACGGGTTCCTGACATAATAAATCTTGAATAGTCAAGATAGTTGCTTGTTCCAAAATCCTGACAATACTGTTGTGCATAATAGCCCCCAACAGTACGTAAAAAGTTACCATAACTGGTAGCCAAATTCATTTCAGCAGCAGGAAAGATCAAACTGGGAGTAACATCCTTCGCGGAAGGAGAATTCGGATCTATATTAATATCCAAGTAATCTTCACATGAGGTCATACCCAGTAAAAATAAGGCTAATAAAAATATTATCTTTTTCATCGATTTTTAAAATTTAAAATGTTATACCTAAGTTAAAACCATATATACGGCAAGCAGGGTTTACATATAATTCCCCAAAATTTCCTTCCAGATCCGTACCAGTAGTACTTGATTCCGGATCAATATAAACATTGTCTTTCGGAGTCCAAACAAATGCATTATTAACATAAGCAGAAAGCGTAATATCACTCAATGCTATCTTACTAACCCATTTCTTAGGAATAGAATATGAAAGCGTGACATTCCGTAATTTAGCAAAAGTACGGTCCAAAAGGTAAAACATACCACCATGTCCTGAACCATAGAGATCGAAATAATCCTGATAACTACCATCTGTCATTCTAAGAGCGGTAGTGTTTTCTTCATATGTAATATTGCCACTGCCATCATCAACTTCTTGTACCGAATTAGGTATTACAAACGGATTGCGGTCGTTATAAAGGGTTACCGTTCCGTCTCCTGTAAATTGCATTAAGCTTTTGGAACGTGAGAACATTTTACCACCATAACGAACATCTAGTGAAGCGCTTAAAGAAAAACCATAGGCACTGAAGGTGGTAGTAGCACCCCCGGTCCATTTATAGTTCATATCCTCTCCTGAGAATTCCACATCGGCTCCCAAATCCGGCTGACCAGCTGGATCCACAATCAGATAACCGTAGTATTGACTATTTTTATCGGTTACATATTTGGTCAGATAGGTATGGTACGTACCCAATGGTTTGCCTTCTTCAGCATACATATTTACAACATCGTTTCCTGCTGAAAAGCCATGAATAAGTGCTTTTCCTCCTTCCAGACTTTCAGGTACTTTTACTACCTTATTGCGATTAATAGCAAAATTAACATCGAAATCCCAACGGAATATCTGGTTTCTTATCGGTGATGTAGTCAATAATAACTCCACACCCTTATTTCGAATTTCACCGAAATTCGTCACGTTAAAACTGAAACCAGATGAAGGATCAACGGGTAATGTATATATCTGATCTATGGTTTTACGATTATAATATGCACCATCTAATCCAATACGACCGTTGAAAAATTGCAGGTTCATTCCGAATTCGGCCTCATAGGTAAATTCCGGTGATAATGTTTTGCTTCCTGCCAAATTGGATGTTATAAAAGCGTTGGCTCCGTTCATAGGGAATTTTGCTATGTCAGCCCCATAATATCCGTTTGCGTATCCCTGAACATAACTTGTACTGGTGTAATAGGGAGGGGCATCATTACCTGTCTTTCCATATGCTAACCGAACCTTACCAAATGACAATACATTATTTTTCGGGATCAATTCGCTAAATATCCAACTGAGAGTGGCTCCCCCATAGTTGTAAGTATTTTTATTCAATGGTAAAGTTGAAGACCAGTCTTTTCTACCAGATAAATTAAGGAAAAGCATTTCCTTATACCCCACAACAGCATCACCAAGCAAACCAACCAAACGACGTTTGGACTGACTTTCTGTTAATTCCGACTTTGAAGCACCATTGCTCAAATCCCAGAATCCGGTCTCGAAAGAAAGTGTACCAGTTTGTCCCACAATAACTGTTGAACCTCTTTCATTCATATTCACCCCTGCATTCACAACAAGGGAGAAAGCCCCTAATTTCTTATCAAAATTCGCAAGAAAGTCATGCGTATATTCGTAGAATCTTCCATAACGTGCATAAACATTACCTTCCTGATTTAAATTGCTGGGTGCATACCCATAATCCTCATTGATTAATGCATCGTCCAGTTCGATTTGCGGATATCCAATTTTCAAATCATTATCTGTATAATCAAAACCAAAACGATAAGTAAGCGTAAGTACCTTAATTGGGTTTATGTCCGCCTGTATTTTACCGTGCAATTGTTTTGAATCTAAATGATTGTAGTTATTTTCCAATGCCCAGTATGGATTGGTAATCCCATAAGGCGTAAAATAAGCTTCCGGAGTATTAAACGGACTGCTAAGATCTTTCTTATCAACAATGGAAACGTCTCTTGGCATCTCATACAAACCATCAATTACTGAAGTTCCCTGGTAGGTGTTTACAATATCGGTTTTAGTTTTGGCAAAATTTATAGAAGATGAAACTTTCAACCAGTCTTTGCCCTGGAAAGATCCATTAAGAGTTACGGTATTTCTGTTATATGAATCGGCATCTGTCGGCATTATACCATCATCGTTAACATTCGAGAATGACATATAATAATTCACTTTATCGTCCATAGAAACTCCGCTTAACGATACACTGTTGTTTTTTGATACTCCTATATCAAAAAAATCCTTTATATTATTTTTGACTGCTGAATATTCATGAATAAGTTGTTGGTTGTTCCAGATAGGACCATAAACCTGGGTTGATCCATCCAGACGCGGCCCCCATGATCCGTTTTCGATATAGGTCTGAACGCCGTTCCATCCCTGTCCAAATTCATTTTGAAGTTCCGGGAACACTGAAACCTGGCGGAATTGCAAGCCTCCATTATACTGAATACTAAAATTTCGTCCTGTACCCTTTTTCCCCTGTTTTGTAGTTATAACTATAACCCCGTTGGCAGCCCGGCTACCGTATAATGCTGTAGCTGCGGCACCTTTAAGTACAGTCATGGATTCAATATCATTGGCAGAGATATTGGATATACCTCCTACAGAAAGAACAGTTCCTGATTTATCAATATTGGGATCATCAAGATTAATTGTTCTATTTTGTAAGGGAACACCATCGATAACATAAAGTGGCTGATTACTGCCACTAATGGAGCCGTAACCACGAATAGTTACAGATGAAGCCACACCAGGATCAGTGGATGTAGCCTGAACATTCACACCAGCAACTTTTCCTGACAAAGAATTTACAACATCGGTGTTGCGGGATTTCTCTATTTCTCCGCCGGAAACCGTTGTTGCCGCATAACCCAAGGTTTTTTCACTTCTTCTTATACCCAATGCCGTAACCACAACCTCATCCAATCCGACAACTTCCTGCTCCAGCGAAGCGTTAATGCTGGTTCTTCCGTTAACCGGCTCTTCAATAGTCTTCATCCCTACCGAACTGAATATCAGTGTGGCGTCGGAGGGAGCAGTCAGTGAATACTGGCCATCAATTGAGGTGGCCGTACCCGTTTTGGTACCTTTCACCACCACTGAAACACCAGGTACCGGGCTACCATCGTCTGTGTTGGTAACCGTACCCGAGATTTGTATGTCCTGTGCATTTAAGGCATAAAAGCCAAATAGCATCAGGCATACAAGCAAACTTGTAATTCTTTTCATAGATAAAAATTTTAGGTTTATAATAGGTTAATAACTGAACACACAAAGAATAAACCGTTTTGATTATTCCTAATGTCAAATCTAATAAAAAATATTAAAAAGAAAAAAAACAGATAACATTTTTAACTTATTATGAATTAAACACATACATTGCATATTTATGACAAAATCTATTATAAAAATTCATTATTTCCAGTAACTTATTGATAATGAAATGATTACAACGAGATATTACCAATCCTTCAAGGTAATATTTTGTGGATTAAATTGTTACAGAAGCCTTAGATTTTTGCCAGAAATATTATATATGTAAATATATAAATTAGAGGTTATTTGCCGGCTCCTTTTTTCAGGATAGTTATGTATATTTATCCCGATAAAGCCGGATTCACAAAATAAACATATTGTATAACCGGTCATTCAAATTCACACCTTTTATGTTATGAAGAAAATTCCGCATACCTATGTCATCCTGTTTATACTGATTGTGATCGCCGCAATACTCACCTGGATCATACCGGGCGGAAAATACACTGGGGAAACAATGATTGCCAGTGGTGTGGAAAAGACAATCCTGGTTTTTCAGTATACCCATAATGTCAAACAGACATGGCAGATTTTCTCCGCACTATTCGACGGGTTCCAGAGGCAATCGGGGATCATTGTTTTCATACTCCTGATCGGGGGCGCCTTCTGGATCATGAACGACAGCAAGGCGATAGATGTGGGAATACTGGCTTTTTTGCGGAAGACCCGGAAAGCAGAGCATCTCTGGATATTCAGAAAAATAGGGGTGAATAATGTCATTCTGGTCATGATCATGCTGCTCTTCAGCATATTCGGAGCTGTTTTCGGTATGAGTGAAGAGACCATTGCATTCATCATTATCCTCGTTCCGCTGGCAATTGCCATGGGTTATGATTCAATTACGGGGGTCGCGATCATTTTTGTAGCTGCAGGACTGGGATTTGCCGGTGCGGTACTGAACCCGTTTACTATAGGCGTAGCGCAGGGAATATCAGGTCTTCCGTTGTTTTCGGGTCTCGGATACCGTCTTTTTTGTTGGGTTGTCATAAACTTCATCGGTATCGTATACATCCTCAGGTATGCCGGCAGGGTTTTTAAGAATCCTGAACGCTCCCCGGTTTTCGATGAAGACAGCCACTGGAGAAAGCTTTCGGAAAGTACTGCGGATACAGCAGTAAAATACCATTCACCGCTGGCTTCATGGATTGTCTATGGAATTATTTCGGTAATTCTGACCATATTTTCATTTCATTTCCCTGATACAACCATCGTCGTGGGAGAATCTGCTTCTTGTTTACCACTTATTCCTTCAACAACGGGTTTATTTATTTTTGCAGGATTTTTTGCGCTGCGGAAATCGGTCCATTTTTTTATTCTCGATCTGCTTATGACCACCGTTGTTGTATTAATCATTGGAGTTATGGGATATAAATGGTACATCATGGAAATCGCCTCGCTTTTCTTTGCAATGGGAATAGCTTCCGGAATCGCCATGGATAAGTCGGCCAATGCACTAGTAAAACTTTTTCTTGAAGGAGTAAAGGATATTCTGCCGGCGGCGCTTGTTGTCGGACTGGCCGGAGGTATAATCATAATCCTGGAAAGGGGACAGGTCATCGATACCATACTTCATTACCTTTCCGGGTCGATGAATTCCATGGGAAAACTGGCCACCATAAGCATGATGTATGTCATTCAAACGCTGATCAATATAGTCATTCCCTCCGGATCGGCCAAAGCGGCCCTTACCATGCCTATTATGGCTCCGTTCTCTGATCTGATAGGTTTGTCACGGCAGGCCACAGTGATGGCCTACCAGTTTGGTGACGGATTTACCAACATGATCATTCCTACCTCACCGGTGCTTATCGGCGTGCTTGGTGTGGCGCGCATCCCCTATGATAAATGGGTGAAATGGATTGCACCTTTTATGTTGGTATTGATTTTGCTGGGATTCCTGTTATTAATTCCGACCGTTACCATGAATCTGAAAGGATTCTGAGCCGGAATGGATAAAATATCAGAACGACTGTAAAAAATAAGCAAGGATTACGCCCAGGTAATTTCCTATTGCATACCCGATAATTCCAACTGTAAGTCCCGATACGATCACTTCGCGGTTGTTCAGTGCACCTGCAACCACCGGAACGAAAGGCGGAGAACAAATGAGCGCTGTGGATGTGACCATAACCGTATCGGCATCTACCTTGAAAAACTTCGACAGGATTACATGCAAAAAGAGGGAGAGAAATACCGCATAGGTAATGTAATAAAATAAGGCTGAAGAAATATGAACAAGCTGTTTTATATCTACCATCGATGCTACTACCATGCTGAATATGAGGATGAAATACATGCCGAGTTCAAATGTCTTGTCGATCCTGTTAATCCTTGGGATCATTGATACCAGAATACTTAGTGTTGTAATGGCTAATATTGCCACCACCATAACTTGATTTTCTTTAACCAGCAGGCTTAATCCACCTGCCACCAGAAAAATAAGCAATGTAACCGACAGTGCCCCTGCCAGGGGCAGCATTTTACCTTTTGTAAATATCCCCTGATACGTGCCGTTGACTGATGAGATTTTCCCTTCGTAATACCCGTCTTTGCGCGGATATGGGTTCAGAAACCTCCTGAACAGTTTTTTCCCGGCCGACATAAGAAAGAAGAGGTATACCACACCTATTACCGTATCATATGTATGCGTAAGTATATAGGTCTCGGGATTGACATCGAGCATCATTTTCAGCGCCGCCAGATTCGGGGTACCGCCGGTATATAAACCCACAAGCATACCCGCCACTTTCCATAAGCCGGTAATCTGGTTTTTAAAAATAAAGAAACCGCTTATAACGACAATAAACACCGACGCAATAGCCAGCCCCATTGAGATGATCGTTTTGCCGGCCATCCGGAACCAGTCGCGGATATTTACAGAAAATAACAACAATGGAATTGCAAGCGGGATGGTAATGGTCATGATCAGGTCCTGGAGATTTCTGATCTTATAGTAAAGGATATCCTTATACATGATCAAACCCTGATTCTGAAGATGATCAAGCTGGATTAACGTAACTTTTTTGTTGGTATCGAACAGTTCGTAAAAGAAATCACTCGGAGATGGTATGAGCCCGGTATGACCAAGCACCAGACCTAATAAATAGGCGATGATTATGGTCCCGATCCTGTTGGCAATGCTGTTTTTTTCAGTCAGATAGATGATCAGGGCAGGAGTGAACAGGTAAATGACAATCAATATGTAAATTCGGTACATCTCCGGAAAAGTATTTTTTCAGGCGATAAATATAGTAAAAAAGATACACGCTGAAACAATCTTTAGCAATCCGGTACAACCCGAAACCCCTGGAATCCTTGAAACAACCCGAAACCCCTTTAAAACAACCTGAAACCCTTGTGACAATTGGGAACCACATTGAACCACATGGAACAACATTGAACAATTTCAACCCGGAACACTGAACACTGAACACTGAACATTTCCCGCCCTACGGGCATTCTTTGAAGCTCTTGTCGTACTGGTTCATTGCGCGTTCGCTCATCCCCATACTTGAGAAACCGCCGTCGTGATAAAGGTTTTGCATGGTAACTTTCCGGGTGAGATCAGAGAAGAGGGTGATCACATAATTGGCACAATCTTCAGCCGTCGCATTGCCAAGAGGCGACATCCGTTCAGTAAAATCAATCAGCGAGTCAATGCCCTTAACTCCTGAACCGGCGGTAGTCATTGTCGGTGACTGGCTAACGGTATTGATCCTGATCTTTTTATCCTTACCGTAAATATATCCGAAACTTCTGGCTATGGATTCGAGCAATGCTTTGGCATCGCCCATATCATTGTATTTGTCAAGGGTACGTTGCGCAGCCACATACGAAAGGGCTACTACAGACCCCCATTCTGAGATGGCATCCAGCTTCCTGGATAACTGCAATAACTTGTGGAATGATAATGCGGAAATATCCAGGGTCTTCAGAAAATAGTCATAGTTCAGCGCATCATAGGGTAACCCTTTTCTCACGTTTGGAGACATTCCAATAGAATGGAGGATAAAGTCGATCTTACCACCGAAAATCTCCATCGATCTCACAAGCAGATTTTCCATATCTTCATGACTGGTAGCATCAGCAGCAATAACTTCGGCTTTACATAATTTACCCAATTTGTGGGTATCGCCCATGCGAAGTGCAACGGCCGTGTTTGTAAGTGCAAGCGTGGCACCTTCTTCATGGGCCTTCACAGCAACCTGCCATGCGATGGATTGCTCATTCAGAGCTCCGAATATGATCCCTTTTTTTCCTTTCAATAGATTATAAGCCATTGCGTTGAATTTTAATTTCAGGCAGCAAAGATAGTTCATGATGCCGAAAGTGAAAAGCAATTTAGATTAATTATAAATTAATGAAAATTCAAGCCTGACCTTGATCCGCCGAATGCATTTAAATTAATCTGTTGTTAATTTTTAAGCAGTTCCCGTGCATTATCAAGGGCTGCACTGGTGAGTTCCTTACCGCTCAGCATTTTGGCAATTTCAATGTGCCTTTCTTCTTCGTTGAGCAGGGTAATGTATGTTTTTGTTGAGGTTTCCTGATCTTTTTTATATACCAGGTAGTGCTGGTCGCCCTTGCTGGCTACCTGGGGAAGGTGCGTGATGTTGATCACCTGCATACCAGCCGACATATTTTTGATGATCGTGCCCACTTTATCGGCAATCTCGCCCGATACTCCGGCATCAATTTCATCAAGAATTATGGTAGGAAGACCTGCAGAATGAGAGATGAGCGATTTAATACTGAGCATGACCCGTGAAAGTTCTCCACCCGAAGCAATCCGTGATATCTCCTGAAGCGGTGCATTTTTATTCGCTGAAAAGAGAAACCGGACCTGATCCCTGCCATTGGCTGTAAATTCATCAAGAGGCATGTGACTGATGGAAAACAGTGCATTGGGTATACCGAGATCAACTAAAAGGTTAGTGACTATTCCGGTAATCTCAGAAAATGTATTCTTTCTCCTTTTTGTCAGTCGTTCCGAAAGGTTACCGAGAGCGTCGAGAGTCTGGTTTAATGCCTTTTCAAGTTCATGCAATGTTACATCGCTTGTATTAATATTCTCGAGTTTTTCCTGCAGATCTTTTTGTATAGCCAGCAGTTCAGGTATAGTTCTGACCCCGTGTTTTTGCTGAAGGCTGTATATCATATCAAGGCGCTGCGAGATAAACCCGAGCCTTCCAGGATCAAGGGATATCCTGGAATTAACATTCTCTATTTCGAAATGGATATCTTTAATCTCAATATAGGTACTTTCGATGCGTTCTGCAAGGGATGAAGCTTCGGGCAGATACCCTGATAACCTGCCGATGAGGTTTTGAAGCGATTTCAGATTATTTACAAGGTTCTCATTTTCTCCCGAGAGAATATCCGTTGCATGTTCAAGCGCACTTTTTATCTCTTCGGCGTGACTAAGCTGTTTCAGCTCCGACTCGAGCTCTTCCTGTTCATTTTCAGACAGTTTAGTCTCTTCAAGCTGACTGAACTGAAACTGATAATAGTCAAAATCAGCCTTCAGTTTGGCCATCTCCCCGGCATATTCTTCATACCTCCTGACCAGTTGCCTGTATGAATGGTATGTCTCCCGGTATTCCGACAGAAGATCCTGATTATTGCCGTAAAGATCAATAACATTGAGCTGAAACACGTGGTCATTGAGGGCAAGGTTTTCATGCTGTGAATGGATATCCACCAGCTTAACCGTAAGAGCACCCAAAACCTCCAAGGTTACAGGAGTATCGTTAATGAAGGCTCTGGATTTACCCGAAGCATTAATTTCTCTGCGTATGATCGCCTGATCGTCATAATCGATGTCATTGTCTGAAAAAAACGATTCAAGCTGATAATCCCTGATAATGAACGTTCCCTCTACAATGCATTTTTTCGACTTATCGTACAAGACACTGGTATCGGCCCTCTTCCCGATGATCAGTGAAAGTGCTCCAAGCAGGATTGATTTTCCCGCACCTGTTTCACCGGTGATGATCGATAACCCCTTTTTAAATTCGATCCTTAGATTATCGATAAGTGCATAATTATCTATATATAAACTCTGTAGCATACAACAAAAACGAATACCGATAACGTCTAAAATTAGACAAAAACAATAAATTACAACCCTTATTCCATAGTTAAATATGAAAAGGTTTTAACAGGTATTGCAATCGGGTTTATTTAATGATCTGTTCGTATTTATCGCCGTGTGATGGGTCAATCTCAGTCAGCAATGCATAAACCCTGGTTTTTTCGTCCTGGAACGACTCTTTGAAAATGCTCACCAGTTCGTCTGACTTTGCCTCAATCACCACCTGGAGCAGATACATAAAAGGATCAGGCTTTTGACGGTATACCTTTTGCAGCAGTTTTAACTGCTCGGCAATCTCGGCTCTCGCTTTGTCGCTCTGATCGTACATATTATCCAGTCCCTGCCGGTGGTATTTATACATGAAATCACGGATGGGAGCATATTCCTCATCCTGTATACCATTGATGAGCCAGTACCTGTTTTTACGGCTGGAACTTTCAACGGCTCGCCATCCTTTTTCGGGGGCATTCTGGGCATTGCTGACAATTTTTTCAGCCATCTGGAAATAGGGGGTCCCTCCCCTGGGTGAGAACGAATCGAAATCAAAACCAATTATGATGTAAGCATAATAAGCAAGAATAGATGTGAGGTTCGACAAGTGTGATGATTCGCTGAATTCAAGTGGCTGGTATTCAACATATTTGAATTGTATGTCGTTATCTACCAGGTTCAACAATACCGTATTATACGATGTATTGAATACCGGCCGTCTTACCTGAAGCTGAAGTGTGCCCCTGAATTCATCGGCACCGACCTGATCTTTCAGGTTAATCAACATATTGCATTCAATGCGTTCGTCTGCTTCGAATTTAATTCCCGTCCAGGGTCTATTGTTCATGAATTCATAAATGGCTCCCTGTAATGTTTCGAATACCTGTTTATTGGTACCCTGGATCTGCTGCGTAACGATCTGTACATTACATCGCAACTCCTGAGGGAAGACCGACGAAAAACTGAACAGCGACAGAATTATTAATAGATATTTATGCATGGTTAAAAAGTTTGCGCGAGTTTGATCACGATATCCGATGCAACCTCTCTCTTCGATTTTAACTCGAATTTCTGAGTTTTATTGTTCTTATCGATGATCATTACCTTATTGGTATCCGTTTTGAACCCGGCACCCTTCTGTCTCAAGGAATTTAACACAATGAAATCGAAATTCTTCTTACGGAGTTTCTCGCGTGCATTCTGCACTTCACGATCTGTTTCAAGTGCAAAACCTGCCAGTACCTGCCGCGCTTTTTTGATTTTTCCCAGTTCGGCAGCGATGTCCCTGGTGGGCACCAGTTCGATAATAAGCCGGCCTTTCGAATGTTTGATTTTCCCAGTTGCTGGTTTTTCAGGTTTGTAATCAGCCACAGCGGCGGAGAGTATAGCGCCGTCGCATTTCGGGAAATAATGCATACTGGCATCATACATTTCATCGGCAGTATCAACCCTTACCAGGTTTATCGAATCAGCTGCAATACCCAGTGAAGACGGCCCACTGACCAGTACAACCTCACAACCGTTTGATGCAAGTTCTTCGGCAATGGCATAACCCATTTTGCCGGAGGAATGGTTACCAATGAACCTTACGGGGTCGATAGCTTCATAAGTGGGACCAGCGGTAACCAGTATTCTTTTACCGGTCAGTTTTTCGAGGAGTTTTTTTTTTGGACCTTTCCGGTTAAAAATGGTTTCGAGGATGCTGAATATCTTTTCGGGCTCTTCCATGCGCCCTTTTCCCGACAGGCCGCTCGCAAGTTCACCTACAGCGGGTTCAATAATATGGATCCCGGATTCTTTCAACAGGGCAATATTCTTTTGCGTAACCGTATGGCTGAACATATCGGTATCCATGGCCGGTGCAACAAATACCGGGCATCTAGCCGAAAGGTAGGTGGTAAGTAAAAGATTATCAGCTATTCCGTGAGCCATCTTGGCAATGGTATTTGCCGATGCCGGTGCCACAAGAAAGGCATCGGCCCAAAGCCCGAGTTCCACATGGTTATTCCAGTCCCCGTTCCCGGGATTGTAAAATTCAACCAGTATCGGGTTTTTCGACAATGTTGCCAGGGTGAGCGGGGTTATAAACTCTTTTGCACAACGGGTCATAATCACCTTTACCAGTACATTTTCTTTCACCAGAAGGCGGATCAGGGTTGCGGCCTTGTATGCGGCTATGCTCCCAGTAACACCAAGAATTATTTTTTTACCACTGAGCATAATGGCATCGGATTATTCTGATTTCCTGAAATAGATCTGGTCATGTTCAAATTCATCCAGGGCTATGAGCGTAGGTTTTGGCATGCGTTCATAAAACTTGGATATTTCGATCTGTTCACGGTTTTCGAAAATTTCTTCCAGATTATCGGTATAATTGGCAAATTCTTCAAGCTTCCTGTTCAGTTCTTCTTTGATTTCAGATGCGATCTGATTTGATCTTTTTGCAACAATCATTACAGCCTCATAGATATTGCCGGTTTTCACCTCCAGTTCCTGCAGGTTCCTGGTGGTAGTGGTTGTTGCAGCCTTCGATTTTTTATAATCCATCATTTAATTTAAGTTTGAATCGTTATTTGTTGTATTGCTGGTATCAATATTGAGTGCTTTGGCAGCATCGCTATACATCTTATCCGCGTCTTTCCTGAATTTACTGTCGGGAAATTCCGAAATAAAGGAATAATATTCATCAAGCGTAGCCTGATATCGTTCTTTCTGCTTCACCGCAATGCTGTTTGATGCCAGCATGTAATTCGACCTAAGGATCAGGTAGAGAATATCTTCCCTGTACTTGCTTTCGGGATAATCATTCAGGCTGTTGTTGAGCGCTACAATCGATGCCTTGTAATCCTGAAGATCAAAATAAAGTTTGGCCGAGATATACGATTTCTCTACCAGTTTATCACGCATTTCGTTGATCATCTTTGCGCATTCGTCCCTGCGTTTGCTGTCAGGATATTTGATCAGAAAAAGCCTTAAAGCCTGAATGGCATTATATGTATCGGTCTGATCGAGCTCAGGTCGTGGTGAACTTAAATAATAACAATAGGCCACATAAAAAGTTGCTTCTTCAGCAAACTCACTGTTGCCGTAAGTGCTGGCGAACGTCTTGAAGTAATGGCCGGCAAGGATATAATCACTGAGTTTAAAATTTACCATGGCCTGGTAAAAGTAAACCGAATCGGCCCTGGTGGTCCCCCGGAATGAGGGAGCTATCTGATCGAACAGGGCGAGGGCTTTGGTATAATCACCTTTATTATAGTAATAGAACGCTTTCTCGTACTTGAGATTGAAATCACTACTCTTCAATAATTTTTCGTAGCCTCCACAATTAAGCAGAACAAGTACAGCCAGAATGAACCAAAACCAATTTTTCTTCATTTTCGAAAATGTCGCGCAAAATTACAACAATTATTTTAATAATCCAGTCTTTATTTCCCAAACTTCCCGGAATAAATCTGCAGATGAGATGCACACCAACAAGCAAACGAAAATACGGAAAATATATTTTTCAATGGTGTTGAATACTACAATAATCGAACCATTTATGATATTTTAACAATGAGACGTTGAATATACAACTTCTTTGTGCAATTTGTAAAAAAGACTACTTTTGTCCATTAAATTTATCATCTGGTTGCAAACTTAAAACTTAAGATCGTGGATATTTTTGATAAAATCAGCAAGAACAGGGGGCCATTGGGACAATACCAGAAAGTAGCACACGGCTATTTCATGTTTCCTAAACTCGAAGGTGAAATTAAGTCCAGAATGATGTTCAGGGGTAAGGAAGTTCTCACGTGGAGCCTTAACAATTACATTGGGCTGGCCAACGATCCCGAAGTCAGGAAAGCAGATGCAGAAGCTGCTAAAGAATGGGGACTGGCATACCCAATGGGTGCCCGCATGATGTCGGGTCAGACAAGCAAACATGAAGAACTTGAAAGTAAGCTGGCCGATTTTGTGAAAAAAGAGGATGCGTTTCTACTCAATTATGGATACCAGGGAATGATTTCAATCATCCAGGCCATGACAAGCCGCCACGATGTGGTGGTCTTCGATTCGGAATCACATGCCTGCATAATGGATGGGATATGGCTGCATAAGGCTGCCGGGGGTAAAAGTTATGTTTTCCCTCATAACGATATTCAGAAATGCGATAAGATGCTGGCCAATGCCACAAGGATCGCCTCTGAAACAGGGGGAGGTATCCTTGTGATTACCGAAGGTGTATTTGGTATGGCCGGTGACCTTGGTAAACTAAAGGATATCGCAGCCTTAAAAAAGAAATACAATTTCAGACTACTGGTTGATGATGCCCATGGTTTCGGAACAATGGGACCGACAGGAGCAGGAACGGGTGAGCATTTCGGTGTGCAGGACGAGATCGATCTTTATTTCAGCACTTTTGCGAAAGCTATGGCCGGAATCGGTGCATTTATAGCAGGTAAAGAGGATGTGATCAATTTCCTGAGGTATAATATGCGGTCTCAGACCTTTGCCAAATCCCTGCCCATGCCTATGGTAATCGGTGCCATGAAAAGACTCGAATTGTTGCGCAATAAATCCGAGCTCCGTGTGAATTTGTGGAAAGTAGTTCATGCACTCCAGGACGGACTGAGAGCCAAAGGGTTTAACCTGGGAAATACGGAATCACCAGTAACACCAGTATTTTTATCCAATACAAGCATACAGGAAACTTCCAATCTGGTCATTGACCTGAGAGAAAATTACCATATTTTCTGCTCGATCGTCATTTATCCGGTCGTTCCAAAAGATGTGGTGATGCTCAGGATTATTCCCACTGCTGTGCACTCGCTCGAAGATGTGGAATATACCATCAACGCATTTTCTGAGCTCAAAGGAAAACTTAGCTCCGGAAAATATAAATCTGATCAAATCGGCGCATTGCTTCAGACGTAAGTGTAAGATACTTGATTCCGGATGCTGGATGCTCGATACTGGATTAATGTTCCGTGTTCAGGAGTTCCAAGGGTTCCGGAGGTTTCAGGGGTTTCAGGTTGTTATAGATTGTCACAAGTTGTTCTAAATTGTTGTAAGTATCTTAAAATTAGTTACTTAAAATACAGTTAGACTTGAATTTTCATTGCGAAGAAACACAAAACACAGAACTCAACCCGCCTTTCCTCTCAGCCAATATATTCTCTGACTTCATGTTCAAGGGCTTTCAGGGCTAATATTATATCGGCCAACAGCATTATTGAGGAGACAATAATTGCCAGAATACTCAGGATAAAGAGCACCACACCCAGGGTCTTAAGGTTTATCTGGCTGATACTCATTACAAAAAGTACCGGTATGATCAATGTGCTGGAAAAGATGCTGAATGAAATGGCTGCGATAGAGGACCGGAGTATTTTGCTTCGTTTATAGAGGATTTTTAATTCGGTACGTTTGATCTCTGTCCGTGTTGCTCCCGGTTTTTCAAGTTCACCTACAAGCATCCGGGAACGGTCGATTGTTCTGCCAAGCCTGTTGGTAAGTGACAACAACAGCAATCCCACACCGGAGATCAGGGCAACCGGAGTGATGCAGGCCTGCAGAAACTGGGTAAAGCTAAGTATTGATTCCATCTGACAAATATAGTCGATCTATTCCGAAAGTCGGGTTATTGCCTATTATGCAGTATTGAAAAAATATAAAAATCCTCATTCGGACTAAACGCTGAGGTTTGCTATTTTATTCAATAAATACTACCAGGATGATAGTTAGTAAAAATTAGTTCAGTGATACCACAAATTCTTTCAGGCTGCTGTCGTATGAAGCGTTGTTTTTTAGACTGTAATTGACCAGCCTGGTCATATCTTCAGGACCAAGATCCTGCACATAAGGTGCGTCAGGAATTATTTTTCTACCTGATCTTTCCGGGAGAACTTTGGGTTCATGACCAAAATCCATAACTGCACTACCTATCCTTTTAATCTTGTTTTCCGCAAATTCCTTCGGTAAAAGGGTAATGGTATCTGTCTTGTATACGAATACCGTATCGGCCTGTGCAACGAACTCATTTGCTGACGGGGATATAATAGTTGAAGCCATGAATCCCAGAGCGATAATCAGTATTGCTGCCACTGCAATCTTATAGAATTCAACCGGGTATTTTAATATTCCCAAGATCCTTGATTTTTTAAAGGTTTCTTCAACCATCAGTGGTTCCACAACTAATCTGCGAACATCGCCGATCGTTAAGCGCATTTTATTGTAATCCTCCTCAGAGATCATACCGAGGACAAATTCCTTGTCTTTTTCAGTTAATTCGATGAACTCATATGATTCGACCAGGTCATAGAGTCTCACAGTGTTTTGCTCTTTTTTCATGGTTCTATTCTGTATAAAGTTTTGACAATGCCTGGGTTGAATAAAATAGCCTTGATTTGATTGTGCCTTCGGGACACTCAAAAATTTCAGCGATTTCCTTAATCGTAAGGTTAATTTTAAACCTTAATACAATTAGTGATCGTTGATCGGGATGCAGTCTTTTTATGCAATCGCGCAATTTTCTTTCAGTTTCATTCGCTTGCAGAAAAATGGCACTTCTTTCTGAAGAATAATCGACAAATTTGTTGATAACGAGTCTGTGCCTGAATTCATTCTTGCACATATTGGCAGCAATCCTGAAAATCCAGGGTTTGAATTTTCGGTTATCATCAAATTTATCTGGTGCTTCCAGCAGCTTAAGAAAAACATCGTGGGCAAAATCCCTGGCTTTCTCATGATCCTGACGGAATGCTAAGTAGAAAAAACTGGTTATTGGTTTAGAATACCTCATATAAAGGCTGTCAAAGGCTTTTTGCCTCTGACTGTCATTGCCTGTTTTAAAAAGAAGGATCAGGTCTTCATCAGAATAATTCTGCATATACCTATCTTAATATTTCTGCTGCTTTTTCCTTCCATTCGTCCCCGCTTTTATCAGCAATCAGCAATCCCAACTTTTTGATCTGTTCGGCCTTTGCCCGGTCGCCGCTTAGTCTGTAATGCTGGTAAAGTTTAATGATTCCGGGCAGGTAATTTACACTGTTCCTGTTGATGATACCCTGGCTGATATCAAAAGAAAATGGGTGCTTAAGATAATCCAGCAGGTACCTGTTCTCAAAATTATTTTTTAACAGGGCCAGATTATCGATATTTTTTTGGGAATATTGGAGGGCTAAACCAACCAGGTACAGGTCATTCTCATATTCACTGAATTTTTTCCAGGCCGGAAGGCCGATATATAATGGCAGGTCCTGAGGTTTATTCCCAAGTATGTGGTCAATAATTTTTTGTTGATTATCGGGAGTGGAACCATCGGGAAATTCTCTGTCCAAAGCAGGAATGGAAAGTCTTTTGAACATTTTTTCCCTGTATTCCGGTATCGATAGCAGGCTTATATTCAAGACGGTTATATCCTGGCGTATTCCCATCACATCCTGCAACATCCACATCGGGAATGTATCCACATCACCAAAAGTCAGTATTGTGCCTCCTGAATCCAGACTCATCAGCACATTATAGCTGTATGCCAGAAAACCCGCAGATAGATCGTTTGATTTGAACCATAAGGTGTTGAATTCCTTTCTTTTTTCAGGCATGCTGTGAGTTTCATAATACACAATCAACTCATCATATGTATCGGGATTTCCGGGTTCCAGTGCATAGGCTTTGGTAAGAGCCTCGTATCGTTCTTCATCATGATAGCCGTTCTTTTTAAAAATATAATATGTATAGGTACCTGGAATTGATGTACTGATCAGGTCCATAATATCGTTCTGTTCTTTCAGAAAGGGGCCTTCATCTGTCCATTTCCCCTTCTTGCCGGGGTCATATCCTGTCGTTTCGGAATAGGTCATTTCCGCATACCTGTTAGCCTTGTAATAATTGTACCAGGCTTTTTCATTTGTGGTATCCTTTTCTAGTTCCTTCCACCATAGTTCAGCCTGTGAAACAAAAAATTTATGCGGTTTTAGAACCTGGGCGATTGAATGAATTTCTTCAGGTTTCTGTGCAATAGAATACGTCGTGCAAACCATCATTGCAGAGAGGAAAAATACCGTGTATTTCATAATTGTTCAGATTAAGTTCGACATTTTTTGTTTTGCACGTGCATGCTTCAGATTCGATCTACTTTAAATACACTCTAAATGCCTGTACGTTCAGAACAGGATATAAAAAAGGTTAAACACGGGTGGATGGGAATGGATTTACGCTGAACGAATGATCCATATTGAGAGAAAAATCAAGTTTCAGGAGCATTGAAAAAGAAGACGGGAGCATGCAAAAAAGCATTTATTTCTTAAGGGCAACATAGATGTCTGCTTCTATCATCACCCCTTCTTCATAGAAGTGATGAACAAAATAAATGTTCCCGTCTTTATCCAGTGTCGGTTCGCCTGCAAACTGAGAAATGATCAGTTCGGGCTCCTGCCAGCTTCCGGTGTTTTTCTCCGAACGGTATACAGCGGGGCTTCCCAGATATATCCGTGTGAACCACAATTCATTTCCATCCGGCGTGATATACGGCCAGCCTTCCATATCGGATGAATTCACCGCTTCTATATTCACCGGATTCTGCCATTCACCCCCGGTCAGGGTCAGCATCCATATATCGTATTGTCCCTTTCCGCCATTTCTTGACGAGTGGTAATACAATTCTTCGTTATGGATATGCAGTTCACCGACTTCATAAGCCGGATCAAAATCGGCAAGCTGCCAGTTTGTCCATCTGTTGTTCATATACTCGGACCTAAACCAGTGTATACCTGTATAACCCTCTCTTGCCGAAGCAAAAAGCATGGTATTTCCCTGAACAAACTCAGCCCCGTCAAGAGCGAGCTTGCCCGGATCCTGAAGCATCACTCTTCTGGCAGGTTGCCAGGTATTGTTCAGGTATTCCGAAACATAAATTCCTGTAACACCGTCTGATACTTGCTGCTCGGCCGGAATACTCACATCCGGGGTGAAGAAAAAGTACAATTCATCGCGATCAGCAGGAATGAATGGTGAATCTTCACCTCCTGCTGTATTGATCATGCTGTCCAGTGGTACAGGCGTCTCCCAATCATCTGAATGAAGTACCGGTGGATACACATCGGTCTCAGGAGTTCTTTTAACGGCATCGGCAGGTATGCTTTCCTGCCTGGTTTTAAGCACAATGGTATCGGTTTCGCCCTCTTTCTTATCCGATTTATCGCATCCGCCGGAAATAACAAGGATAAATAATGCAGGAAGCATGCAGATTTGTATTCTTTTAGTGGCAAAAATCATCATGCAAAATTTTAAATATTAATTGAAGAAAGGTTTGATCATACTGCAATGTAAAAAAAGTTCAGGTAACCTGATGAGTTATTGCTTTGAAAAATGCATTTCAAGTGTCTGTTCAACTTCGTTCAGCCAGCTTTTCCGCCGGGCAGCGTCACTGGTTATGACAATCCTGAACATCTTTCTTTCGAACCGTTCAACTCCGCACAAAGCAAAAACACAATTCTTCCAGATTGTTTCGAGGGGATCTTTAAAGAATTCGTTTTCTCTTTCTTCCGCGGTATTTGAGGTGTTGAATAACAGGGCGACCCGTGCTTTAAGAAGTCCGACCGGCACACCTTCACCTTCGTCACCATCTTCAAATTCGTAGGCTACTCCGGGACGGATAATCCTGTCGATCCAGCCTTTCAGAATTGCCGGGGCTGACCCCACCAGTTAGGGTGAATAATAATTATTCCATCACATTTAAGCAGGTCGTTGCAATGTTTTCTGACGATCCTTCCGCACCCAGCTTCTTTTGGAATTTCTTTTGAATGCAGAACAGGGTCGGATTTCTCTTTATAGAGATCATGAAAGATAACTTTGTGGCCTAATGATTCAAGCTTTTTCAGGCATGTTTCTGCGATGGCATGATTGAAACTTTTCCTGTCGGGATGTCCCAGGATAACGAGAACATTCATATGGTTCTTTTCTGAATGCCAGCTGATTAGATTTTGTAGGAGGACTGGAAATGAAAGGATATGTCGATCCATCCATATACCGTATCATTCTGGTTGATAAATCTGAATCCCACAAAGTTATCGCCGTTATTCACGAAATTCGACAAATAATAGGTCGGAGCTTGAAAAAACAACACATGATCATTTTTCATAACCCATATGTCTTTTTCGGATATGGTATCCTTAACAGCATAAGACCTTGGGTAAACAGCCGCGATGCTGTCGCAGCTTAATTCCATACCTTCGTTTCCCCGGAAGCAGAAACTAAAAGTATCCCGGGTTCTATACCGGAATAACGCCTGTCAATTTCAGTTTTGCTTTTCCGGCAAATAGTGCAATTATCTTGGATGAACAGGAATATCACAGCATGTTGCTGCATAGAATTCTTTTAAATCCAATAAAGAAAAATCATTCGAAAAAGAGGCCATTCTTCTGAAATCTATGATTCTTCAAATGGCCTCGTGAATGATCAAATCCGGATTAGAGAATGTACCGAAAAACAGAAGAGCAGATTACATAAATTCTTTATTATCATTTAATTATAATCATATGTGAGTATACGCCATCGTTTGCGTATATCTTCATCATATAAATTCCCTGTGTAAAGTCTGATATATCCAGTGTCAGCGAATGAACGGTATTGTTGCCTGCTTCGGTTTGCAGCAGAAGCGCACCTGTATTGTTATACAACTGAATTCTGCAATTGGCCACAGGCTCTTCAAAAGAAACGATAAGCTGTGAGTTTGCAGGATTCGGATATACCGAAATGCCCGAAGTTGTTAATAAATCTGTTGTTCCTGACAGAACAAAATTTATCTTATTAGAGGTATCGGATACACAGCCATTAATTGTAACAACCACAAAGTAGGCGTCACTTTCTTCCGGGATCAGGTAAGGATGGTTCTCTCCCTCCAGGATGCCAAATACGTGATACCACTGATTTCCTGTCATGGCATTGGACAAAAGGCTGTCGTTGGTATTGCTGATACGGATGACCGGAGTGGCCGGTATTTCGTTCACAACAACCGAGATGGAAGAACTTTCTCCCCGGCCATACTCATTAAGACCGTTAACTTCAATATCACCCGATTGTGCATCCACGGCAAAATTTACATCAATGCTGTTTGTAAGGCTTGTACCGGTTATTCCATACGGCAACGTCCAGACATATGATGAGGCGCCATCAATTTCAGCCACGCTGTACGTAACATTTTCCTGGCCCTGGCATACTTCGGCATCACCTGCAATAGTCCCTGCAGTATCAGGAAGTGCGCTTCCGGAACTATCATTGAACCTTAGCTCATCGACGAAAAGTACTGATTCGCCGAGAGCCGACAAACTTCCCTGGAAGGGGATTAAAAGTATGGTGGCACTGTCGGGGATTATTTCTGGAGGTTGGTTATAATTGATATGTATGATGAACTGTGTATAGGTATCGGTTAGCAAGCTTGTGGTAAAAAATCCTGAGCCGATCATGGTTCCTCCGGAATACATGATCACTCCGAAGTTGCATGTATCATTATTCTCGGGAAAAAACTTAAAGTATCCGCTCAGCAATGTATCCCGCTCTGAAACAGGGAATCCGGGCAGAGGGCCGCTATCTCCCTGTGGGCCTGTTATGGCATACCCGGGAGTTATTCCGTTTTGAACGGCTACATTTTGGATGCGTATTGCGTGATCTCCCGAGTAACTGTCTGATGTTGCTGTAACAGGAAGTTGTGGATTGCCTGCAAGGCTTCGGTTATCCGTATTCCAGCCATCAGGTTCCTCTAAGACTGCGACATTCCATGATTCAAAGCTGCTGTTCGGAATGCTCAACAAAGTATTGGTAAAGTAGACATCATCAATGATCAGGTAACCGTCTCCGGAAAAATTAGCAGGATTGGAAGAAGTAAATCCGATAATCAGTGAATCCGGCACATCGGCTGTAAGGTAGTTCACTTCATAAGCAAGCCGCCTGAAATCCGAAGTATACGCTCCTGTTATAAAAAAAGTATCCTGACTGATGTACACTCCGTCTTTTTTGAACATAATAAGTACCCAGGCAGAGTCATCTGGAGCGATATCATATTTAGCATGAATAACCAGTGAATCGGGACGGTCGGCAAAAGGAATGCCACCTGTAAAGATGTCTCCGACAGGGTATCCGTATAGTATTGCTCCGGGTTCGGTATAGCGCGATGGGTCGCGTTGAATTTGTATGGCATAATCCCCGTCTGAACCGGGGGTGATTTGGGTCGTTTTTCCATAAGAAAGCCACCCTGAAGGGATTACCAGGGTATCGTTGGTCCAGTTTTCAAAACCGGGATTAGGAATTTGTGACAGGCTTAATAAGGAATACAAACCCGAAATTAAAATTAACACAGTTTTTTTCATGAATTTGATGTTTAATTTAACATTCGCTTTTAAATCAGATACCTTTAAAAGGCATTGACTATTTATGTAATTTATTCATTTTTTACGAGAGTTGGGCAATTTTATGGAATATTTTATCAACTGCAGGGGGTTCTGGCAATGTTCATGAATGCGCGTTTTCCGAACCAATGCCTTTAAAATTTATCGGTTAGTAACGCAAAACAGAATAGGTATTTCCTGATTTCAGATTCCGGATTTAATGTAAAACCCAGTCAACGGCGGCTTCTATGGTATAAAATGCACGTGTGACATATCCTACGGCATTAGCACCCACAAGCATCGGAAAGATCACCTGATTGGGTTTCACCATAACCAGAGCAACTTTTTTATTTCTGAACACATCGATATGATCCTGGTAAAAGGAACTTATGTCCTTTGATTCTTCAGGTGTCATATTCATATCGGCATCCCTGTAATCCAGAACAAAACCAGTGATATGGTTAGGGATAATATGGGTTTTAAAAGCATGTTCCCACGAATTTTTCAGATCTTTGAATGAGATCTTGCCGTGGTAAACTTTAAAAAATATCCCTGTTAACCGGTCAAACCTGTAGTCGAACTTATTTTCCATGAATATTTATTGAATTGGACGATGAGCATATTTTTATCCATAAGTCAACAGGGGTCAATAGACAATGGTGAAAGGGAAAAACTCAAAAAATGCCTGTGTGACTGTATACCTGGGCCCCTGTTTAATTCCGGAAAAACGTCAGACGAAATACCGCAGTCTCTAAAAATCATAGGGCATATATCATGAATTTCATGCAGTTATGATTTTGGTTTATTCCGGAGCAAGAACCTCACTATTCTTTTGAACAGAATATATTTCTGCGATCAGATTTTTGTACTTTCCAGTAATGTGTTTCCGTTTTACTTTAAGGGTTGGAGAAAGCTCTCCGGTTTGTGACGACCATTCTTCAGAAACCAGCCTGAACCGCTTTATCTGTTCGGTCTGACCCACCTGTTTGTTGATTTCATTGACTTCTCTTTGAAACCGGTTAATTACCTTGGGAATTTTTATCAATTCCGGGTTATCACGGTATTTTACCTTATGTATGGAACACCAGTTGTGCAGAAATGGAAAATTCGGCAAAACAATGGCACTGGCAAATTTTTCGTTTTCACCGATTACCATTGCCTGCTCAATAAAGAACGATTCCTTTAGTTTATTTTCAATGGGTTGAGGAGCTACATATTTACCGCTTGAGAGTTTGAACATTTCTTTTTTACGGTCGGTGATTTTCAGGAATTTCCCGTCTTCAAAGGTTCCTATATCACCGGTATGCAGCCAGCCCTCATCATCGATCATTTCTTTTGTTAGTTCGGGTTCCTTATAATATCCGATCATTATATTTGGCCCCCTGCAAAGAATCTCACCATCTTCAGCAATTTTGATTTCTATTCCCGGAATTGCAGGTCCGACGGTTCCGACTCTTACCTCGTTTTTATCCGGTGGACGGTTTGCGGCGATTACAGGAGAGGCTTCAGTCATACCGTAACCTTCAACAACAGGTATCCCGGCAGCATTATATATACGTGCCAGCCTGATCTGCAAAGCTGCCCCGCCGGCCACAATAATTTCCACACTACCTCCCAGAGCATCGCGCCATTTACTGAAAACCAGATTCCGTGCTATGTTCAGTTTAATGGTATAAAACCAACCGTTCTGATTGTTGAATTTATACCTGAGACCAAGATTCACTGCCCAGAAAAAAAGTTGTTTCTTAATGCCTTTGAGATCTTTCCCTTTGCCGATAATGCGGTCGTAAACCCGCTCGAGCAGCCGTGGTACGCTGATAAACACATGGGGCTTAATTTCACGAAGGTTATCAGCAATGGTTCCCAGGTTTTCTGCATAATAAATGCTCAATCCCTTAAATTGAAAATAATAATCGATAGTTCGTTCGAAAACATGGCTCACCGGCAGAAAACTCAGTGTACGGTGTGTTGTATTAAAATCAAAGATCTGGCTGATCGATTCCACATTGCTGATAATATTCTTATGCGAAAGCATCACGCCTTTGGGGTTTCCTGTGGTACCGGATGTATAAATAATGGTGGCAACCTCATCCGGATCAATACTTTTTTTGATTGTTTCCACCTGATCCGCAAATTTTTCCATGTTATCTTCGCCTGCCTGGCCAATCTCCTTCCAGTTTTTAACCCCGTCAACTTCATTAAATGAGTAAATGGCTTTGACCGATGAAATTTTTCGTGCAATGGGTTCAATCCTGTCGCAGAGTGATTTATCGGAAACAACAACCATAGAAGGCTCACAATGGTTCAGGATGTATGTGAAATCTTCTTCGCTGATGGTTGGGTAAACAGGCACATGAATGATACCCATTTGAGCCATTCCCATATCCAGGAAATTCCATTCGGGCCTGTTGTTTGAAATGGATGCTATGCGGTCTCCTTTCTTAAATCCCAGGGCAAGCAATCCGCAGCTAATACGCATGACGTTATTTACATAATCGCCGGAAGAGTATTTGACCCAGAATCCTTTCTCTTTTCCTGCCAGGGCATCATCCTTATCTGGAAATTCAAACCTGTACCCATCAATGATATCGCAAATACGAGTGGTTATCATGACAACATGGAATTGTTTTATTCAAATATAATTATTTTAAACAATATGAAAATCAATCTGCAATAAAATTCACGGAAACTCTGAGGATTGCATATCACAGAGAGACAATGAACAGCGTTGTCAGAATTAAGTTTGGGATTTTCCCGGTAGACTGGGCATTCGCTTTACTGCCATACCGGTAACAAAAAAAACCGGCAGGCAGGATAACCAATGAATGAAACAATTTTCTATAGGTGATGGTGGTGTTTTCCAGTGTTGAATGTCATCTTACGAATTCCACAGCCCTGGCTATTGCTTTTTCAATACCCGAAATATCTTTACCTCCGGCTGATGCATAAAATGGTTGTCCTCCGCCCCCTCCTTTGATTGCTTTGGCAGCTTCCTTCACGATCAAACCGGCATTCAGTTTCTGCTCATTTACAAGATTATCTGATATCATTACGGTCAGCGATGGTTTTCCCTGCAGCTCAGCACCGAGAACAAGATAGAGGTTTTCAACCTGACCTTTTAACAGGTAGGCCAGGTTGCGAAGGGAATCATTTGAATCGATGACGATTTTTTCGGCAATGATATTCATATTGTCCTTTTTCAGCACTTTTTTTATCAGAGTGTCTTTTAGTTCAAGGATTCTTTGATGCCTGTATTCTTCAAGTTCTTTCTGCAGAACAGCATTTTCATCCAGCAGGCTTTGCACAGCCTTTTCAATATCCTGTGGATTTTTCAGTGTGCTGCTTATATGCTGAAGTGTCGATTCCTTATCTTTCAGATACTGCTCGAACTTTTGGCCTGTAATTGCTTCTATTCTTCGTATGCCGGCAGCTATTGCACTTTCCGAAATGATCTTGAAGAAACCGATTTCACCGGTTGCTCTTACATGTGTTCCACCGCAAAGCTCCACCGAATCACCGAACCTGACGACCCTCACAACCTCCCCGTATTTTTCTCCGAATAATGCCATAGCTCCGAGTTTCTGAGCTTCCTTTAAGGGCATATAACTGATCTGGGCCGGCAGGTTGTTTCGGATTTTCCGGTTCACAATGCTTTCGATCTCCTCCAGTTGATCATCGCTTACTTTCTGGTAGTGTGAAAAATCAAAACGCAGGTAATCGGGAGCTACCAGAGACCCTTTTTGCTCAACATGGGTCCCGAGAACTTTTCGTAGTGCATAATGGAGCAAATGTGTTGAAGTATGATTATATGCTGTGTTTTTTCTTGCATTTTCGTTCACAATTGCCGTGAAATTAGCTTTCGGATGTTCCGGCAGCTTTCTTGTAACATGAATGTTCAGATTATTTTCCTTCACTGTGTCCACAATTTCTATCTTTTCACTGCCATCGGTAATATATCCGGTATCACCGATCTGACCTCCACTTTCAGCATAGAAAGGTGTACGGTCAAATACCAGGTGGTAAACAGCCTTGTCCTTCATTATTACTTTTCTGTAGCGTACAATATGCACATCGGTTTCGGTATTTTCGTAACCCACAAATTCTTCAGGATTATTTTTTCCTTCACTTACGTTGACCCAGTCATCTGTTTCGAGTGAAGCTGCATTCTTTGACCGCTGTTTCTGTTTTTTCATTTCATTTTCGAATTCGGTCATGTTCACGCACATATCGTTCTCTTTTAAGATCAATGCGGTAAGATCTAACGGAAAGCCATATGTATCGTAAAGCTCGAAAGCAATTTTACCGGATATCTCGGCTGTATTTTTCTTCTGTGAGTCGGCAATGATCTGATCAAGCAACTTTATGCCAGTATCCAGTGTATGCAAAAACGACTGCTCTTCTTCCATTATCACTTTCTCAATAAATTCCTTCTGTTTGATAAGCTCGCCAAACGCCTCTCCCATTACTTTAACAAGTATTGCCACAAGCTTGTACACAACAGGTTCGGAATGGTGAAGAAAGGTATAATTGTACCGCACCGCCCTCCTTAGGATACGCCTTATCACATAACCCGCTTTTGCGTTTGAAGGAAGCTGGCCGTCAGCAATGGCAAAAGAAACAGCCCTGAGATGATCGGCGACCACCCTCATGGCAATATCCGTATCTTCTGATTGTCCATATGTCATGTTGTTGGAAAGTCTCGAAATTTCCTTAA
The DNA here is from genome assembly GCA_964503885.1 of uncultured Bacteroidales bacterium. Classification (GTDB taxonomy): domain Bacteria; phylum Bacteroidota; class Bacteroidia; order Bacteroidales; family UBA10428; genus CAZDCD01. The sequence goes on from CAZDCD010000014.1 coordinate 66,684, forward strand.
TGATGGGTTGAAAAAGGTCGGTATCGTAGTTAGAGGTCTTACCCTGCAACACCATGCACAATCTTTCAAAACCCATGCCGGTATCAACATGTTTATTTTCCAAATAAATCAGTTTACCATCAGCTGTACGGTTGAACTGAATAAATACAAGGTTCCAAATTTCAATAACCTTGGGATGTCCCTTATTTACAAGATCTTTTCCGTCTGTTTCCTTTCGTTCTTCATCGCTTCTCAGGTCATAATGAATCTCGGAACATGGCCCGCAAGGACCGGTATCGCCCATTTCCCAGAAATTGTCTTTTTTATTACCTAAAATAATTCTCTCCTCATCACCATTTAACTGAAATTTCCATTGTTCATATGATTCTTCATCTTTTTCCAGCATATCGGATTCGTCTCCTTCAAAAATGGTCACATAAAGCTTATTTTTATCAATTTCCAGTTCATCAACTAAAAATTCCCAGGCCCATTCTATTGCCTCTTTTTTAAAGTAGTCTCCAAACGACCAGTTGCCCAGCATTTCAAACATGGTATGGTGGTAGGTATCATGTCCGACTTCTTCAAGATCGTTGTGTTTGCCTGAAACCCTCAGACATTTTTGTGTATTGGCAATCCTCGGGTATTTAACGGGTGAATTGCCCAGAAAAATATCTTTGAACTGGTTCATACCGGCATTGGTAAACATCAATGTCGGATCATCCTTTATAACCATTGGTGCTGAACGTACAATCTGATGGCTCTTCGACACAAAAAAATCAAGAAATTTTTGACGGATTTCAGCAGAATTCATGTAAACCTTTTTAAAAATTTGACGAAAATACAAATTAGTTATTAACAATTCTTATAGCAAATGTTTTGCAAAATTACTTTTTTTCTTATAGATTTGTTGGGTTCTCATTTTATTTGCCAGTAAATAAGACCTTTTCATTTGAAGACTGTAAAAAAAAATTACGTTTTTGATAAAGAAACTTTGACCTATTTACAGGTTAAAAAATCACCAGGACAAATGCTCAAAAAGATCCTGGTTTTTCTATTTATAAGTATTCTTACCTGCTCAGGTCTTTTGTTTTTATCAGCCAATTTTATGGAGACCCCGAAATCAGTTATCCTCTCGAAAAAACAGGAAGTATTCAATAAACGATTGGGTAATCTTGATAAGAAACTCGACAGCATCAGCGATATTCTGGTGATGAATAATTACAGGAACGATAACCTGTACCGGATAATTCTCGGTCTCGATTCCATGGCATTCACAGTCAGGCAGGCAGGTACAGGTGGTTCAGCAATGCCTGTAAAGCTGGGAGGAGCTGAAAATTCGGTTTTGATCCTTAAAGTCGGTAAAAAAATAGATAAGATACATCATCAGTTGGAAATTCAGGACAGATCGTATTCGGAAATACAGTCTGCTGCCGTAAGCAAACAGAAGGAAATTTCTTCTTTACCATTGATTTTACCCATCTCAGTAAAGGATCTGATTTTCATAAGTTCTGATTTTGGAAGCCGTATAGATCCCATATTTCATACATTCGCTCAACATCATGGTCTCGATTATGTTGCGCGGACGGGTACAAAAGTTTATGCTACCGGTGATGGAATTGTAACCTTATCAAAATATTCACGTAAAGGTTATGGGAATGAGGTTATTATTGACCATTCGTTTGATTTCAGTACCCGGTATGCGCACCTGAATAAAATCCTGGTTAACCAGGGAGATTCAGTAAAGCGCGGGCAGGTTATAGGATTGGTGGGAAATACAGGTAAATCAACAGGACCTCACCTACATTATGAGGTAAGGTTCGGGAATAAACCGGTAAATCCGTTCTTCTATTACTCAGATGATCTTTCAGGTGATGAATATGAAACAATGGTTAGCACTAATAACTCTAAAATTAGGTCGAACATAATTTTTTAGTTATGCCACAAATTAAGTACAGATTTAATCCGGAATCGCTAAATTACTATAAGGTAGAATCAACTGTAAGGCAAAAAGTTAAACGGTTTTCTACTTATTTTTTAGCCAGCCTGTTCATGGCGATAATCTATTACTTCGTTTTTTCTTCATTTATTGATCTTCCCAAAGAAAAGGGTCTGAAAAGACAGGTAGGTGAATATAAAGCAAATTATGAGGTTTTCAACAAGCAACTCACAAACGTGGAAAAGATCATTCAGGACATGCAGGAAAGGGATGATAACATTTACCGCACAATATTCGAAACCGAACCCATTGACAAGTCGATCAGGGATGCCGGATTCGGAGGATCAGACAGGTATAAGGAATATGAAAGAATTACCGACAAAGAAGTGGTTTTGAATACTGCCAAAAGGTTGGACAAAATAATGTCGAAAATATATGTTCAATCCAAATCGTACGACGAGTTGGTAAATTTTGCCAAAAATTATTCCAATGAAATAGCATCAATACCTGCGATTCAACCAATTGCAAACAAAGATCTCAAAAGAACAGCATCCGGCTTCGGCTGGCGTATCCATCCTATTTATAAAATCAGAAAATTTCATGATGGTATGGATTTCACAGCTCCACTGGGTTCAGATATTTATGTTACCGGTGACGGAGTGGTTGAAGAGATTGAAAGTTCGCTGCGTGGTTATGGAAATAAAATCGTTATCGATCATGGATTTGGATATAAGACCCTGTATGGGCATTTGAGCGGATTTAATGTGAAGCAAGGGCAGCATGTAAAACGCGGAGATGTTATCGGATTTGTGGGAAATACAGGATTATCTACCGCGCCACACCTTCACTATGAAGTGCATCATAACGGACAGAAGGTCAATCCGATAAACTACTATTTCAATGACCTTACAGCTGCCGAATACGACAGGATGATCGAAATTTCCCAGAAATCGGGACAGACATTTGATTAAACCATACTTAAAAAATATTCTGAAAACAGGCTCAGAACAGGGCCTGTTTTTTTGTATCTTTAATAACGGGATTTTTTGTTTTAACGGCATTTTGATTCAAACATGGTGAGTTTTTAATATAACTGCAATGGTTCAAAGCGCTTCCGGAGGTTTCAGATTTTTTACTTGGGTATTTACAATAATTGTTCCGCTGGGCCTTGGCAATAACACCACAATGTTGCTGAATGCTCAGGACATTATACCTGTTCCTGTGCGGGATTCTGTTGTTTTTGCTGACACAATTCCCATACCTGACAGTACAATAAGGAATGAAATCGCATCAACAAAAGACTCAGTAATTTATAATGATACTGTACCCGGTGTCAAGCCCGATACTGTAACCATAGCCGGTGTAGGGGATATTATGCTGGGTACTGATTACCCTTCGGTAAAATACCTGCCGCTTTCAGGCAAATGCGAAGGATTACTGAATTATGTATTGCCTCTTTTGCTCGATGCGGATATTACGTTTGCCAATATTGAAGGCGTTTTTGCCGGTGAGCATGGCAATCCGAAAGATTGTAAAAATCCTGATCAATGCTATGTTTTCAGAATGCCTGAACAATATGTTGAATGCCTGTCAGAAGCAGATTTCGATCTGCTGAGTGTGGCCAATAACCATGTAAACGATTTCGGGTATGAAGGAAGAAAAAATTCAGCGCGGGTCTTGGAGCAGGCCGGATTGACATTCGCGGGATTTATTGATAAACCCTGGGCGCTGCTTGAGAAGAACGGCATACGTTTTGGTTTTGCGGCCTTTTCTCCACATTCGGGCACTAACAATATGCTGGATACAGCAAATGTTATATCTGTAATCAGACATCTTGATACCATTTCTGACATCGTCGTTGTATCATTCCATGGCGGGGCAGAAGGTAAAGACCATCAGCATGTCACCAGGCGGGATGAGATTTTTCTCGGGCATAACCGGGGGAATGTCTACCAGTTTGCTCATATGGCGATTGATGCCGGTGCTGATATAATATTCGGTCACGGTCCGCATATTACACGTGCCGTGGAGGTTTATCATGATCGATTTATAGCCTATAGCCTGGGTAACTTTTGTACCTACAGCCGGTTTAACCTTGCCGGTCCAAATGGCATTGCCCCGATTATCAAAGTGTTTGCCGACACAACCGGCAGGTTTATTGAAGCCAAAATCATACCTATTTACCAGGAGGGTGAGGGCATTCCTAAACCAGATCCTGAGATGCGAGCTGTGAATAAGATCAGGGTGCTTACTGCTCTAGATTTCCCTGATCAACAACTTATTATCGAAGATTCGGGCCTGATATACCCTGTAAAAAAATAATATCCGTGAAATGGTATCCGGCTATTGCTTTTACTCTACTCCCTACCTGTATTATAGCCATAAATTGGCAGGTTGACAAACCTTCCCGTATTGCGCGCCCCGAAGATGATGTTATAAGTATTACATATTTGGCAACAGGCAGAATAATTATTACAGGATTGAACCTCCGGAAAATTTTGCAGTAAACCGGAAAGTATACCCGGGATCAGGTGAATAGTTGTTTCAAAAAACCAAGATGCCGGATCTCCGTCCGCTTTTCCGGGCGGAATTATTTATTTTGCTGCCTGTTCAGACCGTTTGGTTGGATGTGATATTGAACAATAGAAGATTTCAGCGATCGGTAAATGAGTCACACCTTTCGTTTCTAATCCGGCGGTTCATAATAGAAAACTCTATATTATTTTGTCCTTTGGTTATTTTTATTGTTTAGGTAATGAACGATAAAATTGTAATTTATTTGAATTTATTTATTAAATTAGTTACGAATTTTACCGTTAGTTTACCCTGAATTATGCCTTATAAAGAAACCAAAGTTGAAAAGTTATACTATTCAATTGGTGAAGTTGCCAATATTTTCAGCGTGAACACATCCTTAATTCGTTTCTGGGAAAAGGAATTCGATATTATCAAACCAAAAAAGAACAAAAAGGGTAACCGCTTTTTTACCAAACAGGATATCGATAACTTCTACCTGATCTATCACCTGGTAAAAGAAAGGGGAATGACATTATCCGGGGCTAAAAAGAAACTCAGGGAGAACAAGGCGGATACCATGAATAATTTCGACGTTATAAAATCGTTACAGACAATTAAGAATCTCTTGCTCGAAGTGCGTGAATCGCTCTGATTTATGGTTGACCAAAGCCTGAATTTACGGATCTGAAACATATAATTCATTTTCATGAAACTATACGATATCATTTCGGCCATTGAATCATTGTCGCCGGTTGTCTTCCAGGAATCCTATGATAATGCGGGATTACAGATTGGCAATATCGCTGATGATATTCATGCCGCCCTGCTTACCATTGACGTTACAGAAGATGTAGTGCATGAAGCCGTTCAGAAAAAGGCTGACCTGATAATTGCCCACCATCCCTTGATCTTCAGCGGACTGAAAAGAATTACCGGAGAAACATATATCGAACGGACGGTATCTATGCTTGTTAAAAACAATATTGCATTATATATTGCGCACACGAATCTTGATAACGTGGCAAAGGGTGTAAATGTGAAGATATGCGAAAAGCTCGGCCTTGAACGATGCAGGATACTAAGTCCGGCAGAAGGCGAACTTTGTAAACTCGTTACTTTTGTGCCTGTTGAACATGCCCGGAAAGTCAGGATGGCTATTTTTACCGCTGGCGCAGGTGCTATTGGTGAATATGATCAGTGCAGCTACAATCTCGAAGGCTATGGCACCTTCAGGGCATCGGACTCAGCCAACCCTTTTGCCGGGGAAAAGGGCACCTTGCATACTGAAAAAGAAACCAGAATAGAAACAATTTTTCCGAAATACCTTAAAAATTCTCTGATCAGGACATTGATTGAGGCTCATCCCTATGAAGAACCAGCTTATGATATCTATCCCCTGAAGAATGATTACGAAAGGGCAGGGGCAGGCATGTTCGGCTATACACCTCAACCGGTTGGAACTGTTGATTTTATTGATCATATTAAAAAGACTTTTGGCTGCAGTGTGGTCAGGCATTCTGATCTTACTCAGAAAAAAATAAATAAGGTGGCGGTTTGCGGCGGAAGTGGCGCTTTTTTAATTCCGAAAGCAATTGAAGCCGGTGCCGACATATTTGTTACAGGGGAGATAAAATACCACCAGTTTTTCGAATCCGAAGGAAAAATCATCCTTGCAGATATCGGGCACTTTGAAAGCGAACAGTTTACAAAAGAAATTTTTTATGAATTACTTATAAAAAATTTCCCTAACTTTGCGCTTCATTTTTCAGAGATAAATACAAATCCAATAAAATATTATTAGGACAATGGCAGAAGAAAAAGTAAAATCGAATGAAGTAACAGAATTATCGGTCGAAGATAAATTGCGGGCTTTATACAAATTGCAGAAAACCAATTCTGAGATCGATAAGATCAGGACATTGCGGGGTGAGCTTCCTCTTGAAGTTCAGGATCTTGAAGATGAGATTGCAGGTCTTGAAACCCGGATTGAAAAATTGCTCGAGGAAATTAAATCATACGATACATCTATTGCGGGAAAGAAAAATGAAATTGTGAATGCGCAGGCGCTCATTAAAAAATATGAAGAGCAGCAGAATAATGTAAGGAATAATCGTGAATACGATTCACTTTCAAAAGAAATTGAATACCAGCGTCTCGAAATAGAACTCTGTGAAAAGCGCATTCGTGAATTCACATTTCTGGCCGCTGAAAAAAAGGAGTTGCTCGATGAGTCGCAAAAGACAATTGATGAACGCAAAAATGATCTGGGTGCAAAACAATCTGAACTCGATGAAATTATTACAGAAACCCAGAAAGAGGAGGATGATATGCTGAGCGAGCGGCAGAAGACCGAGGAGATGATCGAAGAACGTTTGCTAACGGCCTATAAAAAAATCAGGAAAAATGCCCGCAACGGTCTTGCCGTTGTGTCGGTTGAACGTGATGCCTGCGGTGGATGCTTTAACCAGATACCGCCACAACGGCAGCTTGATATCCGTTCAAGGAAAAAGATCATTGTATGTGAATACTGTGGACGTATACTGGTTGACGAAGAAATTCTTGAAGGCTGATTTTACACGGTATTTCTACATTTTCGGTACATACCCTTATTTTTTCACAACAACTGCAACCGCTGGCTCTGTGGTGGGCATTGGCGCTGTATTTTCCTTCCGGGTCTTACCCAGATAAAGATGAATGGCCATGGCGGCAGGTCCGATCAGAAAGAGTGCATAAAAGGGAGCATATATAACCTGATTCAACCGCAGAAAAAACTCTGCAAAAGCAATCAGAAAAGCAACAAGCATTTGTCCCCTGGTATTCCTGACGGTTGTTGCAGGATCGGTGATCATAAAAAAAATGAACAGTTGATACATCGGACCGGTAAGGGGTGAAACCTCAGTCTGAAATGAATCTCCCGTAATTCTGCACCGGATATATGCGAACACAATAAAACTAAACACATAGGTAAGGGTGATATGCAGTCTTTTGGCTCTTCGAACTATAAAAAGTCCCAATAGCCAGATCACAACCATAGGAAGTATGTTGTTCCCCCACTGGATACTTAAACCTGCCACACTCGCCGATGCGAAAAACAACATCCAGGAAATACCAAAGTTTGATGGATTCCAGATATGCCTTCCCTTGTACCGCAAAACATATTTTGACATGATTGAGATAACTGCTGCAACTGCAAAAGGCCATAATACGGTTGAACGAATCAATATGCTCACGCTGATTCCTGTAATGTATGCGCTGGATATGTTTTTCCAGGTACCGTTTATTAGCCTCGCAAGGATCAGTTCTGTTAAAATGCTGCAGCTTACAGCCAGCAGCAAGGCTTTATAGCTTTCCAGCATTCCGAATGCAAAATGGCCGCTTAGCAGGATCAGACTGATAAATACCGGAGGCACATAGCGAAAATTGATCAATTTTCCTGGAATTGGTCTTTTCCTGTCTATCTGCTGTGCGATCTCAGCCATATTAAATCGTTTCCCTGATTTTATGAACTATGCCAGTTTCAGGATTATGAATAACCTGTTTTTTTCCGTTTGGCCAGATTATTTCCGCTTTTTTAACACTGAGACTTTTTCCCAGTCCAAAATGGACCCGCCGCTGGTTTTGCGAACAGAAACCGATCCCTCCGGTTACGATCTGTTTTTGCGATCCGTGGTCCCATGTTATTCTGACTGTTGACCCTATCGCGCTCCGGTTGGAAACAGTTCCTTCGAGTTCAAAGGCAATCCAGTTGTTTTCTGCCACGACATTGTTTTTATAAATCGTCAACCTGTTGTTCTGATTAGCCACAAGAATATCCTCAACACCCCTGTTCCAAAGGTCGGCAACAGCCACTGCGCGGCTGTCATAGGTACTGGCATCGGGCATATATCCGGCTACATCATAGAAATGGCCGTGACCTTCATTGATCCATATCCTGTTTTGCTGGTAACCCGACTGGCTCCTGCCTTTCATGGCAGGCCAGTTCTTAACATCAGAAATGATTGCAGTATTCCCGCCGGTAACTTTTGAATAGTCATACCAGTAGTTCGTGCCTTTCTGCCCCGAAATGTAACCGTTGGCTACATATAGGTCCATGGCACCGTCGTTGTTTAAGTCAGTGAATTGAGCACCATAGCTCCATCCGGCTGATTCAATTCCGTCTTCCCGGGCAGTATTTTCGTAAAGCATCTTACCCTTTACATTTACCGGTACCCAGAAATTATTACCCTGTAAAAGAATGCCTTCTTCTGTAATATTGGAAATATATATCCCGACCTTCCCGTTGTTATAGGTATCTCCAAAAGTTACATTCATTCCGCTTTTCGGGGAAAACCCGATCATCGCATCACTGCTTCTTTCTCTGAATCGTTCACCGTTATCATTATCATAGAACTCGTCAATCCCGTAATCATTGGCAATGATCAATTCGGGAAAACCATCTTCATTCAGATCTGCAGCGCCGGCTGCCAGCGTCCATCGTGTGGAAATCAATCCTGTTTCGGCAGTAACATCCTTGAAATGCCCGTTCCCCGTATTCTTTAGCAAATAGTTTCGCCCTCCGTTGCGTGCATATTCAAAACTTTCGGTAAGCACCCTGCTTGTTTTAAGATGCCACAGGTCAATATCTTCCGGGAAATAGCCCCCGATGAACAAATCAATATTGCCGTCGGAATTATAATCAAACCAGATTGCCGTATTTGCATTTATCCATTCGGGAAGACCTGAACCCTGGGTAACATTGATGAAGCTTTTACCCCTGTTGTTTCTATATAGTTCGGGTCGGCCCCATTTGTAGATAAAAAGATCTTCATAACCGTCGTTGTCAAAATCTGCCCAAACAGCACCCATTGACACCCCTGAACCTTTAACATTTAAGTCTGCAATATGATAGTGCTTGGCAACATCCTTAAATGTGCCGTCTTTTTCATTGTGGTATAATGCATTCAAGCTGCTGAACCGGCTGCTTGTGATATAAAAGTCATTCCATCCGTCGTTGTCGAAATCACTCACCGCAATAGAAGCTCCCATGGAGGCAATCTGCGGCAGTATGGGATCGAAAATCGGATCAAGCCTGGGAGAATAATGCGTAAATTCCACATGTGACTGTTCAGTAACCTCTTCCAGGTAAAAACCGAATTGCCTGAGCAGTGTTTCGGATTGGATACCGCCTGTTTTATGTGCCTGTCCTGATGAAATATGGTTCAGTTTTGCAGGGAGAATAAGAAATCCTGCAAATAGAAAGGCAATGGAAGTTTTGAGCAATCGCTGCTTTCTAATTTTACAAGGATGGTTCATGCAAGATAATCGTTTTCGGTGACTGATTATGTGTATATGTTTTCTGAAGAAAATTGCAGACTAATGCAGCCAGGTTTTTAATGACTGCTGCCGTTGCTTTTTCTCATCCTTCTGATAATGAATTTCCGGAGAAAAAGTGGTGGATATTTATACCCTGTCCTGGCCATTCTCTTACCCATTGCCACATATTCGTGCCTGGTTTCTGGAAGGTTTGTCCCCAGACCGTCGACATAACGATTATACATGCAAAAGGCAGCTGCCACAAGTACGGTATCATGTATTTCTTCATCGGTGGCGCCGGCAAGTCTTGCATCTTCAATGATCTCTGCAGTAACCTCCCTGCCACTTTTCTGGACTTTTCCTGCAATCCTGAGCAACGCTTTCATCTTATCGGATAGCGGTGCTTTTTCGGGGTTCGACTTTACAAGTTCAACGATCTGACCGTCATCGTTTACATGGGCATTGAATGAAGCGCTGTGGGATTCATGACAGAATTCACACCGGTTCAGGTTGGAAACATATGATGCAATGAGTTCCCGTTCACCGGGACTAAGCAGTGAGGGACCATGCAATAATGTTTGTGCAAGATTGGATAGTGCTTTTCCAGTCGGACCTTTGTAGAATAACAATTCTACAATTCCCGGCTGCGGAATGTCGGTTTTTATGAAAGTCATAATAGTATTGATTAGGGTTTAAATTTGACTTGTTCCCGGGAGTTCCGGTGATTTCATTTTTCAGAAGATTGTATACCTGTTGTAGGTCAGTCATACCAAAGGGTTACTTTTTATAGTAGTCATTCGGATCTTAGCCGAACAAACCTGCCATAAGCTGTTCAACAATCGTATTGCTGTATTGTTCAAAATTCTGCTTTGATCCTGAAAAATCAACTTCGGGCTAAAGGATTGAAAGTATTATAATGTATTACAGTGTATTAAAACAAAACAATGCAGCATAGGGATTTCAATTTTCCCGGGGGTATTAATAGGTATGTAAAAGATTGGATTTCAGGAACAGGAATATCATTCTGATCCAAGCCGGTAATTTTCATAAAACATGTTTTCCGGGATATTCCGCAAATGTTCCCGGGTATCGCTATAAAATTCAGTTATCTTGTATCTTTCGTAATCGGGAAAACCAAAAAATGCCTCATTTTCAAAAAATAAAGAAGGAGGCAAAATATAAAAGGTTGATTTGTTTCCTTCGTCTTTCCGGTATGCCCAAACAGGCAGGTAACTGTACTCAGTGATACGGGTACCCGGTCCGGTTTTCTGAATGGTGAATTCAAAGATGATACCTCCGTTACGGTATCTGCTCCTCTGGTTTGAAACAAAATTACCGAGCGAGTAAACGACGAGATTAAAAAATGTTGAATCCGGTGTTCCGGGATAATACAGCTTTACAGGTTGAACCACATGAGGATGCGAACCGATAATAGCATCGGCTCCATTTTTCAGCATGAACATCGCCAGTTCAGTCTGTTGATTGTTTTCAAACCTCTCGTATTCAATGCCCCAATGGATGGCAACAAGAGTAAAATCGGGCTCTGCCAGTTCTGCTTTCTCAAGGTCGGTTCTTATCTGCACCGTATCGATACGGTTAATTACTGAAGGTGGTTTAATGGTAATACCATTTGTACCATAGGTATAATTGAGCAGGGCTAGCCGGATGCCGTTTTTTTCCAAAATGAGCGGGTAATCTTCATTTCGGGTGCTTCTACTGATGAACGATCCGGTATGAATGATGTGCAGTGAATCGGCCATGGCTATGGTTCGGTTAAGACCTTTAGCTCCCCTGTCGAGTGCATGATTGTTAGCCGTAAGGAGTATATCAAATCCTGCTTTCCGGGCTTCAATGGCAAGACTGTCGGGACTTGAGAACTGCGGATAACCTGTATAAGGAGGGCCGGCAAGGGTAACTTCAAGGTTGGCGACGGCTATATCCATATCATCGAGGAATGGTTTAATATACCTGAAGGTGGGTTCATAATTATACCCTTTCAGTGAATCCACCCAGGCCCCGCTGATCTGGCCGTCATGGCCCATAATGTCGCCCGCAAAAGCAATTCTCAGTATGGATGTATCTGTGGGTTGCGGATACAGGCACATCGAGACAAAGCTGAAGAAAAAAGTGAAGATATGTTGTGTTATTTTGCCGGGATTTTTATTCATGATTCGGTGCCTTGTTTTTACCAGCTTCCTCCGGCACCGCCTCCTCCGAAACTCCCGCCTCCGAAACCGCCGAATCCTCCGAAACTTCCACCCCCCGATGAAAAATTGCCAAAACCTCCGCTGTGCGAGCTTCTTGAACTGCTGAGCATGGTAAGTGCAAGCCAGAACGGGATATTGTGACCAACCGAGTAATGCCTTGCCCTTCTGAAACGGCCAATAATTGAAAAGAGAACCACAAAAGCAATCATCAGGATCATGGGTAAGACCGGTTGTTTATTCTGGGTTCTCTTTTGATACTCATCGGCTGTAAATTCTCCTTTTGTAAGTCCCATCAATGTATTCACTGCTTTATCCAGACCCTTGTAATAATTACCGTTACTGAAACTTGGCAGGACTTCATTTTCAACGATCCTTTTTGCAATAGCATCGGGGACAGCTCCTTCGAGACCATAACCTGGAGCAATAAACACCTCACCCCGCTCTGTGGCAGTTTTTGGCTTGACCAGGATCAAAATACCGTTGTTTTTTCCCTGCTGACCAATTCCCCATTTGCGTCCCAGTTTCACAGCATAATCGGCTTTATCATATCCCCCGAGGTCGGGTACGATCACAATGGCTATCTGTGTAGATGTTTCACGATCAAAGTTTACCAATTTTTGTTCCAGTTCATTTCTTTCATTTTCAGTGAGAAACCCTGTAAAATCATTTACCAGTCTGGACGGGTATGGTTTTTCAGGAAAATCATCGGCAGCTGCAGCTATAATCTGAATAAAAAGGGCGATTACGAGTAAATAAAGGCTATATATTTTTTTCATAATGTGTTCACTTTTTTCCGAACGAGATATCGTCTGAGAGTTCATTCACGTCATCGGTCTGATACGGAAAATGTTTTTTCAGTTGTTTACCAGCACTCTGGATAGCTTCCGATAGACCTCCGGCAAAATCGTTTTTTGAAAAACGGTGAGCGAGACCTTCTTTTATATTGTCCCAGAAGTTTTCGGGAACCACAGCATTGATGCCGACATCACCAAGAATGGCAAATTTCTTATCGGCAAAGGCTACATAGAATAATACGCCGTTGCGTTGTTTTGTTTTATGCATCCCGATCTTTTCAAATATATACACAGCTCTGTCGAGCGGATCAGATTTACAATGTGATTCGAGGTGTACCCGCACCTCACCCGATGTATTTTTTTCCGCCTGTTTGATGGCTTCCGTGATCTGACTTTTTTCCGAGCTATTTAAAAAATCGGCAGGTTTCATAATCCAAATGAGATTAAGATTAAAAGTTTACTTCAGGAACCACATCTGCACCTTGCCTGGCTTCAAAGGGTGTTTTGGGTTCGAAATCACCTCCCGCAACAGAAATTGCCCACCTTCTTAGCAGGCCTCTGATATGGGTGTTGTATTTTCTTACGCTGTCGTTGTAATCGTTTCGTGCCACATTAATCCGGTTTTCTGTTCCCTCGAGCTGGGCCTGCAGTTCAAGAAAATTCTGATTGGCTTTAAGATCAGGATAGCGTTCAACAACCACAAGCAATCTTGACAATGCAGAAGAAAGGTTTTCCTGTGCGGCCTGAAACCGTTGCACAGATTCGGCATCGAGTTTTGAGGGATTGATATTTACCTGTGTCGCCCTTGACCTTGCCTCAATAACCCGGGTTAAGGTTTCCTGTTCGAAATCTTTGTATCCTTTTACCGTATTTACCAGATTTGGTATCAGGTCTGCCCGTCGCTGGTAAGCCGATTCCACATTTGCCCATTTTGCAGTCACATCTTCATCAAATGCTACCGCCCGGTCGTATGATTTAACAATAAATCGTATGAAAAGGATCGCAAGCAATACTATACCTGCAATCAGAAGAATAATGTTCCTTGTTTTGGTACTCATAATCGATATATTAAAAATTAGAAATTAAGCATTTTACCGAACCTGTCTACAGAATAAAAACGGACATGCAAGTTACTAATCTTGTATTAATTTTGCCAAGAGATATCATTAATTCGCAAATTCTGGCATGAAATTAGAGCAACAATAGTCAAAAAGGGAATTAATGAGAATATCTGCAGCCAAACTTATGATGTTTCTTACCGGACTAACGATGGTGACCGGCTCTTGCGAACTTACAGATAATGCAGACCCGACGGACAGTGATGCTGAAAAGCTGGTCGGACAATGGCGTTGTGACGAAAACAGCGAGTTTTTCAAATCAATACAACGCATTTATTATGTCCACATTTCAGTGCATCCTGATGATTCGACCAAAATAATTATTGAAAACTTTTATGAGGTAGGGGACGCAGTTGCTAAGGTAAGCGGACAATCTGTTACCTTACCACATCAGGATTTGCCCGGAGGCTTTACCATTTTATCTGGTTCAGCTGCTATTTCCCCGAATAATAATAGCATCAGCTGGTCCTATAATATCGATGACGGCAGTGGTGATATTGACAACGTCTCAGCGGTTTACACCATGATATATGGCCAATAAATTCCGATTCCGCCATGAATGCGTTATCCGGAATTTATACCTTCCTGGGCAATACAAAGTTGAGGAAAGGCTGACAAACCACAACTCAGAATGCTGTTGAAAAATACTCCTTGATTCCTGGATTTGAAGAAAAGGATTGGCTGCGGGCTAGTTCCCGACAGGCAGAAAAATATATTATTCTTTACAGGTATTGAATCCTGTTGTGTGAATGTGGATTGGCATTTAAGATGAGTGCTGGACATACTGATGACCAGAGCGATTGATTTTTAGCCGGATATTTGAAATCGATATGAATATTTCGTAAATTTTAGGGCAAATTGTATTGTACAGAACCTGGAAACAAAAATTCCGGAATTATGACCAGAAAAGAGTCAAAAACAATCAACGACAGGCCTATCAGAAAAATTCTCGTACCGGTAGATTATTCAGAGTGCTCTGAACTTGCCTGCCGGTATGCTGCCAAATTGGCCTGTAAACTCGATGCCGAAGTGAAACTTTTCCATGCATATTTTACGCCCTCTTTTGATCTGATTGAATTATCAGGAACTGTTCAAATTCAGGAACACCTGAAAGAAGAAGTGGCATCTGATCTTGAAGCTACTGAAAAAAAGACTGCTGAAAAGTTTGTTCAAGATCTTCAGGATGCCTTTTCAGAGTGCAGGGCAGCAAATATTGTGGTTACATATGGCATTTCTGCAGGTGTGCCTGAAGATGAGATCGCAAGATATTGTGACGAATACCTTCCTGACCTCGTAATCATGGGAACACACGGCAGGGATAGTGGCAAGAGTATCCTGGGAAGCGTCACCGAGAGTATGATCAGAAGATTGAAATGCCCGGTACTGGCCATTCCGGAAAAATACAGCTTCGTCGGTGAAAAAAACCTTAAGAACCTGATGTACGTTACTGAGTTTGATGAATCTGATTTTGTATCCATTAAAAAGCTTATGGATCTTATGTCTTCCTTGAATATGAAAATACATTGTCTTCATATCGGTGAAGAAACCGGCGAATGGGATAAGATCAAAATGGAAGGGTTGAAGGAATATTTTAAAAAAGCATATAAAAAATCGGAAGTGGAATGCAGCTTTGTGGGGGGAATAGACCTGATTGATGCAATTAATCTTTATGTTCAGGAAAAAAATGTCAATATCATCTCACTCACATCGCGCAGAAGAAATATTATCGATAAACTGTTCAGGACCGATCTGACTAAAAAGCTCTTTTACCATTCCAACATTCCTTTGCTTGTTTTTCATGCCTGAGCCCCATTCGGGTTTTCAGATGCCAATATACAGCATGTCAGATCATATTGGCTTCCCATACGAGCCAGGCGGAAATTGCAAACCGCAGAAATCGTGTCAGGGAGAAAAAAACATATTTATTTAGCGGGTAACGGACCGACCCCACCAGCATACTCACTCCGGAAAAGGGGAGCGGTGTTGCTGCTGCCACCACAATAAGGTATAAGCCATAAATATTAAGGAGCTTTTCAGATTTTGACAGGAATTTTCTCCTGAAGAACCGAAAAAAAAGGGTTGTGGTCAGGTACCTCCCGATAAAATATCCGGTAAGCCCTGCAATATAGGATATAACAGAAAACAGGATAATGATGGTAACATAACCCGAAGCTCCGGGGAATCTCAAAGCCCAGATAAAAAATACTTCCGGTGGGATAATTCCGAAGATCACCTCGGAAAGCAGAAAAATGATAAAAATTAGTAAAGGTCTGTTGTATACCGGTTCCAGCCAGGTGATTAAATTTCTGCCTTCGTATTTTTTAGCGAGAATGAATACCAGCAGAATAACGGCCAGCCAGATCAGTCCTCTAAGCAAATTGCGAAAAAAGAAAACAGACCTTTTTTGTTCTTTGACCATAAGATATAGCGTTACCCGCAAAGATATGCAAATTCGGATAATTCAATTGCGGGAATATCAACAATGACAGCGGCTAAAACGAATTTGTGCTGAGCATTACCAGGGCGCAATCATATACCGTTTCGATCTGGTTTTCTTTTGCAAGTTTTTCCAGAATATGATTCTCTGTACCCGGGTTAAAGATGATCCTTTTTGGTTTCAGCTCCAGGATATAGTTGTAATAATCCTGCTGGAACCTGGGACCGATATACAGAAGAATGGTATGAACATGTTCAATATGAGGCTTATCCACATGTATTTCAACGCCTTCGATAGTGCCACTCCGCACCCCGACAGCAATGGCATCGTAGCCTCTCTTGCGCAATGATTTTATGGCTTTAAAGGAATATTTTTCCGGGTTCGGACTGGCACCCAGAACAACCATCTTTTCGGCTGTTGCAGTCATCGGTCAGGATATTGTATCGTTGTTTTTCTTGTGAATAAGTGCTACAGCATATGCAGCAACACCCTTCTCATTTCCGATAAAACCAAGTTTTTCGGTTGTCGTAGCTTTTATTGAGACATCCGATTCCCCGATACCCATTACCTGGGCCAGAACTTTCTGCATTTCGGGTATGTATTCCAATATCCTTGGTTTTTGCAGGCAAAGGGTACAATCTATATTCCCGATCAGGAAATCATTATCATGAAGCAGGTTCACGGTTTTCTTCAGCAACACCTTGCTGTCGATGCCTTTGAATTCATCGGAAGTATCAGGGAAGTGATATCCGATATCTCTCAGGTTGGCGGCACCAAGAAGGGCATCGCAGATGGTGTGGATCAGCACATCACCGTTGGAATGACCTACAGAGCCTTTTTTGTAAGGTATAATGATGCCTCCGAGTACCAATTTATTACCTTGCCTAAGTTGGTGTACATCGTAACCAAAACCAACGCGTACATGCATATTATCTAAACTCTCTAAATTTGTCGAAATCCAGTCCGAGCGTAAATCTCATGGTGTTAGCCAGGGGACTGTTACGACCGGAAGTGGGAACCAGGTATGAAAAATCTATTGAGAAAACATTCAGTTTTAATCCGATGCCGGCTGTAAAATACTTTCTGTTGCCTTTCGACTGGTGTTCATGAAAATACCCGGCCCTTATTGCAAACTGATCACGATACCAATATTCGGCTCCGAAAGAAAACATCAGTTCCTGCATTTCTTCCTTGAATCCGCCGGGAGCATCATAAAACGACTGGATCCAGCTCAACGGCAGTGAATTTGGTGCCGGTTTTCCAAGATAAGTAGTATCTCCGGTAACATTGTCGATTACCCGTTTCTGGGGTGAGGGGACAAGAAGCTTATTGATGTCAAGCGTAACACTAAGATCGTTATAATCATCAAGATCCATGGTAAGCCGGCCACCCACCCTTAAATTAGCCGGGATAAATTGTTTTTCGGAATCTTCGGTATAGGAGATTTTTGTACCCAGGTTTGAAAGGCAGATACCCCATGCATACTGAGCGGGCTTACCGCTGAGATCAATATCTTTCTGATAATATGCACCAAGGTCGGTTGCAAAAGATATGCCGGGGTTATACTGTTGTCCCTGAACCTCTCCTCCGCCTGTTATATCCGACCGGATAAACCGGAGTGTAAGTGAGCTTGAAAAATTATCGGAAAAGAGACGTGAATAGGCAACATCTATATCAAACTCATTCGGATTGTAATCGCCAAGTGAGGCGCCGGTTTCATTGGTAAAAGTTATCTGGCCGAGTGAAAAATAGAGCAGCGAGGCGCTTAAAACCTGCTTATCATCAAAACGCTTATAAAACGACAGATAAGCCAGGTTAATATCGTTAACCAGGTTTCTGAGCCAGGGTGTGAACGATAACGACAATCCCATTTCTCCGGGAAGAAATGCGTATTTGGCTGCATTCCAGTGTTGCGAGTTTGCATCGGGCTTGGTAGCAACGCCTGCATCACCCATAGCTCCTGCCCTTGATTCAGGCGCTACGGTAAGAAAAGGAACTGTGGAATGTATGGCGTTAAAATCATTGGTAACCTGTGAGAATGCACTGAACCCTATTATAAATGAAAATGATGTGATTATGAATAGCTTTTGTGAAATCATTACAATAGATTTTTTGGTGGAGCAAATATAAAACATAATCTTACAATATGAAATTGAGTAATTAATTAAATACAATAAGTTTTCCAAACTTTTCGGCAACCTGGCCTTCCTGCGTTTCAACTTTAAGCCGGTAGGGATAAACTCCCCGTGACAGCTTGTTCCCGTTCATATCTTTTGCATCCCATTCGATGGCCTCAGATCTGTATCCCGAACCATAATCCTGCGCACTTAACCTATTGATGAGCCTGCCGGAAAAATCAAATATGTCGATATGAATAACAAATTCAGTACCCGGCATATTGTGTTCAAACTGAAAAAAAGTTCGATCAACCACCGGATTTGGAAAATTATATACCTTTTCCAAGACAAGCTTTTCAGATTCAATGACATAAAACCCTATAGTTTCCAGGGAAGAGTTGTTGAAAATATCCCAAACCTTCACATTCAACGTATGCAAGCCGGGAGTGAGATCGTGCAGCTGATACGTAATCTCGCCTCCCCGGTAATCATCAAGGTGTGTCTGGTAGTAATCATTTATGATCAGGGGATTTGAGGTATTTCCGTCAAGGACAGCAACTATGTCATGTCCGATACCGTTTCCGATGGTATTGATTCCGTTTTCATCCCAAACCCTGGCAAAAACTTTTGGATTGGTGTTTGTAATTCCCCCCGAACGAAAATTTTCATCATTCAGATACAGATCGACTAGCGGACCTTCATTATCATAAAAGGAGTTCTCTGAAGTACCTCCGATGTTGAATGCAGAAAATGAACCGTTTGCATCGGTTATTTCATTTTCGGCATAATAATTTATTTTGCCTGTACCAATATTATAGGCAATATCTTTCGGGACGATGAATTCAAAACTGAAATGTCCCTGTGAAACCGTAGCTTTCCCACGGTATAAAAGGTTCTCCTGAATCGTGAAGCTGATGGGATCACCACCATCGTTCGCCAGGGTGGTCACGACCTGCTTTTTGTCAAATACCGAAGGGTATACAAGTCCGTTGAATGCATCCATTGTCATATTTTCGTGATCGGTCATCCTGCCGGATATCCGTATTTTGGCAAACGCTTTTAACGTATCAATAGGCTCACTTACCGATACCCCGTTAATGGAATCGGTTACAATATTGTACTCGGGATATGCAAGTGCCATTGCCGGATCACCCAGCAGTGAAAAATTCAGTTTATTTAACTGGATACCTGCCGCATTCTTTGCTTCCTTAACCATGTCGCCCAACCTATACCGGTTACCCTGAGCATCCCTTAAGAACATGACATCATAAAATTTCTGGTTAAGCTGGGCATTAAGGTACGACCATACCACTCTTGTAGTGGATAGCAGGGCAATAGCACCTCCCCTGGGGTTTAACAGGGCCAGTTCACCGGCTGTGGTCTGCTCTTTATATTTCCCGTCTTCGTTGATGGCCATGTAGTCAAACCGGCTGAACTCGCACGTGGCAGTGACGAAAAGAGGCAGCCATGTATTGTTAAGATCCCTGATATCCTGATTTTCCAGGATATGCTCATGCGCCAGTCCGGTCTCACCCCCATGACCGGTATAGTTAAAGATCAGGGCTCCCCGGTTGAGGTTGTCGATGATTGCCCTGTTTACATCGGGATAACGGTTTCCGCTTGAGGTTGAAGTCTGCTTATACGCATCGAGCATTATCTTTTTTACCGAGTATTCCGGATAATTGTTCGAGATAAAATCGGCCAGGGCAAGAGCAGAATCCATGTGCGAATTTCCATCTTCATCATCGCCGATAAACATGATGTTGTTCCTCCAGTCCTGCATGCTTGTGCTGGTATTATACGACATTATCTTCCCGATCACATCAGCTGCTTCTGTGGTGTCTTTTACAGGCAGCCGGCCGATCCCTAAATCGAGAACAAATGCTTTCATATCGGACGAACCACCTTCATCACTGTCGAGGAATCCGAAAAAATCGTCTGAAACATAAGATTCGGTTGGCAACAGGGAATTCTCGGACTGGTAGGTGGGAATGAAATTCGGGTTATCCGGGTCATCAGACCTGTTGTTGAAGGATCCGTCTCCAAACAACAGCAAGTATTTCAATGCGTTGTCATCAGAACCCTGTTTTTCATACAGCGAACGGACAAAATTACGCAAAGCAGAGACGTCGCGCATCCCGGAAGAGAATTCATTGTATATTTCACTGGTGGTGGCCACATAAACACTGAAATTATCCTTCTGTCTGTGGAATTCAGCCAGCCTTTCAGCCTGGTCGATGAACTCAGGAGCAGTGATGATGATCATCTTATGAGGTTGGATTTCGTGAAGATTTTGATTGGCAACTGTTTTGTCGCTCTGATCGATCTGCGGCGTTAAAAATGCCAATCCCTGATCAAATACCACAAATTCATGCAAGGTATCGGTTGCCGCTTTAAAAGCAATTCCTTCACCTGTTGAATATGTATTCAATTGCCTGATATTATAGATGTCCGTAAGGTCCCATACAATGGTCTGACTACTGGCCCCATTTACCCTGAATTCAGTAACATGTCCCGATCCGACGGTTTCCATATCTCTGAAATACAGGGGTTTTTCAGAATAGTTGAGCTGCCTGCGGCCATTTACAATAATGTAATCGAGCCATGCCCTGTCGGAATCTGTAATCCTGCCAAAGCTGACACTGACATTAAATGCGTCACCTGGGACAGTGAATGTTGACTTTTTTGAATTCTGCCGGGCAAACGGACTGGTAATCGAATTCAGGCTGACACCGTTGGTAGTGATTGAACCCAGTGAAGCGCCGTTAACCTTTATTGCAAAAGTGCGGTTCGCAGATGAGCGTCCAAGCACATTAACCAGCATATTCACCGGTGAACCCGGCACATGATCTGTAAATATAAAAGTTGTATCGAAAGAATTGTAGATCAGCGACTCACCATACCATACACGTCCCGACTCGATCACGTTTTCAAGATTTCGTTCATGGTAACCGTAGGCATCAAACTGGTCAGCAACATCGGTAGCGGGAAGCTGAATATCCTGTGCAGCCTGTATCTTTTTTCCGGGTCCCAGTGATGAAGTCAGGTAGTAACAGGTATATGCAGAGTAATCATTTATGGAATGGATATACATACCCGACGTGGTATCATAATTCCAGCTTACCACCCCCCGGGCATAGAAAAGGATGTAATCACCACTGTTGAAAATACCGTCCTGTCCGGTATACATATAAATGGCATTCTCTTTCAGATCATCAGGATAAGGCTGGCTGTTCATCAGGGGTAATGTTTTACCGCCATTTCCGTATACTCTGATGCCTGAAGGATTACTAATGCCCAGGTTTATCAGGTCGTTATAAGTCATTTTGTAGATACCCGATTTGCTGAGCTTAATTTTATGCCACTCACCTGTGGCAAGCACCGAGGTTGAACCGTATGCTGCATGATTTTCTTCAGACAATGTAGATTTGAATGGTTGTGTTTTGGAAGGAGTTAGCGCTATGGCAAAGGAAACCAGCTTTTCGATATTCCCGGTCGCCGGGTTTTTTCTGAGAGGAAGCAAACTGAATGCTATTCCCGGAGTTTTGCGGTCCATCACTGTTTTGCTTTTCCATTCAAAGTTTACGGGCAGCAGGTCAATATTTCCAACGCTTTCATAGTCTTTGGGAGAAATAACGGCAAAGACCAGCTCTTTAACCATTATTTCAATCCCCGAATAATAATTACCAGTGGTTATGAGTTCATTATAATACGGGAAAAGCGTCTGGGAATTTTCAATTACCGCATTCCTGAAATAGAAACATTCATTTTTCTCAACACGGAATTCAGGCTGGAAATAAAAATCTTCGAGGTTCTTATTATCCTGCCATTCGATTGTTCGATAAAGGGTTCGATCTTGTGAAAACAGATTAACCGGGAGAAATGTTAATAAAATAAAAAAATTCCGCATCTTATATTTATTACTTTTTTGGACTAAAATAAGAAAAACAAGGTACAACCCGGATAATATTTGACCAGTCCGTCCTGAAAATTAACGGACATATTTTTTTTATATTGTGGAATATACGTTGTAAACAGCGATTTATGATTTTGGTTAAATGAAGCAAATCATTTTAACAGTATTGCTTTCCTGTCTGCCGGTTATCCTGTGTGATGCACAGGATCTCCATTTTTCTGACCTGTATTCCACACTTCACCATAGCAATCCTTCATCAATCGCCAGTCTGGAAAACCCCAGGGCAGGTGTGACTTACCGTAATCAGTGGCCGGGACTTTCATCGGTATACGTGACATACAATGCGTTCTATTTTCATCCTGTTCAGCAGTTGAACAGTACTGTGGGGGCGGATCTGATTCATGATGTTCAGGCCGGTGGTGCGCTGACCAGGACAGGCTTCAGTCTCCTGTATGCATATGCAGTAAATATTACAGATCAGGTGAGAATAGCGGCAGGTATGCAATTTGCATACGTTCGGAAAAGGATCGATCCTGATAAACTGGTCTTTGAATCCGATCTGACAGGTACAACTGCGGGCGATTACCCGATAGGGTATGAAAGCTACAGGACTGATATTGCCGATTTTGCTCTGGGTTTAACGGCTTTTTTCGAATACGGGCTGTTTGCAGGTATATCGGTGCATCATATTACCACCCCGACAGACAATTTAGCGGGTAATGCACTTGGAAACCTGTATCCCCGGTATACAGTTCATGCCGGTGGATTGATAGACCTGAACGAGAGATCGGTAAGGAGAAGAATGACGGTGAAACCCGCAGTGCATTTTCAGATGCAGGGAAAATATACTGAATTTTTATATGGTTCATCGTTGAACATAAAACCCTTTGAGTTTGGCTTGTGGGCAAGAAATGACATCAGGTTTCATTTTGACGCGGCAATTTTGCTGCTGGGTTTTTCAAGGGAAAATTATACTTTTTACTACTGTTATGACGTTAATATGAAAAAAATGCGCTTTTTTTCACCAGGAATTGGGTCACATGAAGTAACTTTTTACTATGATTTTAAGTATAAGGATAAAAGAAAAAATCGGGGTGCAATAAAATGCCCTAAGATTTAGTTATTTTTATGCAATAGTTGTAAATTAAAATGAAATAATGTTAAATTTGATATAATAAAACCGAAATGCTATGAACATCAAGTTTGCTGCTATTCCTAGAGTTGCCATTGTTATTATGATTCTGTCTGCTTGTGGTGGCGGAGGTAGTAGAAAAGTATCAACCACAACGGGTTGGGAATACAATAATCCTGATAACGGCGGGTTTGAAGTAAAGTTTGGCTATGAACAGGAAACAGGGCCTGGCCTTGTATTTGTTGAAGGCGGTACGTTTACCATGGGCCGGGTCGAACAGGACG
The DNA here is from genome assembly GCA_964503885.1 of uncultured Bacteroidales bacterium. Taxonomy (GTDB): domain Bacteria; phylum Bacteroidota; class Bacteroidia; order Bacteroidales; family UBA10428; genus CAZDCD01. The sequence goes on from CAZDCD010000014.1 coordinate 90,413, forward strand.
TCATGTATGAATGGAACAATATTCCGCGGAGGGTAACTGTAAGTTCATTCTACATGGACCAGACTGAGATCAGGAATGTTGATTACCGCGAATACCTGTACTGGATTTCAAGAGTCTTTGTAGATTATCCTGAAGTACACAGAAAGGCAATCCCCGATACACTTGTATGGAGAAGGCCTATGGCATACAATGAACCTTATGTTCAGTATTATTTCAGGCATCCTGCATATAATGACTATCCAGTGGTAGGTGTAACATGGCTTCAGGCCAGTGATTATTGCGTCTGGAGAACCGACAGGGTTAACGAAGGAATTCTGATCAGGGAGGGAATACTCAATCCTGATCCAAATCAGCTCGGCGAAGAGAATTTCAATACTGATGCATACCTGCAGGGTCAGTATGAAGGGTTGGTAAATCAGAACCTCAAATCGCTCGATCCGAACAAGGAATTCAGGAGAGTGCAGCTCGAAGACGGGATTCTGCTGCCTAAATACAGGCTCCCCACCGAAGCCGAATGGGAATATGCAGCGCTTGCATTGATTGGAAATACATACGACGAAAGGGTATACGAACGCAGAATATATCCATGGGATGGTCATAATGTAAGAAATGACTCCAAAAAATACCGGGGCCAGATGAGGGCAAACTTTGTCCGTGGCCGCGGTGATTATATGGGTCTTGCCGGTGATCTGAACGACCATGCGCCCATCCCTTCACCTGTTGAATCTTACTGGCCGAATGACTATGGCCTTTACTGTATGGCAGGAAATGTGAACGAATGGGTGGAAGATGTTTACCGTCCTCTGACTTCTGAAGATGTGGATGAGTTCAATCCATTCAGAGGTAACGTGTTTAAGACTTATGAAACCGACGAGGAAGGTAACCTGGCTGAAAAAGACAGTCTTGGAAGGCTCAGGTATAGGATGGTTACCGAAGAGGAAGCCATCAACCGCTGGAATTATAAAAAAGCGTATTACAAAAACTATATGGACGGTGACTATGAATCGAGCCTGAATACGTCAGATTCATGGACGCTTGATGCCAAAGGACAGGCACAGAACTCACAGAGAATGTATGTTCGTGACGTCGAAGGTCAGGAAGCAGCAACTCTTATCAGCGATAAGTCAAGAGTTTATAAGGGTGGTTCGTGGAGAGACAGGGCATACTGGATGAGCCCGGGAACAAGAAGGTATCTCGATGAAGATCAGTCACGCGACGATATCGGTTTCCGTTGTGCAATGACAAGAGTAGGAAGTCCGGCAGAGTATTAGCAATTTAAATGACCTGAATATCATATAAAAAACCTCATTAGCAATAATGGGGTTTTTTTCATGGCAGTCGAAATGACAAGTATAGCTGAACTATATTCAATCTATTCCAGACATCCCGAGATCGTTACCGATTCGAGAAAGGTAATCCCGGGTTCTCTGTTTTTCGCATTACACGGTGAAAACTTCAACGGGAATGATTTTGCCGGAGAAGCATTAAACAAAGGAGCTGAATATGCCGTCGTGGATCAAACTGCATCCGGCAACCAGTCGAAGCTGATACGGGTAGGGGATACCCTGGAAACGTTGCAGGAGCTTGCCAGGTATCATCGCAAGAATATCGACACCACCGTGCTTGCCATTACAGGTTCAAACGGAAAGACCACCACCAAGGAATTATGCAGGGCAGTTCTCCGGAAAAAGTACGCGGTGCAGGCTACTTCAGGAAATCTGAATAACCATATCGGGGTTCCTCTGACAATCCTGAAGATCGGAAAGAAAACCGGGATCGCTATTGTGGAAATGGGAGCGAACCATATGGGAGAAATCCGCGGATTATGTGACATTGTATTGCCGGATTGCGGACTCATTACCAATATCGGCAAAGCCCATCTTGAAGGATTCGGAACCATCGAGGGAGTGACGAAGGCAAAGGGAGAACTGTTTGACTTCCTCATGAGCAACAATAAGGTAATCTTTGCCAATTTTGGTAACGATCATATAAAACACTTATTACCCGGTAATTATGCCAATCTGGTGCCCTATAACAACGATTTGTTTTACGGGACTGAATTATCATCAGATCCTTATCTTTTGCTCGAATTGCATCTGGGAAACACCAGAACCAGGATCAACTCCAGGCTGGTCGGGCGGTATAATCTCGAAAATATTGTAGCAGCCGCTAAGGTGGGCGATTATTTCGGAATTGCTTCCACAGCGATAAAAGAAGCTATCGAACAGTATATTCCGGATAACAACCGGTCGCAGCTCATTCTATCGGGTAAAAATGAGATTGTGATGGATGCTTACAACGCAAACCCATCGAGCATGAAGAGTTCTATTGCGGATTTTATGCAAATGAAAGGATTGAATAAAGTACTTATACTGGGACAAATGCTTGAACTGGGCGAATCTTCCGAATCCGAACATATGGAGATTGTTGACTTTATAAAAAAGCTTAACCTGCAACTAGTTGTTTTGATCGGCGAAGAGTTTACAGCCTCAGCTTCAGCCACACCTTTTCTTCACTTCACAACTGTTGGCGACGCCATTGAATATATGAAGATACACCCGGTTCAATCGGCGCAGGTCTTGGTAAAAGGTTCCAGGGGGAACAGGCTGGAGGAAATAGTACCGTACCTTTGATAAACAATCTTCAGAATTCAGATCGGTTGCCAAATCGCTGTAAGATCTGGATTGACTATTTAAAACGTATAAACCTTGTCAACAATTCCATAATCTATCGATTCCCTGGCATCCATCCAGTAGTCCCGGTCAAAGTCTTTCAGGATCTTGTCCACAGTCTGACTACAGTTTTTTGCGAGAATCTCAGCTGAGATATTGCGCGTTTTAACAATTTGTTTTGTATGTATCTCGATGTCGGAAGCGACTCCGCGAATAAGTCCTACACTTGGCTGATGAATCATCACCTCTCCATAAGGATATATGTACCGTTCACCTTTGGTTCCGGCCGAAAGCAGGATCGATCCCATTGAAGCTGCCAGTCCCATGCACACAGTGGATACAGGTGAAGATATTAGTTGCATGGTATCGTAAATGGCCATGCCCGAAGTTACCATGCCTCCGGGACTGTTGATGTAAATGGTAATCTTTTCCCCCGGTTTCTGTTTCTCCAGAAAAATAAGCTTGCTGACCACTTGTTTTGCCGAATCATCGTTTACCTCACTCCATAGAAAGATAACCCGCTCATCAAGAAATTTCTTTTCGATGATTTTATGTGAAAAGCTCATCTGCGGAGGCGTGATCTCATCGTCTTCCTCGTCAAGTCTTCGTTTATAAGGATATTCCATAATACGTTCTTTTAATTTATGTGTTTTAAATATGATCAGATAGTATTCAATAAAACAATCTGCTTGTTAAAAGGATTGATCATGTTTTACCAAATGCTGAAAAAACATGCTCATTTTCCTGAGAACACAGGCTATCCGTGGATCTTTATTTTTAGATAACGATCATCACCAACCTGCAAACACCGGGTTTTAAAATTAGGATATTTTTACCAGATAAGCTGCTCCCGATTGAAAATTAAAGCCGAATATTTATCCTGATCGGGTCAAATATTGCAGTCAAAAAAGTATCTTTATCCCTGTTCATGCTAGTATTCATTGATGCATAAGTACGTTGCCAAAATGGCTAGTCAACTGTATTCTTCAGGTATTCAAAAGATTATACTTACCGTATTCGTGATCTTGGGTGTGTTTAAACCGTCCCTGGCCCAATCTTTTGAATGGCGTACAGGTTTTCACGGCTTTTTTGATAACCGCGAATATTTTAATGAATTTTCGAATGATCAAACCATTTTCGGGTCAAGATTTTTCGCCGATGCCGGTTTTGCAGTGGATGACCGACAGCATTTTCGTGCCGGTTTCAGCTATACATATGAGTTTGGGAGCAAAGGAAACCTGATCGCACCTGATCTTACCCTCTACTATCACTATGTTGGGAATATTGATTATTACCTTGGCGCGTTTCCCAGACATGGCGTCGTTGATCAGCCCTTGTTGCTGCTTACCGATACCCTCAATTATTTCCGGCCTAATGTGGAAGGCATATTCCTTGAATGGAAACGTCCGTTTATCTCGCACAATCTGTGGATTGACTGGATAGGACGACAGGCTGCAGGCAAAAGGGAAGTATTTGTAACCGGAGGCTCGGGACGGGTAAATGCAGGCCGTTTTTTTTATAAACACGATTTTAACTACACCCATTATGCATTACCAGCCGATGCTTCCCCCGAAGATCATATTCGCGATAATGGTGGATTTATTGGTATGCTGGGTGCTGATCTCTCAACGGGACTCATTCCCGATACGTTTTGTATTGCTACGGGAGTAGCTTTCTCATTCGACCGGCTGAGGAATGTTTACGATACAAAAACTTCAACAGGTTGGTATTCCGAAGCCATAATCGGATACAGGGGACTGAGTGTTCATGGCACATTTTATAAAGGGGACGCTCAAATGCTGATCTACGGAGATCATCTTTTCTCCTCGGGTTCATATCAGCGGCTTGACTTAAGTTACCGGTTCAAGAGGCAAAAGCGAGTAAGCGGATATATTCGGTTTTCGGCTCATTTCATTCCCCATGATATTGAATATTCACAGAAACTGGTGGTATATGTCAGTCTGGAAGGTAGCAGGGAACTCAGAAACGGTGCCGAATATTAAAAATGCTGGTCAAGATTGAGATACACTCCCCAGCCGTCGATTTCATTATGTGCAAGATCAACCCTGAGCATTTTATCATAATAGGTTACCAGGTCAATTCCTGCTCCAAAGGTATAGATAGCCTTATTCACCAGGTTATTGTTCAATAAAAGGTATTCGGTATATTGGTCCTGTACATACCCGGCATCAAAAAACAGGTTCATGTAAGCTGCAATGTGTATCTTATTGAACTGTTTAAACGGGATGAACTTCAAAGTGATAATTTTAGTCGGTAAAATCTCATATTTCAGGCTCGATTTGAACAGAAAAAAGTTCTGACCATCGATAACATAGTTTTCATAGCCCCTCAGGTAATCGTTGTAGCCGAGTGCCTCTGTGAGCACATAAGGCTGTTTTTCATGATTTCCTACCTGGGTTTTAACACTCAGGCTCGAATACAGGTGCCTATGCATCTCAAAGAACCGGTGATAACCCGTTTTTACCTCAAGCTTGTTAATGCTGTGGTTAAAAAGTCCATAATACGAGACCTGGAAAGTAAAGTAGCTGCCCTTCAGGGGATAAAACTTCAGGTCGCGGTGATCGTTTTCAAAAATATACGACAATACCGAAAAATCTGTGTTTTTCCTTGACGAGCCGAGAAAATTATCATTGAGCGAGATTACAGTATCGGATACAACAAAATCAAAATAGCCAAGGATAAGTGTATGGAACGTATAGAACTTCTGCCTGTAATTGTACCTTAGAAAATAGCTGGATTTCCTGAATATCCTGTTATCAGATTTAAACTGCTGAATTTCATTACCTTGTGTGATATAGTCGAGCCTGTTCTGATTTTCAAAGAATACTTCAATATCTAAGTAATGTTTTCTTGCTTTATCAAGATAGATATAGTCATAAGCGGCCGAAAGGAGGCTTGTAAACCCAATAATGCCCCTTAATGAAAATTTTTCCTGCCTTCCCCTGAAGTTGTAACGGGTTAATCCTAGACCATAATACAACCTTCCGAAATCTTTGGAGCGCCACCAACTGTTGAAGTTCCTGTCGGCATGATTTATGTAGATCTCGGGCCATGTGTACCATCTCTCTTCCAGCTTAACAGTTACATCGATCAGGTTGCCCTCTACTTCAGAAGTATCAAAGTAAACATAATTGAACAATGAGGTTTTTAATAAATTTTCACGGCTGCTTTCAAAACGGTTGCTTAAATCCGCAGAGGAAAGGGTATCATTTTTTGAGAACGTTAGTTCACGCATGATGATTTTAGGTTTAGTAACCTTATTTCCTATCAGTTCAATGTGGCTTACCACGACAATTCCGGTTGCACCGACAGAATCGCCCGGGAGTGAAGAGATCTGCACGGCTCCGGCATGATGAAAAAGGATAATGCTCAAACAGGCTATGATATGGATTGATTTAACCATCTGTAATCTGCAGGGTTGAATACAGTCAACTTACAAGGTACTGATTTTTTCCCGGGGATTTTAACCACATAACGATATGCCTGAAGAAAAAGTATTCCGGTCAGAAATTAAGATCGGTAAAGGCACGGCGCTTTTTCAAAAAATAGTTTACCAGGATGCTTCCCTTCAGGATGTGGTTGACTGAATGTTTTTTTTCCATCTTATACAACTCTTTACGTTTCCTGAAGAGATGCGGAATTTCCCTGTAAAACGAGAAATGGGCTTTCAGCACCGAAATAAAGAATCCAGTCCTGAAGGTTAGCAGGTATGCCAGAGCGGACATTCCATCCAGCAACATCCTTATTCCCAGAATATATACCAATCGTTTAGGAGGAAGGTTCTTAAACAACAGGTAGAGGTTGTTCCTGTAATTCAGGAAAATTTTTCTAGGCGTATTGTTGGGCAATGTGCCGCCCCCGACATGAAAAACCACAGAACGGGGATTGCAAATTATTCTGTACCCCATTCGTTTCATCCGCCAGCATAGGTCGATTTCTTCCATATGGGCGAAAAAATCACCATCCATGCCACCCGCGGCACCATATGATGTTGCCCTCACCATCATGCAGGCACCTGACGCCCAAAAAATCTCAGACTGATTATCGTATTGTCCTTTATCTTCTTCAATGCTGTTTAATATTCTTCCCCTGCAAAACGGGTACCCGAATGTGTCGATGAAACCACCCGCTGCGCCGGCATATTCAAAATAGTTGTTATTATTATACGACCTGATCTTCGGCATGCAGGCCCCGATTGAACCGTCACTTTCCATGGTATGAATGAGCGGCTGCAGCCATCCGTCGGTGACTTCTACATCTGAATTCAACAGAATATAATAATCGGCACTGATTAGTGAAAGCGCTTTTTTGTATCCCAATGCAAAACCCAGGTTCTTTTCAAAACATATGATCTTTACCTCCGGAAGATTTTTTTCCAGCCAGAGTACCGAGTGATCAGTCGATCCGTTGTCAACGACATAAACCTGTGATCCGTCATGGTCAGAAAACCGGATTACAGACGGAAGAAAACGTTCGAGATAGTTTTTACCGTTCCAGTTAAGAATAACTATGGCTGTTTTTTTCATTCCTTGATTTTGTTCTTTTTTCGATATCTGCCCGTTTATGCTTCCACCTTTTGTGCGACCATAGCCAGTAGGCAGGTTCCTTTCTGATTATACGTTCCAGTATTCGTGTATGCGCCTCTGTTATTTCATTTTCTGCTGTTTCCCGTGGATTTTCACTGATCAGTTCAAAGAAAATTTCGTAATATCCTCTCTGCACCTTCTGTATATCCATAAAGACAACCGAATGATCCAGTTTTTTGGCGATAATCTCGCTACCCTGCAATACAGGGGTTTCCTGATTGAGAAAGGTAGTCCAGTAACGAATGCTGCTCCACACGGGACGCTGGTCAGCAAGGAATAACGAAATAATGGATATATTCTTGCGGCTATAAGCGATCATTTCTTTCACCGACGTTTTCATCGGAATCATCACCACACCGAACTTTCTGCGGATGTGAATCAATAATTCATTAAAATAGCTGTTTCTCAGAGGATGGTAGATGGCCAGCACCGGCTGCCTTACATAGAGTGGCATGCTGTTGTACCATTCCCAGTTGCCGTAGTGCCCGCAAACCATGAGAATACTTTTGTTCCTGTTCAATATAGGCTGGATTACTTCAAGATTTTTAAACCGGTATCTTTTGCTGATCTCTTCCGCCGATATATTGATGCTATAAATGCTTTCGATAAAACTGTCGCACAAATGATGATAAAACTTTTTGGCAATAGCATGAATCTCCCGGTCGCTTTTCTCCGGGAATGCGTTTTTCAGATTGGTAAATACCACTCTTCTCCGGTATCTTACCAGGTAATAAATAATAAAGTAGAAGAAGTCAGATATCAGGTATAAAATCCGTAAGGGAAGGAGGGTGATCAACCAGACGGGAATATTGCAGATATGAAAAAGGATCGGATTCATTAAACGTTAAGAATTACGATTGCAAGATAAATGTTTTTTATGGTTTCATAAAATCACCCACCTTAGCCCGGAACTCTTCAAATGAATTTTTATTTGCTGAAACAATCTCTCTTCCAAATAGGTAATCGGCAGTTCCTTTAAAATCAGCGTTTTTGCCACCGGCCTGTTGAACAATAAAAGCTCCGGCCGCCACATCCCATGGATTCAGATTATATTCATAAAAACCGTCATACCGGCCGCATGCAACATAAGCCAGGTCAGTGGCCGCCGATCCCAGCCTTCGTACACCGTGCGTATTGGTAAAGAAAAATGCAAGAGAATCCATAAAGGATTTCATACGGTCGAAATTACTATAAGGAAATCCCGTGGCAATGAGGCAGTTATTTAAACCGGCCGTTTTTGAGACTTCAATTTTTCTTCCGTTAAGAAAGGCATCGCTGCCTTTCCATGCGTAAAAACATTCATCAAGAAATAGTTCATAAACCACCCCTGCCACAACGTTGTTATCCTCCATCAAGGCGATACTAACGGCAACGGGGGGGGAACCGTGGATAAAATTGGTGGTTCCGTCAAGAGGATCGATCACCCAGTTATACCGATCGCCTTTTTTATTGCTTGTGCCTTCCTCGGCAATAAATCCTGATGTTGGTAATATTTTTCCCAGTTCCTGAACGATAAATTGCTCTGAGGCTTTATCAACCTTAGTCACAAAGTTATGTTTGCCTTTGGACTTAATCTCATCGATTTTTATTTTCCCCCTTTCACTGCGAATATATTTTCCGGCTTTTTGTGCGATTTCTATTGTTTGCTTACAGATCTCCTGGTAGTTCATTTTTAACTTTGCATTTTATTAATTAATAAATAACACAGAAAAGGTAATGTTGCAATATTGCAATTCAGGGTTGTATGGCTTCCGGTTTACCTTCCTGCAAAGTCTTCAGACAATAATGCATGCTGATGTTTACGATTTCAGCTTGTCCATATAATATTTATACAGTTCGAGCTGTGAACGTATTTTTTCTTCGGAATGGTTTCCTACATATGGGTTATCCTGGTTTACGTTGATGATCCTGGCTTTTGTATTGTCTATAAGCTGTATGTCGATCATATCGCGAATTTCATGTTGAATATCCTTGTCGTAAATAGGACAGGTGATTTCGATCCGCCGGTCGAGGTTTCTCGTCATCCAGTCGGCAGAAGAAATAAAATACAGCTCTGTTCCTCCGTTGCAAAAGATAATAATGCGTGAATGCTCGAGGTACTTATCCACGATGCTTATGGCCTGTATGTTTTGGCTCAGTCCCGGTACTCCGGGGATCAGCGAACATATGCCCCTGATAATGAGGTTTATTTTAACTCCGGCGTTGTTCGCCTGGTACAATTTGTAGATGATCTCTTTGTCAACCAGGTTATTGATCTTCAGGATAATATAAGCTTCCTTTCCGGCTTTGGCATTTTTGATCTCATTCTCAATAAGCCTGTACATTTTTTTCCGGGTATGGTTGGGTGAGGGTATCAGGTGACGGTATGAAAAGTTTTTATATGTATTTTCGAAAAAATCGAATACTTTTTTAACTTCTTTTGACATGCCTTTATGCGCTGTAAACAAAAAAAGATCGGAATAAACCATAGCATTCCCTTCGTGAAAATTGCCTGTTCCCACACAACTGTAATATACTGTATTCTTACCTTCTTTTCTTGATATACTGAGGAGTTTGGCATGCACTTTTAATCCGGAAATACCAAAATATACTTTGGCTCCCACTTCTTCAAGCTTTTTAGACCAGTAAATATTGGTTTCTTCATCAAAACGGGCCTGTAATTCTATGATCACATTCACTGTTTTACCGTTGCGGGCGGCATTTATCAGGGCATTTACCACTTTTGAATTTCGGGCTACCCGGTATATTGTCAGGGAAATCTCGGTGACATTGGGATCGATAGCTGCCTCCTGGAGCAGTGAAATAAAAATGTTAAAGTCATGGTACGGAACATGCAGAAGAAAATCCTTCCTGGCCATAGCATCCAAAATACTCTTATGGTATTTGATCAGCGGGTGACCCAACGGTACATCCTTTTTATATACAAGGTCCTGTCCGTTCACATTGGGAAACAGCATAAAGTCTTTGAAATTGTGGTACCGTCCTCCCGGAATCATATTATTGTCTTCATCGAGTCTGAGCTTGCTGATTATATAATCGAGAAGGTCTTTGGCGATGGAATTGTCGAATACAAACCGCACCGGCTGACCGGTTTTCCTGCCGCTCACCCCTTTTGCCATTAGCTCCAGAAAGCTTTTTGACAGGTCGTTGTCCATATCCAGCTCGGCATCGCGGGTGAGTTTGATTATCCAGGATTCATATGTATCAAAATTAAAGATAGCGAAAACATCCTCGAGTGAATAGCGGATCACATCTTCGAGCAGGCTGATAAATTTACGTTCATGATCTGATGGAAGTTCGATAAACCGAGGCAGGTGGTCGGTAGGAACCTCGATCAGCGCATATTCCGAATTCTCAGGTTCACCGCTTTTTGTCAGTTTGGCTGCAAGGTAAATGCTTTTATCTTTAAGGTAAGGAAACCTCTCAACATTATGAAGCATGATGGTGGAGATCACCGGGAAAACATTTTCTTTGAAGTATTTTTTCACAAAGATCGACTGTTCCAGGTTCAGCTCCAGCTCATTGATGATGAAGATATTGTGCTTTTCTAATTCCCCTACTATCTGGTGAAATGTATATTCGAATTTATTCTGGAGGTTGATGACCTTTTTTTGAATATTGTTCATTATTTTCTTGGGCTTTTCACCCTCAACCCTTTTCGAACCTACCTGAACATCGATCATTCGCTTGATAGTGGCAACACGCACCTTGAAAAATTCATCGAGGTTATTGGAAAAAATCCCTAAGAACCTGATCCGCTCTATGAGCGGCACCTCAGGGTCCTGAGCTTCCTGTAATACACGGTCATTGAATGACAACCAGCTAAGCTCGCGGTTAATGATTTTTTCTTTTTTTGCCATATAAAGTAAAACTACTGAAAATCAGGTTGAACAGGCTATAACGATTCAACCTGCAGGTCTTTTTTTGGAAAATCGATAATTAATGATGCCACATTATCTTTGCTTATAGTCGTCCACTGGTCAGCATTAAAGGCAATACTTACTACTCCTGAAGAGGGAATCTCAAGAATGTTGTCACCCGCGAACATATTAGCAAAATTGGTAAAATCGGGATTATGACCGAAGATCATCAGAGAATGGATGGCATTATCGGTTTTCTTAATCAGGTCGAGAATAGCTGATGAATCTGATCCGTATAGTGTGGAATCTACCGTTAGTTTGCTGAAGGGCAGTTCTATGACTTTGGCAAAAATAATGGCGGTATGTAAGGCTCTGTTGGCCGGACTTGAAATGATGAATTCAGGAAGTGAATTCCTGATCTTCATTCTTCTTGCCATTTCGTAAGAGTTTTTTATGCCTTTCAGTTTGAGGGGTCTGTCGCTATCGGTAATATTTTCGTAATCCCAGCTTGATTTTGCATGCCTGACAATGTGAAGCGTTTTTTTTCTTTTCATTGTAAACGTACAGTCTTTTTTATGCAAAATAAAGAAAAATTAGAGAAGATTGCTAGCAAGTTCGGCTAAATAACTTCGTTCACCCTTAACGAGATTCACATGTGCAAACAATTTCTGGCCTTTCATCTTATCGGTAAGATAACTTAATCCGTTTGATTTGTCATCGAGGTAAGGCGAATCGATCTGTTCAATATCACCCGTAAACACCATTTTGGTACCCTCGCCGGCACGGGTGATGATGGTTTTTATTTCGTGTGGTGTAAGATTCTGTGCTTCATCCACGATAAAGTATATCCTTGACAGGCTTCGGCCCCTGATATAAGCCAGCGGGGTTATAATTAGCTTTTCGTTTTTCAGGAGCTCATCGATCTTCTGGTATTCCTTACTGGTTTGCTGGAACTTGTTTTTGATGACATCGAGGTTGTCAAAGAGGGGTTGCATATACGGACCGATTTTCTCTTTCACATCACCCGGCAGGAATCCGAGATCGCGGTTAGCAAGAGGAACTATAGGCCTTGCCAGGAAGATCTGTACATAGTCCTGACGCTGATGCAATGCGGCTGCAAGGGCTAGCAATGTCTTACCCGTACCGGCTTTTCCGGTCAGTGTAGCCAGTTGCACCTCGTTTCTCATTAATGCATCGAGTGCAAACGTCTGCTCCGCATTTCTGGGTTCTATACCATAGGTTTTCTGTTTCAGCACACGGTTAAACGCCTCATTTGTGCTGTCATAATGGACGAGAGCGCTCGAAGAATTGCCTTTGAGTATAAAATACTGGTTGGGCACCGGAGTGATCTTTAGTTTGAAGTCGGCGAAAGGAATGCCTTCTGACTGCTCATAGAGCTTATTGACAAGGGGGTCGTCAATTCCGTCAATGGTGGTGATGTTCTTATACAGCTCGGCAATATTGGCCACTTTGTCGCTTTCGTAATCCTGGGCCATGATCCCGATAGATTTGGCTTTCATCCGCAGGTTAATATCCTTGGAGATAAAGATTACCGATCTGTCTGTTCTCGATTGATATACAAACTCTGCAATGGCGAGGATCCTGTGGTCTGGTGTGTTTTCAGGGAATGAATCAAACATCTTTTTCGAAAAAGATTTGCCGGTCTCTATCGTCAGTTTACCCTTATTTTTACCCAGGGATACTCCGCCGTTAAACAGCTTATCGCCCGACAGCCTGTCGAGCTCGCGTGTAAATTCCCGTGCATGAAAATTAATGATATCGTTTCCCCGCTTAAACTTGTCGAGTTCTTCGAGCACTGGAATGGGAATGATAATGTCGTTTTCCTGAAAATTGTATATACACATATAGTCGTGCAGCAAAACATTGGTATCCAGAACGTAGATCTTCTTTTTACTAGCCATACCCTCACATTTTTTTGTGAAACCTTAACCGGTCTAAAAATACTAACTTTTATGTCTTATTTTTGTTGCGACACTTCTATAGGAAATGAGGTTATGAACATATAGGCATTAGTTTTTAACCATTCAAACGATCAATGATGTTTAAAAAAACCTGAATGTATGGAAGTATTTGAAGCCCTGCTGAATCGACGCAGTATCCGCAAATACACATCGGATAACGTGACTGATACACAGGTTGAGGAACTCCTCAGGACAGCCATGTATGCACCTTCGGCGGTCAATAAACAGCCGTGGCATTTTATTGTTTTCCGGGACAAAAATACAATCCGTGAAATAACAACAATTCATCCCAATGCCGGAATGCTGGAAGGCAGTCCGGTAGCAGTACTGGTTTGTTATGATGAAAAGCTTCAGCATGATGAGGGATACGGACCCGTGGACTGTTCGGCAGCTACACAGAATATATTGCTGGCGGCTCATGCCAGGGGACTCGGTGCCGTATGGGTGGGAGTCTATCCGAGAAAGAACAGGATCGAAGCCTTGCACAGAATATTTGATCTGCCTGAAAATATCAGACCTTTTTCCATTGTATCCATCGGGTATCCGGCAGAAAAAAGATCTTTTCCCGACCGGTTCAGGAAGGAACGCATACATTACGGGAATTGGTAATTTTCGAAGACGATGGACTACCGGCAAACCCTTGACTATCTTTACGGCCATCTGCCCATGTACCAGCGGGTCGGCAAAGCTGCATACAAGGCTGATCTTGAAAATTCTTATGCACTGGATGAATATTTTCATTATCCGCACAGGAACTATCCGGTCATTCATGTGGCAGGAACTAATGGAAAGGGATCTGTCTGTCATATTCTGGCATCGGTATTTCAGCATGCCGGGTATAAGACAGGCCTGCACACATCACCCCACATGTTCGATTTCAGGGAACGCGTTAAAATAAACGGTGAAAAAATCGGGGAAAAGGAGGTCACGCGTTTTGTTGGAAGGCACAAATCATTTTTTGAGAAGCTAAACCCCTCATTTTTTGAGATGTCGGTATTTATGGCACTTGACTGCTTTGCTCAAAGTAGTGTGGATATCGCTATTATAGAAGTAGGACTCGGAGGCAGGCTCGATTCAACCAATGTGGTGAACCCAGAACTGTCGGTTATCACGAATATAGGGTTGGATCATACAGAATTTCTCGGCGATACTCTTGAAAAAATAGCTGCTGAGAAGGGTGGGATCATTAAACCCGGAAGGCCGGTTGTGATCGGTGAAAATCAGTCCGGTACCCGTGAAGTTTTTGAAAGGATTACCGGTGAACAGGAATCACCGGTATTTTTTGCACAGGATAACTATGAGTATGTATATACAACACTGGATTTTGCCGGATATCAGTCGATACGGATAAGAAACATGAAGAAGGGGGACGAATTCGTTGTACAAACCGATCTGCTGGGAACTTATCAGAGAAAAAACAGCATGACATGCCTGATGGCGCTTGATATACTGAAGCTTTCGGGGTGGAAGGTATCGGCCTATGCAATGCAGGAAGGTTTCAGGAGCGTTAAAAGTTCTACCGGGCTATCGGGCAGATGGCAGGTCTGCGGATACAATCCGTTATTCGTTTGTGATATTGCTCATAATTACGATGGAATAGCCCAGGTGGTCGAACAGGTGAAAAATACGCCTTATAAGGATTTGCATATGGTTATAGGTTTTGTTGCCGACAAAGAGCTTGACCGGATACTGAAAATTCTTCCCGGAGAGGCTAAGTACTATTTTACAAGGCCCGATGTACCCAGGGGACTTGACAGTGAAAAGCTGACAAAACTGGCCAGACAGTATGGATTGAAAGGAAAGTCATACAATCATGTGATTTCTGCCCTGAAGGATGCTCAAAGCAATGCAGAGGCTAGCGACCTGATCATGGTTTGCGGGAGTACCTTCCTGGTGGCTGATTTTCTGGCGCTGCAAAAAACCTGAATTTTCTTTTTTAAAAATAAAAAAGACTGCTATATTTGCAGCCGCCTGAAATGTTGGCGGTGAGTGCGCTTACATGCCTGCCGGCAGGCAGGGCTCAGCTGGTTCAGAGCATCCCGGCCAGCACGTCGGGATGGGTCACAGATCCAGAAGGTACTTAATAAATTTGGGCGCTTAGCTCAGCTGGTTCAGAGCATCTGCCTTACAAGCAGAGGGTCACTGG
>CAZDCD010000015.1:0-104780 GCA_964503885.1 uncultured Bacteroidales bacterium
TTGGTAGATCAGATGAATTAAGTGATTGAGTGATTAGGGGATTAAGGGATTAAGGAATGTTATTAAAATACTACCAGTTTAAATATGTTATCTTTCACGTTAAACATTGATAAACCATGAAATGGAAAATCAGTATAATATTGTGTTTGGTTGTATTCACCACGTGTAAATCCCAAAAAATGAATGTACTGTTATTCACCAAAACAAACGGCTATGTTCACGAATCTAAGCAGGCCGGAACTGAGGCCGTCACGGAACTCGGGAAAAAGAACGGGTGGAATTTGGTTCATACCGAGGATTCGTTGTATTTCACCGACAATAATCTCGACACCATGGATGTGGTCATATTCCTGCTGACATCGGGCGATGTATTTGGAAACGATCAGAAAGAAGCGTTCAAAAGATATATCCGCTCCGGCAAGGGATTTGTCGGCATTCATTCTGCAACCGATACCGAATACAAGTGGGCATGGTTCGACAGTCTGGTGGGAGCTCATTTTCTGGGCCATCCCCCCGTACAGGAAGGGAAGCTGATCATCGAAGATCATGCACATCCTTCTGTACCGAAAGAACTTAAGGATACATGGATATGGAAAGAAGAATGGTATACCTTCGACAAAAATCCCAGGGACAGGGTTCATGTGCTCATGTCGGTAGATGAATCAAGCTATGATCTTGATGACAATCCCTGGTTCCCGGGAAAAGACCTGAGAATGGGCGATCATCCCGTAGTCTGGTACAATACATTTGAAGGTGGAAGGGTTTTTCAAACAGCTCTCGGACACATCCCTGAGGCATATTCCGATCCCCTTTTTCTTGAGCATATTGAAGGAGCCATTGAATGGGCAGGGAAAAGAAAGTGAATGTTCAAAGTTTCAGGTTACAGGCGTTACAGGGGTTACAAGGGCTACAGCCCGGATCACCGGGACTGGATGCAGAAATGTTCAGCAGGTAATGTTCCATTGTTTTTGTCTTGCGTGCTGCATGGGAAACGGGTCATTGCGAGGAGCACAGCAACGAAGCCCTGGGGCAGGCAGGAATCCGCTGATAAGGTGAACGAATGGCACTAAGATATCCAGTATCCAGAATCCACCCCTAATAATCGGCCAGTGATCTACGCCTGAAGATATATACATTATCATACGGCAGTGAAGATGTGTCGAGTTTTGCGAGTTGGTATCCGGCTGAAGTAACCTGCTGAATGATTGTTTCTTTTGGTATAGCCTTTTTACGGTTGTTATTCATTTTGAGGGGATCATAGGCGACAATGGCAAGCCTTCCACTGTCGTTCAGCGACGACCGGGTATTGGCGAGCAACCTCACCGGATCGGAGAAATTTTCATAGGCATTGATCACATACACCAGGTCGAGTTTGCCTTTCGGAAAGTACGGATTGGTGACCCTGCTGAGAATGACCTGCATGTTTCTTATCTTATCGCGATCAATACGTTGTTTCATAAAACGTACAGCTTTCAGGTCGATGTCGTTGGCGAAAACTTTTCCGCTGTCACCCACCCTCTTTGCCACACGTACTGCAAACCGGCCGTTTCCCGCACCGATCTCACCCACTGCCATATTCCTTTCAATACCGATAATGTCCATGATCTTTGCCGAAGGCTGAAAGGTCTCAAAGCTCTCCTCCCACTCGGGCGACCAGCGTTTGGCCTTGTCTGAAAAGAACCGGTAATAGACGCCTGTAACCAAAACCACCAGGAGCAATATGTATACAACCTTTTTCATAGATAGCCTACGGTCTGTTTTACAAAAATAGGCAAAATCCTGTTGGCATGAAGATAAAATTTTCCATGATTAAAACCAATGGCAAAAAATTATTCCTGAGATCACCTGATTTTATTTTGTAGCCAGAATGACGAATTCAACCGGTTTAAAGCTATTCATAAGGTTCTGATCTGCTTTGTATTCGAGAATTTTTACGTTAAATCCGACAGATTGAAGTCTTGCCTGAAGCCCTGAGACCGAATATATCCTGACATGATCCTCCTGTCCGAAGTGGATCAGGCGTTCTTCATCAGTAACAATTTCCCTATTTTCATATATCTCACCCTCTTTAAATGGAGTCTGAATAACCGCGGATCCATTTTTTTTAAGGATCCGGTACAATTCACGCATGGCGCCGAGATCATTTTCAATATGTTCCAGTACATGATAGCAGATAATCCAATGAAAAGAAGCTGTGGGCTCGGGTATCCGGGTAATATCATATCGTTTATCCACAAGTGTATTCTCTTGGAAATCAGTGGTTAAATAATTCGAATATTCGCTTTTAAGTTTTTTCAAAAAAATCCGGGATGGTGAAAAATCCAGTATCCGATCAGTTTTATTCATGGTGATTTCATGATGAATGACATACCAAAGCCGGCGGTGTCTTGCCAGACTCCCACATTTTGGACAGATTTTGTCATCAGCATGAATTTTTAAAAAATTTGAAAAATGCCTTTCGCAAATGTTGCAATACACTGACCTGCCAAGATAAAAAACCGAATATAGTTTGCGCAGGAAAAATTCATTTTTCAGTATGACCTTCCAGGGAATAATCTTTAAAATTATCTTTTTAACCTTAGAATACTTCATTAAATACAAAGATGGATCATTCTCCCGGATTTTCAATTCTCGGGATAGCTAAGCTTCTTACACGTTAATAATCTGAAAAATAACTTACTTACCTTAAGAAGTGTGTTAATCCCCGATAAATTCCTCCCCCAGCTCAAATTTTTCTCCGCTGAACAGCTTGCAGGCGATCACACCGTATTTGAAATCATAATAAAGTGTCTGCACATCTTTTGGGTGTGAATTTTCAGGGATAGCTGATAGTTCGAGCTTATACGCTTCTACCGTGCGTTGGCCAGGATAGATATATGCAGCCGGCACTGAAGGATCAGTGAATGTTGCTTCAATGTTTCTGAGATTAATTCTTCCCAATGTGCCATTCTCTCCTGCGCCTAAACTGTAAAATATTCCGGGGTAAAAAGCAGTGGTATCATCTTTGGAAAATATATTTACTTGGCTGATTGTAATTTCATATTGCCCTTTATACACTCTATTGTCTATATCCATAAATCCATGGCCTATCCATGTAACATTGAATGTATCATTGAACTGGTTTCCATAATAGACCTAAGTATCTCCCCAGCTAAAGACGCAGATTTTATCTTCATCAAGATATTCATAATGGTCTTCAGCACATCGTGTAAAAAATATGGCGCAGACTGCGATCGGTATAAGTAAAAAGTGCTTCATTTTTTTGGAGTACACCAAAATGGAACAGTTATCTAAAAGAATAATGGCAGACTTCTGCTGCATAAGATAGTTATCGGTTATCCCTATCTTAGAATAACCTTTTTAATTTCAATGATCTCAGAATTGCTATCTAAAACCTGAATGTAGAATATTCCTTTGGATCCAAATGAATTCAGATCAACCTGAATTTCTTCCTGATCAATATAGGTTTCATATATCAGTTGTGATGATGAATTGATAATTTGCAATTGATAATTACTAATCGCATCATAGTCTCCAGTATTGATGTACAATATATTATTTGTCGGATTAGGATATACTTTGATCAGGATATTGTTTTCGGTATTTTCCAGAGTTGTCTGTATAAAATCAATGATTAAAGTATCAGTTACTGCAATATTTTTGTAAACAGTTACAGTATCATAAATAATTACCTGCTCCAGACAAATGTTCTCAAAATACAATGCGGATATCTCTTCCGGATTCAATACCCTGTTGTATATTCTGATATCATCCAGGTATCCCTTAAAGAAGGACGCATTATCGCCACTCCCGATTTTCAGATCCCTGCCGCTGGTATTCAACAATTCCTTTGGTTCATTTTTATCGATCAGCAAACTATTGTCTTTGTATATCTTCATAGTGTTTTCAGCAATGCTTGAAAGAAATACATAATGATGCCAAAGAGTATCAACCGGTTCAGGTCTGAAATACAACCTGCCGGGGGCATCTCCCCCTTCACCCTGCCATCCGAAATCCCAAAATGTGGTATTCATGCCTGCATGATAATAATTTGCTGAAATGGCGAACCGGTTGTCATCCGGACAAAGCATAAGCTGAAATTGTGCTTTGGAAGTAAGATTTTTTACCCACATGCTAACTGTTATTTCCTGGGACTGAATTGCATCTCCAAAATTTTCAATAATTATATAATCATTAATCCCGTCAAAATAGTATGACCGGTTTTTAAAACCGTATCTGTCATCAGTTAATAATGCACCGTTAACAATCCCGTTGTGTCCGAAACCACTTTTGTCATTTGCATTACCGCTAAACGGCATATACAAAATAAGGCTGTCAAACAAATCCTTAGAAGTAATATAATTATAGACAGTTACCGTATCATAAACAATTACTTCTTTCACGCATTCATTTTCATAGTATAGGTCAGAAATTTCTTCTGGGCCAAGTACCCGGTTGAATATTCTGATATCATCCAGATAACCCTTAAAAAAGTTTGCATTATCCCCGCTTCCGATTTTGAGTTCCCTGCCAATTGCCTTTATCAATGATCTGGGTTCGTTCTTACTGATTAATAAACAATTATCTTTATATATTTTCATGGTTGTATCAGAGATACTGGAAACAAAAACATAGTGGTGCCAAGCTGTATCAACTGGTTCTGGCCTGAAATACAACCACCCTGGGCGTCTCCCCCTTCGGCCTGCCATCCGAAATCCCAGAATATTGTATTCATACCATCATGATAGTAATTCACTGAAACTGCAAAACGGTTTTCATCCGGACAAAACATGAGTTGAAACTGTGCCTTGGAAGCATGGTTCTTCACCCACACGCTAACTGTAATTTCATGGGCATCAACTGCGTTTCCAAAATCTTCTATCGCAATGTAATCATCTACCCCATCAAAATAGAAAGACCGGTTTTCAAAACCAAACCTGTCTTCTGATAGAGACGTTCCGTAAATGATTCCATTAAATCCGAGGCCGCTTTCATCATTTGCATTGCCGTTCAACGGCAGATAAAGGATCAGGCTGTCGTTTGTATTGCATCCGTTTGTATGACCTATAAACATTCACTGTGCAATACTCAGTAAAACCAAATTTTTCATATCTGGTGAGATTAGGCGGGCGATGTATGACGTGATTTCAATAACAACTATTGTGAAAATACTTTAAATTATTATCTGATTTTACACATTTTTCATGAAAAAAGCTTCATGAAAACCATTTTTCTGAATATCTGTAAATAAGTAATTTATGAAACGTAATCAATCTAAACATGCTTATATGGTCTTAAAATGTGAATAGTATTCATAGAACGCATACACTTTCAATAACTCGTCAATACCTTCTTCCACCGAAATTTTCGGAACAAATCCAAGTTTTGCGATCTTGTCGAAATTTACAATAAAGTGCCTCAGGTCTTTGTCCTGAACCTGGGAATCAATAATTTTATAATCAACCCTTTCCTTTACCATATTCGCGATCTCAAGCTTTGAATAGTTCAGATGGTTACCGCCTGCATTGTATATATTCCCTTTCATGATATCAATGTTTTTCATGGTGAACATATAACACGAAGCAGCATCGTCGACATGCATGAAGGTCCGTTTTGCAAAACTGTCGAACAGCACAAGCACTCCTTCTTTTACTGCTTTATACGTGAAGTCATTAACCATCAGGTCGATCCGCATCTTGGGACTGAACCCAAAAATTGTTGCAAATCTCAGTGCAACCGCATTTTCCTTCTCCATTGTGATTTGTTCAGCCAAATATTTGGTATTGGCATATACACTAAATGGAGTTATCGGTGTTTCTTCGTTGCAGGGTTCGCCAGATCTGCCATAGAACGAAGAGGTAGATGCATAAATGATATTTTGTGATTTGGAAAGCCCCCTGATTATGTTTCTTGTAGCCTGAACATTGATCAAATGAGCGGAATGCGGATTTGCCGCACATGCAGGATATCCGCTGATTCCGGCAAGATGAAAAACCAAATCATAACGGCTAAGGTTTTCAATTTTGTTACGAACATCAGCTTTAATGATGGTAAGGTTAGGGTTTTTCACAAGATGCAAAACTGGCTCATAACCATACATAAAGTTATCGATAATGGTAACCTTTAGTTTTTTTTCAAGCAACCGCCGGGTAAGTATAACCCCTTTATAACCTGCTCCACCTGTGACCAAAACATTCATTTGTTGTAATTTTTAGATTTTCTATTCCATTTTTTTTTGATACAATCGAAAGGGCAATCCATACAAATCAACCTCTTTCTCAAGGACAAAATTCATTTTTTCATAAAGCCTGAAGCCCGTACTGAAAACTGTATCGGTATAAACCTTATACGCACTGATGTTTCTGGTTCTGAAATAGTCTTCAAGTGCACCTACCAGTTTCATCCCAATTCCTTTTCCTCTCATTGCTTCATCAACTGCAATCGAAAGCAGCTCAGGTCTAATGGTTATTCGGTTAAAACTTTGCATTCTTTTCCGGTGCCTGATCAAACTCAGGTATAGTCCGGACTGGCAAAAATGAATGATTATACCTTTAAGTGCAAATATATAATACGATACTGAATTTAGTTTTTTGTCATCATCTATTCCTGATACGAAACCATAAACAGTATCACCGTCGAGCCAGGCAAAAATCACTCCTTTTTCGATGATCCTTTTATAGTAGAATTTCAGGAATCTCCGCCCGATCTGACCGGACAATACCCCACGAAATGCCATAAGGTGCAGGTTTATGATCTGAACGAGGTACACAGTATCCGTAATCCGCACTATTTTACCATTATCCACCATAAAACCTGCGGATAAGTGAACAAATATACCGAATATCCATCTGTTTTAACCCGCAATGCACAGGGAAGGATAACCCCCTGGCATAGGCATCGTTGGCGACAGGAAAATCGTTCTCATCATAACTCAGATTATTAAAACACGGTTGCCTGTGAAGGGGATAGAACATCCTGCGCGTCTGAACACCCTTATTTTCAAGAAGTTCAATCAATTCCTCAAGACGACTGGTCTTAATATTCACCCTGAAAGGAACAAAATTTGTGAATGAGGGCTGTGTAACAAATTCAATTTCCGGAATCTCTTTTAGCATCTCATAATATGAAGTATAATTTTTTAATTTGATCTGCCTGATCTTCTCAAATTTTTTTATTTGTGCTACTCCCAGGCCACACTGCAGGTCGGTCATCCTGAAATTCATACCCAGCTCGGGATGTATAAATGTACCGCTGTTCGGCCGACCCTGGTTTCTCAACATCTTTAATCTATTGAAAATCTCTTCGTTACCGGTAAGTATAACTGCTCCTTCACCGGTGGTAATGGTCTTATCTGCGAAGAATGATATCATTCCTACATCCCCGATAGTACCGGTATGCTTGCCTTTGTAAAATACCCCGTATCCCTGTGCAGCATCTTCAATTACTTTCAATTTGTATTTTTCTGCCAGGGTCAGTACCGGGTCCATATCAGAGGCCTGTCCGTATATATGTACCGGCATAATGGCCCTGGTGTTCTTTGTGATTGCCTTCTCGATCCTGGTTGTGTCAATCTGAAGATCATTTGAATTGATATCCACAAAAACCGGTTTGGCTCCGGCAAAGGCTATCGAAGAGGCCGATGCATTGAAAGTGAAATCGGGAACAATCACTTCATCTCCCTGTTTAATACCTGCAGCAAGCAATGATAAATACAATCCCAGGGTCCCGTTAGGTGCCAGCACAGCGTAGGGCGAACCAGTGAACTCTTTCAGTTGTCTTATAAATTCTTGTGAAAAAGGACCTTCTGTAACCCAGCCTGTTTTTACAGCCTTTTTTAGGTTTCTTATCTCCTGCCTGTCGAAAAACGGGTCGATCTGGAATATTTTGGTTTTCATTTTCCTGCAATTATTACGAAATAATAAATTTTCGGAATGCTATTGTACTCATTCTTAATAATAATAAACCATGTTTTAAAAAACTAAAAAAAGATTCTCCGTAAGCCTTAGACTCACCATATTTTCTGGGCTGATAATGAACCGGGATTTCTGCAACCTTCAGGTTGTTTTTTATGGAGCCGAAAATAAGTTCAAAATCCCCAAACGGATCAAAATCTCCAAAGAAATCAATTTGTTCTCTGATCTTCAGATAGTTCTTTTTTGAAATGCCCTTAAAACCGCAGAGTGTATCGGTAAATCTCTGTTTCAATAAGATGGTGAACAAAAATCCAAAAAACCTGTTTCCCAGGAAATTGAATAATGGCATTGCACTCCTTTCCATTTTATAAATAAAGCGGCTTCCGTTCACATATTCACCGGTATTATTGATATACACTTCCCAGAAATGGATGGCTTCTTCCGGTGGGGTGGTCAGATCTGCTTCAAGCCAGATTATAAAATCACCCTTCGCCTCATCATAACCATACCTGAATGCATCTCCCTGTCCAATACCCTTCTGGGTTAACAATTTAATATCTTTCCCGGGATATTTTTTGATCATCTCCTTTATCTTGATAACGGTATTATCACGCGAATGCCCCTCAACAAAAAGAATTTCAGTGTTCTTTCCCATCTCAGGCATTCTTGTT
The DNA here is from genome assembly GCA_964503885.1 of uncultured Bacteroidales bacterium. Lineage (GTDB taxonomy): Bacteria > Bacteroidota > Bacteroidia > Bacteroidales > UBA10428 > CAZDCD01. The sequence continues at coordinate 8,585 of CAZDCD010000015.1, forward strand.
ACCAGTCCTTCAATATTTCCTTCTTCATCGCGGCACGTTATCACCACAGAACAGGATCTCTTTGCTTTGTCAGGCCATGGAATCAGAGGTCTTGCAATAACCACACTGCTTAAGGATAACCTTCTTATCAGAGGAAGATTACCAATGAATTTGTTCAGTACATAACTTAACAGCGGGATGTACTTTGGAAAAAATAACAGGTATTTACTTCTAATAACCTGATAACCTGATATATATAGAAAATTCTCAATATCATCGACTGAAAGCCAGTTCCTGAGAAGCTCCGGCATTTTCAATCCCGTTTTTTCACCAAGTCTGATCAACGGATGCCACAATGGATTGTAGAAATCAACGAAAATCCTGGTGTCGGGTGTCGACCATCGAAGCGCCCGTTCCAGCAATACCTGAATATTATCCACAGCACCGACAATACCTGAAACGATGATATAATCGAACACCTCATCGGTATTAAATTGTTCCGCATTTTTAGAAACAAACGTGATTTTCGGATATTTTTCTTTTGCAATGGCTGTCATTTCAGGGCTTATATCCACACCAACTCCATATGATACATTTAGATTACCTATCAGGTCGCCGGTAGCACAACCCAGTTCCAGAACTTTGGCATTTCTCGGTATACACATCCTGAAATATTTCAGGATTGATCTATGGTAGAACTTGTTTCGCTTGAGATATTTTATTCGCTTGCCGGCTATCCTGTCATAATGTTCGGTTAGTTTAGCTGAAGAAGAATAAGACATTGCACAATAAAAGATTAAACGATTTTTTTTGAAGGCCTCAAATATAATAAAATATTTTCATCACCCCAGATTGTTTAACTTTAAACGTTACCGGAGTGAACCAAAATGATTATTTTAGCAAAAAATCAACCCTACTACCAACCATGTAATTTGAACCTTTTCCATGACAAAAAAGCATCACAAACCAACCATTTCCCGTACCAATAAGGTTTCGGCTGGAGAAAATAGCAAACCTTCTCCCGGGAATAATGTTCCTGTTCAAAATGATAAAGGATTACGATCATCTGTTGAATATTTTTTCAGTAAAAACCTCAAGCTGTTCTTTTTTATTTCCCTTGGGCTAACGGTAATTTTTGGAATTTACCTTTTCGATGTAAAGATCCATGAAGGCGGCGATGATTCCAGCTATATTGAGATGGCTTACAATTTTCTGCATGGCAAGAGCTTCCCTTCCTGGCATGGGGAGTTTTATTCGATTTTACTGAGTTTGCCGATTCTGCTTTTCGGGATCAATGTCGTTGTACTAAAATTGATCTCTTTTCTGTTCATTATAGGGCATCTTATCTTTTTCTACCTCGCTTTCAGGAACCGCATCTATGCAACTCTTCTTGTGCTTACCATGCTGATTATCTCGGTAAGCTCGAACATCCTGTTCTTCAGCAGTCAGACTTATTCCGAAGCATTGTATATGCTCCTCCAGGCTATGGGTATTTATATAGTCTTCAGGCTTACCGATAACCTGAAAGAAAACAGGTTAAATAACCTTGGTCTTTGGCCTTACTGGCTGATCACCGGCGCAATAATATTCATGCTCGCCACCACCCGAAATATCGGGATGACATTTTTGCTGGCCCTTTTGGCATTTTTCCTTTTCACCCGAAGATATTGGGCTGTTATTTATGCGGTTGCGGGGTATTATATCTTCACTTTCCCTTTCCAGCTTTACAGAAAATATTATTGGCATATCGGAGAGTCTACTTCAGCACAACAACTGAATTCAATCATCCTGAAAAACCCTTACAACAAAGCCGCAGGTACAGAAAATTTTCAGAGCATGATTACCAGGTTCATTGAAAATATGAAGATTTATCTTTCACGCCATTTCCTTGATTCCCTCAGCTTGCGCGACGCCTCCGTAACCACTGCAAAATTGCTTCCCGCCCTGCTATTGGTTTTGATATTCCTTATAGGACTATACTTTGCTTTCAAAAAGAGCAGGTATATGCTGTTCATCGGAATATACCTCGGAGGTGCGCTGTTGACCACATTTATTACGTTGCAGCAGTCATGGGGACAGCTCAGGATGATCGTGATCTTTATCCCGCTGATGATCCTGTTTTTATCCTGGGGAATCTATGAATTATCTAAAGTCCGCAATGTCAAAATCGTGTATTACGCCCTTCTCTTCGTGTTATGCCTGGTATTCTTTAAGAGCCTGGGCAATTCCATTAAAAAAGCAAAAGCCAATCAGGAAGTGTTGTCTAAAAACCTCGAAGGCAACCTGTATTACGGCTTTACCCCCGACTGGGTGAACTTTCTTAAAATGAGCGCATGGGTCGGGAAAAATATTCCCGAAAATGCACGTGTAGCTTCAAGAAAACCTTCGATCTCGTTTATATATTCGAAGGGCAGGGACTTTTATGGTATATTCCGTATGCCCCTGGTGTCCGGTGATTCACTGATCAATCTTATTAATAATGAACATCCCGAAGTGTGTATCTTCAACCTGAACGAATTCAATACCAAACACATTCCAGCATTAGCACAGATGCAAATGCGCCAGACTTCACTGGCCTTTGCCGGGCAGGGATCAAATGTCTACGGGATCTTCGACCTGAGCGGGCCCTTTGGTGATCAGTTTCGTATAGCTGTTGATCAGTATGGTATCCCCTGCTACTATAATACCAACGGTTTTATGTCAGAAATTCATAAAAGCAATGAGCAGTTTTACGGGGTGCTCCCCGATTCCCTGCTTGCGGACCTGAAAAAGAATAACGTGGAATATGTGATCATGGCAAACCTGAGAATGAACCCGAACATGAAAACCGGCAACATCATCAATACGGTTCACCGCTATATGTTCTACATCGAACTGAAGTATCCGCAATTGTTCACGCTCGTTCACCAGATCGGGGGAGAAGACGATGAACCTGCCAAACTAATAAAAATAAACTATGAGCGCTATGCATTTTAAACACTGCATTTAAAAGCACCAGATGCCGGAAAGGATAAAAACAGTGACTATTGTTGGTGCGGGCAATGTGGCCTGGCATCTTGCTTCTGTAATAAACCGGAAAGGATTCAGGATCAAGGAGATCATCAGCAGATCAGCACAACATGCAAAAGACCTTGCCGGAATCGTACATGCCCGGCACCATACAAATGCCGGCAGCATCGGCAGTGATCCCGACCTGATAATTGTAGCCGTTCCCGACGCAGAGATCGAAAATGTGCTGCACCGGATAAAACAAACCCGGAGCCTTGTTGTGCATACTTCCGGAAGCACCTCAATCAATGTTTTCGGGGATCATTTCACCGATTTTGGCGTGTTTTATCCTTTCCAGACATTCACCAAAGGAAAACCTGTGGAGTTTTCAACTGTTCCTTTATGCATTGAAACCAATTCCGAAGAAAATACAGAAAAGCTTAAGAAATTTGCATTACCGCTTACTCCGCATGTTCTTGCCATGGACTCACCTACCAGGCTGAACTTACACATCGCGGCTGTATTTGCCTGCAACTTTTCCAACCACATGTATGCCATTGCCGAACATATCGCCCACAGCAAGGGTATTGATTTCAGCTTGCTGATGCCCCTGATCATAGAAGCAGCATCTAAAATAAAGGAAATTTCTCCATTGGAAGCACAGACCGGACCTGCGGTAAGGTATGATACCGGTACGCTTGAAAAGCATCTTGAATTGCTTGCGGATCATCCGGACCTGCAACATATTTATAAAATAATTTCAGAGAATATTCAGCAATTTGCCCGTGGAAAAGTGTAGTTCCTTCACCATTCTTTGTATTATTTGGTGCCTTGATCTTCTGCTTAGCTTGCAGTAATTTTAGGCGGATATTTTTTGAATATACCAAACAAATTCGGTTCTTTATACCAATTTTGGAATAAAAGCATATGGGAGACAGCAAGTATACAAAAGCTTTTTTAAAAGTCAGGGCGTTTGCTTTCGACGTGGATGGTGTATGCACCAATGGAAATGTGTTGCTCTTCCCCGGAGAAGAGTTCGTGAGGATGATGAATATAAAAGATGGCTATGCCATTCAGTATTGTATCAAACACGGATACCCCGTAGCAATCATTACTGGAGGAAATTCGGAGACTGTAAGAAAAAGGTTCAGTTACCTGGGCATTACGGATATCTACATGAAATCGTCGGATAAATTAGGTGATTATGAGGATTTCAGGAATAAGTACCAGTTCAAACACAGTGATATCTTATATATGGGAGATGATATACCTGATTATGAGATCATGAAGCATGCCGGAGCACCAACATGTCCGGCGGATGCAGCTGAAGAAATAAAAAAACTTTCGGTTTATGTTTCTCCAAGAAAAGGAGGGGAAGGATGCGTCAGGGATGTCATCGAACAGGTCTTAAAATTACATAATAAGTGGTTGATTGAAGGCGCTCATTTATGGTAACCGGAATGAATACTATCCATGCATATTTCAGATTGATACGCTGGCCCAACCTGCTTATGATCATTGCTACCCAGTATGCGATGAGGTATTGCATCATCAGCCCTATGCTCCGGGAAAACGGGCTTGCACTGCAATTAAACAGTTTCGGTTTCATGCTCCTTGTAATCTCCACAGTTTTCATTACTGCGGCCGGCTATGTGATCAATGATTATTTTGACCGGAAAACCGATATGCTGAACCATCCCGATATGGTTATAGTCGGAAAAAATATCCGGCGGCGAAAGGCAATGGCGCTGCATATTGTGCTTAACGTCATCGGGCTCCTGTCGGGGTTTTATCTTGTATTTATAACGGATCTTAAGTACCTGGGACTGATATTTATAGGTGTAAGCGGATTGCTGTGGTTTTATTCCACCACCTATAAACGGCAGCTCCTCATAGGAAACATTATTGTGGCATTTCTCACCGGTATGGTGCCCATTCTTGTACTTCTATTTGAGATTCCCCTTCTGAGCAGGAAGTATGGCCATATTCCGGATGCCATGGGACTTGACATTAACTCGATGATGTCGTGGATCATTGCGTTTGCAGGTTATGCCTTTATAATAACCCTCATCAGGGAAATTGTAAAAGACACCCAGGATTTTGAAGGCGACCAGGCATACGGAATGCAAACCCTGCCCATTGTAATCGGAACCCGGTGGACGAAAGCCATTATCATTACCCTTGTTGCAGTAACACTGGTGGGCACCGGTTACATCTACCTGGTCCATCTTAAGAATTATTTTGCGCTGTTCTATTTAAGCATTTGCCTGGTGATCCCGCTTGCTACCATTGCATATTTTACGTATACGGCCAGTTCAAAAGAGCACTACCGCCGTATAAGTTTTTTGCTTAAATTTATCATGATTACGGGAATTTTGTTTGCCCTGGTGGCAAGGTATTTAATTATTCATTTTTATTAAAAAGGAAGCGGTGTTACTATATACTCAATTAAGGAACCACAGGATAATACTCGGGTCAAAATCGCCACGCAGGCAATACTTTTTGCGGGAAATGGGCATTGAATTCAGGGTCGCTGTTCCAGATGATATAGACGAATTGTATCCGGCCGGTTTGAAAGGAGAAGAGATACCCGTATACCTGGCAAAGCTTAAAAGCAGTCATCTTCAGAATTATCTAAATGAAGAGACCATTCTTATCACCGCCGACACCATTGTATGGCTCGATGACGAGGTTCTTGGCAAACCGGGAGAAAGGAAGGAAGCTGTAAGGATCTTAAAAAAACTTTCGGGAAGAAAACACGAGGTATATTCGGGCGTGTGCATCAGGTCGGCGCATAAAGAATTAACCTTCAGCGATAAAACCAATGTTTATTTTAAGTCTTTGTCAGATCAGGAGATCGATTACTATCTCGATAATTACAAACCCTATGACAAAGCGGGAGCATATGGCGCCCAGGAATGGATAGGATTTATCGCTATTGAAAAGATCGAGGGTTCTTATTTTAACGTCATGGGATTTCCTGTACATAAACTGTATAATGCCCTGAATGATTTCGTCATTTCAGATACTGCCTATTTTCCGGGAAACGTTTCGTTCCCTGATGCATGAAAGCGGAGCCAGTAAGAATTCATGGCAAAGAGAACTACCCGATGAACAATTTACCGGTAAAAGAATTTATACAAACGAAAGCATACTGAATTTTTATTTTCGTTTTTTATGCGAATTTTACAAAGGTGTTAACCCCGTATAAAACCCTTAAGTAACGAACTATGATCAGAAAAAGAAATCTGGTTTTTTTGATCCTGTTGCATTTCCTGGTTATCCCGGCATTCCCGGGTGAGGGAATGTGGATTCCGCTGCTGATCGAAAAGTTCAACATTACCGATATGCAGCAGAAGGGATTTAAGCTGAGTGCCGAAGATATTTACAGCATCAACAAAGCCTGCCTGGCCGATGCCGTGATTCTTTTCGGCCACGGATGTACTGGCGAGGTGATATCGCCTGAAGGCCTCATCCTAACGAACTATCATTGCGGCTTATCGAGAATTCAGTCGCACAGCTCATTGGAAAAAGATTATATTTCCGACGGTTTCTGGGCCTATTCAAGGGAGGAGGAATTGCCGAACTCCGGGCTTGCTGTATCTTTTCTTAAAAAGATCGAAGAAGTGACCGAACGTGTTCAGGCAGAAATCGGGGATTCCATGCCTTCATCACTGAAAAAAGCCATAAGGGATGATAATATCCGGAAAATCATTGCAGAAGCAACGGAAAATACCACATATAATGCCGAAGTAAAATCATTTTATTATGGGTCTGCGTATTATATTTTTGTTTATGAAACCTTCCGGGATGTGCGTCTTGTCGGTGCCCCTCCCGCCTCGATCGGTAAATTCGGCGGTGATACCGATAACTGGATATGGCCCAGGCACACTGGTGATTTTTCACTCTTCAGGATCTATGCCGACTCCCTGAACAGGCCGGCTGACTATTCCACAGCCAATATCCCATATACACCCAGAAAATCCCTGACCATATCATTAAGAGGTATCCACAAAAACGATTTCACCATGGTGCTCGGCTACCCTGCAAAAACCGATGAATACCTTGTTTCGGATGAAATCGGGTTAATCGCTGAAGAAAGCCTTCCCGTGAAAATTAAACTCAGGGAAACAAGAATGGACATCATTGCCAGCGCCATGAAGCTGAGTGATGAAGTCAGACTTGAATATACCAGCAAATATGCAGGGATAAGCAATGCCTGGAAAAAATGGATTGGAGTATTGAGCGGTTTTCAAAGAATACACGTTATGGGTATTAAGGAAGGGCAGGAAAATGAATTTCAGCAATGGATAAATGGCAATCCGGATTACGGGAGCAAATACGGAAACCTGCTGGCTGATTTTAAAGATATCTATACCCGCATAAAGCCGTATTATATGGTCAGCGAATTTGGATATGAAACTATTATGGGTATCGAATTGCTGGGATTTGTATCAATATTTACACCGTTACTGAATTTCACCTCTCACAGCGATCAGCATGAATTTGACACCGAAGTGGAAAACCTCAGAAAACAGACCAACAGCTTCTTTGCAAATTATTCTGAAGGAATCGACCGGAAGATCTTCGCCAGGATGATGGAAATGTATTATCAACACACCGGTCCTGATTTTCATCCTGAATTTTACAACACGGTATACGGTAAATTTAAAGGAGACTATACCAGGTTTACCGACTATGTGTTTAATAAGTCGGCTTTTACCAGCAGCGAGAAAACCCTGGCACTACTGAACTCAATGAATACCGGGAACACTCATAAAATTATGCGTGATCCGGCATTCAGAATATTTATGGAGTTCAGCAATCTTTTCGGCTTTGAAGTATATCCGGAATATGATGCATTGAATGACAAGCTCGACAGTTTATACCGGGTATATATTTCAGCGTTGAAATTGCAATCGCCGGATAAAGTGTTCTATCCCGATGCCAATTTTACTATGAGGATATCCTACGGGAAAGTAGAAGGCTATTCTCCTGCCGATGCTGTTCATTATTCATTCGCCACCACCCTGAAAGGGGTCATGGAAAAAGAGGATCCCGATATTTATGACTATAAGGTACCTGATAGGCTTAAAGCGCTTTATAATGCAAAAGATTATGGAAGGTACGGACAAAACGATACCATGTATGTGTGTTTTGTAGCCTCCAATCATACATCGGGAGGCAATTCCGGCAGCCCGGTACTGGATGCAAACGGATACCTGATCGGATTAAATTTCGACAGGAACTGGGAAGGTACGGTAAACGACTATTTTTATGACCCTGAAATTTGCCGGAATATATCGGTGGACATCCGTTATGTGTTATTCATTATTGATAAATATGCGCAGGCCGATAATATTATCAGCGAACTTACTATTATAGAATGAAACAGACTATGAAAAATTCAGGTATAACCATCAGGGTCAACGGCAGGGGAAATGCATGGCCGGTATTTATCGGCAAAAGACATCCGTTCTATTCAACCGGTGATCCTGATGACCTGGGAAATGTGTCGTTTTCAATATTCGGAACTTCTGAAACAGAATTTTCCACCCGATCCATCCTCTGGTCCCTTCTAGTCGATGCCGGTAATAATATACCTTCATATATCATCAGGAACGAAAACCGCATCCCTGATGCATTATTCGTGACGCACCCTCACCTTGATCACACCCTTGGAATCGACTGGATAGCTGAAAGTTATTATTATACCCACAACAAATCGAAAAAGTACCCGCTGTATGCAACCCTGCCATGCTGGAATGAAGTAAGAAATTCTTATGGCCAGCTGGAATCCATTATCGAATACAAAGAATTAATTCCGGGCATTAAAAGGCAGGTCGGTGAGGTTGCAGGGATTATGGTTACAGCTTTACCTGTTTTTCATGGTGAAAGCGGATTCGGTGCTTCCATGCTTATTTTTGAATTTAATGCAGGAGATGAAACAAAAACAACTGCTGTTTTCAGTGGAGATATGCTCTGTCCGCTGATCAGAAATGCCGATTTTAAAATGCTTTCGGAAGCAAAAATTCTTTACATCGACTGTAACAACAGGTTTTCCTATCCTTTATCCACTCACGGAAGCTTTGTTTCAAAGAATCAGACGACCGGAACTCTAAGCAAATATATGGTCGAGTATCTCGATAAACTTACATTCACACAGATGATGGCACCCCATCTTCAGAAACCATACAACGATGCAATCCATGATTATTTCAACGAGTTTCTCAGCGAAAATTCAACTCCCGGCCAGTTACCTTTTTCAGTGATTGACTTTGTCCGCCGGACCCATATTCCCGACATCGGCCTCATTCATTATAGCGGGGGTGAAGATGAAAAATACAGCAAGCAGAACGTTGTGTCAGACAGCAAGCTCGAAGAATGGGCTAGAGGGATTGCCCGGGATGAAGGATTAAAAACACGGATTGCTGTCCCCCGAACGGGAGATTTATTCAGACTGGTTTGACAAGAGAATATACTGTGAACCTTTTGCCTTTCTTTTAATTATTCTAAATTACACTCCGCTTTTTCATTTTATAAAAATTCGAATATATTTGTGTTACTATTTCTTAAAAAGTAACACTATGGCAGTAAAGAGATTCGGTGTTTCGCTGGAAAGCGAAGTGCTTGAAACACTCGATGAATTTGTCAGGGACAACCAGTTTCCCAACCGTTCGCAGGCTATACGCCATCTCATTGAAAACAACATTGTCGAAAAAAAATGGAGGTGCAACAACGAGGTGGCAGGTGCAATTGTGATCGTTTATGACCATCATAAATTCGACATTAACAACAAATCGAACGAGCTCCAGCACGATTTTCACCATATTATTCTTTCAACACAGCACATCCACCTGAGTCATGACTTGTGCCTGGAAACCATAGCTGTAAAAGGAAGGGCAAACGACCTCAGTGAACTTGCTGAAAAGATAATAGCCCTTAAAGGCATCCAGCATGGCAAACTGGTGATGACCAAAGCCTATTGATCTGTTCAGGCGGATCGTGATCCGTTTTTTTTCAACAAAAAAACCATGTATGAAACTCAAATGAAAAAAAAATCCTTACCATTAAAACTGAGCATCTTCATCCTGTTGATCTCAACGCAATATTCATTTTGTCAATCGAGATTATCGGATACTCTTGAGCTTGAAGAGGTTGTAGTAACAGGCACTCTTATAAAGACACACCGTAACTACATTCCTCTTGCAGTATCTGTTGTAACCCGAAATGAAATTGCAGAATCGGATCAATCGGCATTATTGCCAATATTGAGCGGACGGGTTCCCGGGTTATTTGTGACCGAAAGGGGTGTAACCGGCTTCGGTGTCGCAGACGGGAGTGCAGGACAAATCACCATACGCGGGATCGGCGGCTATCCTACCACCCAGGTTCTCGTACTTATCGATGGTCACCCGCAATTCATGGGAATAATGGGACATCCCCTGCCCGATGCTTATGTGGCCAGCGACGTGGAACGTGTCGAAGTGATCCGCGGACCGGCTTCAATGCTATACGGGACCAATGCCATGGGTGGGGTAATTAATATTATAACCCGCAAACAGGCTGAAAATGGAATCCACGGAAATGCAAGGATAATGGTTGGTTCATTCAACACCCAAAAATATATGGCCTCTGCAGGTTATAAAAGCAACAAGCTAAGTGTCTTTGGTTCTATAAACCAGAACACCACGAACGGGCACCGTGATTCCTCAGATTTCCGTATTACCAATGGTTATCTGAAAGCCGGGTATGCATTAACCGATCATGTAAAACTCACCTCGGATTTCAGTCTGGCTTCGTTTGAAGCCGGAGATCCCGGTCCGGACACGCTTCTGGCCAGGGCTGGCAGCAGAATAAATATCACACGAGGGTACTGGGCGCTGACACTTGAAAATCAATCTGAAAATCATTCGGGAGCTCTAAAAGTATTTTACAATTTCGGAGAACACAGCATTTCAGATGGCTTTCATTCAAGAGATGCAAACTACGGAATTAACCTGTATGAAACGTTTGAACTCTCGGAACAAACCAGAATAACCCTTGGCGGGGACATGCTGAATTACGGGGGAATTGCCGAGAATATCAGGGCGAATGGTGGAGAGGGATTGGTTTTTAAGGATACCACCATGTATGATGCAGGAATTTATGGATTTTTTCAGCAAACGATTGGCCGGAAATTATCGGTTGATGCAGGTATGCGGTATCAGAATCATGAAAAATACGGGGGAGAGTGGGTCCCCTCCTGCGGATTTGCCTTAAAATATATACCGTCAGCTACCTGGAAAGTTGCCGTATCAAAAGGGTTTAGAAGCCCGACAATCAGAGAACTGTTCCTGTGGAATTACAATGCGGACCTGAAGCCGGAAAGGATAATCAATATTGAAACCGGTTTTCTGAATTCATTTTTAAACAGCAGGCTCAATACTGAGTTGACTTTTTTCTATATAAGAGGCGATAACCTGATCGTTACCGTTCCTCTTAAAGGGCTGCAAAACGCCGGTAAGATCAGAAACAGGGGAATTGAATTCTCAGCTGACGCAGGATTTTCCGAAAACCTGAAGTTTATCCTCTCCTATTCCTATATTCATATGAAAGAACCCATATTTGCCACGCCCGAACATCAACTGTTTCTCAGCGGCAGGTATGCCTTCAGAAAATTCAGGGTAACGCCCTCTTTACAGATTATCAGAAACCTCGATTCTGATCCTTCACCTTTGGTATACCTTGAAAATTATACCCTGCTGGGCCTAAAAATAACCTTTGAAGCAGCAAAGTTTGCTGAATTGTACCTGAGCGCAGATAACCTGCTTAACCGGACATATGCTGTTAACCGGTATTATACCATGCCCGGGGTTACTTTTTTCGCAGGTGCTAACGTGAAATTCTGAAACCGAAAGATCATGAAAATAACTCGTAAGACATCCCGACTAAAAAGCCTGATCGTCGCATCAGGCAAGTTATGTTTTTTGGGCCTGCTTTTAATAACAGTCCCCTGTAAGGCGATTCCTGCACCATCCAAACAGAACATAATTATCGACACCGATTGCGCATTCGATGATTTCCGTGCCATAAATATACTGTTGTCGAGACCCGAGATCAATACCTGTGGAATTATAGCCTCAGAAGGCACCCTTTCCGCTTCCAAGGGATATGAACGCATCAGGTCAATGCTTCATTTCTGGGATAAAAATTCGATGCCTGTTGCCTGCGGAACAATACTGAACGGAACCGCCCCTTCATGGAGGGAACTGAACAGCAGCATTTCCTGGGGAACAGAGTATGCTGCTGAAAGTATCCAAAGCATCGGCGAACTTATTCATGACCTGTCAGGTGAAAATTTGGAATATACTTTGGTATGCCTGGGGACGTTAAATACTGCCGCAACGATTGCCAACGATTATCCCGGGTTTTTCAAAAAGATCAAACGTATTGTATGGTACACCGGATCGATCCATCCACTCCAGGGATTTAACTACGAATATGATAAAAATTCCGCCGAACAGATCGTACATTCGGGTAGTGTGCGCGTCGACCTGGTTTCAAATCTTCATTATTCTGAAGCAAAGTTTGACATGAATATGGCAGCAATCGCTGACAGTGCCGGCACAAGTTTATCATCGTGTATCTCAACGGCCTGCCATCAATCCGAAGTAAAGAAAAAACTCCTCGAAAACCACTTTGGTTTGTGCGATGACCTTGTGGCAGTCTACCTTATCAACCCGGAATTATTCGAGATGAATAGTATCATGCCGGAGATATGGGTCCGTTTTTGCGAATCTTACAACATCGAAGCCGTTAGAGAAGTAATAGGCGATTTATTCAAAGGGAAGTATATCCATGAAAACAATGTCGCCTTCTATGGTTTCCCGGCCGGTCGCGAGGCTTTCAGATACGATGTCAGGCCGGTAGTGGATTCGGCAATTGCCAGGTATGGTAACGAGGAGTGGAAAGCTTGTGTTCTGACCGATGAAATTCACGGGCACCTTGGCGTTTTTTCGATAGTGGGTGCCAAAATGGGCATAAAGGCCCGTGAATACTTTGGAGTGGCACCTGATCAGCTTTCGGTAATATCATTTGCAGGAACCACTCCGCCATACAGTTGCCTGAATGACGGCATACAGGTAAGCACCGGAGCCACTCTTGGCCAGGGAACCATTACCATAGCAAATGACAGCATTACACGTCCGGCCGCGATTTTTACGTATAAAGGAAATTCAATTAAGATAAGCCTGAAGGACGATTATTTAAAGACCGTGAACGATGATATCAGCAGAGGCATCGTAAAATTCGGGTTGTCAGATGACGGTTACTGGAACTACGTCAGAAAAACGGCATTGCGCTACTGGCTTGAATGGGACAGGAACACCATATTCAATATTGAAAAACCTTGATTTACCGTGAGTTTTATACATTTCATAACCAATCCATTCAGCAAAAATATACAGCATGAACAGTGAAATAATATTGCTTTCAACATCTGCGGCTGCCATTGGATTTGCACATACAATTTTCGGTCCCGATCACTACATTCCCTTTATTGTAATGTCCAAAGCGCGAAAGTGGTCGATATGGAAAACAACCCTATTAACCCTTGTCTGTGGATTTGGCCACGTCGGAAGCTCTATCATACTCGGTATAATTGGAATTGCTTTTGGGATTGGAGTTTCAAATCTTGAAAGGCTGGAAGGAATCAGGGGGAATATAGCCGCGTGGCTGTTCATCGTATTCGGTTTTGCTTATTTCCTCTGGGGTCTCAGACGGGCTTATATAAACAGACCACACAAGCATGTGCATGCACATGGTTCCCTGATCCATGAGCACGAACACGATCATGATCATCCTTTGACAGTGCAGGCCGACAGTTCAAAACATGAGCACCGTCATACAACCAATAAAGCAAATATTACGCCCTGGATTTTATTTACAATATTCGTTCTGGGTCCATGTGAGCCATTAATACCTCTTTTCATTTATCCGGCTTCACAGCACAACATACCGGGAATGATTTGGGTATCAGCCGTCTTTACAGCAATAACCCTGATCACAATGCTTACCATGGTGTTGGTATTTTCAACCGGTCTGAAGGCCCTGCCTTTCGGAAAATTAGAAAGATATACGCATGCCATTGCCGGTGCAACAATTTTGTTAAGCGGATTCGCGATCGTATTCCTGGGTTTGTGATAACCATGGTCTGGTGATTTCTTCTACCTCAAATTTCAGCATAAAAAAAATCCCGGCTTGCACCGGGATTCAAACACCTAAAACTAATTAAACCCTAATAAATGAAAACTTAGATTTGTAATGTTAACCCTAAAACTAACTAAACCCTAATAGCTCACTCAACTGTTTAAAAGAACATTTCTTTAGTAAATATACGAAATTATCAGACCTGTGTTGGACATCCGGCATTGATATTTATTACCTGAATTCGATGATATTCATCACCTTAATCATGCTTATCCCAAAACCTATGGTCCAAAAAAAATCCCGGACGATACCGGGATTCAAACACCTAAAACTAATTAAACCCTATCTAACAAAGAACTTTTTAAAATAAAATTTTGTATCAGTTAACCCATATCTGTAAGTGAATTTACGCAATAGTGCCTTAGCTTAGGCAATTATAGGAATGACATTTGTTATCGGATAGCGATGATATTCCTCATCAGAAGCCTGTTGTTGCCGCAATTCTCGTCCCGTCTCCCGCCTGGGTATATAATTCCCATGCTTGCAGGAAACATGAACCCATGATTAAGACTAAGATAATTGGCGGAGAATTTCTACTTTTACAATATCGATTTGCGTATGAAAGAATCTGTACTAAATACAGCGCTTCATTTTTTTGCCTTTATTGCTTCGGCAACCGGTGAGGAAACATTTGATAAGCTGCTGTCTGTATTTGAGAAATATGTAAAATCATTTGTGAGCTCCGATCGGTTTAAAAATGCTAAAGTACTGTTTATCAAAGCTTACAACGATTTTGCCGAAGAAATTAATTTGTTTGAAGAACCTGAGCTCGCGGATAATTACAATTCTGTGCTGCTTGACAAGGTTTACAACGAATCGATCTTTCAGTTGTCGCTGAACGAGCGTATTCTCGTTCTGATGTTGCTTGTTGATTATGACCGGTTCATGCACCATGGTGAGCATGTAAGCAAATCACTTCTTGAAAATATTACCGGTAGGCTTGGTTTTTCGCCTGCTGAATATTCGGATATAAACTGCTTTATCTCGGGTGATTACAATGCAGAAGGTACTACAAGTATTCTGATCTTAAAACCAAAATCGAAAAATAAGATTGAAACCCTTGAGGGGAGTTGGGTTGATAAACACCTGCCTGATGAACTCAGGATAAGCCGTGAACTGGAACTGGAAAATCTCAGGGAGAAGATCTATATGCTGTACCTCGAGCATCTAAAATTGTTTGTGGTAAGATGCGACAAAGGCGATACCATTGAAATAAACGGAGAGCTTATATCCGGCTGCAAATTTAAGATCCTTGAACCTGGAGATGAAATCAGGACTAAGAAACATCGCTTATTCAATTATTCCGAAATTAAACAAAAATTCCTTGAGATCAAAAACCTCAACACTGTTCATTTGTCGGTTGAGGATGTATACTTCAGGTACAAAAGAAAACCGAAAGGAATACGCGGATTTATCACCGGCGAAAATTCCGGGTTGCTGATCGGTATAATCGGAAACGAAGGTACAGGAAAATCGACGTTGCTGGAGCTTGTTGCGGGACGGATCACGCCGGATTCGGGTAAAATCTTCATCAATGGATATAATCTTAAAGAGAATAAATACCTGCTGAAAGGAATTATAGGTTATGTACCCGAAGATGACCTGCTCTATGATGAATTGTCGGTTTATGATAACCTGATGCTCACAGCCAGGTTTTTCTTCAGCCGTTTGTCGCCCAGGGAGCTCGACCGTAAAGTGAACCAGCTTCTTCAGCATCTGGGCCTTTTTGAGATCAGACATACGATCGTTGGTTCGATTTTCGATAAAAATATCCAGCCAGGCCAGCGCAGACTGTTGAATATTTCTCTTGAACTGATACGCGAACCCCGAATTCTGCTGGTAGATAATGCTGTATACAGCTTAAGCACAGGTGAGGCCTCCACAATAATAAAAATATTGAATGATTACACTTTTGGAGGCAACCTGGTAATCACGGCAATCAGCCAGACCAGCACCAAAGCCTTCAGAATGTTTGACAAGCTGTGGATCCTCGATGAATCGGGATACCCTATATTTAATGGTAATCCCGGGCTTGCGCGTGATTACTTCAGCGGACATCTGAGTCTCCCTGAAACAAGGGGAACAGCAGAAGAGCTTACACCGGATCACCTCCTCGAACTGGTTAATTTCAGGCTTTCCGATTCTTCGGGAAAGGTGGGGAAAAGAAAGATCAATCCTTCAGGATGGCATGAGCGGTTCGAATTGTCTGTGATGAAGGCCGAAATTCCTGCCAGTCATACAAAAATACCATTGCCGGCCAATTTTATCAATCCACCTAACCTGGAAACGCAGTTCAAAATTTTCAGCATCAGGAATTTTAAGGTGAAATTTTCCAATACTTACAACCTCGTCTCCTCAATATTGGCAGGACCTTCAGTAGCCTTACTTCTAGGGCTTGTCCTAAGGGAAAAAACCAACGGTACCTATGTGTTCTCGACGAACGGCAACATCCCGTTCTTTCTGTTTTTGAGCGCCATTGCGGCTATATTCCTGGGTCTTCTCATAAGTGTAAAGGAGATTATGAGGGAACGCAATAACCGGATAAAGGAAGATTACCTTGAATTCAGCAGGTTCAGTTACATCAACTCAAAAATTTCTTTTCTTTTCTTTATTGCTCTAGTCCAGACTTTTTTATATGTCCTTACCGGTAATGCCATTCTCGAGATAAAAGGCATGTTTGTCCAGTTCTGGTTAATATTATTCAGCGCCAGTTGTTTTGGCGTAATGATGGGACTGAATTTTTCAGAAGCCCATAAAAAGATAACTGCACTTTATGAAACCACGATACCCCTGGTTCTGGCTTTACAGATTCTGCTGGGCGGGGGCATTATTCCTTATAATAAGCTGAATTTCAACGATTCACCTTATGTACCAGTTGTGGGTGAGCTTATGGTTTCGAGATGGGCCTATGAGGCATTAATGGTAGAACAATATATCAGGAACGATTACCAGAAACACTTCTATGATGTGGAAAAAACGATCAGCAACTCGTCATACTTTAGTGAGGAGCTGATACCCAGGCTGCAGGCCTTTCTCGAAAGAAGCAGACAAAACATCGGTAAGCGTGATACGCTTGGTTACTACCTGCCGCTTATTAGAAACAGTATTATTTCACTCTATGATGATTATGATATTTTTGAATTTGAATTTCTAAATAAGCTTAATGTTTCAGGGTTCAATAAAAATGTTGCCTCTGAAACAAAAGATTACCTTACCTACCTGGAAATTTATTTCCACGACAAAAAGGAAAAATCAATAGCCTCAAAAACAGCTCTGACAGAAAAGCTGACCAATTCCATGGGAAAAGCATCGCTGCAGGAATTGAAAAATTCAAGCTACAATAACAGATTGGCATCCAGGGTGTTGGCGAAAAGCCAGAATATTCACTGGAAAATCCATAACAACAAAATTTGCAGGGTATCTGACCCGGTATACCAGGACCCGAATTCCGATTTTGGAAGATCGGTATTGTTTGTGCCGGTAAAAAAGTTCAGGGGGCAGACTATGGAAACCCGATGGTTCAATATAATGATAATCTGGTTGTTTTCATTCGTCTTATACCTGGTCATCCTCATTGATGTACCTTCGTATTTCAAGGCTTGAACACATGATATCATTCCATAACAACAGCTAGCGCTTTACAGGAAAGCATACTTTAAGCTATTCGCAGCCTTGCACCGGAAAATTAACCAGTTTAACCCTTAATTTTTAAGGTATTATATCCGTCTTCCGAAAATGATTTATGCTGATCGCTGATGAAACGGTTATACTCCATTTTGAGCAGGTTGAACTTGGTACGGATCGTATCCGATACTCTGCCCGACCATGTTTTTTCCCTTCGGATAAGATCAAAATCATTCACCAAACGGATAACGCTGTTTGAACGTTTTGCTATTGACATAGCTGAAATCTTTCTTTTTTTATACGCGACAACTCATAAAAAAATACAAAAATCACACCATTTTTCAGCCATAATTCCATGAATACCGGCTATCATGTGACTATGCTGCGAAAATAAATGATCGGCGGATGACTTTATTGTTGATAACCCTGTACTTATCAACAAAAGAGCAGTGTCAGACTGGTAAGCCGGAAGGTATGTTCAGCTTTGTGCAAGGCAAAGAATCAGAAATTAGTATTCATCAGGATTTGAGCGTTCCCGGTTGTCAGGGGCCTTTTACCTTCGGAAAATACCCGTAACATATTGAAGGGTAGATATATGCATGCAATGGAAGCAACATTCAAAACAGTCAGGCCTGAATGTTAATGGTCAGTCAGCTAAAAATTTCAATTAAAAGGGGATCAGTTCAAAAGGAATATCCACATATTCTTTGAATTCTTCACCCAGATCCTGCATATCCTCATCATCCTGTTCATAGTACCAGATCACTTTCACCTTATTCCCCGATTCATGGATCTGTTCAAGCCGAATGAGGATATCCTGCACCAGCTTGGCCGTAGCTGTATTGAAATAAATATACTTGAAAACAAATTCAGTGTTTTCGTTGGGAAGCCTATTATATTCGTCGAGCCAGTCGATTAAAGGCTGGTAAAAAGTAACCACGTCTTCAGGTAACGAACGTCCGGAGATCTCAAAAATATCGTTTTCAGGATCAAACAACACCCTGGGTGTATCATTGGTCGCCCTTATATCCAGAATATCCATAACGTATTAATTAGAAATAATTGCTTTTTGCTGCACTAAATTTACCAAAACATCTCGGTATCGCAAAAATAAATGCAATAAAACCGGGAATATTTTTATTTTTACTCCCTTAACATACAGGTGTCATGTACAACCCTTCTGATAACCGATACAACAAAATACCATACAAATATTGCGGGTCGAGCGGTTTAAGGTTGCCTGCTATTTCGCTTGGTTTATGGCACAACTTTGGCAGTGTGGATGACTTTGAAAATGCAGGAATGATCATCAGAACAGCCTTTGATTCGGGAATAACCCATTTTGATCTGGCCAATAATTATGGACCACCGGCTGGTTCGGCCGAAGAAAATTTCGGAAAAATCCTTAAAAAAGACTTTAAGAGCCACCGCGACGAGCTTGTCATTTCTACCAAAGCAGGATATTGGATGTGGGACGGGCCTTATGGCGAATGGGGCTCCAGAAAGTACCTGATTGCAAGCCTCGATCAAAGCCTTAAGAAGATGGGCCTCGAGTATGTGGACATTTTCTATTCTCACCGGCCCGACAAGGATACACCCCTGGAAGAGACCATGGGTGCACTTGATTTTGCCGTTAGGCAGGGTAAAGCGCTGTATGCAGGCATTTCGAACTATCCGGCAAATATGACCAGGGAAGCCTCCGAAATTCTCAGGAGGCTGGGGACTCCCTGCCTGATTCATCAGCCAAAATATTCGATGTTTGAACGGTGGGTTGAACCGGAATTGCTCAATGTACTTGAAAAAGAAGGTATTGGTTGTATCGCGTTTTCACCCCTTGCACAGGGACTGCTGACCGACCGGTATATAAACGGTATACCCGGAAACTCAAGAGCAGCGAAACCTCACGGTTTTTTAAAAAAAGAACAGATCACTCAGGAGATTATGGCTAAAGTAAGGGCATTGAACGCTATTGCCTCATCAAGGGGACAGACGCTTGCCCAAATGGCAATTGCATGGCTTCTCAAGGACTCCAGGGTAACCTCAGCGCTTATAGGCGCCAGTTCAACCCGACAATTGCTGTCAAATCTTGATTCGCTTAACAACCTTACATTTCGGGATTCCGAACTTCAATCCATTGAAAAGATCTTAAGCCAATAATTCATGAAGAAGAAATACAACTGGGGGATCATTGGATTGGGTATGATCGCCGATAAGTTTGCCAAAGGCCTTACCAGTGTTCCCGGTGCCAAACTGTTTGCCGTTGCTTCAAGGGATCTGAAGAAAGCCGATGCATTTGCGAAAAAATACAACGTGCCGTACGCTTATGGTACCTATGAGGAGATTACCGAAAATAAAGAGATCGATATTATTTATATAGCCACTCCCCATACCCTGCATTGTGAAAATACGCTCATGTGTCTGAACAAAAAAATCCCTGTTTTATGCGAAAAACCATTTGCCATGAACCTTAAGGAGGTGAAGCGAATGGTTGGGGTTTCAAGGGAAAAGAAAGTATTTCTGATGGAAGCATTATGGACTGCATTTCTACCTTCAATAAAAAAGGTAAAAGAAGCTATTGCCTCGGGCATGATCGGTGATGTTCACCTGCTGAGGGCCGATTTTGGCTTCCAGGCACCCAGAGATCCTGAAAACAGGATCTTTAATATGGCTCTCGGAGGCGGTTCACTGCTTGATGTGGGTATATATCCTGCCTACCTTGCCATGGAAATTCTCGGTAAGCCACAGCAGATCAAAGCTCTGTCCTCTACCGGACCGACAGGCATCGATCAGCATTGTGGATTTGTATTCAAATACCAATCAGGACAAATTGCCAGCCTTTACTCATCCGTCATGGCATGGACTGCCATTGACGCCATGATCACCGGAGAAAAGGGAAGCATCCATATCTACGACAAGTTTTTCATGCCGTCAAAGGTGGTTTATGTATCATCCGAAGGTAAGCGCAAAGACATGACCCCTGAATATATCGGGAACGGATACAACTACGAAGCTATGGAAGCAATGGCATGCCTTGAAAAAGGTCTTTTTGAAAGCGACAGGATGAATCATGACAAAAGCCTTGCATTAATGGAAATTCTTGACGGAATAAGACTGGAGTGTGGAATACGATATCCGGGATATGATGATGTATAAATGCTGGTTCTTTATATTGTTTATTGTTTTGACATGCTTCAGAACATTTACACAGCCTGCAGACAATCTGTTGTGGACCGGTGTAACCATAAAGGCCGACCTGAGCAAAAAATTCCGTGTGAATGTTGAAGAGCAGGCCCGCTTCGACAACAATATATCGCATCTTAATATCACGCTTACTGAGGCAGGATTGCGGTATGAACTGACAAAAAGAATCGACCTGAAGGCTGGTTTCAGGTATATTTTTGATCCTGAATCGCATAACAGCCAAAGATTCTCCGGCGATATCAGGTACACATGGTCCAAGAAAAAGTTCCCAATCGACATCGGATTAAGGTCCAGGTATCAGCATACAGTTGAAGAGCATACCATGGAATCGAAAAGTTATATCAGGAATAAAATCAATCTTGACTATAATCTGTCGAAGCTGGCAGATCCGTACATTGCATATGAAAGCTATTTCAGGCTGAACTATCAGAACCGGTTTACCGTCAGCAGGTATTTGATTGGAATTGAATGGAGGTTGCATAAAGACCTCAACCTCGAAACGTACTTCCTGTTTGAAGACGAATTCGGTGAACGAAATCCTAAAAAATCACGCATTTTCGGACTTGCTCTGTCTTACGACCTTAACCTGTAAACTATTCATATTTCAGTGCTTCCGAAGGATTTGTACGCGCAGCAAGGTAAGCCCTGTACATTACGGTAAGCATTGCAATAATCACAGCCAGCATAAAAGACAACAAAAATTCCCAAATGGTAAGGTGAATCCGGTAATAAAAATTCTGCAACCAGTTCTTCATCATGAAATAGGTGATCGGCCAGGCAAGCAATGTGGCTATGGTAACCAGCAGAAACACCTCCTTGGTCAGCAACACAATAACATTTGAGATGGTTGATCCAAGTACTTTGCGTATCCCTATCTCCCTCGTACGTTGTTCGGAGGCATAAGAAGTGAGCCCGAACAATCCCAGGCATGCGATCACAATGGCAAGAATTGAAAAACCCAGAGAAATATTCCCTGTCCTTATCTCCTCCCTGTACATGTTATTAAAATCTTCATCCATAAAAAAATACTGGATCGGATCGGAAGGGGCAAATTCCTTCCATGACTTTACAATATTTCGTATGGTACCTTTCATATTTTTAGGCGCCAGCCTTATGGTAAGGTATCCGCCCCATCCCCACCACCCCGGTTTAAGCAGGAATGCATGCGGGTAAATATCCTCGTGGAGCGATTGATAATTAAAATTATCCGCGACACCTACAATAGAAAGCTTCGTCCGTTGTTCCGGTGTTTCGGCCGGCTGAACAAACCTTTCAGACAATGGCTTTGTAAAGCCAAACTTTTTAGCTGCACTCTCATTGATCACTATGGATAATGAATCGGAAGTAAAGTCGCGAGAAAGAAAACGGCCTTCTTTAAGCTTTATCCCATAGGTTTTCAGGTAATCGTAATCGACCCAGTTTACCTGCATCAGCACCGTTTGTTCTGAGCTGGTCCGGCCATCGATCATAAAACCGTTGTTATTGTTGGGATGCCCGGGAACCGCAGTGGAATTTGTAGATGAAATAACCCCGGGATACTTTTCAATTTCCTGTTGAAAGACCTTGATCTTTTGATAATTTCCAAGAGCTTCCGCCCTTTTTATGACCATCAGCTGTTCTTTGTTGAATCCGAGATCTTTATTGAGCATATAATGTATCTGCCTGTAAATTATTATGGTTCCAAGGATTATGATCACTGAAACACAAAACTGGAATACTACCATTACACTTCGCAGCAGGCTTCGGCGCGAACCCTTATGAATACCAGAGATCACATCCACAGGCTTGAATGATGACAGCACAAAAGAAGGGTAGCTGCCTGCTATTATACCAATAATCAATGCCAATAGCAGTAATACAGGAATATTATACCATTTTTCAAACAGGTTGAACGAGAGGTGGAGTTGTGTGATGCGGTTTATAAACGGCAGGGTGAGTTGAACAAGGAGTACCGACAAGATCAGCGAAACAACGCTGAGTAAAATGGATTCTAATATAAACTGGCTGACCAGTTGTCCCTTTGAAGAGCCGGAAACCTTTCTCAGTCCGACCTCTTTTGACCGTTTTATAGATCTTGCGGTTGCCAGGTTCATATAGTTAATGATCGCAACCACAATAATAAGCAGCGCAATGATCGAAAAAATATAAATATATTTTTTGTCGTTCGATGGTTTCAATCCGTGCTCTATTGAAGTATTCAGGTGAATATCGTCAAGGGGCTGCAGATAAAGTCCGTATCTGTTGCCAGATGCTTCCCATTCTTCAAGTGTAATCCCGAGTGCCTGCTCGATCTGCGGGCCCACATACTTTTCAAGGATAGGCTTGATCTTTTTTTCAACATCTTTGGGTGATGCACCATCCTTCAGGAGAAGGTATGTATTGAAACTATTTGATAACCAAAATTCTTCGTTTGCACGGTGATGCGATGTAAATGAGCCGAGCACATTAAATTCAAAATGTGCGTTTTCCGGCACATTATCCATAATGCCTGTGATCGTATAATATGTGGTGTCGGAATTCAGCCTAACATGTTTCCCAATGGGATCTTCTTTTCCGAAATATTTGGCAGCAGCACTTTTTGTCAGCACCAGGCTGAAAGGTTCCGCCAGGGCAGTCGCCTGATCACCCTGGATCAGAGGAATGGAGAACAGGTTGAAGAAGCTCGAATCGGCAAGCATAAAATGCTTTTCTATAAAACTTCTGTCATCGATCTTAATGATGGTTTCGTCCCAGTTATCCATCCTTATTGCGTCGATGACCTCCGGGATCTCGTTCAGCAATGCTTTCGCAGTCGGGGCTGCAGTCCATGCACCCTTAATTTCTGATTCCCCGATCTTTCCGTCAAGGTAAACCCTGTAAATCTGTTTGTGTTTTACATTGAACTTGTCATAACTCAGTTCATTGATGACAAACAAAAGGATTATTATGCTGCTGGCTATTCCAATGGCCAGTCCGGCAATGTTGATAAACACGTAAGTCTTCTGGCGGGAAATATTCCTGAGGGCAACAATAAAAAAGTTCTTAAGCATACCTGGTTCAGTTAAAATGTCAGTTATATCATAAGACGCTTCAAAAATGGAATTGTTACACTTCTATGAAAAATTTTTCCGGTCTGGTTGGGACTTTTATTACCTATTGAATATCTTTTAATTACGTACAATAACTTTTGTACCACAGTGAATACATTTGCCTGATATGTCAATGCCAATGCATTCAACAGTATAACCCGAGCGCCTGATCAGGGTCTTTCCGCATCCACTGCATTGTGTATCCTGGTAATTCTTTATGCTTGTGTTACCCACATACACATAGTTTAAATAACGCCTGGCCTCATCATAGAATTTACTGAGTATTTCATTTCCTGTTGGTTGAATTTCAAGCTTATACATCGGATGATAGCGGGACAGGTGAAGTACCGTATTGTTCCCAAGCTCGCCTGCAAGCCATTTTATCATTTCCGTAAACTCGCCCAGGGAATCATTTAGAGAAGGTATCACAAGGTTTGTAACTTCCACATGTTTATTATGCTGAGATAAAAATTTCAACGTTTCCTTAACTGGCTCCAGCTTTGCTCCCGTCTGTGATCTATAAAACCTGTCATTAAACGCTTTCAGGTCGATATTGAACCCGTCGATAATCCCGGTAAGCTCCTGCAAAGGTTCCGGGCTCATATAACCATTTGAAACCATCGCGTTTTTCATGCCTTTCTCATGCACGAGCCGTGCCGTATCGAGCATATACTCATACCAGACGGTGGGTTCATTATAGGTATAGGCCACACCGATGTTATTCTGTCTTGATAAAGCAATCTCAACAATCTCCTCGGGCACATAGCTTTTCCGGTACGGGAAATCATTTGCACCTGTCTGTGATATCTGCCAGTTCTGGCAGCATTTACACTTCATGTTGCAACCCACACTTCCAAGCGACAGGATAAGTTTACCGGGGAAAAAATGGTAAAGTGGTTTTTTCTCAACAGGATCAAAGTGGATTGCCGACAGCACCCCATAATTTTCACTAAAAAGTCTACCCCCGGTATTCCTGCGAACCTTGCATATCCCGTAAGCTCCTTCCCTGATCGAACATCTGTGGGGACAAAGTTCACAGATCACTTTATTGTCCGCTTTGGTATAAAAGAGGGCTTCTTTCAACACCGACCGGGTTGAGACTCGTTCCATATGATTAAAAGTATAAAAAATCGCTGTAAGTTCGCCCGCTTTGGTAATTTAATTCCCCGTATTTTTCTTCTCATTTTGCATCAATAATGGTTATTTACACAACCTGAACGAAAGGTATTCAGAACATTTGCTTTACTTTGCAGGAAAATCTGAACACAGAACTCCGATGATGCTGAATACAGGTTATGCACATCATGGATCGGTGAACAGAACAGTTGATTTCCGGCTGAAAATACACAAGCCAACACCACAATGAACAAAAGAAGTTCAGTTTTGGTTGAATAGGTAGACCCTCAAAATAACGATATATTGTAACTCTCATTATTCATAATGTCACAAAAACAGAAACCATTAAAAGCAGTGCTCTTCGATATGGACGGCGTGCTTGCCGATTCGGAGGAATTGATCTTTCAGGCTGCCAGAAAAATGTTCGGTGAACACGGTATCGAAGTCCACCACGAAGATTTTAGACCGTATCTGGGCACAGGTGAAGACAGCTACCTTGGCAATGTTGCCCGAAAGTATGGTTATGCCATGGATATGGCCCGTGATAAAGCCAGAACATATGAGATCTATGCGCAGCTGGCACCGGGAAACCTGAAGCTATTTCCGGGGGCATCTGAATTTATCGGTTCCTGCAGGAAAAAAAATCTCAGACTTGCCGTGGCAACAAGTGCAGATGAATATAAAATGAAAGTGAACTTGAAAGCTTTGGACCTTGATGACAATGCGTTTGATGAGACGGTCAACGGACTGGAGGTTACCCGCAAAAAACCCGATCCGGAAATATACCTCAAAGCAGCCTCGAAACTGCATGTGAATCCGTCTGAATGCCTGGTGGTTGAAGATGCAGTATCGGGAATAGAAGCAGCAAAATCAGCGGGCATGTACTGCCTTGCTGTCACAAACAGCTATGGCCGAAAGGAATTGGGACAGGCCGATTGGGTGGTAGATAACCTGAACGAATTCATTGATGTTATTCGTACATGGTAAATGGAATAATCCCGCAATACCAGGATGAAAGATCTGCAAAATCTCAGAGTAGACATAAGTAAGCTGATCAATACGCTCCCGGCGAACAGCTCCGTTAGTGAACTTTATTCGGTAAAAAACGATCAACACCTGTGGATTCAAACTTCAGGACCCGGAGTCCATTCTTCAGGTGGCGTAGAAACAGTGCAACTTGACCGGAACCTGCTTGCTGATATTTCCGGGAGTAGTTATGATGAAAACCTGATCAGGAGATACACACAATTTCAGCATGATCTTGGTAAAACCAGAACCTGTCAGAATTCCGAAGTAATTCCTCCTGTGGATGCTGTTATTCACAATATGCTGAGGCATAAGTTTGTGTTGCAGGCTCAACCTGCAGCAATAACAGGTCTGCTCTGTTCAAGGAATTCAATACGGATCATTCAGGAACTGTTTCCGGACATATCGGTATTTACCGAATATGAAGATATCGGGTATTCCCTTTTTAAAAAGGCGGAGAATGCAGTAAAAATCTTCAGAGATAAAGCGGGAAAGGAGCCCTCGGTTCTTTTTATCGGAAATTATGGGATGATCGCCGGCGCCGGTACCGTGGAAGAACTGAAGCATGTTTATATCGAAGTTGAAGAAAAAATCCAGGACCGTATTCATGAAGAACTGGTTATTAATGAGTTGCCTGTGGATGGGAAACTTACAGGAATTCTTACCGCACTTCAGGAATTGATGAAAAATGACCAGACCCCTTTTCTGAGATGCATTAATAATTCACTGGTCCGAAGGTATTCATCAGACAGGCGTCATTTTCAAAGGATAGCACTTCCTTTTACACCCGAGATCATTCAATTTTGCAGGTCGAGATACCTGTACATTGAACCCGGTGAGGCTGCTGATAACCTTTTTGAAAATTTAAAAACGCAACTATTCAGGTTCAGGAACGAATTCAGGTTCTCTCCGAAGGCTATTCTGATCAGAGGATTGGCCCTTATCGTTTTGGGAGAGACCGAGGAAGATACCGGAATTGTATTGAAAGTATTCGGACAACTCATGAAAATCGCCTATTACGCCGAATATTTCGGTGGTCCCAGATCCATGAATTGCTACCAGGTTGACCTCATCGACGAACTGTTGAAGAACCCCGCAAACAAAACACAGATAGGAAACACGGACAATTCGGAATAATTTGTACGAAAATTAATACCTAGAAATAACTCCACTACCTGAAATAAATCGAGGAATATTCTTAGCTTTAAATTGATCATGTCAGAGCAGTAATTCTTTATGTAATTTGAAAACCAAGGCAGTCAGAATTTACGGTAAAAACGATCTCAGGTTTGAAGAATTCGACCTGCCTGCAATAAAACAGGATGAGATCCTTGCCCAGGTGATCTGCGACAGCCTTTGTATGTCGACATACAAAGCTGTGAAACAGGGTATTGAACACAAACGTATTCCTGAAGATGTTCATATCCATCCAACCATAATCGGGCATGAATTCAGCGGCATTATTGTTGAGGTTGGCGATAAATGGAAAAAAGCCTTTACTCCGGGGATGAAATTTACCATACAACCTGCATTGAGATATCCGAAGGGGCCGGTAGGAATACTGAGTGCACCAGGCTATTCTTACAGGTATACCGGAGGTGATGCAACACACATTATCTTAACAGCCGAGATCATGGAACAGGATTGCCTGGTGACTTATAACGGGAAGGGATTTTATCCTGCCGCCCTTACTGAACCGCTCTCGTGTGTAATCGGAGCCATGCATGCCTGTTATCATACCAGGCCCGGGTCGTATGAGCATATCATGGATATCTTTAATGGGGGAAATATGGCCATCTTGGGGGGGGCGGGCCCGATGGGTCTGGCAGCAATAAATTACGTAATTCACAGGAAAGACCGAAAACCCGGAATACTGGTTGTTACCGATATCGACCAGACACGTCTTGACAGGGCTGCAAAGCTTATCAGTCCGCGTGATGCAGATCGGAAGGGTGTCAAGCTTCACTATCTGAACAGCATAAACTCACAGAATTCCACAAGAACTCTTCTTGAAATCACCGGAAATACAGGCTATCAAGATGTTTTCGTTTTTGTGCCCTCAGTACCTGTTGCTGAACAGGGTGATGAAATCCTTGCAACTGACGGGTGCCTGAATTTTTTTGCCGGACCTGAAGATGCAGGCTTCAGGGCGAAACTTAATATGTATGATGTGCATTATAATTTTACTCATATTATGGGTACAAGCGGTGGCAACACATCCGACCTGAAAGAATCGATGGACATGATGTCGGACGGTTTTAATCCTGCCGGACTCATCACCCATATCGGAGGACTTAATGCTGCGGCTAAGGCTACATTGAAATTACCTGAAATTCCCGGAGGTAAAAAACTGATTTATAACAATATCGAAATGCCTCTGACCGCACTGAACGAGTTCGGGACTAGAAAACACGACCCGCTGTTCGTCGCTCTCGCCAGTATAACTGAAAAGCATAATGGTTTATGGAGTTACGAAGCAGAAGAATGGCTGATCAGGCACGCAAAACCAATCTGATTTATGCAACAACCTGTAAATTCAATCTTAAATAACCGAGTTTGATGGAATCGAAAAAGGTCCATTATTTCTTATGAACTTGGATTTACAGATAAATATAGATATCTACATATTGAACTATTTTGTAGATTAGCAAAAAATAAGTTCCCCGAGTATACAAATCTAAGCATCGTTTGATGTATGATTGATATACCGATGGGTTTGCCGGGAAACCGGTGAGCCTCCCGAAGCGAAGAACCAATTGGAAAGGGGATGGTAACGGACAATTTAGGATATTGCCCATTCCTTTGAAGGTTTGGGCATTTTTTATACGTATGGATATAGTGTTTTTATCGGCTTTATTTGTCATTGCTTTTTTCTATTCCTCGGTTGGACATGGAGGTGCCAGCGGATACCTTGCCTTAATGGCACTGTTTGGCGTCGAACCGTTGTATATGAAATCCTCTGCCCTCACCCTTAATCTTTTTGTTTCAGGTATTGCACTGATCCATTTTTACCGTAACGGACATTTCAGGTTACGCATCATCCTGCCTTTCATCATAACTTCGGTACCCATGGCATTTACCGGCGCAATGATTCATATCGAATCAAAGATTTACAAGATCATTCTGGGTGTATTTTTACTTATTGCAACGGTAAGGATGCTCCTGCTGAATAAGCGTCAGCTGGTAGATACCACCAGGACTCCTTTCGCAGCGGCATTACTCATCGGGGCGATCCTTGGTTTTTTTGCAGGAATGATCGGTATCGGAGGAGGAATCATACTTAGTCCGTTGCTTGTTTTACTGCACTGGGCCAATCTGAAAGAAGCCGCTGCAGCGTCTGCCCTCTTCATCCTGCTAAATTCCGCTTCGGGTCTGGCGGGAGTGTATTATTCAGGGTATACCGTAACTCCCGGAATTCTTATCTGGGTTTTGGCAGCTTTTGCAGGAGGAATTCTGGGTGCATACTTTGGGAGCAGAAAATTCACACACAGTGCATTGCGTTATATCCTTTCAGGCATACTATTCCTTGCAAGTTTAAAGTTATTTATTTTTTAAGGGAGAACATGAAAACAGGTAACATAACCGGCATCATACTGGCAGGGGGAAAAAGTTCGCGAATGGGCACTGACAAAGCATTAGTAAATATCGGAAACAAACCTATGATTGAGCATATTTTCAACCTGTTAAACAGGATATTTCCACAGATTATCATCAGTACCAATAATCCTGACCGGTATGTCTTCCTGGGCAGCCGAACCATCGGTGATGAGAAATCCGGACTGGGGCCTGTCGGAGGAATTTACACATGCCTTAAGGCTATGAACACACCGAAAGCATTTGTCACCGCCTGCGATCTGCCCTATATAACAGAAGAACTTATCCGGTATGTTATTTGGCATGCCGGTTTGGGAGAGTTTGTGGTACCGTCGCTAAACGGGAACCAGCTCGAACCCCTCTGTGCCATTTACGACAAAAGTGTTGCAGGTGTGCTTGAAAAGATGATCGAAAGAAATGACCTTAGTCTCAGGAACCTGCAATATAGCTGTAAGGCGGTTGTTCTTCCTGTTTCAGAAGACCTCAGTTTTTATGATGAAAAGTTGTTCCTGAATATAAATACACCCGGAGACATCGGCGATAACCGGCTATGAACACATACAAAAACATTTTATTGATATCGGGATCGGGCCGGAATACGGGTAAGACTACTTTAGCCTGCCAGCTTATCATGCGGTTTGCCGGCCTGAATATTGTGGCCATTAAAATAACGCCCCATTTTCATGACAATCAGATATCGGAAAATGTCGTTATTAAAAAAGAAGGACTCAAGATCATGACAGAAACCAGTACAGACGGGAAAAAAGACAGTTCAAAGATGCTGCTGGCGGGAGCACACCGTGTATTCTATATTCAAACTACGGACGATCACGTGCTCGAATCACTTGAAACGGTGCTGGAAAGGCTACACGATGAAGTGCCTGTAATTATTGAATCGGGAGGACTTGGAAAATATATTGGTGCAGGATTGAAAATATTTGTTACCAAGAATCAAAAGGAAGTTTCTAAAAACAGCGAACTGATGGAGCAGTCAGATGTAATAATCCGTTCAGGCAATGCGGATTTCGATTACTCAAGGATAACATACAGCGACAACAGCTGGAAAATTATATGAACATGATCACTCTGGAAAATGCCCTGGCAATAATCCTCGAAGAAACCCGGCAAATGCCGGTCGAAACCGTCGACTTCGGGCAATCATTCGACCGTGTGCTTGCCGAAGACGTATTGTCCGATATGGCCATGCCCCCTTTCGATAAATCAGCTGTCGACGGATATGCATTCAGAATGGAAGATTCCGACCAGGAACTCGTGATCATAGAGGCCATACAGGCAGGTAAAAAGCCCGGGAAAACTATTGGACCGGGACAGTGTTCCAAGATAATGACAGGGGCTGAGGTTCCCGCAGGTGCAACCTTTGTGGTAATGGCTGAAGATACTGAAAAAACCGGCGATAAAATCAGGATCCTGCGCAAACCGGGAAAGACAAATATCTGCCTTCTGGGAGAAGATTTCGGAAAAGGAGAGAAAGTAGTTATGAAAGGAACAACGATCGGGCCCCAGCACATAGCAATCATGGCTGCTGTTGGATGGG
This sequence comes from uncultured Bacteroidales bacterium, assembly GCA_964503885.1. Taxonomy (GTDB): domain Bacteria; phylum Bacteroidota; class Bacteroidia; order Bacteroidales; family UBA10428; genus CAZDCD01. Next base: position 39,986 of record CAZDCD010000015.1, read on the forward strand.
TGCAGCCAAAAGTATTTTCAAGGCCGGACGTGTCTGTCATTGTAACCGGTGATGAGATCGTGGAGCCTTACCAGAAACCCGGAATATCAATGATAAGGAACAGCAATGGTTATCAGCTCACTGCCCAGCTAATCAAATCAGGCTGTATACCCCATTACCGGGGTATCGTTAAAGACGATGAATATTTTCTGAACCAGGCTATTGAATCGGCTTTACGCAAATCGGGAATCCTTATACTTACGGGGGGAGCTTCAAAGGGAGACTATGACCTGGTTCCTCCGGTCCTGGAAAAACTGGGTTTTGATATCCGTTTCACCGAAGTGGCCATACAACCCGGTAAACCGGTGAGCTTTGCCGTAAAAGACAATAAGGTATGTTTTGGCCTTTCGGGAAATCCTGTCTCATCATTTTTCCAGTTCGAGCTGCTGGTAAAACCGTTTCTTCGCCGGATAACCGGTATTGAAAAGCCCGGTGAATATTTGAAATTGCAGCTTGGTAAAGAAATAACCCGTAAAAAGACTGCCAGGGAATATTTCTTTCCTGTGACCTACAGGGATACAGAAGCTATTCCAGTTGATTTTCACGGATCTGCACATATCAATGCGCTGGCCTGTGCCGATGGCATAGCTTCAATGAGTGTTGGGATAGCTGAACTGAAAAAAGGGGATTATGTGAATGTTAGACAGATTTAACAGAAGGATAAATTACCTGAGGATATCGGTAACCGACAGGTGTAACCTGAGATGCAGCTATTGTATGCCGGAAAATGGGATACGGTTGCTGAACCATTCGGAGATCCTCTCTTTTGAGGAAATTACCGAAGTGGTAAAGGTGTGCACAAAGCTGGGGATAAACAAGATACGAATTACCGGCGGAGAACCTCTTGTAAGAAAAGGAATTGTATCGTTGGTACAGATGATATCAGTCATTGAAGGCATTGAAGACCTGTCGATGACAACGAACGGAGTACTGCTCCAGGATTTTGCCTTTGCCCTGGCCGAAGCCGGACTTATGCGCGTGAATGTGAGCCTGGATACGATCGATCGCTGGAAATTTGAGGAGATCACCAGGCGCGATGCACTTATCAGTGTATTCAAGGGTATTGAAGCAGCTAAAAATGCAGGTCTGATGCCGGTGAAGATAAACTGTGTGCTAATGAAAACCGGCGACCGCAGGTATGCGGAACAGCTTCGGCATTATGCGCATGAACAGGGATTCCAGGTGCGGTTCATCCATCAGATGGATCTGAGCAATGGTGAGTATTCCCTGGTGGAAGGTGGTGATGGTGGAAATTGCAGGATATGCAACCGGATACGCCTGACAGCGAACGGACTCATCAAACCGTGCCTTTTCTCGGATCTCGGATACAACATCCGGGAAATAGGTATTGAACATGCCGTGAACCTGGCGTTAGGCAATAAACCCGAATCGGGAACCTACAACAGGAGCGAACGGTTTTACGAACTTGGAGGGTAATTTTGGAGTATCAGCAGCAATGACAGCGGCAGTTAATGCATGGAGCATGGGGCATGGGGCGGTGACAGTGATCCGTACCAGCTAATCAGTTTTCAGAGTAATTCGTTTACCACAACGGTTAGTTACTTCGTCGCTTTGATCCGGCTCTGATGCAGCGCGCAAGGCAAAAGCAATGGAACCTTGCCTGCTGAACATTTCTGCATCCAGTCCCGGTGATCCGGGCTGTAACCCTTGGAACACCTGGAACTCTTTAAACTCTTGGAACAACATGGAACACCTGGAATACGAAACACAGAACACGAAACATTTAAAAAAAAGACATGTCAGAATTTAGCCATACAGACAATCAGGGAAAGGCCCGCATGGTAGATGTGGGAGATAAACCCATGCAGCGCCGTGAAGCGGTGGCAACTGGATTTATCCGGTTGCGAAAAGAAACGGTGAAGCTGATCCGTGAAAATTCGGTTAAAAAAGGAGATGTCCTGGCCATAGCGCAACTTGCCGGCATACAGGCAGGGAAAAAAACCAGTGACCTGATCCCCCTCTGCCATCCGTTGCTGATCTCTTCAATAGATGTACATGCAGAAACCGGGACTGACGGTGTTCGGGTGTCCGGCACAGCGAAATGTACAGGCCAGACAGGAGTGGAAATGGAAGCGCTGACTGCAGTGAATATTGCCTTACTTACAATCTATGACATGTGTAAGGCTGTGGATAGCAGCATGGTTATCGAGGACATCAGGCTGGTCAGCAAAACGAAAATATAATGTTTCGAAAACCAAATACATGGAGAAAATAACAGTCAAATCTGTAAATACCTCAGCAGAAAAAGGTACGGTGAAAAAACCGGTGAAGCGGGTCAATATCTTGGAAACCGGAGTTGAAAACGACGCTCATGCAGGCGACTGGAACAGACAGGTAAGCCTTCTCGGATTGGAGAGCATTGCCAGATTTTCTGTCGAAGCCGGGCGGGATATCAATCCAGGTGAATTTGCCGAAAATATAACCACCGAAGGTATGGCGCTTTATGAGGCACATCCTCTTGACCGGTTTGTCTCCGGTGATCTGATCCTGGAAATCTCCCAGATTGGCAAAAAATGCCATGGTACATCGTGTGCTATTTTTAAAGAGGTGGGCAATTGCGTAATGCCTGCTGAAGGTATTTTTTGCAGGGTTGTCAGTCCGGGTACATTAACGGCAGGAGACCAGCTTCACTATGTTCCTCACAGATACCGTATATATATACTCACGATCAGTGACCGGGCAAGCAGGGGATTATACAGCGACCGGAGCGGACCTGCCACCGCTGACAAGATTTCGGAATTTTTTTATTCAGTGCACCAGGAATTTCAGATAACCTCTGAGATCATTCCTGATGATCCGAATGAGATCCGCAGGAAAATACTTGATGCCGTTGAAATGAATGCAGATATTATTATCACCACAGGAGGAACAGGCATCGGGACAAAAGACTTTACGCCCGATGTTATCAGAGATCTTATTGATAAAGAAATTCCCGGTATCATGGATTTCATCAGGTTGCAGTACGGGGCCGGAAACCCGAAGGCGCTGATAAGCAGAAGCATAGCCGGTGTGAAAGAAAGGTCGCTTATTTATGCCCTTCCGGGCAGTGTGAATGCTGTGAAGGAATACCTTCAGGAGATCACCAAAACCATAATGCATTCTGTGTATATGATTCATGGGCTGGATCTGCATTGACCGCGGCAGGCCATGCATTTAAGTTCTGATTTCCATGAAAATTCCGGCAAATAGCAATTCAAGACCCAACGACGGAATTACGTCCGGACAATGATAGCAAGAAGGAGAACTTATTTCTGAAATGCAAACCGGTCAGCATGAACCTCCTGCAAATTTATGCAATAGGACAGATAATACGATCCGTACAGGTTAAATAATTTTCCGGTAAAGTAGTTCGCATACATGAACTTACTCTGGTGTAATTTATCATCAATCTAAATAAGTTCCTTAATCACTGATTTTCTGTATATTACATAATGATTGTTGTTACACGGATAACACGATACTTGTTAAATAATTGTTTTACAATCATTTGAGACATGGAGATCTGGGGCATCTATCCTATGAAATTTCCAATTTCTTCTATAACTTTGATTTGTATATATACGTTTATGTATATACATTTATATGCTCATATATAGATATAAATATATGACAAACAGGAGAGATTTCATCAAGATTTCCGCACTCGGCCTGGGTGGGATGGCACTTGGAGGAGCGGCATACAAAGCCTTTGCAGGCTCGGTATTCGGTCCTGGTTCGGTTCAGGCCATCAACAACATGAAACGAACGCCTACGTACTGTGAGGTTTGTTTCTGGAAGTGTGCAGGCTGGGTGTATAAGAACGATAATGGAAAAATCTGGAAGATCACCGGGAACGATGAAGATATGAACTGCAATGGCAGGTTCTGTCCCCGGGGTACCGGCGGAATCGGGATGTACTATGATGAAGACCGGCTGAAGACTCCCCTGATGAGGGTTGGCGAACGCGGCAATCAGACGTTTAAACCCGTAAGCTGGGACGAAGCTTTCGAATATATTGCAGAAAAGATGCAGGCGATAAAAAAGGAGCATGGACCTGAATGCATTGCATTGTTTACTCACGGATCGGGCGGTACCTATTTCGGAGACCTTCTGAAAGCTTTCGGTTCGTCAAACATCACAGCGCCGTCGTATGCCCAGTGCCGTGGTCCCCGTGAAGTAGCCTTTATTGCCACCTACGGAGAAGGAGTGGAATCGCCTGAAATCACTGATCTGAGGGATACCAAATGCCTTGTACTGATCGGTTCCCATATCGGAGAAAACATGCATAACGGTCAGGTGCAGGAAATGTCAGATGCCATTGACAAGGGGGCAACGATCATCACCGTCGACCCCAGGTTTTCCACTGCGGCGAGTAAATCAAAATACTGGCTGCCCATCAAGCCTGCAACTGACCTGGCATTATTGCTTGCGTGGATCCATGTCATTATCGGAGAAGAATTATACGATAAAAAATATGTGGAAAAATACACATTCGGGTTCGATGCCCTTAAAGAGCATGTGAAAAACTTTACCCCGGAATGGGCATATGGCATTACCACCATAAAACCGGACGTCATCAGGGAAACCGCAAGAGAAATGGCGCATGCCGCTCCTTCGGTAATTGTACATCCCGGCCGGCACGTCACCTGGTACGGAGACGATACACAACGTCTGAGGGCCGTGGCTATTCTGAATGCCATCCTTGGGTCATGGGGAAAACGAGGCGGATTTTTCAGGCCCGATCGGGCCACCCTCCCCTCCTATCCCCATCCTGCATTTCCCGAATCAAAACGCACATGGAGAGATGCCTTTCCCGGGAAATTCAGGCTCGCAGACCTTGCTCTTGCTTCGGGCATATGTGAAGCAACCATTCCCACTGCTGCCAGAGACTGCAGTTTTAAAGGATGGATCGTGAACGGCACAAACCTCATTGAAACCTTGCCGAACCGGAAACAGACCATTGAAGCCATTCAGAGTCTCGACCTGCTGGTAACGATCGATACAATGCCTATGGAAATAACCGGCTGGGCCGATGTGGTGCTGCCGGAATGCACGTACCTGGAGCGATATGATTCAATTCGCACCGGTCCGCACCGTAAACCCCAAATCGCATTACGTATGCCGGCTTCTGAACCCTTATATGATTCCAAGCCTGCATGGTGGATGGCAAAGGAACTATCGAAAAAACTGGGACTTGAAGATTATTTCAAATGGAATACTTTCGAAGAGGTCCTTGACTGGCAGTTGAAGCAGATGGGAACCTCACTGGAAGAGATGCAGCGCATAGGCGTTAAAACCTATGAACGTGAGTACGACGACATTTACTTTGCGGAAGACCAAGAAGTAGAATTTTACACAAATACCGGCAAAATTGAATTGTATTCCACTTCATTCGAAGCCGAAGGATTTGATCCGATTCCGAAATATACACCTCATGAAGAACCGCCCGAAGGATTTTACAGGCTTATATACGGGCGTGCTCCCATGCATACGTTCAGCCGTACATCAAACAATCCCAATCTTACCGACCTGATGGATGAAAACACGGTATGGATCAATCCCAAAGTGGCCAGGGAATGGGGAATTAAAAACGATCAGTATTTATGGCTGGTGAATCAGGACGGGATACGGTCTGATTTTCCAATAAAAGCCAGGGTAACGGAACGGATCAGGTGGGATTCGGTATATATTGTCCATGGTTTCGGCCATGCAGATAAGCGCCTGACCCGATGTTACGGCAAAGGAGCCAGCGATGCCAAAATGATTACCAGGGTGCATGTTGATCCGGTTATGGGGGGAACCGGCATGCGGGGTAATTTTGTGACATTTGTGTTTGAACCTGAAAAAGAGGAGGCACAGTCATGAGATACGCTATGGCCGTAGATACCCGGAAATGTGTTGGATGCAGCGATTGCGTGGTGGCATGCCAGACCGAGAATAATGTGCCCATAGGCTATTGCCGTGACTGGGTTGTGGAAGTTACCGACGGTACCTACCCCCAGCTTGAGCTTGAAAATCGTTCCGAGCGGTGCAATCATTGTAATAATTCCCCATGTGTGCGGTGCTGCCCTACCGGCGCCAGTCATTACAGCGACGGAGGCATAGTGCTTGTTACCCGTAATAAATGTATCGGGTGCGGGGCGTGTATTGCATCATGTCCATATGATGCCCGTTATCCGCATCCCGACGGATATGTGGATAAATGCACATTTTGCATACACAGGATTAAGAACGGCCTTGAGCCTGCCTGTGTAGCCGTGTGCCCTACAAAATGCATGTATTTTGGCGACCTGGATGATCCGAAAAGCGATGTTTCGGTCGTTCTGAAAAAACGAAAATCAAAAACACTCATACCCGAGGCAGGTACGCAACCCGAACTGTATTTTCTTATATAATACCAAAAAACAGCATATGAAAGAAGAAATTATCGTAAGCGGCAGAATGAATGCATGGGTTGATCCGCATCTCAATATCTGGCATTGGCAGATCCCGCTGTATCTTTTTCTGGGAGGACTTGCTGCCGGTATTTTGTTTTTTGCCTCTTTGTATTATATTATGAATAAGGAAGATAAATATCCCACAGCCGTAAGAAAAGCCCCGATGATCGTACCACTGATCTTGGTGATCGGACTGGCAGCCCTGCTTCTCGACCTAAAGCACAAACCCTTTTTCTGGAGGCTTTACACCACCATCAGGTTTGAATCTCCCATGTCATGGGGAGCATGGACACTCCTGGCTGTAACACCGTTGTCGTTCATCTGGGCAGCCTTATCGATCAGGGACATCTTTCCGAAATGGGATTGGAAATTCAAATGGATAAAGGATTTTGAAGCGTTCTGCTCGGCTCACAAGCTCCAGATTGCCTGGGTTATGCTGATCCTTGCTGTAATCCTTGGCATATATACTGGCATCCTGTTGTCGGCGTTTAATGCGCGTCCTTTATGGAATACATCAATCCTGGGACCGTTGTTCCTCGTCTCGGGACTGTCAACCGGCGCTGCAGTGATCATTCTCATGTCGGGATCGCACGAAGAAAAGGTTGTGTTTGCCCGGATTGATATCATCTTAATAGGCATTGAGCTATTCCTGATCGTTCATATGTTCATGGGGTTCTTTGCCAGCCACCAGGTTCAGATCGATGCGGCAAAAATGTTCCTTGGCGGCCCGTTTACGGCATCATTCTGGATCTTTGTGGTAGCCCTGGGATTGTTAATCCCTGCACTGCTTGAAGTCCTTGAGCTCAGAAAATATAAAATTCCGGTAATTATACCGGCAACTCTTGTTCTTTTTGGCGGAATTATGATGCGGTTTATCATTGCCTATGCCGGGCAGGCAAGCAGGTGGCTGTATTGAAAAGAAATTGTAAAGCATTAACAGACATATACCTATGGAAAAGAAAACGAAGTACATCAATCCTTACATCGGCGGAGTGCTTCTCGGAGTTGTACTCCTTGCAGCGAATTTTATTTCTGGTCGTGGCCTCGGCGCCAGTGGAGCTGTTAAAAGTGCCATGGTAGCGGCGGCCGAAACGGTTGCCCCCAGGCATGTTGAAAAGGCGCCATTCTACCGTGATTATTTTAAAACACACGGAGATGGTGGCGATACCAAAAGCAGTCCCATGAAATCGTGGCTGGTTTTTGAAATGCTCGGTGTGCTGGTTGGCGGATTTATTTCCGGGGCAATTGCCGGAAGATTAAAGATCAGGGTGGAACACTCGCCACGGATCAGCTCTAACAGGAGGCTACTTTTTGCCCTGATGGGTGGCGTGCTGTTCGGATTTGGTTCCCAGCTGGGACGAGGGTGCACAAGCGGCTCGGCACTGAGCGGCATGGCTGTGTTGTCACTGGGAGGGTTCATTACCATGGCTGCCATTTTCGGTACCGCCTTTGCGCTTGCTTATTTTTTCAGGAAAAATTGGATTCAATGAGTTACAGGGTAAACAGGGGTTACAGGGGTTATATATATAGTGAATCAAAATAGGAACAGAACAACATGGAACAATTATAAAATTAAACATAAAATAACATGGGACCATTGATCGTAAACAATATCATTTCACAGAATACCAATCTGTTGCTTGCGTTTATTATAGGAATTGGTTTTGGCTGGGTACTTGAAAGCAGCGGTTTTTCATCGAGCCGCAAACTTGCCGGGGTTTTTTACGGGTATGATGCGGTTGTTTTGAAGGTATTTTTTACCGCCGCAGTGACCGCAATGCTGGGATTGCTTTTCTTCAGCCTGTTCGGTTGGATAAACCTGGATTATGTGTATATCAATCCTACCTTTGTCAGTTCCGCGATCTGGGGTGGTGTAATTATGGGGGCGGGATTTATTATGGGCGGTTTTTGTCCGGGCACCAGTTTTTGTGCAGCCTCAATAGGCAAAGTCGATGCCCTGGTATTTATCGGTGGATTGTTCATCGGCGTAATCGTTTTTGCCGAAGGCTACCCGTTATGGGAGACTCTGTATAAGGCGAATTTCATCGGCGCCCCGAAACTGAGTGAAGCCCTGGGATTGTCTGATGGCCTGCTGGCCCTTGGTGTGATCCTTGCCGCGACCGGTATGTTTTATGTTGCCGAGTGGGCAGAAAAGAAGTTCCCGCAACCCGAATATTAAACTATACAGGTAAAATGAAAATGTATTAAAAACAGGAATATGAAAACACGTGTAATTCTATCCATCTTGTTAATAGGTTTAGGCCTGATCATTGCGGCTGTCCCCCAGAACGTCACACATAAGTTCAAGCTCACCCCACAACAGCTGCTTGAAGAGGCCAACACGAAAGTGAAGTATTTCACACCCGATGAAGTGGCTGAGCTGCTGATCAATAAAGATCCGTCAATAAGGCTTATCGATGTGAGACCGCAGGATGAATACGACAAGTTTCATCTTCCTGGAGCAGTGAACATTCCGCGTACCGATCTCCTGAACAGCGAATATAAAGATGTTCTCGACCAGGATATCAAACAGAACATTTTTTATTCAAACGGAACTGTGGAAGCGAACGAAGCCTGGATGGTTACCCGCCAGCTCGGATACCTGAATAACTATATCCTGATGGGAGGATTGAATTACTGGGCTGAAACGATCATGAATCCTGTTCACCCTGCAAATACCTCGCCCGATGAAGAGATAGCCAGGTACCAGTTCCGTATGGGCGCAGGACAGGCACTGGGAGGAGCACAACCCGAAGAGACTTCCGAATCAGTCATCAAGATAGACAAACCCATCATCAAACGCCCTGCAAAGAAAAGGGTGCAGGGTGGATGCTGAAATGAGACTGGGGTTTTTAGCAAGAGCAAGTGGATGGATGCTGGAAACAAGATGCCAGTTGCTGAATGAACCCGGAGTAATCATTAGTCCCCGTTTGTCATGACTTGACTATTGCCGGAGCGGACAGCGGCTGGCATGCAGTTTGTGGCATGCAGGTTTCTGGGTTTGGGGCTACTGTTTTTTTGATTAAAAAAAATAATTGATCAGGGAATAACGGATTGAAATATTGCTTGATGATCTATAAATAAAGGGATGCGGATTATAAACAACAGAAATTGACGTTAGTCAGAATTGGATTACATCTTCCCCAACTTTTCATCGATATATAATATAACTGCTTTATAAAAAGGAGAATATACTTACCGGAACAGGTGACGCATCTCATCCTTAATAAACCAACTTCTTAGTTTTTACTGCGTAAACCATAAGCATAACAAATATAATAATATGAAATACAAACAATTAATGATGTGTGCTTTTTTTCTGTCAGGTATGAGCCTTGCAATATTAAAAGCACAAGAAGCCATGCCTGCCTCGGGAGGTGAAGCTTCAGGAGGCGGAGGCTCTGTGAGTTATTCCATTGGTCAGGTGATGTATACCACAAATACCGGAACAAGCGGCTCTGCAACGCAGGGAGTACAGCAAGCTTATATTATTTCTGAGATATCAGGAATTGAGCAGTCGAAAGGCATTACCCTGGAATACTCGGTTTATCCCAATCCGACAATAGATTTTTTAAACCTAAGAATTAGGAATTATAACAACATGAACCTGACATATCAAATTCTGGATGTTGACGGAAAACTTCTAAAGAATGAAAAAACGGAAGGTGAAGTAACAACGATCTCTATGAAAGATCTTATTCCCGGAGTTTATTTTCTGAGAGTTTCAGGAAACAAAAAAGAAGTAAAAACATTTCAAATCATTAAAAAATAAAATAGTATGAACAAGTTATTTACCATTGTAGGAGTAGTATTATTTACCGCAGGGGTGTTCCTGCCCCAGCAGGCAGATGCTCAACCACCCGAAAAAATGAGTTATCAGGCAGTATTAAGAAATGCAGATAATGCTTTATTGACAAGTACAGTAGTTGGAATGCAAATAAGCATTTTGATAAGTACTGCCGATGGAACAGCGGTTTATGTAGAAACCCAAACACCAATTACCAACGCCAACGGATTGGTGAGTTTAGAAATTGGAACCGGAACAAGTACAGATGATTTCAGCAGCATTGACTGGTCTGCCGGACCTTATTTTATTAAAACTGAAACCGATCCTGAAGGTGGAATAAACTACGCCATTACCGGTACAAGTCAGTTATTGAGTGTACCTTATGCTTTGTATGCAAAAACGGCTGAAAGCATTACCGGGACTATTACCGAAGACGACCCGGTTTATATAAGTAGCGAGGCTGCCAACATTACAGCCACCGACATTAACAATTTAGGTTACCTATCAGGCACCAATACAGGCGACCAGGATTTAAGTGGTTTAGCAGCACAAACTGCATTAGAAGATTCTGCATCAGCTATCAGATCAGCTATATCCGATGTAAGTGGTTTTATTAGTATTGAAACAGATCCTGTTTTTGGAGCAAGCGTAGCCGCAAATATTACGTCTGGAGATATTACCCACTTAGGTAACTTGTCCGGCACCAACACAGGCGACCAGAATTTAACTGGTTTAGCAACACAAACTGCATTAAAAGATACCGCGTCAGCTATCAGATCAGCTATACCCGATGTCAGCGGGTTTTTAACTTCTGAAACCGACCCATTTTACGCAACAAGCGAAGCTATAAATATTGATGCAAATGATATTACTAACCTGGGTAATTTATCAGGCATCAATACAGGAAACCAGGATTTAAGTGGTTTAGCGGCACAAACTGCATTAGAAGATACCGCGTCAGCTATCAGATCAGCTATACCCGACGTCAGCGGATTTTTAAGCATAGAAACCGACCCATTTTACGCAGCAAGCGAAGCCATAAATATTGATGCAAATGATATTACTAACCTGGGTAATTTATCAGGCATCAATACAGGAAACCAGGATTTAAGTGGTTTAGCGGCACAAACTGCATTAGAAGATACCGCGTCAGCTATCAGATCAGCTATACCCGACGTCAGCGGATTTTTAACTTCTGAAACTGACCCTGTTTATGGTTCATCGGTTGCCGCAGGCATAACCGGAACTGATACAATCAACTGGAACAATGATTTGGTTGATGATGCTGATGCTGATACCACAAATGAACTACAAAATTTTGAACAGGTTTTGATAAAAGGAAATGATGCAAATGGCATTAGCATTGTTAACACGGGAAAAATTGGTGTGGGAACGGCTTCACCAAGTGCAGAATCATCCATGGAAATAGCAATTGCCCTTCCGGTTATTTTTCCTTCAATGACCCAGTCGGAAGTTAACGCAATTTTTTCTCCTGTAGAGGGCATGGTTCAGTTTAATACGGATGCTCATAAGTTGCAGGTGTATGCTATGCTCACCGATAATGCATCTATTTTAAATGAGATTTTCATGAACAACAGTTCAGGTCCTTTTAACCCGATACTAAATCAATCCTGTACTTCTCCCATTGATGGACAAGTAGTCGCGATTGAAATAATGTATAAGGATTTTGATTTAGCGATTCCTGATATTGATCTTGATGTAAATGGTGTTTTCCAAGGCATACAGATGATGCCAAGTTATACACAATTTACTTGGCATACATTTACGTTGGAAACGCCAGCTCCGGTAACTGCGGGTGTGCCGTTCAATTTTAATTTCATGGGACCCGGAGCTGATTTTCATGAATTTGCAACGAATAGTAATTATCCCAATGGGTCAGGAGGATGTTGTTTTGATTCTGGCGACGATGATTTATTGTTCAGGGTTCATATTCAGCCTGACCCTGGTAGTTATGGCTGGCAGAATATGCATTAGTACCACGAATTATTTAAAAGTTAAGAAAATTTGCTTTTAAAAGAGCCCTTCAATAATGAAGGGCTCTTTTATGTTTGTAACAGCAAACCCCACCAGGCGTAGTTTCTGACTTCGTTTAAAATAAAAGTTAGTTCCAGCGATGCCAGGCTGGTTTCGCTCCGCTTCCGGTGCCCTGTTACTGCCCCAGATATAAAATTTTATAATTTTTCTGCCGGTAAACCCACAGAATTTTTAACTTGAATAGACTAAATCCCTTTAGGGGCAACGAGTTGCATTGAAATGAATTCTGAAAATAAAAAAGGTATAAAGTGTACTCAGAAGGTCTATTTTGAAAACCAAATTACGGGTTATAATAGGACAAATAATACTGAAACAGGTGCATATATAAGAAGTTAGCGTTCATGCTATGGCAGCGACACAATAAACGAAAAACTATGAAAAGACAACGCACAAATAGCACATTTGTAAGCTCCAACACACAAACTGATGCTTCAGCTTGAAAAAGAGCTATTTTTTTGCTCCCGCACAGGGCGAATTGCCTCGTTTTCCTCTCGGCAGGAATTTTAACCGCAACGCATATGCACCCCAACCGCCTTCTGTTCAATTTAACGTGTATAACTCATTTATTTTAAATAAAATTTGTAAGTTGGTTGCGAATGGATAAGTTAACTAAAGCAATGGCAACTAAAACCAGGACGATACAGACAGAAGGGCGGTGCTATTGAACTATCCAATAAAAAACATAAAAACGAATTAGTGACGAAAAAATGCAATTCGACAACATGAAAGAACGGCTCTGCAATTATAATTTTATATGCTGATTTTCATTGCTTTACTTTGATGATTATTAACATTAAAACTTAAAGAAATGAAACAGATTAAAACTAGATTTTGGTTTTTTTACTTTATTATTTTAATTTCTTTTAGCTTAGCAGCAGGAATGATATTGAAATATAATCAAACAGGAAATGCTTTAGACCCTTCTGCAATAGTACCCATGGTTGTTATTTTCTTAACGGGAGCCTGCATAAATTATCTGGTAAGATATGTTTTAAACAAAGCTAAAACTTATAGCAAGACACAAATTAACAAACGGATTGTACCAGCCATAATACTTTTAAATATCGCAACCTTTATTATAGCTAATTTGTCAATTCAAGAGATTTCGGCTTATTCCTCGAGCAGATTAAAGCTAACGCTCAAAAACTGGACTGACAAAGATGTATTACTTTTGAGTAGATAAAGAGTTGCTGATTTTAAACTATGGATGGATAGATAAAACAAAATAGAGCGACTCACAGTGTATCAGTAATAAGGGATTCAGTGGGTTACCAAAGGTTGTCTCCCGCAGCAAGGTTTTTTCTGGACGACAGTGAACCGCTTCGCAAATCCATACTACTGTTACACTTAAACATTGTGCGTACTAAAACCAGAATTGACCGACATGACAAGAATTATATGCTATCTATTACTATTTGGTTATTCTAAACTACTTTCCGGAGTTGAACCGAAAGGATTTATTGCCTTAAATTATACTATAAATGAATATGTTGACTCAATAAAAATTCCAATTTATCGTAGTATTGAAGGTGAAATTATCGGAAATTGCAGAATACGGCCTGCCAATGGAGAAAATGGACCGGGTTTTGAAATCAATGACCTATACGGTAAGAAATTTCCATCTTATAAATATCCATTGGAGCCCCTGAAAGATTCAAAATATTATGCTGTAAGATATTGGAATACAAATAACATCGATAGTTGTGAATATTATGGCAATGGATATCAACTAAGTACTTATCATCTGACATACTATGACAAAAAGGAAAATTACTTAAAAATACTGGCAAATACAGTTGAGGGTGGTGCATGGATAGAATTGGATGAAAAGCTATTTAAAGCAAATGACTGGGTGCAGGAAATAATTAACAATTGGTATGGTCCATATGTATATGGCTTTGACAATTACAGATTGAGGAAAAGCCCATCCTTGGATGGTGAAGTCATTACAAAACTTAAAGATACTCAATACACAATGGTTGATTTTATTCGACGAAAAGGCCATTGGATTGAGGTTTCCGTCTGTGAATTAAAACAAGGTATTGAAATAACATGCGAAGAAGTGCAGGTTACAGAAGAATGCATTGAAATATTTACGGGCTGGTTAAGAATTGTTGATCCATATGGAATGCCAGATGATATATGGTTTTATCCTGATTGTTAAATATATTTTAGGAGTTGTATATCTTGCAGGAAAACCAGATAACAGAATAATTGACAATTTCTAAATGATGAATCTATGAATAAAAAGCAATGGTACGAAATCCTTTTTGAGAATTATGGTCAGAAATACGATAATGAAATTTTCACACAAGGAACTGTCGGTGAATGTGATTTTATTGAAAAAGAATTCAAATCCAACAAGTCTTTAAAGATACTCGATGTGGGATGCGGAACAGGAAGGCATGCAATAGAATTGTCGAAAAGAGGATATATCGTAACCGGAATTGACTTGTCAGAGACACAGCTTGCACGAGCAAGGGAAAAAGCAGATAAAAATAACCTACATATTGATTTTATTAAGCACGATGCGAGAAAATTGCCTTTTACCAATGAATTTGATGCTGCCATAATGCTCTGTGAGGGAGGGTTTCCATTGATGGAAACTGATGAAATGAACTTTGAAATACTGAAAAGTGTGACAAAGTCAATTAATGCACAAGGGAAATTTATATTTACAACCCTGAACGGTCTTTTTCCCCTATACCACTCAGTTGAAAAATTTTGTGCTTCAAATGCTGATGACGTTAATGCGACATATCGTAGCAACAGTTTTGATTTAATGTCGTTCCGGGACTATAATATCACCGAAGTTGAAGACGATTCAGGAAAGATAAGAACACTTGAATGTAACGAGAGGTATTATGTACCCAGTGAAATAAGCTGGTTATTAAGATCGCTTGGATACAAGCATGTTAACATATCTGGAGCTAAACTCGGAGCATTTTCGAGAAATGACAAATTAACAACCGAAGATTTTGAAATGCTGGTTATCGCTGAAAAATAACCGGAGAATGCATGCATAAATACATATAAAATTAAATGAGGAAAACAAACCAGGAAATATCAGATAAATCAATTCTTGAAGATATATTAAAGCAATCCGGGATTTGCAGAATTGCCATGATTGATTCTGAATTGCCGTATATTCTGCCCTTTAATTATGGGTATGAGAACAATTACATATACATTCATTCCGCTCCGAAAGGGAAAAAAATTGACCTGTTGCGAAAAAATCCGAGAGTGTGCTTTGAAATAGAGCAGCATGTTGAAATAGTAATAAACGAAAAAGCATGCAAATGGGCGACGACGTACCGTTCAATTGTCGGATACGGAACAGTATCAATACTCACCGATTTTCTTCAAAAGCAGAAAGGACTTGAGATTATCATGCGCCATAACGGAGCACCTGCATCAATAAGCTTTGATAAGAAACAGGTCGATTCGGTGGTGGTGCTGCAATTATCAATAGACAAATTAACCGGAAAACAATCGGGCAATTGGAACAGGTAACAGAGAGAACATGAGTACCCGTGATGAAGTCGTGAAATGGATTCGATCTGATTTTTCCGCAACTGTAAAGGTTTATGAAATATGCACTCTCCTCTTTTATAAATGCTGTCTCCGGCAGCATGATCCGCAACGATCTTCCCTATCCTTCTTCATAAAAATCGATCCATTTCTCTTTTTTGCTTCACAGATGCGGCTGTTTTCATATATTTGCGTTTTTAACTCAAGTTACGCTTCATGCGATACGGATATTTCGATGATACTGCAAAAGAATATGTTATAACCAGGCCGGATACGCCCAAATCATGGAGTAATTATCTGGGATCAACCGAATATGGTGCTATCATTACGAATAATGCCGGCGGATACAGTTTCATGAAATCCGGCGGAATGGGGAGGTTCATGCGCATCAGGTTTAATTCCATACCTATGGACCAACCCGGCCGATACCTTTATTTCCACGACCAGGAAACACACGATTACTGGTCGGCTTCCTGGCAGCCGGTAGGAAAACCATTTGATACATACAAATCAGTTTGCCGGCATGGTACGGCTTATACTGTTATTGCATCGGAATACAGAAAAATCGTATCGGAAGTCACCTATTTTGTACCGTTAAACAAGCTGTTTGAGATCTGGAAAGTTACCATAACAAATAACGATAAAAAATTACGCAAGCTTTCATCATTCACTTATACCGAATATGCCGGAACATGGAATGCCGTTGACGATCTGCTGAACATACAGTATGTGCAGTATATTGCTACCATGAGGTGCATTAACGGTATCATTGATCACGGTACCAATGTGAACATTCCGCATATGCCTGATAATTTTAAGGAGAAAGACCAGGGAAGGCATACGTTTCAGGCACTGGCAGGGACCGAAGTATCTGGATTTGATACCGATCGTGACGCCTTTCTTGGACCATACCGTACCTATGCAAACCCGCTTACGGTCGAAAACGGCAAATGTTCGGGAACCGAGGGGTATGGCGACAATCCGTGCGGCTGCCTGCAGACCGATTTTGAACTGCAACCCGGGGAATCCAAAGGATTTCTGGTAATCATGGGTATAGGTAAAGCAGCAGAAGAAGGCAGGGCTGCAGCAGATGAGTTCTCAAACATCAAAAAAGCAGATCTGGAACTTGACAAACTCAAAGAATACTGGCATTCCCGGATGCAGGGATTTCATGCCATTACCCCCGATCAGGAACTCAACAGCACGATAAATACATGGGGGATCTATAACAGTCTGATTACTTTTGCCTGGTCACGTGCTGCCAGTCTGATCTATTCGGGGATCGACCGCGACGGGCTTGGCTTCCGCGACACAGTCCAGGATTTTCTTGGCGTGCTTCATGCCATTCCCGGAGAAGCGGGACAGAGGCTTGAACTGATGATTACAGGCCAGGTTTCGACGGGAGGTGCCATGCCTGTTGTGCTGCCCTTCCATCATAATCCGGGACATGAACCGGCGCCGGCCGAAGATGACTACAGGTCCGACGACTCGTTGTGGCTGTTCAATGCAGTGCCCGCATATATAAAGGAAACCGGGGATATTGATTTTTACAGGAAAGTACTTCCGTTTTCCGACAAGGGAGAAGCCAAGGTGTTCGGCCATTTAAGGCGGGCCATTGAATTCAGCTTAGAACGGAGCGGCAAACATGGAATGCCCTTCGGACTTAGAGCCGACTGGAACGATTGCCTGAAATTCGGAAAGAACGGAGAATCGGTTTTTGTTGCACTGCAGCTGCGTTATGCTCTTAGTGAATATATTGAGATTGCGCAACTGCTAAAGGAAACAGAAGAAGTACAATGGGGCAAGCAAAATCTTGAAAATCTTGATAATAATTTGCAGAAATATGCATGGGACGGGGATTGGTTCATGAGAGGATACAGGCAGGATGGAATGAAATTCGGTTCAAAAGAATGCAATGAAGGTAAGATCTACCTGAATCCACAGGCATGGGCCGTGATCAGCAAGGCTGCACAGAATGATCAGGCAAAAACTGCAATGGATAATGTATTTAAATACCTTTTTACCGGTTACGGCATAGCCCTGTGTGATCCCCCATACACCGACACGGATTATACTATTGTAAGGGCACAACTTTTCAATCCCGGACTGAAAGAGAATGGAGGAATATTCATCCACACACAGGGATGGGCGGTAATCGCGGAAGCAATGCTTGGCAGGGGAAACAGGGCCTATCAATACCTTCGTGCCTATCTTCCCGCGGCCTACAACTCAAAAGCGGAGATCAGGGAAATAGAACCTTATGTGGTTTGCCAGTCCACACACAGCAAATTCAGTCCGAAATACGGCACCTCACGGTTGCCCTGGCTGAGTGGTTCGGCAACGTGGACATTTTATGCCATCTCACAATACATTCTGGGGATCCGGCCTGACTATGAAGGACTGCGGATTGACCCCTGCATACCGGCTGAATGGAAAGAACTGACTGTTGAAAGGACGTTCAGGAACAAAAGATTCACGATTACCATTATTAACCGGAGCGGAGTAGAGAAAGGTGTGGCAAAAATTATATTGAATGGGAAATCCATTGATAATAACCTGATTTTCATTGACCAGGCAAATGATACGAATCAGGTAGACGTAATAATGGGAACAAAATAACCGTTACTTATTGCTTTAAAGTAAACATTGTTTATTCATGAATGAAGAAATACACCAACTGCTGAATGCTGAAGCCGAAGCCATAAAAAAGATTCCGGTAAACGATGCAATTGAAAAAACTATTGAGATCATCTACAAGGCAGTTCACGGAAAGAATGGAAAACTTATTGCAAGCGGCATGGGAAAGGCGGGCCAGATAGCCAACAACATAGCCACTACGTTCAGTTCAACCGGAACGCCTGCAGTATTTCTGCATCCGAGTGATGCCCAGCATGGCGACCTGGGGATCATACAGAAGAACGATGTGATGATGCTGATCTCAAATTCAGGTAAGACCCGGGAAATAATCGAGTTGGTGAACCTTGCTCATCATATTGTGCCGGACATACCTTTTATACTGATTACAGGAAATCCCGACAGTGAACTGAGCCGCCTGGCCAGCACTGTGATTTTCACCGGAAATCCGGCTGAAGTGTGTCCGCTCGGTCTTACCCCAACGACATCAACCACAGCCATGACCGTAATCGGAGATGTACTGGTAGTACTTATGATGAAAAAAATTGGATTTACAGCACAGGACTATGCCAAAAGGCATCACGGAGGCTACCTGGGCCATAAGTCGAGAAATTCGTTCATATAGTGAATTAAATCAAGCACGATGAGAAAAATTTATGCAATCGGGGAAACAGTATTGGATATTCTTTTTAAAAACCATATGCCCTTTACGGCAAAAGCAGGAGGAGCATGCCTGAACAGTGCAGTTACATTGGGAAGGCTGGGGCTGCCTGTTTATTTCATCGGTGAATACGGACTGGATGAGGTCGGGAATTTTATTGACCTTTTCCTGAAAGAAAACAGTGTGATTACTGATTACGTGTATAGGTACTATGATGGAAAATCTGCACTTGCCCTCGCTTTTCTAAACGAATACAGTGATGCCAGCTATGATTTTTATAAGATCTATCCTCAGAAAAGACTGAACATCAATTTTCCCGAAATACAGGAAAATGATATCGTTCTTTTCGGTTCGATGTACGCCATCACCTATGAAGTCAGGTACAAGCTCATGGAATTTATCAAACAAGCCAATAAAAGAAAAGCTATCGTAATTTATGATCCCAATTTCAGAAAAATCCAGCTTCATGAGCTGCAAAACCTGAAACCGCTGATCATTGACAACATCAAACATGCCGATATCTTACGCGGTTCGAACGAAGATTTTTCATTTATTTTCGGTGCAAACAATGCCGATGAAACCTACGAATCGGTAATTAAACTTGTACCCAATTTACTTTATACCGCAAGCAGAAAGGGTGTGTACCTCAAAACACCCCACTTTTCGGCTGATTTTGATGTAAAACTGATTGAACCGAAGAGCACCATCGGTGCCGGAGACAGTTTCAATGCCGGTATTGTATATTCTCTTTATAAGCAAAAGATACAATATAAAGATCTTGAGAACATCAACAAAGAATCATGGGAACAACTCGTGAATACAGCAGTGGAATTCGCCACACATGTTTGCCTGAACTATGATAACTATATTTCAAAAGAATTTGCCAAACACTACCTGCTGAATGATCAGCCAACACCTCCCCAAAAGCCGGGAAACGAAGTAACATCCGGATAAAAATACACCCCTTGCAGTCGCGATGTCTTTTTCCCTACTCCGGCATATAAAAGACAATAATAATGATGAATGAACTTATGTTGGTCATCGACCATAATCATTCCAGTGGCCTCCGGTAGCATCAATTTATTATACCTGTAGTTACACTGATCCGATATGGAACTGGTTGCATCTGGTTATCACTTGATCCACAAGTAACAGTACCTTAAAATTGAATATCGCATTCCTGGTCTTCACAGCTATTGCCTGTTTTTACACTTTCCGGCTTATCGCAATTTTGTCCATCTTCCCAGCATTCCTTTGTTTCTTATCAGCGAATACTTTTGAATATCCGGATTTGTCTTACTGCAGATGCTGCAAATATATTATTGCATATCCGGCATGCAATTCCTTTGCTAAAATGAAGAACAGGGACGGCCGAAAAATTGCGGTAAACTTTCAAATTTTCAGTATTTAATCCAAAATTCTTTTAGTATTAATCAATATGTGATATGGGGTAAGTTTCACTATTTTTATTTTTTTTAATCATTAACCCCATTTTTAAATGGGTCTATGATCTTATTTTATATTTTAATTAAATTTATACATATATTATTATGGGGTATTAAAAATTTTATTATATATTTGTAGTGTCAATCAATTAATAATTTAAATTTTATTCGTATGAAAATTTACAGTATCCTTTCAATGAGCATGGTTGCACTATTTCTGATTGCGGCAACCAGAGTAAAAGCACAGGAAGAAGAAACCGGTCCGAGTTTTAACACGGGCGCTGACGTTGTCAGCAATTACATCTGGCGTGGCACCAAGTTCGGAGTTGGTCCTGCCATTCAACCATCGGTGAGCTTTACAGCCGGTAATTTTGAAATCGGGGCATGGGGTTCTTACTGTTTCACGTCGTCTGAAGCAGCAGAAGCTGACCTTTATGCATCGTACTCATTTCCGTTCGGTCTAAGCCTGGGGGTCACCGATTACTACTATCCCGGTCTGATGTATTTCGACTATTCGGATACCACAGGAAGCCACGCGTTTGAAATAAACGCAGGTTTTGCAGTCGGGGGACTGAGCCTGAGCGCAAATTACATCCTGAACGAAGCAGGGGGAGCTGCTTCAGCGGGTGGTGATAAGTATTTTGAAGCCGGTTACGATTTCACATCGTTTAACATCTTTGTTGGTGCAGGTGATGGATGGCATACTTCAGACGGTGAGTTTAATGTCTGCAATATAGGCATTGGTACCAGCAAGGAGATTGCCATTAATGATAAATTTTCGATCCCGGTGAGCGGCTCGGTAATCCTGAATCCCGATAAGGAACAGCTCTATGTGGTCGTGGGCTTTTCATTCTAGAAATCAATTCTTGATGGCCGAGCGGTATTTATTCTGGTAAATACCGTCAGAAAAAATAGTGAATAACCTTCAAATCAATCACGAATATGAAAAAAATCGAAGCTATAATACGGAAAACCAGGTTCAACGAGGTAAAAGAAGCCTTGAATGAAGCCGGTATTGAATTCTTTTCCTTCTGGGAAGTCCGTGGAGTAGGTAAAGCACGTCAGGAACGTGTTTACCGCGGAGTTGTGTATGATACCAGTACGATTGAACGGATGCTGATATCGATCTACTGTCGTGAAAAGTACGTAGATCCCGCTGTTAACGCCATTTTAAAGGCGGCAAAGACCGGAGCAATAGGTGACGGAAAGATATTTATTTCAGATATCAATGATGCCTACCGCATCCGGACTGCAGAAAAAGGAGATAAATCTCTCTATATCGAAGGAGAGGAATAATCTGGTATTAAGTAACATTTAAAATCTAAAAAAATGGATGAAGCAATAACCAAAATAACTGAGATCTCCGGTTCACTGCAGGGAATCTCTGTATCAATTGATACCATATGGGTACTCATAACTGCCGCACTTGTATTCTTTATGCAGGCAGGTTTCGCTATGGTGGAAGCGGGTTTTACCCGGTCGAAAAATACGGCCAATATCCTCATGAAGAACCTGATGGATTTTTCATTCGGTTCAATCTTTTTCTGGGCTATAGGGTTCACATTAATGTTCGGCAGCGATATAGCCGGTATAATCGGTAAACCCAGCTTGTTTTTTACAAGTAACGCCATTAATGGATTACCTGATTATGCAAGCCTGATCTTCCAGACGGTTTTTGCTGCAACAGCAGCAACAATTGTTTCCGGTGCAATGGCAGAACGAACCAAGTTTTCTGCTTATGTTATATATAGTATATTGATTTCACTGGTCATTTATCCGATATCCGGTCACTGGGTATGGGGCGGCGGGTGGTTATCGAGCCTTGGTTTTCATGATTTTGCCGGATCAACCGTTGTTCATTCGGTTGGTGGATGGATAGGCCTGGCAGGCGCAATTATGCTGGGGCCGCGCGTCGGAAAATACACCAAGGGAAAAGCCAATGCAATTCCCGGACATAACCTTACTTATGGAACTTTGGGTGTATTCATTCTCTGGTTCGGATGGTTCGGGTTCAACCCCGGATCACAGCTGGCGGCATCAGGCAATGACAATGCTGTGGCCATCTCCAGAATATTCATTACAACTAACCTGGCTGCTGCAGCAGGGGCAGTATCGGCAATGTGCATAGCATGGCTCAGGTTCAAAAGACCATCGTTAAGTTTATCTTTGAACGGCGCATTGGCCGGTCTGGTGGCAATAACTGCCCCCTGTGCGGTTGTAAGTCCCTCAGGGGCAGTTATTATCGGATTGCTTGCCGGTATTCTCCTTGTCTTCAGTGTTGAATTCATTGACCAGGTGCTTAAGATCGATGATCCTGTGGGTGCAGTATCTGTTCATGGGGTTAACGGTGCTTTCGGAACATTGGCTGTAGGCCTGTTTTCAACCAGTAAAGATGTAGGCCTTGGATTATTCTATGGCGGTGGTTTTAAACAGCTGGGCATCCAGGCAACAGGAGTGGTTACAATCGGATTGTGGGCATTCTGTATGGGAATGCTGTTATTCGGCATTATCAAGGCATTACACGGACTCAGGGTTGAGAAGGTCATTGAAGAAGAAGGTCTTGATGTATACGAACACGGTGAAAATGCATACAATATATAATCCTGCTGTGTTTTTCCTCAATTTGTGCCAACGAAAAAGTCCCGGGTTTCCGGGACTTTTTTTTATGTTTCAACCTGTTATTTTGTAGCCTGCGGTTTCGGATAATCTTTGATCGCTTCAAGATTCTTGGCAATGACCTCTTCGGGCAGGTCATAGTTTTCAAGCTGTCCGGTGAGGTATTTGTCATAACCGGTCAGATCCAATAAGCCGTGTCCGCTGAAATTAAAGAGGATCACTTTCTCCTTTCTTTCTTCTTTTGCCTTTTTTGCTTCCTGGATGGCAGCAGCGATGGCATGTGTAGTTTCCGGGGCGGGAATGATTCCTTCGGTCTTGGCAAACAGGATACCGGCCTCATAGCATTCGAGCTGGTGAATTGCCCTGGGGGAAATTAACCCCTCTACCGCAGCCTTGCTGACAAGAGGAGCCATACCATGATACCTCAGGCCTCCTGCATGGATCGGGGGAGGAACAAATGCATGTCCCAGCGAATGCATGGCGACAAGCGGTGTCATTTTTGCGGTATCTCCATGGTCATATACATAGGGTGCCCTGGTAAGCGTCGGACACGAAGCCGGTTCTACCGGAATAATTTCAATGGAAGCCCCGTTGATCTTATCGTAAACAAAAGGAAACGAAAGACCGGCAAAGTTGCTTCCCCCGCCCGCGCAGGCAATAACAATATCCGGCTTTTTTATACCTGCTTTTTCTAATTGTTTTTTGGCTTCCAACCCTATTATGGTCTGATGCATCATCACATGATTTAGCACCGAACCCAGTGAATACCGTGTTTGTCCGCTTTTATCCGTAACTGCCGCTTCGATAGCCTCACTGATGGCTATACCCAGACTTCCAGGGGTATCAGGAAATTGCTCCAGGATACTTCTGCCTGCCTGGGTTTCTGTGCTCGGGCTTGCCACACAGGTGGCCCCCCAGGTCTGCATCATCAGTTTTCTGTACGGTTTCTGATCAAAGCTGACCCTCACCATAAAGACTTTGCATTCGAGCCCGATAAGTGAACAGGCAAATGCAAGCGCACTACCCCACTGCCCTGCACCAGTTTCGGTAGACAGTCTTTTAATCCCAAACTCTTTATTATACCATGCCTGAGCCACAGCGGTGTTGGGCTTATGGCTGCCGGCCGGCGACAAGCTTTCGTTTTTGTAAAATATCCTGGCCGGTGTGTCCAGGGCTTCCTCAAGGTTATACGCCCGATGCAGCGGAGAGGGCCTCCAACGCGTTAAAATATCCAATATCCCTTCCGGAATGTCAATCCACCTCTGCGTACTGTATTCCTGTTCAACAAGATTCATAGGAAAAACCGGTCCCCAGGCTTCGGGAGGGACAGGCCCATCGGGACTCATAAAGGGCTCAACCTTAATGTCGGCAGCCAGGTTATACCACTTCCTTGGCATTTCATCCTCAGTGAGGTAAATTTTGCGAATTCTGGTCATCGTTATTTTGTTTTAGGTTTATGTTATAAAAAAAGGCATGTTGCAACAACATGCCTTATAAATATTCTGATGTACAACATGTTGTTGTTTACAGGCAACAACAGAAGTACCAATACAATGTCGCTCTACTAAATTGGAAATTAAACACCTATTGTTGTTTCCCACAAATATAATTATTCCTGACATAAATCCCATTTCCTGCATTAATTTGAATTCAATTTAAATAATTATGCAGGAAACATGGAGACCGATTTATCCCCGAATGCCCAGGGCAATGCTTACCTGCATGCAGGCGGTATAGCATACCCTTTTATAAAGAAGTTCGTATTTTTGCGATATGAAATGCAACATCAGGATGCTGCAGGATCATGAACTGTATTTCCTGCGGGAAATGCTCTATGCGGCAATATTTATACGCTCGGATTCAGGTCCGTTGCCGGAATCAATAGTCGACCGGCCCGAATTGTCGAAATATTACAGGAACTGGGGACGAATGGGAGATATAGCATTTGTGGCAGATGTCAGGGATAACCTTGCAGGTGCTGCCTGGTGCAGGTTATTCGACGAACCGGATCCCGGGTATGGTTTTATTTCTGATACAATTCCTGAAATCAGCATGGCTGTGAAGCCCGAATACCGGAATATAGGGGTCGGAAGCTGGCTGCTTGACTGCCTTTGTGATGAGGCGCGGAAACAGCACATTCATTTTCTGTCACTGAATGTGGATAAGCTGAACCCTGCCCTGAACTTATATCTCAGGAAAGGATTTGAAGCCGTAAAAGAAGGCGGCACTTCAATTACTATGAAAAAAGCGTTATAAAAAGGGGTACTTGTCTGATAGCAAGGCACAAATCTATTCCTGAATCGAATACACCATCAACACATTTCCGTGCCTGATGTAAAGTATTTTGTCGCTTATTACCGGATGAGCCCTGAAAGGTCATTCTCCCCGCGCTTTTGTCCAGGGCGACCATGGTTGTTCTGGATCCGCCCGGTGTATATATTACTTTGTCGTCAACGATTAAAAGCGATACACAAATACCCCATTCACCATGTTTTCCTTCGAAATGTTTAAAGGCCTCCATCCCCCAGATTTGTTTACCGTTTGCCGCATCGATATATGAAATCTCTCCTTGTCCGCTTAACACATACACACGGTCATTTTCGACTGTAGGCGTGCATCTCGATTCCGCAAACGACTTATTCCAGGACCTCCCGTATGGAACCTGCCAGATTATCTTTCCTCCATATCGAAGGCAGAGAGATAATCAAGTGTATCGATCATCCCAGATAAAAGGCTTAGGGACAGATTGCATATTATTTCCTTGCCCTGGTTTGCATAGACCAGACCAAACTTTTAAATAATGTGAGTTTCATTACTGACGGATTTAAAGGTTATCTTATGAAAATCTTCAGTAACGCTCAATCTTTTAGAATTTTCCATCACTTAATCTTATCCTTTTCTCCTTGGATGAGAAAAGGATCAATCCCGATTTAGAACTTGTAAGGTTTTGAAAACCAAAACATACAGGGTTCTTTATCGGGACAAGGCAAAAGAACTATTCTCACGACCGAAGGGAGTAATCAAGGCAAAACGATGGCGTTGCGTAAATGTCCATTAATTAAATTTTTTTCAAACAGAGAAAATGACTAATATAATGGAATATAAACAGTTGTAAATTTTTATTTAACTCAAAGAAATCAGGTATTTCTTCTAGCATGATTAAAAAAAATTCATTTACGTCAGATTCTTCATATTCTTCCAGAAAGATTATTCTTTGCTCCCTATTTCTTTGACAATTTGTTTGAGAAATTCCCTGAAGGGCACGGCAAATTCATGGCGTTTCAGCGCAAATTCCACGGTTGTTTTCAGAAAATCGAGTTTATTACCGATATCGTAACGTTTGCCTTCAATGGTCTGGGCAATCATATTTTCGCTTTTCATCAATAGCCGCAGTGCATCGGTGAGCTGAATTTCGTTTCCCTTACCTCTGGGTGTTTTTTCCAGGGCACCGAAAATCTCGGGAGTAAGGATATACCTGCCTGCAATAGCCAGATTCGAAGGCGCCTGCTTTACCGATGGTTTTTCGATCAGCTCGTTGAGTTGCATCAGCTTATCGCTTATTTTTTGTCCCCCGACAATACCATACCTCGATACTTTTTCCATCGGAACTGTTTCAACGGCAATTACCGTTTGCCTGTATTGTTCGTATGTGTCAATCAATTGTTGTGTAACGGGGATTACAGAATCGATGATCGTATCGCCCAGCAGCACCGCAAACGGCTCATTACCGCAGTGAAAGCGTGCATGATATATCGCATCTCCCAATCCATTTAACTCTTTCTGCCTGATAAAGTGAATGTTCGCCATCTCTTCGATATGCCTGAGCTGGGTATATATTACTTCATCTTCTTTCTCCTGAATCCGGGTTTCGAGCTCAATATTCCGGTCGAAATGGTCTTCGATCGATCGTTTTCCCTTACCGGAAATAATAAGGATATCCTCAATACCAGCATCCACACACTCCTGAACGACATACTGTATAACGGGCGTATCAATAATCGGAAGCATTTCTTTTGGCTGGGCTTTCGTCGCCGGCAGGAAGCGTGTGCCAAAGCCTGCAGCCGGAATAACCGCTTTTTTAACCATAACTAAATAATATAAGGTTTAATTACTCGTGCCTTAATTTTTTTAAGGTTGACCACTAGCTTGTTCAACATTTCATTATCGGTATACATCCCTATGATGGCTCCTCCGGAGCCTGAAAATTTGGCAGACGCACCACAGTTTCTTGCAACAGAAACCATTTCGAGATTGCTGCCGGATATGTTCATGATCTTGCACCTCAGGTCAAAATTCAGATTGATCAGTTCGTTCAGCAGTGCATAATTGCGATTGTTAATGACCTCCTTACCTTTGTCGGCCAGGGAGGCTATCTCTGCAAGCGTTGAGCAGACAAGTTCATCACCGCTGTCATACCGCTGTTTTATGGTATTCAGTACTTTGCCGGAGACTTTCCCAAGTTGGGTTTTGTAGGCGAGGTAAAACCTTGGAAGATTCTGCGGATCAATGGCAATATATTTTCCATGCCGGTTTTTTTCAAGGTATTTCTTATTGAAATCCATATACACACAACCTTCGTATACCTGGATGACCCTGTCCTGAAGCCCTGCATTGATACCCAGCTCTTCAACTTCGGCCGATAAAATGACCGAAGGGAGCTCAGGCATCGGGATATCCACATCATAAAAACGCATCAGGGCACGCATAGTGGCCGTAATAATGGCACTTGAACCTGCCAATCCTACTTGCCGGGGTATCGACGACTGGTAACGGATCGTGAAATTCTTGTTCGTCAACCTGATGGAATGGTTCAGGCAGTTTTCATGAAATGTCTTAATAGCGGCCTTAATCAGACGATCACCGCCATAATATCCTGTAAGGTTAACTGATTCAACAAGGTGGTGTATGTTCCTGAATGCATTGCGATCGACCTCCTGGGGTTCAATGACAAGCTCCGGGGATTCATACAGCGAAACGATGGCTCCAAAGTTTCTGATAATTATTGAGATCGTTTTCCCGTAATAACCGTCCGAGGGATTACCAAGCAATCCCGCTCTGGCGTATGCCCTTGATTCAATGATCATACTTGAAAAAGTTTCATATACGGCACGAAATTAAGGTATTCAAAATATTTTACAATACCCCTGATCAATAAAAAACAGGATAAAATCAAAAAGCATGCAGCATTGAATTTGCCTTAACGAGTATTAATTGCTAATTTTAGGCCATTTAAATGGTTTGAATTTGAACAATAAACTGGACATAATTCTTGAAAAGCTGAAAGCGGGCGATGAGAAATTCTACCGCGGTATTTTTCTTGAATATTATCCGCCGCTAACCTATTATGCCAATAAAATGATCAATGATCTTGATGTGGCCAAAGAAATCGTTCAGGAAGTGTTTGTGAGGATCTATGAAAAAAGGTATGCATTGCATATTGATACCTCGTTCAAGTCATATCTTTACAAAGCTGTATATAACAGCTGCCTGAACCATATCAATCATATAAACATCAGGGATCATCATCACCAGATCATCAGGGATGATCTTACCGAGTTCTCTTCAGTCGTGGATGATGAAATGAACCGTAATGAACTTGAACACAGAATATATTCCGAGATCGAGAAACTGCCCGGCCAATGCAGAAAAATATTCAAAATGAACCGGTTTGACGGATTGAGCAATCATGAAATTGCTGAACAGCTCCATCTTTCAAAAAGAACAGTTGAAACACAAATAAGCAAAGCCATGAAAACACTTCGTAAAAAGCTGGTTAACTACTTATGAACCAGAGTGTGTTTTACAATATTGCCTTTTTTGAATTGTATTACGAAATACGTGTTTATACAATTATATGTGTCATAGGATTGAAAAAAAGAAAATCATTCTTCAAATGGATATAGATTTCATCGTCAGGTATCTTGCCACAGAAGTTTCGGCTAAAGATAAAGAACAGATTGAACAGTGGATGAAGGTCAGCTCAAAAAACCGTGAAAAAATAGAACAGTACAAAAAGATTTGGGAAACATCGGTATTCCTCGGTAAATTCGATGAGATCGATGAGACCACTGACTGGTACCTGATACGGAACAGGTTCAAACCCAAGTACTCCCTCCGGGTTCATCATATACCTGCATGGAAATATTTAATCAGGGCAGCTGCTGTTATTGTTGTAGCTGTAGGCCTGGTTTATGGCCTTTATTTTGTTGTTTCATCCACACAGAAGGCAGAAAAGATCTCTGAATTCACGACCGACGCGGTAAAAACGGTTGAACTTCCTGATGGCACGCAGGTCACATTAAACAGGAATTCCTACCTGACTTACACATCAGCATTTGGCATCAGAAACCGCGTAATCACCATGAGGGGTGAAGGCTATTTTGATGTAAGCAGGGATACCGAGCATCCTTTTACCATCAATACCAGCGCCTCCACCATTCAGGTAGTTGGCACCAAACTGAATAT
Organism: uncultured Bacteroidales bacterium; assembly: GCA_964503885.1. GTDB lineage: Bacteria > Bacteroidota > Bacteroidia > Bacteroidales > UBA10428 > CAZDCD01. The sequence goes on from CAZDCD010000015.1 coordinate 69,656, forward strand.
CAGGGAGGATACATCAACCGTTAAGGTTACCGTTCTTTCAGGCAAAGTCAGGTTTTTTGAGAAAGAAAACAAAGAAAATGGCGTAGATCTTTCAAAAAACCAAACCGCATCATTCAATGCTGCCACGAAAAAAATTATTTACGGAACCAATGACGACTTGAATTTTCTTACATGGAAAACCGGCAGGTTTGAATTTATAAAAACGCCCACAACTGATGCACTCAATACTATTGCGGATTACTTTGATAAACAGCTTATCATTCAGACCAGCATTCACGACAGCATAACCGGAGTTTTCGACAACCAGCCTTTAAATGAGATTTTGAAAGAAATAGCGCTTACAACATCACTAAAAATTGATAATGCACCTGAATATATAATTATAAGAAAATAACTAAATTTAGGAGATTGTTTTCCTGCCTAACCCTAACTAGAATGACATGACAACAGGTAACCGGAAATACAAGTGTATTCTGCTGATTGCTTTATTTCTGATGCTGGCTGCAGGTAATGGCTTTTCGCAGCGATCGTTGCTTGACAAACGGGTTAAAATCAAATCGACTTCAGGAACCATCGAGAAAATCCTCGATGAAATAAGCACTTCCGGCGGATTTACCTTCACCTACAGTTCAGTTATACCGCTAAACAAGATCATCGAACTCGGAAACAACAAGCAAACAGTACAGGCTTTCCTGAATGAGATCTTCAAAGATGACCTTATCCGGTTTTACCCTAAAAAAGATAAAATACTACTGGTTCCCTACCTGAAATCGGATGTCAATAAACTGCAAAAAATCACCGGACAGGTTCTTGAAAAAGGAACCAATGAACCCCTGGAATTTGCCAATATTTTCATGCTGAACAGAAACATGGGTACTATTTCCAACAACAACGGAAAATTTATGTTGAACTTTAAAACGTGCCGGGAAACCGATACACTCTGTATTTCAAGCCTGGGTTACAAGCCGGTTAAAATACCAATGAACAGCATCGACAGCACCTTTATTACCATAAAATTAATTCCGGAGATTCTCAGCATCAAAGAGGTAAGAATTTCTCCTATTGAGCCGCTTGATCTGATCAGGAAAGCATTGGATAACATAAAAACCAATTACGATGAAAAACCCTGTCTGCTTACTGCGTTTTTCAGGGAATCCACCAAAAAAGACAACATATACATTTCACTGTCCGAAGCGCTGCTAAAGATCTATAAAGAACCGTATTTATCCTTTAGGAACGACCAGATTAAAATTGAAAAGGGTAGAAAGGGCTCCAACATAGCTTCTCAGGAATACATTAATTATATTGTACAAGGTGGATTGTATAATAATTTCAGGCTCGATCTTGTAAAATACGGCATCAATTTTCTTGATAAGGATTATTTTGATTATTATTCCTATAAACTCGATAAGATCTCGAGATACCGTGGTTTGCCGGTATATATAATCCGGTTTGATCAGAAAGATATTTTCGATTACCCGTGCTATACAGGAAAGATCTATATTGACAAAGAATCACTGGCAATAGTAAATGTGGAATTTGAGCTGAGTCCCAAAAGCCTTGACTTTGCCCGTGATCTTTATATTATACGAACCCCTCATTCTGTGAAGGTAAAACCGTTGTCGGCGGAATACAAGGTGAATTACCGGAAAACCGGTGACCGGTGGAATCTCGACTATGTGATGAGTGAAGTAAGAATTTATGTGAAGAGTGATTATAAGCGCAAAAGAAGGAACAAAATGTCATCGATTTTTACATCAAAATCGGAGTACGTGATCACCGATAAAGACACAGCCAATGTGAATGAGCGGTTTAAATTCAAGGAAGTCTCAAAACCCGATGATATCCTGGTGAAGCAGATTGTGGAAACCGATGAGGATTTTTGGGGAGAAGACAATATAATCCTTCCCGAAGAACCGCTCGTGGAAACGATAAACAAGATCAATAAAAAGAACCTGTTGCCGGAACCGGAAATACCTGTTGCAACCTCAGAAGAACCCCGCCTCCCCTAACCTGTTTTCCTGTATGTATATTCAGCCTGATAACCAAGTCAGGTTAATAGACCGGAATCAGAGCAGGCCACATAAACTGAAATTTGTTTCAATGGGGTAAATTTTCTGTGTTAAAAGTACCGAATTTTGTATGTAAACTCCTTATTTTTGAGCATCAAACAACTGCTTTAGTCCAATGAAAAAACCTTTTTTAACAGGTGTAACAAGCATAGCCATGATAGTAATGTCCTGCAATTCAATGCATAAGAACGATTCAAATACTGGTAAGGATTTTACTTATACGATCGAGCAATTTGCCGATATCCGTATCTTGCATTACGAGGTTCCGGGATTCAGCGGGCTGAGCCTCCACCGGAAAAAACTGATCTATTACCTCAGTCAGGCTGCATTGTGCGGAAGGGATATCGTGTTTGACCAGAATGGCATGTATAACCTGGCCATCAGGCGGACATTGGAGAACATATACGAAACATATGACGGCGACAGGGAATCCGAGGATTTCGCACAGTTTACCGAATACCTGAAAAGAATATGGTTTTCAAACGGAATTTACCACCATTACTCGACCGACAAAATACTTCCCGGGTTCACAAAAGAATATTTTGGTACGCTCGTTGGACATTCGGCGAAAGACAAATTCCCTGTAAAAAAAGGGGAAACAACTACTGCACTGATGGAAAAACTGATGCCCGTGATCTTTGATCCCGATATTATGCCAAAGAAAGTTTGCCTTGAACCTGATAAAGACCTGGTAATCAATTCATCGGTAAATTTTTATAAAGGGATTAACCAGGCTGAAGCAGAAAACTTTTATACCGCACTTAAAGTTCCGGAGGATCAGAGGCCGGTATCTTACGGACTTAATTCAAGACTGATCAGGGAAAATGGAAAAATCAGCGAACAGGTATGGAAACTGGGGGGTTTGTATTCACAGGCAATCGAACAAATTGTTTATTGGCTGGAATTGGCTGAAACCGTTGCTGAGGATAGCAACCAGAAAGCAGTCATTGGTAAGCTGATCGATTACTATAAGACCGGTGATCTGAAAATCTGGGATGAATATAATATTCTTTGGGTAAAAGACCTTCAGCCGGAGGTGGATTTTGTCAATGGTTTTATTGAAACCTACGACGATCCTCTCGGGTTGAAAGCTACCTGGGAATCGTCGGTCAATTTTAAGAATACCGAAGCCACCAAACGAACCGGGATCATCAGCCGGAATGCACAGTGGTTTGAAGACCATTCCCCAACAGACAAACGATTTAAAAAGACCGAGGTTAAAGGAGTTGCTGCAAAAGTAATTACCGTAGCACAGTTGGGAGGAGAATGTTACCCGAACACACCCATCGGAATCAATCTTCCGAATGCCGACTGGATCAGAAAGGAATACGGATCCAAATCGGTGACCATGGAGAATATTACTTACGCCTATGATCAGGCAAATCAAGGTAACGGATTTATAGAAGAATTCAGTTCCGGCAAAGAAGAGATTGACCTCGTTAAAAAATATGGATTTATCGCCGGCAATCTGCATACCGATTTGCATGAGTGCCTTGGTCACGGATCGGGGCAGCTCTTACCCGGGGTTTCATCTGATGCACTTAAGAATTACCAGTCGTCGCTCGAAGAAACACGTGCCGATCTTTTTGCCCTGTATTTTAGTATGGATGATAAAATGGTTGAACTGGGACTTGTCCCCAATATAGATGTCGCAAAAGCCGAATACATTCATTATATAAGGAACGGGATAATGACACAGCTTACTCGGATCCAGCCCGGGAAAAACATCGAGCAGGCCCACATGCGCAACCGTCAGCTCATTTCGAAATGGTGTATGGAAAAGGGTAAGGATGAAAATGTAATCGAACGGATTTCCAGAAACGGCAAGACCTATTTCAGGATCAATGATTATGAAAAGCTCAGAAATCTTTTTGGGGAATTATTGAAAGAAGTACAACGCATTAAATCAGAGGGTGACTATGAAGCGGGCAAATTGCTGGTTGAAAAATATGGGGTTGTCGTTGACACAGCCCTGCATCGTGAGGTGCTGAAACGCTATGCGAAACTTAAGCTTGCACCTTTCAGCGGGTTTCTCAACCCGGAATTTCAACCCGTTGAGCAAGACGGGGAAATTGTGGATATAACAATAAGCTACCCGGATAATTATCCCGAACAGATGATGAAATACAGCAAAGAGTATTCATTTTTACCAACCTGGAACGGGATGTGAGCCGGATACCAGATTCTGGATGCTGGATACTGGATTGTCTACTGACAATGCCTAAATAACGTTGAACATGGTTACTTGCTATGCGTCACTCGTTACCAATATAGAGCCTAGTAAAGATCCCGGGTTAAAAACCCCGCGTCATCTGCCATGATCATTCAGAGCATAGGCGACCCATGACGCGGAAATGAGATCACATTTTAATTTATGATTTCCTATTCTTACTTTCCTATGCTGAAAGAAAGGATCAAAGAAAATCAAGGCAAGCGAAACGAGCTTGTCCCGCTTAACGGGAAGCAGGCTATGCGCAGGTATTGTGTGAGCGATTAAAACGATGCTACAGCCCTCTCTGAAACACTTCAAGAATTCCGGGAAAAGCAGACAAGCCTCTTTGCCGGAATTCTACAAAGTTTTCCATTATTCACATTATTTTATTGCTTTTAAAGGAGTTTCCCATATTTCAAAAGGAGATAAACATTAATTTAAAATGTCTAACTTTAAATGCTACTAATTAAGGGAAGCATTCAAATGTACTGTGTTTTTGATTTTTGGATTATAAAAATAAAATATGAACCAATTCATTATCTCAATTATTCTAGCTGTTATTCCTACATTAGGATTCTCTCAGCGCAACGATTTGGCTATCTTGGTAAATGTACCGGAAATTAGTTATGAGGGAAGCCTACAGAATGGAAGCTGGTCACCCGATAATCAATTTCTTTTATGTACTAATTGGGAAAGTGGTTACAATGAATATCCCGCTAATATTTTTATTATAGATTTAAGTGATTATTCTTTTACTTCTTTAACAACAGATGGCGAATCGAATGTAAATATGCCGGGCTTAACATGGAGTCCCATTTTGAATAAGGTAGTTTTTTCTTCAGAAAGTATAGGAGATGACGGCGACCAGGTTCTTATAATGGAACCTGACGGGCTACCAGGTAGCGCAGTGAGAGTAACGCCATGGACAGACAGAATGTGCTGGGAACCCGGTTTTTCTTCTGATGGAGAATGGGTTGTATATGAAGCCCATTATTTAACTAATCCTGATGTTGGTATTATAGAAACTTATAAAATGGATGGTTCACAGGGCTCTTTTCAGCTTACCGCTGACAGTATTGATGCCCGGCAACCAAGTTGGTCGCATGTAGGCAATAAAATTGTTTTTCAGATAGCACAAGGTAATAATTGGGATATCTGGACGATGAATAGCGATGGATCTGACAAGAAAAACATTACAGGTTCTGACCCGGGAGACAAAACAGATGCTTCTTTCTCTCCCAATGCTGAATGGATTGTTTATAGTGGCGATAATGGAGAATTGGAATTTGCGAATATATTTATTAAAAACTTAATATCAGGCCAGGTAATTCAGGTTACCGATTATTCAGGTTATGACGGTGCTCCTTCCTGGTCTACTGGCAACAGAATAGTGTTTGAATCAACAGCAGGTGATCCTGATGGCTCGGATGGAGCTACATTATGGATTATAGATGCTCCGGTAGATGGAACAACCTTAAAAGTTGAACCAGTTACCTTAAATGATATTCATAATGAAACAGTTACAATTTATCCAAATCCATCGGACAGTTATGTTATAATTAAATCTGGAAATTTTAAAATCAAAAAAGTTGAAATATTTAGCATAATTGGAGAAATAATTAAAACCGAATTATCTTCAAATACAATTGATATAGATGAAATCCCGACTGGTTTATATTTTATAAAAATCAATAACAAATTTGTCCGTAAAATTATAGTACAATAATTGCAGCCAACAAGGTATAAATGCGCTTTGCCTCCCCATGCAGATGAATGTTTATAGCTTACATCTTTAAAAACTAATGAAATATTATAACTTCGCCATTATAAGCATCTTTAAAACCGTAATTCTTGATTTTAATATAGTGAAGGTCACTGGGTATACAAACGAGAAGGATTGTATTATTTGGAATATGCTGGTGCAGGAACCAAACCTGAAATGATTGAATATTGTACAACAGAAAGTCTTGAAGGCCCATGGATATACAGGGGAATTATTGCAGAAAATGCACCAAATAGTTTTACTATCCATCCGGGGATTATTAATTATAAAAGCAATACGTATTTTTTTTATCATAATGGTTTACTTCCTACAGGCGGCAGTTACAGACGTTCAGTATGTGTTGATTATATGTATTATATCCCGGATGGAACCATACAAAAAGTTGTACAGACTAAAGAAGGAGTAAAAGCAATTAAATAAATAATAATCGATTAAATTATGAAAGCAAAAATCTTCTATCTGGTTATCCTCATTGCATTAATGAGTGGTACTAAATTAACAGGACAAGTTTTCCCGGAAAATACCACGAAAGCTAGCAATTGTCTTCCCGGCAGATCATATCCCAGGATTTATAATGACGGACGTTTGATATTTCAGATTTATGCACCAGAAGCCAGTGAAGTTCTTATTGATATTACTGCAAGGAAATTTCCTTTACAAAAAGATGAGAACGGAATGTGGACCGGGACTACTGAACCTATTGTTGAAGGATTTCATTATTATGCCTTCAATATAGACGGTGCCAGGGTTTCCGACCCGTCGACATATACTTATTTTGGTGCAAATGAAGTATTGAGCGGTATCGATATTCCCCCTGCAGATAAGGAATTCTACGCAACCCGAAATGTTCCTCACGGAGAAGTAAGGGCAAGGTATTATTATTCCGAAATAAAAAAAACAACTCGAAGGTGTTTTGTTTATACACCTCCCGGATACGACCAAAATGTAAATAAAAGATATCCTGTGCTATACCTGCAGCATGGATGGGCGGAAGATGAAACCGGATGGAGTAATCAGGGCAAAATGAATTTTATAATGGATAACCTGCTTGCGGAAGGGAAAGCTGTGCCAATGATTGTTGTAATGGATAACGGTGATATTTCAGGGCTGCCTTTCAACGTTGTCAACTGGGATTCTGCTCAGTCAATAACTTCAACAGGCAAAAACAAGGTGGAATTTCAGGAACTGATCATCCGGGAAATAATACCCATGATCGACTCAAATTACAGAACGCTGCAAGACCGTAATCACCGTGCAATGGCAGGATTATCGTGGGGCGGGTTACAGTCCTTCGAGATAGTTTTTAACAACATTAACAAATTTGCTTACCTTGGCGCTTTTAGCGGAGCGCTCATGATGAAAGATAGTATTGATATAACAGAATTGTATGGAGGCTTGCTAAAACATCCTGAAGAAGTTAATGAAAAAATCAAACTCATTTGGATGGGTACAGGAACTGAGGAAGGAAAATGGTCGCAAAATTTTAGAGATAAATTAACAGATTTAGGAATTAAAGATATAGCCTTTTATGAATCGAAAGGAACAGCACATGAATGGTTGACCTGGAGAAGATGCTTGAATGAATTTGCACAGTTGTTATTCAGGTAAATTATGGTTTACAGAAAAAATTCATTTCTTATAATATTTATTCAGTAATTAAGAATTATGAAAAAAACAATAGTTACCACTTTAAAAATTTTTGTAATAATCGCTTTTCAAAATGCATATTCACAGGGAACCATAAACCTGCCTCCTGCAGGTTTTGACGCGAACAATCCGGATATTCCTCACGGTACAACAGAAATTGTAGCGTATTATTCAAGCACAGTGGGTGTAGAACGTCAAACCAGAATATATCTACCTCCTGGTTATAGTACCGATTCATCTTATAATGTGCTTTACTTATTACATGGTATTGGAGGCGATATCAATGAATGGTACTACCAGGGAGTGCCTCATTATATACTTGATAACCTATATGCTGAAAACAAAATTGCTCCCATGATCGTGATACTTCCAAACGGTAGGGCGATGGTTGACGATTCGCCAGGATCGGATATTTTTGCTCCGGAAAAACAGGAAGGATTTGCAAATTTTGAATTTGAGCTTATCACTGATCTGATACCTTTCATTGATTCAAACTATGCAGTAAGAACCAACCGTGAAGCACGAGCCATTGCAGGATTGTCAATGGGAGGCGGGCAGGCATTGAATTTTGGATTAGCTCACCTCGATACTTTTGCTTGGGTTGGTGCTTTTTCTCCTGCTCCCAATACTAAACCTGCTGATCAATTATTTAATAATCTAAACGAAGATACTGCAAAACTGGAGGGTTTGTGGATTTCTTGCGGCAGTGTTGATGGTCTGTTGTTTATCAGTCAGAATACACACGATTACATGGAACAAAACAGTGTTAGTCATTATTATCACATTGAACAAGGGCAGGATCATACTTTTGTAGTATGGAAACGCGGACTATATCATTTTGTGCAACGTATTTTTGGAAAAATACCGGAAGAAGATATTGCAGAACCTTCATCTATTGATGATCCTAGCAGGACAAACGAGTATTGGGGATATTACAATTATCTCGAAAAGGCTTTTGTTATTAATAAAATTGAAGGAATAAAAAATATCAGAGTATTTGATATAAATGGCAGGCCAGTAAAATCAATACATGATCTGACAAAAAATAAGATCGACCTAGGAAATTGCCTGCCGGGGATATATCTCGTTAATGCACTTAAAAGTAATGAGATATTTTATTCAAAAATTATAATTTATTAAATATAAAATACATAAACCATAAAAAACCAATAGTATGAAAAAAACATCTTTACTCTCACTATGCTTTATTTTATCAATTGCACTTCAGGCACAAGGATTAAAAGACTATTTACCGGCGGGTAAATATATCGGAACAGCTGTTAATAATCAATATCTGCAAGGAGGAAATAATGTTAATGGTTATAACGATACTCTCATTAGCGATTTCAACTGTATTGTAGCAGAAAATGCATACAAAATGGCTTATATAATTCCGAACAGGCCTGCAGATCCATTTAACTTAACCATTGACGACCTGTCGGCATCGCAACTCCTATTGGTTGATGCTATGATAGATACAGCCAATAATAATAATATGAAAACCCGGGGACATGCATTTATCTGGCACAGCCAGGCTCCATCGTGGTTAACTACGGATGCTCAGAGTTGGACAAATCAGCAGATTTACGATTTTGCCGAATCGTATATAACCGTTTTTGGTACTTACTGCAAGGGAAGGATCGATGAATGGGATGTTGTAAACGAAGCATTGAACGACAACGGAAACGGATTTCGTACAGGAACCTGGTACGATAATGTAGATGATAAACAGGATTTTATTGAACACTGTTTTACCGTGGCACATGCAGCCGATCCGGATGCCGATTTATTTTATAATGATTACAGTATTGAATTGTACAAATTCAGTCAGGGAGCTGTTGGTAACGTAAAAAACGGCCCCATGTTACAAATGGTAAATACCATGCTTGACCATGGTACCCCGATTAACGGTGTAGGCCTTCAAAGTCACTATATCAGTGGATCGGATATGACCGATAGTACCTATATAACACTCGAAAAGACCATAGATTCCTTAAATACACTGGGCCTGTTTTGCAACATGACCGAAATGGACATACGTATATGTGGCGGAACAACGGAAGCTGATCTGGATAAACAAAAAGACGAATACAGAAGAATTACTGAAATATTCCTGGAAAACGATAACTGTAATTCTATGCTCGTTTGGGGAATTACGGATGCAAGCTCATGGATACCCGGAGTATTTAGCGGTTGCGATGATCCCTTGTTATATGATGCACAAATGCAGCCAAAACCCGCTTATTATGGTGTTCTACAATCACTTATGATAGAATCGGGTATGTTAAGCGGACCGTATAATTTCGAACCACAGGTGATCCCCGGAAAAATCGAAATGGAAGATTACGATTATGACGCGTTTTACGATAATGATTCAGGGAACACAGGCGGAGTTTACCGCGAAGATTCGGTCGATATTACTACAGGTAATACAGGATACGTTGTTGGCTGGACAGAAGCTGGTGAATATCTCACGTATACGGTTAACGTGACTGTTGCCGATACATTTGAGTTGGCATTCGTTTATGCTTCTGACATAGTTGTCGGCAATTACTCTGAAATTGAATTATTAATTGACAATGTGGCACTGGATGAGAACGTTATGTTGCCCTCAACCGGTTCATATAGTGTATTCGATACAATAGCTATCGACAGTCTTATACTTGAAAAAGGTAAACATAAAATAAGATTAAACATTGTAAGTGATAGTGCCAATATCGATTATATTGAGTTTTCAAGAGCAGATTGCAATGGTGTTCGTAACGGAAGTGCATATATCGATGATTGCGACGTATGTGTTGGTGGCGATACAGGACTTGATCCGTGTATTATTCGTAATCCCTATACTGTTATGACTATACCGGGTATCATCGAAGCAGAAAACTACGATGAAGGTAAAAATGGTGTAACTTATTACGATGCTACGAGTGGCAACCAGGGTGGTGAATACAGAACAGACGATGTGGATTTGGGCACAACGGATGACAATGGAGGAGGTTATGTATTGGGTTGGATTGAGCCGGACGAATGGTTAGAATATACCATTACAATTGAAGAAACAGCTGATTATACCGTTACATTCCGGGTTGCTTCCGGTTTAACCACCGGAAATTTCGATCTGTCGGTAGATGGTGAAACGGTAATAAGTAATCTGGCTGTTCCGAATACCGGGGGATGGACAACATACGACGACCTGGTTTTTAACGATATACCGTTGGAAGCAGGTGAAGCAGTTATTCGTATTGATGTAAGTGGTGGATACTTCAACATGAACTATATGCAATTTGAAATAATAGATGAAGAAACCGGTATTCATGCAATTTATGGCGATAAACTATTGATTACACCAAATCCTTTTACCGATGAACTTCAGGTAGAAGGTTTACAAATCAATCAAGCCTGGAAAATTTATTCAATAGATGGTAAATTACAGAAAAAAGGAATGTCAGATAGAATAATTACCAACGACCTCAAACCGGGTATATACATTTTTAAAACAAACGATCAAGTCATTAAGTTAATTAAGACAAAGTAATTGTAAGGCGAGAATAGGGAAAAAGGTCAGTTGTGTACAACTGGCCTTTTTGATTGTTTAAAATCTTTAATCCTGGGATGTATATACACCCTATCCTAAGCTTGGTTGTAAACTACGCTTTATATATTTCTGAAATAATTTAACAGTTTTATATTCGATTTTCCATTTTTAAAAAATAATTTCTATATTTAATTGTGTATTTAAAAAAGTTAAGTGCAAATTTTCAAGAAGCAACGGAAGAATGCTCTGAAGCAATAGAAAAACGACTGGACGTAAAGGAAAAATTGTTAGAAGCAAGTATAAATGTTTAATCTAAAATTAATTTAATTATACCAACAAGACCAAAATTTTAAGAAGCGGAAACGCCGGAACGCTATTGCATTGCGTTAAAGAGCTGAAATTGCCTCATTTCCCTCTCGTCTGCCTGGCTGAGCCAGTCAGACAGGACTGATATTTTAATCCATTAAAAAAGTGTCAAGTAAAACCAGGACGATACAGTCCTCGAGATAACCTAAAACTTTTCAAAATACTTATTGACATTTGTTAACAAATATGTTAACTTTACGTAATAATTCGAGAAATAAAATTTTATAAAAATTACTTTATTGACTTTTATATCTCACTTGATACATTTACTCAAGAGAAGATTGAATATGTTTTTAGAGTTATTCGGACCGTCGATAGGATACCTGAGAAATTTCTTAAACATCTTGAGGGTACAGATGGTCTTTATGAGATAAGAGAAAAAGTTGGGAGTAATATTTTTTCGAGTCTTTTGTTGTTTTGATGCTGGAAGGATTGTAATTCTTTTTAATGGGTTTCAGATAAGGAGTCAGAAGACGCCTGGCAAGGAGATTACAAAAGCTATCAAACTTAAGGATGAGTATTTTACTAATAAAAATGAAGGGAAGTCATGAAGACAATTAAAGATGCTAAGACGTTTGATGAGTTGCTTGATATCAAATATGGTAAACTTGGAACTCCTAAGAGAGATGAATTTGAGACTAAAGCCAAGGCATTTGTCGTTGGAGAAATGATAAAGGACGCCAGGAAAGAAGCTCATCTTACACAAGAGGATTTAGCACGTAAGTCAGGGACAAAAAAGAGTTATATTTCCCGGGTAGAGAATGGAAAAATTGATATTCAAGTTTCCACTTTATTCAAAATATTTGAAGAGGGACTCGGCAGAAAAATTGGATTGACATATTTATAAATACCTGCGACGCCACAACAGCCGGTAAAGTGCATGGGCTGCGCAGTGCCACGGGAGATAAGAACGTAAACCGCTTTTTTGTATCTTTCCAAATAAAACTTAATCCGATGCAACGCCTACGACACCTTACCGATAGAACATTACGTACAGCCACATTAAAATAGGGCTACTATTAATAAGAAATAAAACATTAATCAAGATGAAAATTATTCTTTCTTTTTATTTGATATTTTTTTGCCTCTTTTCCGGCTATTCACAAAACGATTATCCAGAACCAGCAAAAACAACTACCCGACTATTTTACATTCAACATAGTAATAACCAAAATACTTATGTGTATGATGCAAATATAAAAGGAGAGATTATTGATTCGTCTCAACCTATTAACGAATATCGAATAGTTTATACTGAAAATGGTATAAAAAAACCTTTGTCCAGGATACAAAAAAAATTAGCTTATGGAATGATTCTATTAGAGTCAGAACCTAATTTATTCAAATTACGCCTTGCTGCCACAAAAATAATATATTTTTATCTTAATTATGATGAAAGTGAAGGAGCTAGAATTTATGTTACCGTCAATAAGCATAAGATGTATTTGGACAAGATGTTCATACAACTAAAAGATGGAATTATGGGTATCAATGTTAAAGTCGAATACGTTCTATTTTATGGCGAAGATTATGATTCTGACAAACCTGTAATAGAAAAAGTTGTAGTAAAATAACTTCCCGTTGCTTTATTACCTGTTTGTTTCTCTGCCTTTGCTGTATTCCTTCACTCCGTGTAATTTTGTTGCATTTATCAATGATCTTTTTATGCAGTTTTGTATCAGTTGGACGTGTCATGTTTTTTCCTGAAATGTTGAGTCGATCAATACTTCCTTTTCTTTGGCCTCATTATCAAAAAGATTAATAGACAGTTTTAATAATTCCTCGGTTCCCTTTTCACCCATTCGTTTTCTGAAGTGCACAAATTCACTGGGATCTATGGGCTTTTCTACCTAAAAGAAAACTTCCCCGGTGAAATATTGCCAGTACAAATTCTCTATCCATCTGTCCACAACACTTTCATCACTATGATTATACATGTATTTTAAAAGCGCCAACGCTATCATTCTTCTTAGCGGTACTGAAGGTCTCCCAAAATCTTTGTAGTATCCCTTGAAGTTTTCTGACACTGATTCCCAATCAATCTTGTTTGACAAAATACACAATTCATGTTGAAGATTAATAAATTGTTTCGGCGGTGTCTTGAATATATTCAATTGAGGTGTCTTTTCTCTTTTTCTGATCTTTTTTGAAAGGTTTTCTCTGAATTTATTCTTTTCCTTGCAAATTTGAAGTGTATTTTTATTAACTTTAGTAACAACAACCAGTTAATATTCAAATTTTTGACCCTAATTTAAGGGTCGACTTAGTAGATTATTTCAGCATATCAATTGAATTAGAGGATTTTGATTCAAATATGAAAACTAATAAAAAAAGCGATCAAACTAGCGCAGGTAACAGCAAGGTTTCCGAAATATCTAAAATTAGAGCATCAGGCAAAGTCAAAGATAGCAGCTTCCCCATTGTGGGCATAGGCGCATCGGCTGGCGGACTGGAAGCGTTGGAAGATTTTTTTAAAAATATGCCAAAGGTTAGTGGTATGGCATTTGTCGTGATTCAGCATCTCGACCCGAACCATGCTGGCTATATGCCTGAGTTATTACAACGAATTACTACCATGAAGGTATTACAGGTAAACGACAGGCTTAAAGTGAACCCGAATTGCATATATGTAATACCACCAAACAAGAGTATGTCGATACTGAGAGGTACGCTGCATTTGTTCGATCCTGTTGAATCAAGGGGCCTGCGTTTACCAATTGATATTTTCTTCCGTTCGCTTGCAGATGATACTCAGGAAAAAAGTATAGGCATAATCCTTTCAGGCATGGGTTCTGATGGAAGCCTGGGACTGAAGGCCATTAAGGAAAAAAACGGACTGGTACTGGTTCAGAATCCTGACTCCGCAAAATTCGAAGCGATGCCTAACAGTGCTATAGAATCCGTAAATGTTGATATTGTAGCTCCAGTCGAAGAATTACCCGCTAAACTGATTGCTTACCTGAAGTATAATCTGACAATTAAAACAAAGCCCAATATAGAGCTTAGAAATAAAAGCAACCTCGAAAAAATTATTATATTGCTCCGGGAACAATCAGGTCATGATTTTTCTTTATATAAGAAAAACACGTTGTTTCGTCGCATTGAAAGGCGCAAGGGTATTCACCAAATAGAAAAGATACAAAACTATGTGCACTTTTTACAGGAAAATCCGAATGAGGTAGAAATACTCTTCAAAGAGTTATTGATTGGGGTTACCAGTTTTTTCCGTGATAAACCTGTTTGGGAAATGCTTAAAGAAAGTATCCTTCCTGACCTGATGAACGAATTACCGGACGGACATATACTGCGAGCCTGGGTACCTGGATGCTCAACAGGAGAAGAGGCATATTCATTGGCCATTGTTTTTAAAGAAGCACTTGAAAAAGTTAAAAAGCAGAAAAACCTGACTTTGCAGATATTCGCCACCGATCTCGATCATGATGCTATTGAAAAAGCCCGCAAAGGTGTTTTCTCCAAAAATATTGCTGTTGATGTATCGCCCGATAGAATCAAACGTTTTTTTACTAATGAAGCTGAAAGTTTTCGTGTAAATAATGATATACGTGAAATGATGGTGTTTGCTAATCAGAGTGTGATTAAAGACCCGCCGTTTACTAAGCTAGACATTCTTTCATGCCGTAATATGTTAATATATATGGAAACGGAATTGCAGAAAAAATTAATGATGCTGTTTAATTACAGCCTTAATCCGGGTGGAATAATGTTACTTGGCGTTGCAGAAACCATTGGAAAACATGACAATGCATTTATTGAGCTTGATCTTAAATTGAAAATTTTCAAACGCTCCTCAACATCTCCAATACGCGAACTAATTGATTTGCCAAGTTCTTTTTTCCAAAATAACACATTAGTAACTGAAAAAACCACAAGCCCGAAAATGGTAGAGAATATTCAGACACTTGCAGATCAGTTTTTACTTCAGCGTTTTGCCCCTGCCAGCGTAATGGTAAATGTCACCGGAGACATAATATACATCACCGGTCATACGGGGAAATATCTTGAACCGGCAGCAGGAAAAGCAAACTGGAACATTTACGCTATGGCACGAGAAGAATTACGCCAGGCATTGCCAGGCGCTTTCCGAAAAGCAATGCAAAACTTTGATACTGTAAAACTACATAATGTTAAATTGAGAAATAACGGTAGTACCCAATTTGTAAATATTACTGTTCAACGCATCGAAAATCCCATTGCGATACGAGATATGGTTATGGTTGTATTTACCGATGTGCCGGCTGTGGTTGATTATAATGCAAAAAAAACAAAAACGGAGAAGCAAAGCTCAACCGGGCGGCAGAAGGAATTGGAGATTGAACTGCAACGAAGTTCTGAAGAACTGCAAAGTGTGCGTGAAGAAATGCAAACATCCCAGGAAGAGCTAAGATCAACGAACGAGGAGCTACAATCTACTAACGAAGAACTGCAATCAACCAACGAGGAACTCACTACATCTAAGGAAGAAATGCAAAGCCTGAACGAAGAGCTGCAAACGCTTAATATCGAACTGCAAAACAAGGTAAGTGATTTTTCCCGAGCAAACGATGATATGAAAAATCTGCTTAACAGTACAGAAATTGCTACTCTTTTCATAGACAAGGAATTGAATATTCGCAGATTCACTGATCAGGTAATCAATATATTTAAACTGCGTAACACGGATATTGGCAGACCTTTTACCGATCTGGTTACCGATTTGATATACGCCGATATTGAAACTCATGCCCAGCGGGTATTAAAAACTCTTATATCTATCGAAACTGAAATTGCAACACATGACGGAAGATGGTTTAATATTAGGATTATGCCCTACCGTACAGTTGACGACAAAATCGATGGACTTGTTATAACATTTAACGAAATAACCAAAGCTAAAAAACTGGAATTTGATCTGAAAGAAGCAAATGAGGCACTTCAAAAAAAGAAATAAAAACTTTGATATTAAATATCTCAAAAAAAATGAGGCAATAATGAAAAATGCTATTAACAAATCAAAAGCCACAATGCTGCGCAAAAAGGCAGAAGGATTGTTAAAAAAGAAATTATCAAAAAAAGCCTCTGATATTTCTGAAGTTACAATACTAAAGCTCATTCATGAACTTGAGGTGCACCAGGTAGAGCTTGAGATTCAGAATGAAGAACTTATGCAGGCAAAAAAGCGGATAGAGGAAGATGCTACAGAAAAATATACTGAATTATACGATTTTGCACCATCGGGTTATTTTACACTTACCAAAGAAGGTGAAATTATTGAGCTTAACCTGTGCGGATCACAAATGCTTGGCAAAGAGCGCTCATATTTAAAAAACAGTTCATTTGGCTTTTTTGTATCAAACGATTCAAAACCAATCTTCAATCTCTTTCTCACGAAAGTATTCAACAGCAAGACCAAAGAAAACTGTGAGGTGACTCTGGTAACTAACAACAACTTTACTATGTATGTTTACATTACAGGGATCTTCACCAAAAATAAAGAGCAATGCCATGTTACTGTGATTGATATCACCAAGCGAAAGGAAGTAGAAAATGAGCTGATAAAAGCCAAAGAAAAAGCAGAAGAAAGCGATAAATTGAAATCAGCATTCCTACAAAATATGTCGCATGAAATTCGCACGCCAATGAATGCTATAATCGGATTTTCTAAACTCCTCGAAAAACCTGATTTGTCCCCTGAAAAACGGAAAACTTATACAAACATGATCATTAACAGTACAAATCAATTGCTTTTAATAGTTACCGATACGCTCACCATCTCATCAATTGAAACAAAACAGGAAAAAGTAAATATTAGTAAAGTGTGTATAAACAATATAATTGCTGATTTGTATGGAATTTTTAAAACACAAGCATTTAATCAGAATATATCAATCTATACCAGGCAAAATTTAACCGACGAGCAATCAGAAATATATACCGATAAAACCAAAGTAACACAAATATTAACCAATTTAATACACAACGCATTAAAATTCACACACGAAGGATTTATAGAATTTGGATACAACTTAATAAACAACAAACTTGAATTGTATGTAAAAGACAGTGGAATTGGAATAAAAGAGGAAATGCAGGACATTATTTTTGAACGTTTCAGGCAAGCTGACGAAAAAATAAATAAAATATATGGAGGAACCGGATTAGGCCTCTCAATATCAAAAGCATTTACAGAATTATTAGGAGGTGAGATATGGGTGAAATCAAAACCTGGTAAAGGTTCAACGTTTTATTTTACAATTCCGTACAAACCGGTTTATAAAATAGACAAACCAAATTCGATAACAAAACAGGTTGAAAATGCAAAAACAATATTAATAGCAGAAGACGAAGTGTCCAATTATCAATATATAGAAGAATTGTTAACAGACATGAATCTGAAACTTATTCATACCCTTGATGGAAAAGAAACGGTTGAAATTTGTAAAATAAATCCAAATATAAATTTGATTTTAATGGACATTAAAATGCCGGTTTTAAACGGTCATACTGCAGCTAAAAAGATCAAAGAATTTCGACCCTATTTGCCAATAATTGCACAATCGGCATACACCTTAGACTATAAAAATAAAAAACTGGGGGAAATAGTGTTTGACGATTATATTACCAAGCCAATTAACAAAGATGAATTAAAACATAAGTTAATGAAATATATTAACAAACAGAAAAATACCTCTAAAATAGGGTAAATACTATGAAAAAAAATAACAAATCAGGACCTTCACTCCTGCGTCAAAAGGCAGAGGAGTTACTGAAAAGGAGATCCTTGAAAACTGGTTCAGCACTTTCTGAAACCGAAAAACTTAAACTTATTCACGAACTTGAGGTATATCAGATAGAGCTGGAGTTGCAGAACGAAGAACTCATGCTTGCAAAAAAACAGTCAGATATTACAACTGAAAAATATACTGAATTGTACGATTTTGCACCATCGGGGTATTTTACACTTTCCAGTGATGGTAAAATTATTGAGCTAAACCTTGTTGGGGCAAATATACTTGGCAAAGAACGCTCGATTTTAAGAAAGAGTCAGTTTGGTTTTTTTGTTTCCAATGATACAAAATCAATTTTCAATCTCTTTCTCAGGAATATATTTGACAGCAAAGTCAAAGAATATTGCGAGGTGACCCTGCAAATGAAAAACAATAACCAGGTGCATGTTCATCTTACCGGCATTGCTGCCGAAAATGGAGAACAATGCCTGGTAACTGTAATTGATATTACCCAGCGTAAGATGATGGAGGAAGAACTAATTAAAGCCAAAGAAAAAGCAGAAGAAAGTGATCTTCTTAAAACAGCATTTCTGCAAAATATGTCACACGAAATCCGGACACCAATTAATACCATTATGGGATTCTCTGGTTTACTGACAGAGCAATATAATAACAAGCCAAAACTCGAACAATTTTCAAATATTATAATCCAACGCAGTAATGATTTACTTGATATAATAGATGATATTCTTAGTATTGCTAAAATTGGATCAGGTCAATTATCTGTTAATATGGAAGAATGTCATTTAAGTGATTTGTTTACAGAACTTACTACCTTTTTTGAAGAATATCAAAAACGTAATAGTAAACAACATATCCAATTCAACTTACATGCATTATGCGACCAGTCAGAGATTTTAATAGTAACCGATAAGGGTAAATTAAAACAGATATTTATTAACCTCATTAATAATGCTTTTAAGTATACCAATGCCGGGAAAATAGAAGGAGGTTGCAAATTAGATAATAACAACAATCTCATATTTTATGTCTCGGATACAGGCATTGGTATACCGTCCGAAAAACAAAAGTTAATTTTTGAACGTTTTACCCAGTTAAATCAAGGTATAGACCTGACATCCGGTGGTATAGGTTTGGGCTTGTCCATTGTAAAGGGATTGGTGTGCTTATTAGGTGGCGAAATATTTCTCGAATCTGAACCCGGCAAAGGAAGTAAATTTACTTTTGCATTCCCGTATAAAAAAATACAGGAATTGCATCATGAGTCTTTAATTATTAAAGAGCCGGAAGAATTTAATTTTTCCGATAAAAAAATTCTGCTGGTAGAAGACGACCTGTATAATGTCAAATATCTTAAAGAAATACTTAAAAATACGGGTTTGCATATTATACATACTATAAGTGGTAAAGATGCTATAAAAATATCTTTAACCCAGCGGTTAGATATGGTTTTAATGGATATTCGTTTGCCCGATATAGATGGATACGAAGCCACTCGTCAAATAAAAAATCATAAACCGGACCTAAAAATTATTGCTCAGACAGCCTATGCTTCCATTGAAGATAAACAAAAAGCTAGTGATGCGGGATGTAATGACTATATTTCAAAACCAATTAATCATGCCTTATTGAAAGAGTTAATGCAAAAGCATCTTAATAATTCAGGACAGAACTTGAAGTACTCAAAAAAGTTGAATTAGATTATTATAGTGTTCCTGGGGAATATATCACCGGTATGAATCCCCAAAGCAGGCTTTGGAAACTAATTCCGCAGCAAAGCTACGGGGAACCGATCCCGCCAAGGGCGGGAGAGCTCAGCGCAGCTAATTATACCCTCCGCCTTCGACGGGATTATTCCCGTTGGTCATGAGACCACTTCGTTCAGTTATTCGTTACCCATTTGCGTGGCTCATGAGAACGTTTCACTTGGTTGTTCAACTTACAAATTTCAACCTGATTGCAGTAGGCAAGTTCACAGCGTTTTTGAAATTTGAGTTTCACGAATAAAGTAGTTAGAGATGGTTAATAAATTGTTTCGGCGGTGTCTCGAATATATCCAATTGAGGTGTCTTTTCTATTTTTCCGATCATTTTTGCATGATTTTCTCTAAACTTTATTCTTTTCCTCGCAATTTTGAAGTGTATTTTTATTAACTTTAATAACAACAACCAGTTAATATTCTAATTTTTGACCCTGATTTAAGGGTCGACTAGTTATGTATATATGGAGTTTTTTTCTTACTTCTTTTCATTCTAAAATGTTTATAATGAAATGTATGAATGATGTAACTTGTATCTTTTATTGTGTATTGTTTTTGTGGGTGAAAGACCTTAACTAACATGAATCTATAATTTATAATAAAAGATGAATTATGCCGCAGAAATATAAATTAAAACTGTATATTATTGGTTCCAGCGCAACAAGCGAACTGGCATTAAAAAATCTAAAAGAAATTATTTTGCAGGAATCAGAAACCACCTTTGAATTAGAGGTGATAGACGTAATAAAATATCCGCAATTGGCTGAAAACGATAGGATACTTGCTATCCCCACTTTACTTAGGAAGCTGCCTGTACCCATAAGGAAAATAATTGGTGATTTAGCTGACAAAGAAAAGGTTCTTCTTGGTTTGGATTTAATTGCCCAGGATGTAAAACAGACTTAAATTTTAAAGGACATAAAATGGCAACAAGAGAAAAAAGTATTCAAGCTAAAGCAAAATCAAAGGATAACGTTACAACCATAAGTGGTGGTGTAGAAAAAATTTTAACAGGCATCCCTGGGTTCGATAATGTATTGGAAGGCGGAGTTCCAAAAGGCAGGGTGTTATTAATAACAGGTTCAACCGGAACCGGAAAGACCGTATTTGCCAATGAGTTTCTTTACCGGGGGATAACGGTGTATAACGAAAATGGCGTGTTTGTTACCTTTGAGGAGCATCCCAGCGATATAATAAAGAATGTGAGAAATTTCGGCTGGGATTTTGATACCTTAATCAGCCAAAAAAAATTAGTCTTTGTTGATCTTTCTCCGGAAAAAACACAAACCAGAGAGAACGGTGTGTACGACCTCAGTGCTTTGGTCGAAAGGATAAAGTATGCCATCACGAAGGTAAATGCAAAACGCATTGCCCTTGACTCCTTAAGCTTGCTTTTCCTTAAATTTTCCAATAAGGACGCTATCCGCGAGGTGATTTATTATATCTGTGATGAATTAAAAAGCCTTGGGATAACAAGTTTAATTACCGCAGAAAAAGAAAGTGACAATGAAAATGCCCTTTCACGATATGGAGTAGAGGAATATGTTGCGGATGGTTCGGTGGAGTTGGTTTTAGAACGCGGGCAACAGCAATTCCTGCGTAAAATATTTATTAAGAAAATGCGGGGTGTTGGGTACCGGAGCGGCCTGGCAGAGTTTGATATTACCAGCAATGGATTGGAAGTTTTTCCGAAAATAGAAGTAAGCCGCGATGCTTCCAAAACCGATTTTAAATACCGGGAAAAATTTGGAATAAAAGGATTAGATGAAGCTTTAGGTGGGGGAATACCTCAGGGGCATGGGGTTTTAATTTCAGGAAACACCGGTACAGGAAAATCTATATTGAACATACATTTTGTAGTTCAGGGGATAAAAGAAGGTAAAAACGTTGTTTATGTTGCCTTGGAAGAACCTGTTGAACAGGTAAAAAAAACAGCCAGGGAATTTGGTTTTGACTTTGATAAATATGAGAAAGAAGGAAAATTAATTTTTATTTCGCACTTCCTGATCGATTTATCAAACGACAAATTGCTTAATGATATTATTAGCGCTGTAGATAAAAACGGGGCCAAAAGGTTGGTATTCGACTCTGTCTCCAGTTTACAATCTTCCACGATGTCGGAAGAAGATGTCCGGCAGTTCCTCATTCTGGCTTCGAGGTTTTTTAAGAGCAGAGGTATTACTAACCTGATGAATTTCCTTTCAAGTACCAATTTTGGTGCAGAAAAGGGCCAGCTATTAGCTATGATGGAAACAAATATGATGCGCTTAAGCTCTGTTATGGACGGGATTATTGTTTTACTGTACGTGGAAAGGGAGCAATTGATAAAGAGATTGATTTTTATCTTAAAGATGAGGGGTTCCTGGCATTCAAACAGCATATTTCACTATGAGATCAATAATAAGGGATTCAATTTCGGGGAGAAGTTCGCAAATTAGGAAAATTTTGTAATTACTGCAAAATGGAAGTTGATGATTTGATCAAAGAGCAACTCGCTAAGCAGATAATATCCCTGCAAAATAGGATATATACTCTTGAAAAAAAAGTATCAGCTCGAAGCCAGGTTGAAGATGCTTTACAAACCTCTGAGAATAACCTGTCTGCTATTTTGGAGAAGAATGCCGATGGTATTCTTATTGTGGACACTAACGGAATCGTTCTCTATGTGAATCCAGCCGCCGAAAAACTTTTCGGCAGAAGTAGAAAAGATTTCCTCGGCTACTCCTTTGGCTTCCCTGTTTCAGCAGATAAAGAGGACGACGGACTAATCATTTTAAAAGGGAATACACTTTGTGAAGTGGAATTTCGTGTAGTAAAGGTAAATGTGCAGAAGCGTCCGGCTTTTCAGTTGTCAGTCCGCGATATCACCGAACGCAAAAGAGGGGAAATGGAGTTGATCCAGGCCAACAAAGAACTTGTCTTTCAAAACGGGGAGAAAGAAAAACGGGCGGCAGAATTAATCATTATTAACAAAGAACTTAAAAATGCGGAAGAAGAATTACGAAAACTGAATGAATCTTTGGAAGAAAAAGTAGCATTACGAACTGCTGAACTAAAAATCATAAATCAGGATATAACCAACAGTATCATATATGCAGAACGAATACAAAATGCAAAACTGCCACCTAAAGAAGAAATTTACGCTGCCCTTCCTCATAGCTTCATTCTTTTCAAACCAAAAGCAATTGTAAGCGGCGATTTTTATTCCTTCCATAAAAAAGGGGAATCTGTATTCATTGTTTCTGCTGACTGCACAGGGCACGGAGTTCCGGGAGCGCTTATGAGTATGTTCTGTTCTGAAATATTACATGATGCTGTTTTGCAGAACAATGACACATCAGAAATTTTAAAACAACTTAACAAAGGAATCAAAACTTCACTGCACCAATCCGGTAGTGATGAATCAACAAAAGACGGAATGGATATTGCTCTTTGCTCCGTTGATACAGACAACTGTGTTGTAAAATACGCGGGTGCGAACAGACCCCTTTGGGTTATTCGTAAGGGACAGACTGAAATTGAAGCAATAAAGGGAACAAATAAAGCAATGGGCGGTATTACAGAGGACAACCAACACTTCGACACGCACGAATTACAGTTACAGCAAGGTGACACCTTTTACATTTTTACTGACGGCTATGCAGACACATTTGGTGGACAGAAAGGAGGAAAATTAAAAATAAGAAAGTTTAAACAAATCCTGCTTGACATACAAGATAAGACAATGCAGGAACAAGAACAGCACTTAGATAAGCTTATTGAAGTTTGGAAAGCGGGAATAGAACAAGTAGATGACATTTTAGTAATTGGGGTGCGATTGTGACAGTCCGCGAACCGTTAAAGTCCTGCCAGGGCGGGACAAGTTGTGCAAAAACCTCTGTTACTGATTACAGCATTCCAATACTATTTTCCAGTATGAGATGAACCAGCATGGAATTAATCAGGAGAGCGATTTGAAGAATAAAAAACTGTGTAATAGCAGCAAAAATGGAAAATACGGATTTGTCCAAAGAGCAACTTGTTGAGCAGGTAAGCAAGCTTCAAGATAGAATAAACAAACTTGAAAAAACTACGCCGGTTCAAAACCTGACCAATGATGCCCTTGGCATATCAGAAAAAAATCTGTCTGCAATTATTGAGAATAATGCCGATGGTATTGTTATTGTAGATACTGAGGGCACTGTTCTCTATGTGAATCCCGCTGCTGAGAAACTTTTCGGTAGAAGCAAAGATGACTTTCTTGGTTACCCGTTTGGCATTCCCGTTTCAACGGATAAAACAACAGACACCCTTACCGTTAAAAATGGGAACTTGTATTTTGATGTGGAAATGCGTATAGTTAAGGTTGTTTGGCATAAGAAACCTGCTTATCAATTATCAATCAGGGATATTACAGAACGCAAACTATCAGAAAAAGCATTGAAAGCGTCGGAAGAGAAATGTAAGGTTATCTTCGATAATGCAAACGATGGGATGATTCTTGTCGACCTGGAAACCAGAAAGTTTTTTATGTGTAATGCGTCGTGTGCGCTAATGCTTGGTTATCAGCAAGAGGAGTTTCCTAATCTTGAAATCGCCGATATACACCCCGCGGAAGACCTGCCTTTTATCTACGAACAAATTGGAATATTCAGCAGAGGAGAAAAGGGTAAACGCAGTGATATAAGGTTCAGGCGAAAAAACGGAGACATTTTTTCTACCGATCTCAGCCCCACTCTTATAACATTTGCAGGTAAAAATTATCTGCTCATGATCTTTAGGGACATTACTGAACGCAAGCAGTCAGAGGATGCATTGAGGGAAAGCGAAGAAAAATTCAAATCAATTACGGAAAACTCGGCTGATGCAATTTTTATTGCTGATCAAAATGGCAAGTATATATACACCAATAAGGCAGTAACAACTATGCTTGGTTTTTCATCAGAAGAAATAAGAAGTAAAACAATTATTGATCTTGCACCTGAAAACAAGGTTGATGAATATTTAGGGATATTCAAAGACTTGCTGGTTAAAGGTAAGATTTTTACTGAAATAGAACTTTTAAAAAGTGATAGCACCTATATTTCGACCGATTTAAATGCTGTTTTACTGCCCAATGGTATGGTGTATTGCAGTTGCAGGGACATTAGCGAACGCAAGATCGCAGAAAAGGAGATACAGAGCGTGGCAAAATTCCCTTCGGAAAATCCTAACCCGGTAATCCGGTTAGATAGTAATGGTATTATCCTTTATGCCAATGAAGCAAGTGAAAAGCTTTTGCAAAACTGGGGCTGCACAGTTGGCGATACTGCTCCCGAGTTCTGGTGCAATACTACTGCAAAAGATTTATTAACAGGACATGAAAATGAAATTGAGGTGAAGTATGGACAGCAATTTTACTCTTTCTATGTTGTACCAATAAAAAACGAAGGCTATGTTAACTTATATGCAAGGGATATTACTAAGCGCAAGCAAGGAGAAATAGAATTATATGAGGCCTTAGATAAAGCCGAAGAAAGCGACCTTCTAAAAACCGCCTTCCTGCACAATATCTCACACGAAATCAGAACACCCCTGAATGCCATTGTAGGCTTTTCAGGTTTGCTCAGCAATCCCGATTTACCTCCTGAAAAACGCAAATATTTCGCCGAAATAATTAACCAAAGCAGCGACCAGTTGCTTTCCATTATCTCCGATATAGTAAGCATTGCCTCCATCGAAGCCGGACAGGAAAAAATTCAGGAAAATGAAATCAACATCAATTTAGTATGTAAGCTTCTTAATGAACAATTCATTCACAAAGCCTCTGAGAAAGCTGTTACACTTCGTTTGCAAAACATTTTTGCCGATGATAAAGCAATTATTATTACCGATGCAACTAAACTAACACAAATACTCACCAACCTTATAGGCAATGCACTTAAATTCACCCCACAAGGTTATGTCAGTTTTGGATATGCACTAAAAGATAACCAACTGGAATTTTATGTGGAAGATTCCGGAATAGGTATTCCTTTGGATATGCAGGAAGTGATATTCAATCGTTTTCGCCAGGTTGAAAATAATGCTACACGAGAATTTGGTGGATCAGGGTTGGGATTATCTATCTCAAAAGCCTATGTTGAAATGCTTGGCGGTAAAATGTGGTTAACTTCCGAAGTAAATAAAGGTTCTGTATTTTATTTTACCATTCCTTACAAAAGGGTGGTCCCGAAAGAGTTACCTGATATTCCGCTTATCAATGGGCTGAGTTTTGAAATTAAAAAGCCGATAACCGTTTTGATTGCCGAGGACGAAGATTCTAATTTTATATTATTGGAAGAATTATTATCAGACGTAGAATTAAACCTTGTCAGGGCTGTAAATGGCATCGAAGCCGTTGAGTTATGCAAATTGAATCCGCATATTGATTTGGTATTGATGGATATAAAAATGCCTGAAATGAACGGCTACAAGGCAACAATACAAATAAAGAAATTAAGACCTGATCTGCCCATAATAGCTCAAACAGCATATTCTACCGAACATGATAGAAGCAAAGCCCTGGCATGTGGTTGTTCGGATTTCATCAGCAAACCTATTAAAAGAGAACTATTACTATCTAAAATTAATGAACAACTTCTTAAATAAAAACAATATACTTCTTTTCCAGGATGAGCTTTTCGCAATTCAACATACTCCAATTTCTATTGATTCTTATAACCCGTTCGACAAAATATCTATCTTGATAACTTATCGGTTTTATTATAAATAAATAAAATAGGCCAGAGCATTCCAACGCTCCCATTCCTTTGCAATAAGGCACATGCTGCAACCGACCGCAGGGGAGCTCACGAAGTAAACCGAAACAGCCAGCGCCCCACCAAAGTTTGTGGCAAGAGCCTTTCTGCCCGTCCTACCCCTCCACACAATTAAAGGGCAATTCTCTATATTAAAGGATTGAATAAATTTGACACAGTAAAACCAGAAAATAAAGTCGAGTAGGTGAAGGGGAGTTTATTCGCCAGCTCTTATGAGGTACCGTGTTAAATTCCAAATAAGAGTATTTAAAATTAAGAACGCCACATAATCGGGTAGACTGCCGATAGGCTTATGTCCCTATCGGAAAACCTCTCACACCACCGTACGTGCGGGCCTCTCCTTCCTGCTGCGGGCAGGCATCCCAACGCATCACAAAAGATAATTTCTACCGAAGATTAAAGGAGTTTATCGACTTCAGGTTTATGTATAACCTCGTGGAATCCTATTGTGCGAAATAGGGTCAGAAATTAACACCCGGTACCTCTTTACATTCATAGTTTCCAAAACCGTCAAATTGAAATAACAAACCCCTATTTTAACAATTTTAAAAAAACGTTGTTTTAACTATGTAATTGTCAAAAATAAAACTGATTGGATGATTTGTCAATTGTAAAGTATGGCAATTCGATAGGGAAAAAGATACGATATCGCAAGGAAGGTAAAATATGCCAATGGATTGATAATTAATTGCGGATAAAATTTTTGAAGTTACAAATCCGGAGAGCTGGGTAATGAATATTCAATAAAACAGGATAGTAACAGTTTAAATTTAATAGAATATGAGTAATTATCAAATTTTAAGCGGTCTCGGGTTGTTTTTCTTATTAAGTTTTCCGGTATTTTCACAATATAATTATACAAATTTCAATAGCGGAAACCTTTCCGACTGGGATGGCGGTGTTTATACCATTACGCTTTCAAACCAGTCATTGCGGATTGTTGCCAGTGATGTGGGAAATTCCTATGAGGCTATGGTATACAATTTTGAAGAATTCAATCTATCCGCCAATCCTATTGTCAGGCTCAAAATAAAAACATCTTCTCCGGTTGATGTCCGGATAGATGTTAAAGACATCAACTGGCATGTTTCCAATACTGTCTCAGTGACTCACCATATAACAGAAGATCATTTTCAATTGTATACCTATGATTTTTCAGGTAAGTTCAGTCAATCATATCCCGATGCACAAATTGTTGATTCTACAAGAATTAACGGGATACTGGTTTACCTTAATCCCGGAGGACCGCCTTATTCGGGAACCCTTCACTTTGATGACCTGTTAATAGGAAAGCCTTTCGGAGCAGCCATTGCACTTACCGGCGATGAGAACTTTGGTCAGGTATTGCCTGGCAATACTCAAACAAATGAAATGACCATCACGAATATCGGGGGAAGTACGCTTTCTGTCAGCAGCATTACGCTTCCTGCAGGTTTTACAAGCGACTTTGTTCCGGGAACTATTGCTCCCGACAGCGCGCTGACCTTTATGGTTACCTTCACGCCGGTAAACGAGACCAATTACACTGGTCTGCTGATTATCGGATCTGATGCCACTTTGGGTAATAACATAATGCAATTATCTGCCGCCGGGGGACTCAATGAAATACCTGCGGACTTTAGCGACAGGATCCACATAAATCAGATCGGTTATTATCCCGATCTGGAAAAACTCGGTGTAGTAATTGACGGGACCGAAGAAATGGTTTTTCGAATCTGGCCTGCAAGTCTTGATACCATCCTGTATGAAGATACCTTAAGTGCCCCCATGTATTGGGATAAATCTGAAGAGTATGTTTCCATCGCTGATTTTACCGATTTTACAATGGAAGGACAATTTGTTCTTGAAGTACCGGAAATCGGGCGCTCATATCCTTTTGTCATCTCCACCGCCAGGATGGATGATGTGTTAAGGGCTTCGTTAAAATCCTATTTTTACAACCGCGCATCCACAGCTCTTACGCCTGAGTTTGCGGGTATATGGGCCAGGGATGAGGGCCACCCTGATACCGCCGTAAAAATTCATGCTTCGGCAGCTTCGGCAGCACGACCTGAAAATTATATCATCTCGTCACCGAAAGGGTGGTATGATGCAGGAGATTTTGGCAAGTATGTTGTTAACGGAGGTATATCCGTTCACACCTTGCTTGCAGCATACGAAGCCTTCAGACCTTACTTTAACGGTATAACAGTTCATATACCGGAAAGTGCGAATGGAATCCCTGACATTCTGGATGAGGTGATGTGGGAGTTGGACTGGATGCTTACCATGCAGGATCCTAATGATGGCGGAGTGTACCACAAACTAACCACCAGTGAATTTGAAGGATTTGTCATGCCCGCAGATGCTACGAACGACAGGTATGTATATTATAAGTCAACTGCAGCGGCACTCAACTTTGCTGCAGTAATGGCGCAGGCATCAAGGGTCTACAAAGATATAGATTCAAGTAAGGCGTCAACTTTTTTAACATCTGCAATAAATGCATGGAACTGGTCACTGAACAATCCCGCGCGGTATTACATACAGAGTGACATTAATGATATGTATGATCCGGATGTGAATACCGGTGAATATGGAGATGGCAATGTAGATGACGAATTCACCTGGGCTGCTGCCGAGTTATATATCACAACCCTGGACAATTCTTACCTGGAACACGCTAATTTCACTGCTGATCTGACAACCCCAAACTGGTGGACAACCGGGTTCCTTGGATATGCCTCAATCCTGAATAACAGGTACCATCTGACTGATGCCATATCAATGACCGGTATAATCGATCACGTTATGGATCTGGCTGATAGTCTTATTTACATAAGAGAAGCTTCACCTTATAAAATTTCTACTACTACATTTTACTGGGGGTCAAATTCATTTGATGAGAACGAAGGAATGGTTCTGATGTATGCTTACCTGATTACAGGGGAAGAAAGATACCTGAACGGTGTTATTAGTGACCTGGATTATGTGCTTGGAAGAAATGCTGTGAATTACAGCTTCTTGACAGGTTTCGGGAGTAACCGGGTAATGAATGTACACCACCGGGCTTCTATCGCCGATGGTATAGTTGATCCTGTTCCTGGTTTTGTTGTTGCAGGCCCTCATGAAAACTGGTGGCGTTATGATTTCTGCAGTCCAACGGATTTTGGTGATATCCCGGCCAAAACTTTTCAGGATGTGGTTTGTGCACCCAATATGACTGAAGTCACGATAAACTGGGGAGCCCCCTTTGTATTTTTAACAGGGGCTTTGGAATATCTGACCCAAAGAGATCAGTATGAGGTAACAGCGCCAACACGTCTTACCGCATTTGTACAATCCGATTCCAGCGTCTACCTGACCTGGACAGATCATTCAACGAATGAGGAATATTTTATTGTGGAACGGTCGCTCTCCCCTGCCGGACCATTTGCCCAAATTGTAACTTTAAATCAAAATATAACAGTATTTACTGACAGTTTGGATTTGGCACCAAACACTCCATACTATTATCGTATCAAAGCTGTAAATACCTCATTAAATCCTGGCTACTCGAATGTCGAAGAGGTGAATATCTTATCGGGTATTTCCGGCGAAATATCGTTGACCAGTAATTTAAGGTATTACCCCAATCCAACCCACCGGTATGTCTACCTTAAAGATGCCACAGCAGAAGACGTGGTTGTTTTTAACATGACCGGTCAGCAAATAAGAACAATAATAGCTCAGGATAACGGTACGGTGGTCATTGACATGATTCATGCCGATAAAGGTTTGTATTTTATCCGGATACATGACGCCAATACATATCGCTTAATTAAAATTGTGAAGCTGTAAAGATTTGACGCATCCGTATATCATGTTTTGTCTTTTAATAGGCAGAAAAATCAATACCCGGCAAATTCCTGATAAGCAGGCTAAACCGGAGTACAAAATCATCAAACCCAGAAACATTGGGTTACGGGTTAAGGCATAAATACCTGTTGTTTTTAAAAAATTTGCAGTCCTTATTGTACTAAGATTTTTTAATCGGGGGTAATCAACTGAGTTTAAATTGCATTATTTTTACAATTCGTTGACCAAAAAAAATAACTGCTGTTTTTCATAAATTATTAATACAATGCATTAGATTTGGTACTATCGGGTTTTTAATATAGCAAACTTTGCTAACTAAAGGATTATTATTCTAACTAAATTATTCAATCTAAATATTATGAAAGACCAAAAAATGCTTTCAAGAATTTTCATATTGACAGGATTACTCTTAGTATCCGCAAACGTTTTTTCACAAGATCCGAATTTTTACATTTTCCTGTGCTTTGGACAATCGAATATGGAAGGTCAGGGAACTATTCAAAGACAGGATCTGACAGTTGATAGTCGTTTCCAGGTTATGGAAGCTGTTGATTGTCCGAATCTGGGCAGAACTATGGGCAATTGGTACACCGCTACTCCTCCTTTGTGTCGGTGCTATACATATCTTTGCCCTGCCGATTATTTTGGAAGAAAGATGGTTGCTAATCTCCCATCAGATATCAAAGTAGGAGTTATCAATGTCTCTGTAGCCGGTTGTAAAATTGAACTGTTTGACGAAGCTACTTATCAGGATTATGCCGCAACAGCTCCATCATGGATGACCAGTATAATCGCTGAATATGGCGGAAACCCCTATGCCCGTCTTGTTGAAATTGCAAAATTAGCTCAGAACGATGGTGTTATTAAGGGTATTTTATTGCATCAGGGAGAGTCAAACACGAATGATTACGAATGGCCTGCAAAAGTAAAAGGTGTTTATGATAGTCTGTTAAATGACCTGGGGCTCAACGCTGATTCAATACCTCTGCTTGCCGGTGAGGTAGTGAATGCTGATCAGGGTGGTGTCAGTGCCAGTATGAATTCAATCATTGCAACACTGCCACAAACTATTCCCAATTCATACGTCATTTCGTCAAGCGGTTGTACCGCTGCAGAGGACAAGTTGCATTTCAATTCGGCAGGTTACAGAGAAATTGGAAAACGATATGCAGCAAAAATGCTTTCATTATTGGGTTATGATAATATTTATCTGGAACCTGAATGTACAACGTATGGTGAAAATTGGAAGTTAGTATCTGAATTAACAGCTTCAAATAATAGATATGTAATGGCTAAACCAGGCTTAAACAGCATTTCTGCTGCGCCTTCGGATAGTGCAAGTGCCATTTATTTTCCTTTTACAGTGACTATTGATACGACCTTTCACCTGTTTGCACGATTAAATTGTGCGGACACAAGTCACGATTCATACTGGATAAAAATGGACGATGGAGATTTTGTGTTGTATGACAGTTTGGTTACAAACGGGTGGGAATGGTTAAAACTAAACAATTATGAACTAACAACAGGTGAACACACCCTTACTATTGCCTATAGTGAAGATAGCGCCAAACTTGATAAAATATACATCTCAAATTATGATTATACCCCGCTGGGTACCGGTGACGATGCATTTAACATTTGTAAAGCTCCACCTATTATTACCGTGTTAAATTCAGTAGAAACAATTAATGGTTATGTATTAGGGCAGAACTATCCGAATCCGTTTCATGGAAAAACAACCATTTCATTTGAGATTCCTGATAACACCCGTGTTTCATTAAAAGTGTTCAATTTCCTTGGCGTTGAAATTGCAGAGCTATGCGGTAACGCATTTATGCCGGGAGAATACACTATAAAATTTGACTCCGGAAAACTACCGGAAGGCAATTATTTCTATACGATTAAAACCGACAAGTATTCTGCAACACGGAATATGATTATATTACCCGAATAATTCAGGAATGCATTACATATCAACTGGCTGCAACACGGCATAAGAACAAGGCGGGTGCAGTAACGATATGATAAGTAACCCGAGAAACATAAACAAACTGCGGTCTGGAAATTTGGTCGGGTTCACACCCGGCCAATTTTTATGCCTTGTCCGGTAGCCATCATGCAACAGAAACATTTTATAAATAAACAGAATAAAGAAAATATGAAAATAAAAAGTTTAGTTTTATTTGGATTAATCATCTCAACCGGAGTGTTACATGCACAAAGGGATTTCAGACCTGGATATATCATTAAAAATTCAGGTGATACGTTGTACGGCAAGATAGATTATAGAAATGATTTGCTAATGAGCAGTGTTTGTACATTTAAGGCAAATGACAATACAATAAATGAATTTTTACCTAAAGACATTCTTGCATATAGATTAATTGACAGCAAATATTATATATCCAGAGAGGTAAATGGTAAAAGCGTATTTCTTGAATATTTAATTAAAGGAAAAGTTAATATTTATTATTTGCGTGATGACACAGGAGACCATTATTTTCTAGATAAAGAAGGTGTAAAATTGACAGAGATACCATATGAAGAGGGGATTAAATATATTGACAACAAAGAAGTATTTTTTAAATCAACAAGATATATTGAATTATAACATGCCCGAATGGCAAATAAAATGTCTTTGACGTGTTGGATTTATGCAATGCAACAGGCCGGTGTTTTCAAATGAATTAGACCTCTTTCCTGCATCACAAATGCTGTTTATGATCATGGTCTTTGTGAAACCTTAATGTGTTGCAGGAAATATCTTTTACCCTGTTTTAAGGCCTCTTAATTAACCTGACTTTGTTCTTTACCTTTGTATGAATTTTTGAAAAATGCCATGAAACAATTAAACAACAAAGTAATAGTCATAACCGGTTCAACACGGGGTATCGGCAGGGCCATCGCAGAAGCTTGCGGTAAAGCAGGGGCAAAACTGGTCATCTGTTCCAGGGATGAAGTTAACGTCAATGAAGTAATCCCGTTGTTCAGGAAAAAGGGTTACAAGGTAACGGGTATTCCTGCCGATGTCTCAATAACTGAAGATCTGAAAAGATTGTTTGATCATGCTATTGCCCAATGGGGAAAGATAGACGTATGGATCAACAATGCAGGTATTTCTGCCGGATACCGGCTCCTTGAGCACGTGCCTGATGAAGAACTCAGGAAAATCGTGGAAGTCAATTTGACCGCAACATTGTTGGCCTGCAAAATGATCATCCCTTATTTTAAACAGCAGGGCCGCGGTATCCTGATCAATTTGAGCGGACGCGGTGGCCGCGGCGATCATGCTGCTTTCATGGCACCTTATACCGCTACCAAAGCGGCCATCACAACCCTGACCAGGAGCCTGGCAGAAGAAAATGCCGGCCATGCCATTTCCATCCATTCGGTAGTGCCCGGTCTTGTGAAAACTGATTTTTTCGAATCTGTAAAGACCGATGAAGAAGGCAAACATGCAATGAAAAGCCTGCCCTGGATCTTTCGTGCCTTTGGGATCGCAGCCGCGGACGTAGGAGACTTTTTCGTACAACTGGCCGCTCAGGAACCCGGAAAAATAACGGGTAAGAATTATAATTTGCTGAAAGGTTTCAGACTTTTCAGGGGTATTGTGCTGATAAGCTGGTTCAAACTGACAGGGAAAATTTAAGTTTCATCCGTAGGGTTTTGATTGTTTTTTTAGTACAAGCATATACCTGACATATATAAAATGTTTATGTGCAAGTCAGCCTGAAACGACAGTGATATTTGAGGGAATTTTTATTTTACCGACCTGCAAAAAGTGAACAATATATGTTACAAAGATATTGGAGGCGGTATTGACAACATCACAAACAGATTAAGGTTGTTTTACGGTGACAATTTCAGTTTTTCGCACAATGAGGAGAGCAATTGGGTAATTGTTCGGATCACGATTAATTTAGATGAGTAATAAGCGAAATTTCGTGCGAATTCATCGTTCAACGATTCTGAATATCGGATACCTTCAGCAGATCGAGAAATACTCATCAGGTTATATGTAAAGGATATGGACGTACCCTGCGAAATAAGCCACAGGTATATGTCCGGTCTGGTAAAAAAAAATAAGCCATAGTACCGAAAAACATTTGGATTTACCGCTAATTACATTATTGTACCTTTTGTCATTTTCTCCTTGTTCCGAAACAGAGCAAATCCCTTATTTTGAAGAAGTCTGTTGATACTGACTTTTCAATTCTTAAACCATGAAAAAACGTGCATTTTTTTCTGCATTACCCGGATCTGCAAAACAATTTTTTACCGGCAGGATCATATTCTGTACTGCAGCATTATGCTTTGTCAGATTTATAGTTGCACAACCCGGTAATTTCGATTATTTCGGAATCATGGGTATGAATCCCCAAAGCA
>CAZDCD010000016.1:0-98476 GCA_964503885.1 uncultured Bacteroidales bacterium
ATAGAAGTTTTAATATCATATAAGGTATGGAGTTTTATCCCTCCTTTATGCTTGCAGAACTCTGCCCACCAGAAAACACTCAGACATAAATCTATTGTAGTGGAGTCCAATGCATAAACATTACCATCAACTTCAATTTCAAAATCGTTACGGCAGCAGCTTCTACGAGTCTCATCAATCAGGACATATGCAAATTCATCAAAGATTTTGTACTTTCTCCTTTCGTTTGCTGTACCAAGGTTTCTTCGAGAGATTTTTGATCCAAAGTCCAGATGATAATATTTCGGCTGATGAGCTTCAAGGCTTAACATTAGGTCCTTCATACTATCCCTGGAAGTCAATTGCCCGAACACCATGCAAAGCATTTGATTCCAACAAGTAAAGGATTTTACATATCTATTACCTTCATACTTATCAACGATCCTGTCAAAAACTCTGCGAGGTAAAAAATCTGTAAGTTGAGCGAAAATGTATTTACCTTGATTCATGGATTAATGCTTTAAAGAAGCAAAAATCCAAATTTTCAATTCAAATCGTCACGCTGTAAAAAATTGCTGAAAGTGCGATTAATTCATAATTTCAAAGAACAAATTGTTAATTTTATTGCCCACTAGTGATGGATAAACATGAATTATGAAGATAAAAAATCCAATCTTCCAGGGTTTTAATTCTGCCCTATATATAATACTTTATACAAAAATGCAAAATGATGCACATAAATTATTCCCATATAATTAGTATATCTTAGATTCCTAAACCTTTATAATTAAAAACAAAAAACATGAAAAAAAGAAAAAAAGCATTACCTGTAGTGTCACTATTAATAATTGCAATTGGTCTTTATCTTTTTTTTTATTCCAGCATTGAGAGTAAACCAAATCATACCGGATTTTGGTTTATCCTGGTGTTAGGAGTGTCGTTGGGTGTTATATTGACTCGAATAGCCCAATGGTTAAGTGAAAAGGATAATGAGTAGATTATGGAATGAGGTAAGCAAAACCTTCCAAAAGGTGCTTAACAGATGAACAGGATCTGCACCAGCATGACGGCATTTATAACTAATTGCTGACCAGATGTTTGTGTGGGTTAGTTCTCCTGGTTGCCTTCACCAATAGTAAAAGGAAGTTTTATGACTGCTGCCATTTGTTCCTGATCATCGCAGATCATATTAACAAATCTCAATACGGAATGTAACAAAATATATCATCAAACCGTCGTAAAATTTAACAACAATCCAGAATAAACCAAGATGAATTCACAAAAAAAGTCAACAAAAGAACCGGGCAGCGCTGCCGGTTCCGGCCCGAGAAAAGATCGTATGAACCCGGTTAAAGCGACAGCACACAGGGCAGGAGTACTGTACTTCCTGTTTATGATAGTAGCAATCGTCAGCGAATTTCTCCTTCCTAAGTTCATGGTCTACGGTGATGCCACAGCTACTGCCGGCAACATCACCTCCGCCGTGTCTGTTTACCGTTTGGGTATTCTCATCGGTTTTATCACACTCGTTATCTTTATCTTCCTTGTGGTGGTCCTTTACAAGCTTTTTAAAGATGTCGACAAAAGTAAAGCCATGCTCATGGTACTGATGGTGATCGTCGGTGTTGCCGTTGCCCTTGCGAATCTGCTGAATAAGTTTGCACCCCTTGTACTTCTGAGTGGTGCCGACTACCTGGCGGTATTCACTAAAGCTCAGCTTGACGCCCTGGCATACGGCTTTCTGAGGTTTCACGGCAGCGGGGCAGCGGTCTCATCCGCATTCTGGGGTCTATGGCTCTTTCCTTTCGGCATACTCGTCATCAGGTCGGGCTTCTTTCCCCGGATATTAGGCATCCTACTGTTGATTGCAGGTTTCGCATACATCACCGGCAGTGTTATATCCATTGTCCTGCCCGATTACATGCACATTATTTCCCGTGTTTTGATGCCGCTCTATTTCGGAGAATTTCCGATCATCTTTTGGCTTCTTATAAAAGGAGCAAAGGTGCAGCACATCCCGGGCAGTTACCAACATGACAACTAAATGTTAGTAGTAAGAAGTATTTGTGATCAATAGTTTATCCTGTTGGTTTTGGGTTCGGGCCGCATAAAATCCCGGATACGCTATATAATAAACTCATACAGGAACAGAATTTCTTATTTGCAATGATCACAGGATTTCTGGCCGGAATTGTTGGAGCTGGAATTTGGACTATTATTACGGTCAAAACAGGTTGCCAGATTGGATTTATGGCTGTTTTGGTAGGGGCATGGGTTGGATTTGTGGTCAGAATATTCGGGAATGGCATTACAAAGAAATTTGGATTTATAGGAGCAGTCAATTCACTATTTGGCTGTGTTTTAGGTAACATATTTAGCTTTACGGCATTAATTGCCGATTATTATAAAATTGGATTCTGGGATGTTTTCGCCCAACTTGATGCTAATCAAATAATAAATATGATGAAGGAATGGTTCACATTCATCGATCTGATACTTTATGGTATAGCGATAGCCGAAGGGTACGGGTTTGCATTGAAACAAATCACAGAAAAAAAATTAAAGACACAATTTAAGGCATAGAACCATCCTTATCTAATCCTCATCTCTGCATATGACTGCAAACTTTAGATCAACGTATTTATATTTTCGCACGGCAGGTTGAATGCGCTGGCAACGGCAGGGTAAACCAGGCTGCCTCGGTAGATGTTAATTCCAAGCTTTACTGCATTTGATTGCCTGGCAGCGGCTTCAAGTCCCAGTTCCGCGATCATCAGGCCATAAGGTAACGTGGCGCTGGTGAGTGCTTTGGTAGAGCTGAGCGCCACGGCTCCGGGCATGTTTGCCACCCCGTAGTGCACTACTCCGTCGACCACATAAACCGGATCATCGTGGGTAGTGGGATGTATGGTTTCCACACATCCGCCCTGGTCAACGGCAACATCCACAATCACAGAACCTTTTTTCATGATCTTTAAGTGTTTACGGGTGACAAGTGTAGGCGCTTTGGCTCCTGCCAGCAAAACGGCACCGATAATCAGGTCGCTTTCCCTGAGCACCTTTTCGATATTGGCGTCGGTGCTGTACAGTGTGGTGATTCTCGAACCGAAAATATCATCGAGGTAAGCGAGACGCCTGGAATTCACATCGAGTATTGTTACCTCGGCACCCATTCCGGTAGCGATCTTGCAGGCGTTGGTCCCTACGACGCCTCCTCCGATAATGCCTATCTTACCCCGTTCAACACCCGGAACACCGCCCAGCAGAACGCCCCTTCCGCCAAATGTTTTTTCAAGGTATTTGGCTCCTTCCTGCACAGCCAGTCTTCCTGCAATCTCGCTCATGGGAGTGAGGCAGGGTAGTTGTCCTTTGTCATCTTCAATGGTCTCATAGGCTACACCTTTAATCTCCTTCTTCATAAGCGATTCGGTAAGTATACGGTTGGCGGCCAGGTGCAGGTATGTAAAAAGAATCTGGTCTTTCTGAAAAAAATCGTATTCTTCTGGCAGCGGCTCCTTAACCTTAATGATCATTTCTGCGGATTCAAATATATTCCTGCGTTCGGTAACGATCCGGGCTCCGGCTTTCTCGTAGTCGGCATCATCAAACCCGGCAGCTTCACCTGCTGCCTTTTGAACCATTACCTCATGACCGCGTGAAACGTATGATTTTACATCCGAGGGCGTGAGTCCGACCCGGTACTCATGCTGTTTGATTTCTTTCAGGCATCCTACTTTCATAGTATATAATTTAAGTTGTAAACTAATGAAAAAATGTTGTTTTACCGTATGATTTTAATCAGATATTTATACCTGGACAGGTTATACTTTGCAGCAGCAATACCTGTCCCGGTGATATTCCAGGAAACCTGCTTTCTGACCTGGATGAGGATGGATACAACCGCCGGGTTCCGGGCATAAAAAAACCCTGCCATGCAGCAGGGTTTTTTTGTCTATGAAAAGAATCACACTTAAACCTATGATAATAACCCGTTAGAAAATGCTATATTTATGCACCCTGGTTTTCCTGTTTATCCTTGACCTCGTCTTTTATGCCGTCCTTGATCTTATCTTTGAGGCTGAGACCCGATATAATTTCAATATTGATGCCGTCTGACAATCCTGTCTTCACATACCTCTTCTCAAATACCTGGGGTTGTGTTTCCACTTCAACATATACCGAATCGAGCTTATCTTTTTCAAACTTCAGCAGGCTTTCGGGGATCACCATTACGCTGTCTTTCCGGGCAAGAATAATGTCGGCATTGGCGCTGTATCCGGCCCTGATAAAATGGGTTGTCTTGAGCCGGACGTCAGCCTTGATCTCGAACTGAATGGCCCCGTTTTCTTCAATACCCTTGGGAGCTATGTATTCAAGAAGGGCATCGAACTTTTCATCTTCAATGGCGCCAACTGACAGCAGCAGGTGCATTCCCGTCTTTATTTTACCTACCTCTGTCTCATCCACTTTGCCTTTGAAGATCATTTGACCCATGTCGGCTACCGATGCAATGGTTGTCCCTGCATTGAACGTATTGGCTTCGATCACTGAATTTCCCTCTTCAACAGGCACGTCTAGCACCATTCCCGAAATGGTAGAACGGATAAGGGTATTGGTAGCCTGTCCGGCTTTTTTGGTAACGCCTTCTTTGATCAGCTGGAGGTTGCTTTCGGCGGCATCGAGTTCTTCCTGGGCAGTGCGGTAATCGAGGCGGTATTTCTGGAAATCGGCATCGGGAATAACGCCCTGTTCGAAGACCTTCTTTTGCCTTTCATATTCGATCTTAGCTTCGTCGTAACCTATTTTTGCCCTGTTTACCCGCGATTCAGCGGTATTTAGCCGTTCCATATCGGGAATTATTTTAACCCGCGCGATAAGATCGCCGGATTTCACATAGTCGCCTGCCTCGATAAATATCTCTTCAACAATACCCGATACCCTGGGCTTGATCTCGATCTCTTTGCGGGGCACTACCGAACCTGTGGCGATGGTTTTCTTGATGACATCAGTAATTACCGGCGTTTTAGTCACATAGATCACATCTTTTTTCTTTGACTTTTTATACATATAAGACATCCCGCCTACAAAAACTGCTGCAATGAG
The DNA here is from genome assembly GCA_964503885.1 of uncultured Bacteroidales bacterium. GTDB lineage: Bacteria > Bacteroidota > Bacteroidia > Bacteroidales > UBA10428 > CAZDCD01. The sequence continues at coordinate 5,083 of CAZDCD010000016.1, forward strand.
TATAGCTAAAATGATGTATAGTACTTTTTTCATGGTATGGTAAAATTAATTTTCTGTTCGTATTGCTTCAATGGGTTTAATCGATACGGCTTTTCTTGAAGGGATTACTCCCGCAAAGATACCAGCCAGGATCAGGATGATCAGTGCTGTAACCGCAACGTTTAATGATACTTCGGGGTGCTGGAACATGACGTCGGGTGAATTCGAGGAACCCACCATCTTGTCGATCTGGTTTATTACAATAAGTCCCAGACTAAGGCCAAATGCTCCTGTGAACGCGGTAAGAAATACTGATTCCGAAATAACCGTGGATATGATCTTCAGCGGAGTAGCCCCGAGAGCTCTTTTTATGCCGAACTCCTGAGTGCGCTCGTTGATGATGATCAGCATGATATTGCTTACGCCGATGACGCCTGCAAGAAGGGTACCAATGCCCACAAGCCAAATCAGTCCGCGTATTCCCATGAACAGGCCGTTCATTTTTTTAAATTCCACACCCACATTATTGCATCCGAAAGCCCCCTTATCATCGGGATGAATGGTATGGCGCTCGGCCAGTATTTTTTTGACTTTCTTTTCTACCTCTGCAATATCGTATTGCGGCTTTGCGACAATGGAAAAGTGGTCGACGATATTCGGGTAGTTGAATATTTTTTGCGTAGTGGTGTAGGGGATAAAGATCTGAGCATTCTGATGCTCACCCCAACCTCCGGTATGTTTCGATCGGTATACCCCAACAACGGTGTAATACACTTCATTAATCTTAATGAATTTATCCACCGCTTCCTCTCCCCGTTTAAAAAGCTCTTCATAAACCCGGTAACCGATAAGTGCGGCCTTTCGTGTATTTTTCACATCCAGCTCATTGATGTATCTTCCGCTGACGATTTCTACAGGGTCGACCTTGTTCTCATCGGGCATAATGCCTTCCACGATGAACGCACCTTTCTGCAGTTCATATATTACGGTGCTGTTTTGTTGCCATCCGCCTCCGTGTGCTGTGGGGGTGATGATATCGATTTCGGGAACGGCATTTTTCAATGCTTCCCTATCGTCGAGTTTGAAACTGAAATGACGGTTGCGGAGAAATCCTTTATAAGGTATTGTGGTGTTCATGGTCCAGATAAACATGCTGTTGGTTGCAAAATCGCCCATATTTGAGTACACCGCATTCTGCAGTCCGTTCCCGGCACCGAGCATGATGATGAGCATAAAGATACCCCAGAATACACCGAATGCCGTCAGGAATGTACGCAACTTATTTTGCCGGAGGGTATGAAAGATCTCCTGCCATTTATCGACATCAATTATTGACATGTCATTATGGTTTGGTTATTCGTCATGCAAAGCTTCTATTGGACGGATCCTGGCTGCACGCCTGGCCGGGATAAATCCGGCGACAAGTCCGGCTAAGATCATCATCAGAACGGCTCCCACAGCAACATTGAAATTAACTCCGGGGTCGCGGAAGAAATCGCCTGCAGGCATCAGTTTTGCGATCGTCTCAAGCAGTGCTATTCCGGCAAAGAGGCCGACATATCCTGCTATTGAAGTGATGAGCAGCGATTCCTGAAGGATCATCCATATGATGCTGCCCGGCCGCGCTCCAATGGCTTTCCTGATGCCAATCTCTTTTGTTCTTTCTTTGACAACGATCAGCATGATATTGCCCACACCTACTATACCTGCAATAATGGTGAATATTCCTATTACCCCTACAAAGAGCTTAATTCCTCTGAACATTGATTGCATCTGGCGGTATTCCCTCAATGCATTGAAGCTCCCCATCGCCCTGTCATCGTCTTTGGCAAAGCTATGCTTACCTGCAACGAGGCTTTTGATCTGGTCGATATAGCTGTTTGACTGATCTATACTGGCGTTACCCACCGTAAAGGTGATTGTTCCTACCTGGTTTTTCGTGATGAAAGTCTTTTGTGCCAGGCTGATGGGAATGTATAATCTTTTTGTTTCGTCTTCGTGGATGTCGTCAAAAACGCCGACAACCAGGAAAGGAATGCCCCTGATCTGGATATATTTGCCCACCGGATCTTCGTCTCTGAACAGTTGTTCTTTGGCAGCCCTGCCAATAATAGCGACCTTGCGAAATTCTTTCACATCGAAGTTGTTAAGCAATCTCCCCGACATGAGCTGCAGGTTTTCGGTCACCTGATGGCCGGGATGGATAGCCTGCATTTGAAAATCGGCATATTTGTTCTTATAGCTGATCACATTGCCCCAAATGTTACATCGGGCCGACACATTGTCGAGATTATCATTGCTCCTTCTGACAAGGTCTACGTCTTCATTGGTAAGCTGTACCTTCCTTCCGGCATTAAATCCGCTGAAGGCTTTGCTGGTGGTACCTCCCCACATCCATACACTGTTCGAGGCATCACTGAAGTTGTGCATTACTCCCTTCGAAAGCCCGTTTCCCGAACCGAGAAGGATCACCAGGATGAAGATTCCCCAGGCTACACTGAAGCTTGTGAGAAAAGTCCGAAGCTTATTCTTTCGTATTGCGCTGAAAATCTCCTGCCACTGATCAAGGTCAAGCATATTGTTGTTCTTTTAGGGGTTTGAATTCGGAGTCGATCAGTCCGTCTGAGATCCGGATCACACGTTTGGTCCGTTCTGAGATATCTTTTTCGTGTGTAACAATGATTACCGTCATGCCTTTGTTGTTCACTTTTCTGAATACATCCATCACTTCAAGGGAAGTTTTTGAATCGAGCGCACCTGTGGGTTCGTCGGCGAGTATGACCTTCGGGTTAGTGATGAGCGAGCGGGCAATAGCCACCCTCTGTTTCTGGCCTCCCGAAAGTTCGCTGGGAAGATGACCCGCCCATTCCATAAGGCCCATTTCGTCGAGGTATTCCATGGCGATCTTGTTACGCTTTCTGCGGCTTATACCCTGATAGTAAAGGGGAAGAGCCACATTTTCCAGGGCATTTTTAAACGCGATCAGGTTGAACGACTGGAACACAAAACCGATCATCTGGTTCCTTATCCAGGCAGCTTTTTTTTCGCTGAGTCCCCGTATCAGCTGATTATCAAGGTAATAATCACCGGAATCATAACTATCCAGGATACCGAGTACATTCAGCAGGGTGGATTTTCCCGACCCGGATGAACCCATAATAGAGACGAGTTCACCGGCTTCGATCGTCAAATCAATGCCTTTTAACACATGCAGACGATTCGAACCTGAAACATAGGATTTATGGATCTGTTTAAGTGTGATCATTGGTTATAACAGGTTATTGAATATTGGTGAGTTTTTACAAATAGTATGCCAGTGTATTCTATTTTTTTGAACTACAGTGATTTATTTTATATCCATAAAACGAAACCCGGATAAAAATAGTGCATAACTGTCACAGAATGATACAGCCAATGTACGGAAGTGGACATGTGGGATACAGTTGGGTATGTTCAAGACCTGCCTGTCGGGAGGCAGTAATCCGCTGATATGGTGAACGAATAACACTCGGTGGAGTTGTCCCAAAACAACGCTCAGGAACAAATGGTAATGGATTGCCGTTACTGTTGCCGCTGCCACTGCTACTGCAACTGCAACTGCTACTCAGATATACCTGATCTTTATCTTCTTAAGAAATTTTTCCTCCAGCAACCCGGCCACCCGGTTTACTACCGTACGCCTGATCTCGAGTTCAACAGGAAGGCTGGGATCCTGGTGGGCAATGTTGATGCGGGTGCCGATAATGATCTGTATTTCGTCGCTTTCGAAAATAAGTCTTACCACTTCATCTGCAGGACCTTTTCCGAGTGAATAATTGTTGTTGTAAGCCTTTAGTATCTTTTCCACCTTATTCAGGGTTAAGATGCCTTCGGTATACAGATCGACGCCATTGATGCTGGAGATCGGCGGCAGCTCGGGATCATCGAACCGGAAACTGTCGCTAATCTGCAGGTTCAGCTCACGGGCAATTATATCGCCAGTGGTAGCTCCCATGATTATTTTTTTCCCCCTGAATCCTGAAAAAACGCCGGCGAGCTTTTCATCGTCTTCCGTCTCAAAAGGAGGGCCGGTACATATAAGCAGGGTACGTGGCTCACGAAAGTAAATAATGCCGCAGCTCGCATCATCCTTTGACTGGAAGCCGTCATGCCGGTATGCCATATTGAGTATCCGGGTTGCCAGCTGTCTGGCCGATATCTGTGGGTACTGCCTGATCACATCGATGGCAAAACGCCCGACATTGTCCATTCCCCATCCGAAAGGGAACATCGGTGTGCCCATGCCTGATTGGGGGATGCCATCGCTCGAAAAAATGATACGGTCGCCTTTTTTTGGTGTGAACGTGGTCAGCCTGATGTGTTTGTTATTTTTGGTATTGTTATTGAATGTAATGATCCTGGGCTTTGTTTCAAGGATCTTACGTTCCCTGATGATGATGCATTGCGGATTATCGTATTCAAGGATCGAGGTTGTACCGTCAAATTCCACATCAATGATGGTAAAGGTGGAATAGTTCATCTTCCGTTCGCTGCATTCGGGCAGCGTTTTCATAATGATCTCGGCGGTCTTTTCGGGCTCTTTATGCTCTTTGGTGAAATTCATGGCCATGGTGGCGGTGAGGGTACCCAGCACGCTCGCTTTCACGCCATGACCCATGCCGTCAGAGAGCACTACAATGATCCTGTTCTCTTCTTTGACTTTACGGGTAACGAACACATCTCCGCAGATACGCTCTTTATTGCAGTTCTTCTGCTGGCAATCGACATCCACAAAAAACTTTTCCATTACCGGTTGTTTTCGTTCCCTGTCTGATAAAATTCAATGATCGAGTTGAGCATTTTTTCGATATCCGAAGCGCCTTCACCCATAAGAAATCCGATCTTCTGAACCATCTCAAGGTTTTTATCGATCACATCGGCAATGCGGTTTATAACTTCGGCTTTCTGTACTTCGGGTGCACGCATATCCCGGATAATAGCCCCTACAACCTTTCCTTTTACTATCGGAAATATGGACACATTTAGCATGATATCACTTACCTTTACATCTTTGTTTTCAATGCTTTCGCCTTCGGAAAGCACATACGAGAAGAAATTAAGTATTGCAGGTGGGACCAGACTTTTCAGGTCAGCCCCGACAAGTCCGGGTACCACCTGGTTGATCTCTTCAGCTTCCTCGCCCAGGATCCGTATGAATGAGGTATTCGACTGCAGCACTTTCATCTTGTTGTCCACGATCAATACCCCTGCACGGAGCTTCTCGAGCATTTCACTGGCAAGTTCTGAAGCCTGCTTCGATTTTTCCCTTTCCGAACGAAGTTCGGTCTCGGATTCTTTAAGTGATTTCCGGGTCATCGCAAGATTTTCGTTCAATTGTTTCAGGGAATCCTCAAAACTAATATTATGACGTAACGAATAGGCCGTGCACATTTTCGGAGTGGTAAGTCCCCTGGCAATATCAGTCGCAAATTCCAGACAAGAATTGTATCCGCATTCGTTGCATCCAAGTACGTCATCCTCATTTCTTCCCAACAGGGTAAGCACTTCCTGAATTTTTTCCGGCGACGGTTCGGGCAGATTTTGCTCATCAGATGCAAAAGTCCGGGTGAAATCCATTTCCATAAATGTCTGGAGATTATTGTACCATTCATGCCTGAAAAAATTATTCAGTCTTTTGTTGGCATATTTAATCACCAGGCTCTCTTTCAGCAATTTGTTCCCGTGGCTTGTCATTCCCGGTCCCGAAAGTGCATTGCCGTATGTCACATTGAGGTGACGGTGGATGGTCTTAACATTATTTTCGAATTCCCTTATCGATTCCAGCATCTCTTTTCGACCTTCCGCGGTGATAATATCCGAGGTAAGCCTGTTTTCATCGAGATCTGCTGCCTGAATTATTCCGTTCGACAGGGGGAAGAGAGAGCCTTTGTAACCCAGCGGAGGATCAAATTCGGAATATTCAAGGGTGCTTTCGTCGGTGTCAATTTCCCGGAACAATTCTCTGAGCTCCAGAAAAGTCAGCACGACATCAATCTGCACTGAATCCTTGAACCTGAGTGCTTCATCCTTTCGGGCGATTTCCGGGCCCGCATAGATGATCCTGATCTCACTTCCGTAAATCTCGCGGATGATCATGGCGCAGGCTATCATAGGGGATACCAGAGGTGCCAGGTTATTGATGAGGTTGGGATGGTACTTTTCAATATACGATACTATTACCGGATCGTACGTCATAATGTAATACCTGCCTTTGAATTCGTTGAACAGATGCTGATATTTATAGGCAATCACATCAACCGCAAACGATACTTCGTTCACATATTGGGCACCCAGTGAGCGGATCATTCTCACAAACTTCCGGTAATCGGTGATATCTTCAAATTCGGCAGAAATGCTCGGTGAACAGATCACAGCCACCTTTTCTCCTGATTTTAATATTTTCCGTGCATCTTCAATGGAGCTTCTGTAGAGGATAGCGTTCGGGGCGCAGCCGGTTATGCACGATCCGCAGGCTATACAACGCAGCATGTTCACTGTGGGGTACGTGTCGTCTTCCCTAAGCTGTATGGCTTTCACCGGGCATACCCTGAGGCATGTGTAACAACTGGTACACATGTCTTCGTTTATCATGATTAATGGTTTCAACAGATACTAGTTTTTCAGATCAAATCTTTTAACCCTTCGAGTAAATATTCGATAACGTTTGCACTGCTGACGTTATGATAATCCTTATTCCCTATTTTCAGGTTTGGCCCTTCGCTGCACATATCAAAACAATGATCACCCCTGAACCTGACCTTATCCGAAAGATCTTTTTGTCGGATAAATTTCTGCACTACCTTCAGCAGATCTTTATTTCCCCTGGCAAAACAGGAACTGCCGAGGCAGATGATTATTTCTCTTTTGGGGTACATTGAAAAGAAAATAATTTCTAATTAGAAATTTAACCCAAAGATAATAATCCTGCCAAAATATTAAATAAGGTATACGGTGGAGAAGCATATAAGTTTAGAGCAGGCAAGCGCCCTGGCTGGACTGATAAATGATTACATATAACCGATTACTCTGTATTCTTGCCTGCATGCCCCACACTCCATGCCCTACGCCGCATGCCAACCTACGATCTCCGCTATGCTCCAAAATCCGGTATCATGCATACTTCCGTAAAAAAAAACTGCAATTGCATTCACCGCGTTAAAATTTTTGTATTTTTAAGCAAAACAATTCAGCGCTCCAATGATCCTGAGAACTCTTCCTGAGAAAACCGTGGAACGCCTCAGTGAATACAGGCGAACTCTGTTGAGATGCCTTGAGGAAGGCAAAACCCATATTTATTCGCATGAGCTTGCAAAGTTACATAACATTACGGCTGTGCAGGTAAGAAGGGATATTATGTTCATTGCCTATACCAGTCCGCAACGGAAAGGTTACGATATTAGGGAACTTGCCAAAGTGATCGGCAAAATTATCGATCCCAGGGATGCATTCAATCTGGCCGTAGTCGGATGGGGAAACCTCGGAAAAGCAATTACGGTTTATTTTGCAGGTAAAAGGCCAAGGCTGAACCTTGTGGCTGCTTTTGATATCGATCCTAAAAAAATAGGTTCATCGGCTACCGGCATTCAGTGTTATTCAATCGACAGGCTGCGGGAGATCACAGGATCAGAGAACATTACCATTGCCATTCTCACAGTGCCTTCAGATGTTGCCCAGGATATGGCCAAAGCTCTTGTCGCAGCAGGGATCAAGGGGATCCTTAATTTTACCAGTGTACCCCTGAACCTTCCTGATTATATTTATCTTGAAGATTACGATATCATTACATCTCTTGAGAAAGTAGCCTATTACGTCAAGAAACATAAATGAATGTTTTCGGAGAGAACATTAACCCCAGTGCGATATAATTATACGATTCAATTTAGATAGACATAAAGGGGACACGCGGGCAAACCGTTGAGCTGATCCTTCTCTTTCTGATCATTATCCACAATCCAATGAAAAGCCGGAAATTTGAAAATCCAGCCCTTACTCCACCCATGGAGTTGAACAGCTGGAATACATTCGGAATGAATATCAGCGATGAGCTGAACGGGGAATATTCAGTGCGGGACATCTGGTAAAATAAAGACCTGGGCACCAATGCAAGGAATATCGAATGCAGGATCCGGCTCCGTGATGTGCTGTTAGTGCGGCTGACCCGGATAAAATAAATGCCTGTTCTAAAACGGTTGATTTAACGCAATAACGAATATGAATTTCATACTGGTTTTTTCTAAAGCCAGTTTCCTTATGCTCCCTATACCTAATATTGCATGGGATTTCAAGGTATGTTCATAATGGTCAGGTCACGATGATTCTACTTATCATCTGGGAATGCTGGTACAAATTCACTGAATGGTTCAATGTGTATTTTTTATTGCATCATGGAACTGTTCATAAGTTATTTCCGTATATGTTTTACTGCCAAAATAATACCTGTATCTTTAATTGGTTAACAAAAATGAAGTAACTTTAAGATAGCGGATGCTGAAAAGCTTAAAGAGTAGGCAAAATTAAAATGAACCAACTGATGAATAGTAATAAACTATTAGGTGTTATGTTTGTAGCCGTGATTCTTTTTGCAGGATGCAAGAAAGATAAGGATACGAATCAGAATTTTATTAACTATGACGGAACCAAGTATGCACTTGCCAAAGGCATTCTTGAAAACTTGGGCCAATGGTCTGTTGGAGGGGATAATAACCTGTACCTCACTCTTTTGTCAGGCGAACTAACTGTTATAGAAAGCCAGGGTGGTGTAGATGGTATATCCGGAACAGGTCATGGAATACAATTGTGGATGTATTCAACAAGCTCAACTTCTCTGGTTAATGACATATATGTATATGATGCCGATGCAAGCGAAATGTCAGGAACATTTGAATGGGCAAATGTGAGGATAAACTTTAATTTCACTGCAGGTTCGGGTGAAATTGATGAGCTCATAGCCAGCGGCAATGTAACCGTATCTAAAAGCGGAGATGTGTATGAAATTACCCTCGACCTTATGGATGAAGCCGGTAAAACGGTAACAGGGTATTATAAGGGAACCTTGAAATATTACGATTACGATTCAAAAAAATCAACGCATACAAAAACGAAACGATTCTGAACGGATTCGGATATCATTAAGATCGTGTGCAGCCAGCCGGGTGAAAGCCGGCATCTGCATACGATTTTTTTTGTGATGTTCCCGGTGATCGCTCAAAAAATAAAAGTACAAAGTACTTTTATTCGAAATCAAAATAGTGCTTTGATGAATCCGGATTTTTCTGCGTCATGAATTGTCTCTGTCTTGAAAAAGTATGACAGATAAACCAGGTTGGCTATTATGATTTGAGTTCCGGCCGGATGATTGAGGGACCTCCCCTGCAGGGCCGGTTCCCTGCTTTCGCAGGGATGTGACACACCCATGGGGTTATAAAAGGTATATGAAACTATTCTGCAATATTCCATATGAAATTGTTTCGCACGGTTGCTGCACTAGGTGAAATGTTTTCATTCCAGGTTTTTTTAGTCGGGATCTCCGCTTCGCTCCGACATCCCGTACCATTCACTCAAAATCATAGTGAAGAAATCACAGATTTGGAATACTTTTACCAGATGATACTTTTTGTAAACCAACTACAAATACTATGAAAACAAGTTCTTTGCTGTCAGGAATACTTATAACTGTAGCGATCATGGTTGCATGCAAGCCCGGCAGTGATCAGGTAAAGAAAATAGTGCTCACGAACACATCGGGAGTAAACCTTACTGAGAAGGCAATAACCATTCAACGCAACGATCTGAAGAAGATCCCCGATGGTGTATTATACCCGGTTCTGATGAAATCCGACGGCAAGGTAATGCCTTCACAGCTCGACGATCTTGATCACGACGGGGAATGGGACCATCTTTTTTTCCTGGCCGATATCCCTGCAGGTGGGCATCTTGAATTATCCCTAAGCTGGTCTGAAAAAAAGCCGGAATTTGCCAACCGCACAAACGTGCGGTTCGGCAAGCGTTCATCAGAGGATTCACCTGTTGTTCCTATAACTACAGATACCCTGATGGCAGATCAGGTTCATGCTGCGCTGGGTTACGAGCCTTACCAGACTGACGGGCCTATGTGGGAGAACGACAAAGTAGGATTCAGGCATTATTTTGACGGCCGCAATGCCAACGACCTGTTTGGCAAGAAGGTGTCCTATATGTCACCTGATTCGCTGGGAATTAATTCCAGGGGAGCGGTGACAGACAACTATCATGTGATGAGTGCCTGGGGAAGGGATATCCTGTCTGTGGGTAACTCAGCAGGACTGGGAGGCTTCGGATTGATGATCGGTGACAGCATAATACGGCTCGGCATTACAGCTGGCGATACGATGAATAATATCCGGAAATCGGTTTGTACGATCATATCCACAGGTCCGGTTCATGCGGTCCTTCACTTTGAGTACAGCGATTGGCATGTTCTCGGCAGGCTTTATGATGTGGATGAAGTAACCGATATATGGCCCGGAATGTATGCCTACCGGAATACCGTGAGAATTTCAGGCCTGCAGGGCGATGAAAAGATGCTGGTCGGGCTGGTGAACAGCAATACCGATGTGCATTTGTCAGCGGATACAATTACCGGAAAATATGTGATCTTATCCACACACGACCTTCAGACATATGACAAAACCTGGTACCTGGGAATGGCCCTGATTCTTCCTGAAGAATCGTACTTAGGCTATGGTGAAACTCCTGACAAAGGATCATTTTCGAACACGTATTACGGAAAATTGAATATCGTGGAAAATACACCGGTAAGTTATTATGCTGTAGGTTGCTGGGAACTTTCCAATGAAAAATTCAGGGAACCTGTCTATTTTCATAACTACATTACTAATCTGGCTGAACAGCTGGCAGCCGGGGTTACGATCAGTTTTGAGTAACCGGTGATTCCGGCATGACTTATTTTCCGGTATAGTATCAATTTGCAACCTCGTAGAGGTTGCATTATTGTAAAAAGCCATCGAAAATGAATAAACCAACCTTGTAGAGCCTGTCTGCAGCAGGCAGCGTAACATTAAAAAGAAGATTCCTCTTCTGCAACTATATCATTCACCATGGCCGAAAGATAAATATACCCTGCACACATATCAATCACGCATTCGTTTTCGTACCATATGAAAGGCCAGTTTTCTTTGTTTTCATAAAAATCGGGACGAATCAGGTATACTCCCGGAACCACACCTCCGGCGATGAACGAATAGTCGGCCCTGTTGTTTCCGTATGTTACTGTTTTTGAGTTTGTTCCTACTCCAGAGACGAATGAAATGCTTGAGGCAGGGTGACAGCCCAGTATATAATTCAATCCACGAACTGCATATTCGGGACCCACAATGTCCGGAAATGCCTTGTGAAGCTTCCCGGCAGTTAGCGACCAGTCGATTACAGAGTATGTACCTTCCCAGAATCCGCCACGTCCTACCGGTATTCCATATGGATTTTTTTCATAAAAGGAATCCAGTTGTTTCTTAAATTCAATCACCTTATTTCTCAGCTCCTTATTGAACGATTTGTCCATATACGGCATGACCTTTACCAGGTAAGGCAGCAGGTTGGACGTGTATGGCCTGGGCTTACTGACCTGATCTTTAATTCCGGGCCACAGCTTTTTACCGATGTATTTCGCATACTGCATATCGCCGGTGCTGACAAGTAGTTCGGCCGTAGCCTTGAATTCCTCATTTTCGCGCCATTTTTTCAGGTATTCTTTAATCCACTCCTGCCTTTCTTCTCCGATCCATAGTGTGTCGCTGTGTGCTGCCATTGAAGTCTCATCAGCCCATACCTTTTTTGCCGTTTCGAGGCATTCCTCTGCAAGGCTGTCATTATATCCTTTAAGTACCCTTGCAGCTGCTGCCAGGGCTGCGGCTGATTTTAAGTTTACCGGCGGAAATTTATTGGTAAACGCCCAGCGGTCGTCCTGCTTCCCTGACCTGTAACAATCTGTTTCATAAGGCTTTAATTCGGGGTTGTAGATCAGATTATCGGTCATGTTTACTGCGTCACCCAGGTGATGGTACTGGTACAGATGCGGTACGATTATTCCCCGGATGGCATGACCAGTCGCCCTGTGCTGCGCTATCAGGGCAAGCGTGCCCTGCTCGATCTGCTGAAGAAGGTCGGGTAATCCGTCGGGCCTGTGGATATCAACATACCTTCGTTTTCTCTCTACCAGGGTTTGATCTCTTTCAGGCCTGTAATCTTCCCAGACTCCGGTCAGGTACAGCACTGTTTCGCAATGTGAATTTGTACGGATGTCGAAATCCCCGGCATCGAACCATCCGCCGATATTCAGACCGGGAATATGTTCCATAGGTTTGTATGGTGAATCGGTCCTGCTGTTTTGCGAATAACCGTCGTGAATCATTGTATCCAGTGGCGCCTGGAGGGCATCGTCAAGGTGGGGAGCCCCGTGCCATACCCTGTAGGCTTCATTCACGAACATATGATCCATCTGAACGGGAAACCAGACATCGAGGGTGGCGTGCCAAATGCCGTTATACACCTCATTCCCGATCGGAAATACTTCTGATTGTACATCTCCGTATTTAATGCAATATAATCCCGGGGTTTTAACTGATGAGAAATCGAACTGCTGGTAATAATACCTCATGAATTTTCCCCAGTTGCCCACTTCCTTGTCCAGTACTTTTTCCTGAATTCCGTTTTCACCGATCCGGTAAAGGGCTGCAGTTTGAAGTGCCCGATAATTGGTGTCGAGTTCAATGACTGCAATTTTTTCCTGATTAGGATGGTAACCAGCCTGTGAATGAGCAATTACCGGCCTACGCACCCACTCATCCACGCTGTTTGGTGTCAGGTACCACCGGATTACTTCACCGGTTTTATTGGCAGGTATTATTTCCCGGATTACATACCATCCGTTTTGTGCCAGATTGCGTCCGTCAAGAAAATTCAGAGTTCCCGTTGCCGACTCCAGGGTCACCATCAGTTTGGGATCGCCGGGAGCCAACACCAGCTTCTTTCCTGTTGCCATGGGCAGGGGTTTGGCATACTGATCACCAATAATTTCTGCGGTAACCTGGCCGCCCCATTGGGGTGTTTTATCGGAAAGCGGTTCAAGCGACATGGGCCCTGTAGGGTAAAGCGGACAAATTCCCGGTTTATTATCCATATAGTAGGTTTTTCGGAAATAGGCTGCAGGAAGAAATTCGATATGCATTCCTGCTTTTCCTACCAGCTCTGCTGGCAGGGGTTTATCCAGCAATACGGTGATCTGGCATGATTCACCTTTTGCCTCAACCCTTATTTTGCTTGTGAAATCATATTCCGTGTAGTACAGCGATACAATCACGCTGTTGTCTGCCGGGTCAATCTGCCGGTTCGTTACAGTAGGTGTTAGATCCCATTGTTCGGGTGTGGGGCTCAGTCTCACAGCCCCTCCCGTTACAGTTCTTACCCCGTGATGTATCATCTCTATGCCGTTCACCTTTTCATCAAAGAACCCGCCTTCGTTGAAGGAATCGTTATAGATCATCAGATCGACACCGTGTTTTTTGAATACGCCAAGATCAGTTAATTTAAAACCGGTTTTCTGTGCTTCAAGCGAAGCAAGTTGTAACAATAGTAAAAATCCTGCAGTAAGGGCAGATATCTTTAATCTGAAGCAACTTTTCTGGTTATTCATACCATGATTTTTATTGGTTTTTGAACTGTTATCCGTGGATTTACCTTTACGACAGGTTCCAATTGTTTTCAAAAGTATTGCTTTTTTTGCTGTTAAAAAAGGATCGCCGGCATGAAGCTATGGTGTCCGTCTGTTTTTACCTGCCCGGGTCTGACTCTTTTATAATTGCAGCCCATCCTCCTCCTGCTGCCATCTTTATTTCGAGCATCCTGGAATCCAGGGTTTTTTCGAACCGTGTATAATCGGTGGCATTTCTTTCAGCATTTACGCCGTCGCGGATTATTTCGATTGTGTAATTACCTTCCGGCAGAAACGACAGATCCGCTTCGAGCTCACGGGGATCCTGATTGGTCATAGCACCTATATACCATGTATTCTCTTTTCTCCTTGCTACCATTATGTATTCGCCGATCTCTCCATTAAGAACACGGGTTTCATCCCAGGTCACGGGTATTTTTGATATGAATTCCGTGCATTCCCATTCACGGTAATAATTTGACGGGTTATCAGCCATCATCTGTAACGGGCTTTCATAAACCACATACATAGCAACCTGGTGGCTTCTTGTACCCTGGCTCATTGGTCGCGAAAAGCGGATACAAAAATTGTTTTTCTGAGCATTATCCATTGCACCGGGGGTATAATCCATCGGGCCTGCTACCATCCTCACAAAGGGCAGCGTCACATCGTGTCCGGGAGTTATATCTTCGGACCATTTGTCGTGTTCAAGCCCCTTTACCCCTTCAAATGAGAGCACATTGGGATACATGCGGTTCAGTCCTGACGGCTTGAATGCCCCATGAAAATCGACTATCAGGTTCCTTGCGGCAGTTTCCCGCGCGACCCGTTCATAATAATTTACCATATACTGGTCAGACCGCTGCATATAATCTACCTTTACTCCCTTAACGCCCCACTCTTTATAGGTGTCAAGAACTTTTTCCATATCCTTTTCAAGGGGTTTCCATAATGTCCACAAAATAATTCCTATGTTTTTACCTTTTCCGTAAGAAATAAGCTCAGCGATTTTGAGGTCGGGATTGGGTGTTAATATATCAGTCGGTGATTTTGACCATCCCTCATCGAGTATAATGTAATCAAGTCCGTACTGTGCTGCGAAATCAATATAATATTTATAAGTGGCGGTATTTATGCCCGATGGAAAATCCACCCCATAAATATTGTTGTTGTTCCACCAGTCCCATGCCACCTTACCCGGTTTTATCCATGAGGTTTCAGTGATTTTCGGTGGAGAAGAGAGTTGGTATACCAGTGTGCTCTGAACCAGTTCTGCATCGTTAGCGGTTATAGTAAACACCCTCCATGGAAAATCCCTAATGCCGGTTGTCCTGGCAATATACGGAGCCTGCTGTTTAATAACCTCGTTCCTGTCAGGACCCTCAGGAGCAGGGACGGCTTCAAGAACATATTTCGGAAACCGGGCTTCAAGCCTGTTCTCAGCCGTTCCCGCTATAAACATTCCCGGATAGTCGGTCAGGTCTGCTTCAGTGAACAGAATGCATGTGCGGTCTTTTCTCCTAAAATATACAGGCAATGAACAAAACTGATCTATTCCGATTTCGGTTATTGCTAATTTCCTGTATGATCTTTCGTAATGTGAGATCATGCTTTCCTCTTCGGGGAAAAAAGCCATATAATCGCCGTTAAAGCCAATGTTCAGCTCTTCGGAATTAACCGTGATCTCATTTTTGTAACCCATCCTGAAGCGGTAAGCCACTCCATTGTCGTATACCCTGAATACGACCGAAAAATTGTCGGGGAAAACCAATTCAAGCTGGTTACACTTGTCATGTATCTGTGAAAATTTAGAGGGGATAGCAACATCAATCTGATCATCGATTGCAGTACGGATGGTTTTTTTCACATTCTGGGCATCTCCGGGAATTTTATCATCGTCGATATTCATGGATATGATGCAATCTTTGAGAAGGAGATCGCCGGCATGATAAACTGACCAGCTGATCTTTTCATTTACAGCAATCTTTAACCGGATATTGTTATCGGGTGAAGACAGGTCGTATTCCTGACCTCTGACCTGAACCGCCGGCGACAGCAATGCCGACAGGCAAATAAAAACGCAGATTTTTTTCATGATATGGAGTATTTTATGCTTTAAAATGATGGTTATAATAACGCAGAAATCAGATATTCCGGGAGTATCAGGGATCGCCGGCAAATGCAGGTGCGGCTATACTCATGATTAGCAATGGTCTGATTTCATTTCTCATTATAGTAACGTTTTAGTTGGTTCAGCTGTTTATCTCATAAAGTCTGTTGTTGGTATTCCCAGGGCATGAAAAACCAAAAGGTACATTATTAAGGTAATTATTCCAACCCCTAACAGGTTTAATACAAATCCGACCCGGGCCATGTTATGCATCGCAATATACCCGCTTCCAAATACAATTGCATTGGGAGGTGTTGCAACCGGAAGCATAAAAGCAAACGATGTTGAAATCGTGGCCGGTATCATCAAAATGAATGGGTGCAGTTTCATGGAAATCGCCATGGTTGCGAGTACGGGAAGCATCATGGTTACTGTTGCCGTATTTGAGGTGATTTCGGTGAGAAAGGTAAGCAGAAGACAAACAGACGCAATCAACGCCAGAACCGATATAAAATGTATTCCGGCAAACAGATCACCGATCCATTTGTCCAGGCCTGTGGCCTGAAAACTACCTGCAAGTGCAAATCCGCCGCCGAAAAGAAGCAGAATTCCCCATGGTATTCGCTTTGCCCATTCCCAGTTAAGTACAAATTCGTGTTTTTTTATATCAGTGGGAATGATAAACAGCAACAACGCGCCTGCAATGGCAATTGTTGAATCATGAATGTATTTTTCTATTCCAAGCAAATTCGTCCATCCCGGAATAGTCAACCGGCCCAGGTTGATATTTATTCTGAATATCCAGGCAATCGCCGTTAGGCAAAATACAACCAGGGTAATGATCTCTCCTTTATTGAGTTTACCCAGAGCGATTATCTCATTATTGATCAATTCTTTACCTCCTGGAATTCGTTTTAATTCAGGAGGTGAGCCCAGATATACCAGGTAGCCCCATGCTACCGGCAAAAAAACCAGAACAACAGGTAATCCTATTGCCATCCATTCTGCAAATCCGATTTCGGAGTGGCCGGGTAACAAATTTTTAACGATTCCGGCAAATACAATATTGGGAGGTGTCCCCACGAGGGTTCCCACGCCTCCGATGCTTGCAGCATAAGCTATGCCCAGCATAAGAGCCGTTGCAAAGCCATGCCGGACATTTTTATCCGGTACAGTATTCTCTTCATTTTCAGTCAGTGATTTAACATGATCAATTACAGCCAGGCCTATTGGCAACATCATCATAGCTGTGGCTGTATTGGAAATCCACATCGAGAGGAAGGCTGTCGCAACCATAAAACCAAGAATTATTTTTTTTGAAGATATTCCGATTAGTTTGATGATATGCAATGCAATTCTTTTGTGCAAATTATGACGTTGCATTGCCATGGCAATAAAAAAGCCTCCCATGAATAAAAAAATATTCCTGTCGGCATAAGGAAGGAAAGCGTCTCTTGCAGGCATGATCTTAAGAAACGGGTACAGCACCATAGGGAGCAGAGATGTTGCCGGAATAGGAATGCTTTCGGAAACCCACCATATGGCCATTAACAGGGTACATGCGGCTGCATGTTTTGCAGAAACGTTCATTCCCGGAGGAGCCGGAAGCAGCAAAAAAGCAATAAAAACAAGCAGACCGGCAAAAAAACCTGTTCTCTTTCTGAGTATTCCTTTTTCCATGGATATCAAAAATAGAATATATATCGTTCCGGGTCAAGAAATAAAAAATATTTACGCATCGTTTCTTTTTTTTATTTACTTTCAGTTTTTAAACCGGTAACAAATCTTATTTACCATGAAAATAAAATTCAGACACCTGATCCCGAATTTGTTCTTTATCCTTTTCATAAATCATTTTCTTGCGGCATCAAAAGATACCGATACGTCGGTTGTTCATGTCTGGGAAATGCACGAGATTATTCTCAGGTCAGAAAAGGAATACACAAATTGTTATACCGAAGTAACCTGCTGGGCCGATCTGACAGGTCCCGGCTTTTCAAAGCGGATTTACGGATTCTGGAATGGAGGCAATACATATATTGTTCGCGTTGTAGCTACGGCGCCGGGTGAATGGCATTGGAAAAGCGGATCGAACAAGCCTGATGATGCAGGATTGAATGACAGATCGGGCAATTTTACTGCTGAAGAATGGGCTGAGGATGAAAAGGCAGAAAATCCCAACCGTCATGGATTTGTCAGGGCAACTCCCAACGGCCATGCCTTGCAGTATGCCGATGGTACGCCGTTCTTCCTGACCGGGGATACATGGCTTGCCGGTGCTACCTGGCGATTGCCATACCGGGGTATTGGTTCTCCGGAACAATATAATCCGGGTCCGGGTATCGGATTCGAAGATGCCGTAGAGTACCGTAAAAGACAGGGATACAATTCGGTGAGCATTATAGCCAGCTTTCCGAACTGGGAAGCCGATCAGCATGCAAATACCTATGCCGATTCCAATGGCATATACCTGAGAAATGCCTGGGAAAAATTCGGATATCCGGTTGGTGACGATAAGGTTACTGCAAAAGATATGCGTGATGAATACGGCAACAAACCCTTCGTGATGTCTGAAGAACATCCCGGGGTCGCCGACTTCGATAGGATCGTTCCCGAATATTTTCAGAGCCTTGATAATAAGATGCAATACCTTTCGGATCAGGGTTTTGTTCCCCTTCTTGAAACGGTGAGAAGAGACATTTGTCCTTCGTGGAAAGCTTATTTTGATTTTGATGAATCGTACGCACGGTATGTGCAGTACCTGATATCAAGATATGGCGCATATAGTTTGATTTTCAGTGGCATACATCTTGACTGGATACCGAAAGAATACAGCCTTACAGCCGACGAATTCAATGAAGCCCTGACCTATCACCTGAAAAAATATGGTCCGTTGCCTTTCGGGCAGCCGTATACCACACTGATCAACAATTCTACTTACACACAGTTTGGCCATAATGAAAACTGTCCGTGGCTTACGATGCACAGTGTAGGCAACAAACCACGTGACCACAGAGTATATGCTGCCCTTGAGACGCTGTTTAAGCTTGACCCTCCGTATCCGGCGATCAATTTTGAACCATATTATACCGGATGGGATCATGAGATCAATATGCCTGGTGGCGAACGTCCGCCCGCCGATTCATCCAGGGACAACTATTTCGCCAGGACACAGATGTACGGGTCGGTGCTTTCGGGAGGGCTTTCGGGACATGTACACGGAACAGCGGCATATGATATCACCACTACAGGTGAGCCGGCAGGAATGCGGCCCCATTTCTGGGATGCTCTGAAATATGAATCGGGCGGGTATATGCAATATCTCAACAGGTTTGTTTTGTCGGAAGGTGAGAGATACCGGGAACTGCAGTTAGGTTCTCAGGATATTACACCTCGGAAAGCACCCGGAAGTCCTGAAGATGGCCTCGACGGATGGTCATACATGATGCGCACACCTGAAAAGGATTTTGCATTGCTCTATTTTGAAAACGGTTCCGTTGTACCCGAACTTACCGGATTCATTCCCAATGCCGTTTATACGCTGATGTGGTTCAATCCCCTGACCGGTGAATGGAGCGGGGATGTGGGCATGAAATCCGACAGGAAGGGTGTGATCAGGATCACCGGATTTCCGGATGGAAAAAACCCTTCGGATACAGATTGGGCGCTAAAGATAATCAATACAAAATAGCGTACCTTTACCATTTCTTAACCACACCACTATGAACAAAAGAACTGCCCTGGTATTTGGTGCGACCGGACTTGTTGGCGGATTTGTCGTTCAGGAGCTTGAAAAACTTGAAGAATACAGGCGGGTGGTGGTATTTAGCAGGCGAGAGATTCCGGTAAATGCTGATAAAACCGAACTGGTGATCGACAACCTTGAATCACCGGATAAACTGGCCGGCAAAATAAAAGGCGACGACGTATATTGCTGTCTTGGAACCACCATTAACAAAGCGGGATCAAAAGAGGCATTCCGGAAAGTTGATCTTGACCTTCCTTCAAATATCGCCGGGATAGCCAGTAAAAACGGCATGAAGAATTTTGCGGTAATATCCTCCCTCGGAGCCGATGATCTTTCACGCAACTTCTACCTCCGCACCAAGGGAGAGATGGAAAAGGCGGTATCGGCGCATCCTTTCGGGCACCTGGTGATCGTCAGACCTTCATTGCTTACAGGACATAGAAAAGAGTTCAGGCTGAGTGAAACTATGGCTAAAATGGTCATGCCGGCAGTTGATCTGCTGCTGACCGGGAGGTTGATGAAATACCGTTCCATTAAAGCTCATACAGTAGCCAGGGCAATGGTAAGCCTGGTGATTTTTCCGCGCGAAAAAACGGTTTTCGAATCAGACGAATTGCAGCACATCGCACAGGATTTTAATGAGAACTGAACCCATATCCATGACTTTTTTAGAGCTCATAAGACTCAGGCAAAGTGTAAGGGCATATGATCGGAGGCCTGTTGAACATTCGAAGATCGTAAGATGCCTTGAAGCAGCACAGATGGCCCCTTCGGCTTGCAATGCCCAACCCTGGAAATTCATTGTGGTGACCGATAAAGTTCTTACCGAAAAAATAGCGGATTCTATGGACAATAAGGTAGTCCCATTAAATCATTTTACGTGTCAGGCACCGGTTTTAGTAGTTGTAGTGAGGGGAAATGCAAATTTCACATCAAAGGCGGGAAGCATTATCCACCGTAAGAATTATACGATGATCGATATCGGGATTGCCACAGAGCACTTTTGCCTCCAGGCCGTTTCAGAAGGACTGGGTACCTGCATACTGGGATGGTTCAATGAAAATAAAGTTAAAAAACTGCTGGCAATTCCATTAAACAAAAGAGCAGAATTGATCATTACGGTGGGCTACCCTGACGGGAATGTCATCCGGGATAAAAAACGAAAACCGATGAAAGAAATATCCTCCTTTAACAGGTATTGAATTTCGAATATCCGGATTGACAAAAATATATATTCGCAAGTACCGGAATGAGGCAATCGCTGCTCATGCACCTCAATTCACAACTTATACGGTTTCTCGGCAATGATGTATATCCTGAAAAAGGTAAGTTCGAGCATACCTGTATCATCGGCAAGGCCGGTAAACGTCTGTTTCATAATGGATTCAAACCGGGTAATGTATGCATTGTCGATTTTCATCGTGTAATAATCCTGGTTAAGATACCCGGCAGATGCTCCTGACGAAAATATGGTAAAAGCTTCATCGGTACTATGCTTCGATCTTACCTCGTCGATCCTGCACACGACGGCTTTAAATCCTGCTTTTTCCACGATCTGCCTGTATTCTTCAGGTGAATCACAGAAGAACCACGGAATGGAAAACGAGTTGAATACCTCACCTGTCACGGGATCATTTCTTATCTGTTCAGTGCCTGCGATAAATGCCGGGCAGTAGTTGGTTGTTGCAGGTGCCTGAATACCAACTCTGCCCCCGGGCTTAAGGGTTGTGTAAAAGTTATCAAAGACGCGTTGGATATTCCTGAACCACTGCATGGCTGAATTGCAGAATATAATATCAAATTCCTCATTAAAATGAATCTTCTCCGCATCACCAATCTCAAATCTGATGTTTGAGCAAGAATTACCGGCAACAGCTTGCCTGATCATCCCTTCCGAGGGATCAATGCCCAAAACCCGGGCTTCAGTAATCCGGGCAAGTGTTCCGGTTATTTTCCCGGTTCCGCATCCGATATCAAGTATTGTGCTGGTTTTTCCGATGTTCAATAGTTCGATCAGGATATCGGATGCATGGCGCTGAATAATGGATTTTTCTGAATAGCTGCCCGATATTCCGGTAAAATTTATAGTGCTCATTTGTCTTCTTTCGGTTCTTTGGTAAAGAAATTCGATTTATCCAACAGGCTTAACCTCTCTTCCCGGATCAGCTCAACGGTTTCGCGGAGTTCATAAACATAGCCCTTTCCGGTCTTTATCACTCTCCGGATCTTGACAGGTCTTTCCCCGTCGAGAAAAACAAGTTGAGCAGCTCTGAACTTCGAAACCATGAGTGTCGGATTAACCTTACATTGTGCAGAATATAGCTTTATTTTATTACGGCATTCAAATTTATAATATCCCGATTATTTACCAGTAGTGGTGTACCAGCTTTTTTATGCTGTTTTCGTATAGCGAACGGATACCTTCAATCTGCTCAACGGTAAGTGGGGGTATGTCTAATGCCCTGATGTTCGAAACCACCTGTTCAGGTTTTGATGCACCCGGAATTATACAGCTTACCTCAGGGTAATGCAGAATCCATCCTAGAGCCACAGGTGCAAGATTTTCATGTCCGGGAAAGAGGGTTTTCAGTTTTTCAACTGCCTCGATGCCGGTATCGTAGTCAATCCCTGAGAAAGTTTCGCCTTTATCAAAGACCATACCTTTCCGGTTAAAAAACCGGTGATCACCTTTGGAGAATTTAGTATATTTGGTGAATTTCCCGGTCAGTAGCCCGCTTGCCAGGGGTACACGCACAATAATTCCAATATTCTTTTTGGCAGCTTCACTGAAAAACAGATCGGCCGGCCGCTGCCTGAACATATTAAAAATAATTTGTACGGTGGTGACATTCGGGTATTCGATGGCTTTTAATGCTTCCTCTACTTTCTCAACACTCACGCCCATATGCAGTATTTTTCCCTCCTGCATAAAGCGGTCGAAAAGCTCAAAAATCTCAGGCCGGTAATACACCTCGGTGGGTGGACAATGCAACTGGATAAGGTCGATCGTCTCAAGCTTCATATTATGCAGGCTGTCTTCCACGAATTTACGTAAGACTTCAGGCTGGTAAGCTTTATTTATATGGGGATTTAACTTTCGTCCGCATTTGGTGGCCACATAGATTCTTTCGCTACGGCTCTTTATAAATCTGCCCACCGCCTTTTCACTTTCACCGTCTCCGTAAACGTCTGCAGTATCAATAAAATTAACTCCCGAATCAACGGCAGTATTCAGAATATTTGCAGCATTTTCATGACTGAACTCATCACCCCATATCCCTCCGACCTGCCATGTTCCCAAACTTATTTCCGATATGTTAAATCCGGTTTTCCCAAGTGTTCTGTAGTTCATATGTATATATTTAATTGTTTACAGTCTTTTTATTTTGGTACATGCCTGTCGAGGAAATCCTGGGAATAGCGGTTCCATGCATCCAGGTTTTTCTTCCTGAGTGTATTTAATTCCTGCAGGGTTCTGTTATAAGTGCTGGTTGCCTTGTTCAACTCATCTACAGCATTATTGTACTGGTTAACATCATCCTGCGTTCTGGTCATCTGATTCTTAGCATCAAACGCTGTTTTTATGCGGTCGAAATTCTCTTTCTTCAGGAAATAATCGGTAAGCACCGGAATTTTTGTATCTGCTTCGTTCACATAGAAATTAAGCTGTTGCTGGCATGTCCTTTTTAATGAAATATCGCTGTTATAGCCTTTAACGCCGTCAAGTTCTTTAAGACCTTCCCCGGCAAAGGAAAGCAGTGTATTCCTGTTTTGTTCGACAGCATTGATATCGTTCTTTGACAATGCATCGAGCATATAGGCTTCCTGTTTATAACTTCTAAAAAAGATCAGGTAAATTATATTGTAATACTCTGATACTTCATTTGCAATTTTCAGGTTTTTGGTAATTTTATCGGTGCTTTCAACCAGGTTGATCTTGTATTTTGCCGCAAATTTCTTTTGTTCCTCGTAGATCATTTCGCTCGACATGTCCATTTTCTCTCCTGCTTTTTGCTTGGCCATAAGATAGGCTTCCATCAGGTCATATGATTGTTCGGCAATTTCTTCAAGGTCAACCACATTGGCATAATCTTCCGCAAGCACATGGTAACTGAGGTTCAGAAACGAGACCAGGGAATCGCGCAAATCTGCACTACCTTCATATTCAGGCATGGAGGCAATTTTCTTGCGGGCAATCAGCACCGTATTGATCAGGTCTTTCCGCTTGCTTTCAATCCTCCCTGCACTTTTGCTGTGTGCGGAGGTTCGTGCATAATCCCACATATCAGCAGAAATTGCGTTATATTCATTACTCATAAACTTCATGTATGAAACCGGAGTGCTGAATTGCTGTGCATGAACGATTGAGCAGCAGTTAAAAAAGGCAAAAAAAACGAAACACAATAAACTTTTAATCATGGTATCAATCCTTTTTATTGATTCATTCTGTTAATAGTTCATATATTGGATCAGGTCATCCAATATCCTGTACGATTCTTCCACATAAGCATCTTTTTGCAATTCATTAATAATCAAGGAATTTACTTCTTTTTTATACCCGTCAAGCTGAATCAGGTCCTTGTCAAACTGGTTATTATCAACCCGGTATTCCGTGGCCTGGTGTGACCCGATATGCCCTATTTCACTGATGACCTCGGATCTCTGTATGACCCTGGATTTGTAAGATTCAAAATCAAGAGGAACCATATAATGGGAATCGAGGTAATCCTTGATCAATTTATTTATGCGGATTACTTCTTTGAAGGTCGAATCGGTAGATATCCTCTTTTTACTTTCCGATGCGAGCTCCTTCAAAGGCAATGCATCCAGTGCTTTATAGGTAGCTTTCCGTGAAATGGTATCTGCCGGGAATGCATACGAATACCCCGATTCGGAAAAATCGAGATATGCAAACTCTTCGGGAAGCTGGATATCAGGAATAACCCCTTTTCCCTGGTGAGTGGTTCCGTTAACCCGGTAGAAACGACTGATGGTAAGTTTCAGATACCCGATATCGGAATACGATTTTTTCGGAGTAATAATGTTCAGACCATAATCTTCGTCCATGGGGATTACGATCTGCCCGGAAGCTTTTCCGAATGTCGGCGTGCCTACAATCAGTGCCCTGTGGTAGTCCTGCAGTGCCGCTGCAAGGATTTCGGAAGCCGAAGCGCTGAATTTGTTAACCAGCAGGATCAGCGGACCGTTATATATCGTTCCCCTGTTCAGATCTTTCAGCACCTGGAACTGGTCATTCTTATACCGGTAAATGCTGAGAGGGCCTTCATTGATAAAAATGCCTGCAAGTTCCAGTGCTTCAGTCATTGAGCCGCCGCCATTATTCCGAAGATCAAGAATCAACCCTTCGATCTTCTCATGGTTGAGTTTGAGGATCTCTTTTGCCAGATCATTAGCACAACCCAGCGGATAACTTTCCTCATATTCGGTATAAAAAGCCGGCAGGCATATATAGCCTATTTTTCTATCTCCGTTCAAAACATAGCTGCTGATCGCATTACCGTCTACCATCATTTCTTCTTTATGCAATTTTACAGTAACCAACTGGCCATTTATTTTCTGAACCGTAAGTTCGATATTCTCTGATGTGGAAGATTCAAGCAATTCGTTGACGTCCTTGTAATTCAAACAGGTAAGATCATTCACCTGCCCGTTTTCCAACCTGATCTGAACGAGCATATCGCCTTTATTCAGTTCCCCGGTCTTCCAGGCCGGCCCTCCGGGAACAAGACCTGCAATCTGTATGTCCCCCGAAGGATCTTCATTAACATTCAATCCGAATGAGAAATACCGTTTTGACAGTGAAGATTCATAACTTGTTTTGTCCACCGGAGAGAAATAACTGGTATGAGGGTCATAAACACTTGCAATCGCGTTCAGAATTGCAGAAGTCACATAATCCTCAAGTCCGTTCTGGTTGCTGAGTATTTTTTTTATCTTACACTGTTCTTCATTAAGAGCTTTTTCCCTCATATCGGGTTCAGAGGATATAAGTTCACCGATGCCGGCATTTTGCAGGGAATCCTCCGTTGAAAAAAAATGCCGGAGTGTCTGGTATTTTATCCATCTCCGCCATCTTGATCCAAGTTCGTTATTATTGGCACAGAATATGTCAGCCTGTTCCGGTGCAAATGACAGCGAATCGTTTATGGTGTAATTAGCCGGGTTTTTTTCCAGGGCACCAATAATGGAATCGGCCCATCCGAGACGTTCCCTGAAGAGCGGAATGGCGTTCAAGGCATAACTGCATAACCTGTCTGTGGCAGATCCTCCGTAACTAAAACAGTTTGTATACAGTTCGTTCCTGTTTTCCTGTGTAAAATATATCCTGTCTTCATCGAGGTTAATCATGAATACATTGAAAATCTCTTTGAGAATAAGGGTATCATTCAGATCAACCGGATCATAATGGTTTTTATCCAGTACGTTGATGAGGGTATTTACCTTATGGCAGGATGAATGGACCGATTGTGCCGTCAGCATGATATCCGGCTGAAAACCAATAAGTAAAATTAAAAATATTAGACACAATATCTTCATGAAACCGTTGCAGTGTATTGAACATCCACCAGGCCCGTTCTGTTATTATAAATGTTACCCTTTTGCAAAGATAACAGAATGTTTGTTTGATGGTAAATTATATGCTCCCGTAAATATGCAGCAAATGGCAAAAAGTTGGTATAAAAAAAGAAGAATTTGTAGATTTTTAGTCTGATTTATAGTATATTTATAGACAATCAAATTGAAATAAACAGAAACAACATTTCCCTCATTTTCCTGTACGGTAAGTTCAAGGCTTGCGTTATTGAATAACATTTTGATCGCTAATCGAAGTTTAATCTATACCTGTTTTATGGCAGAAAAGCACTACTGGGATGAAAAATGGGCAGAGGTCTGGTTCGACGGAATAAATGAACATGAAAAATATGAAGTATCCAGTTACGGAAGAATCAGGATGTTTAAGAAGAACCTGAATGACTGGAAAATCATGAAGACTGCCAATGTTAACGGATACCAGTATTATTCGTTCAAATCGAATATCGACTGGAAACACCGGAAGACCAAATGTGTGCATGTTCTTGTTGCGGAAAAGTTTTGCAGTAAGGTGTCGCCTGCACACAACAATGTCATACATAAAGATTTCAATAAATCAAACAATTATTTTACCAATCTGGCATGGGTAACCGGTGAAGAGGTTAACGTGCACAGCAGAAAAAGTCCGAAATATTATGAAGCCCTGGAAAAGAGAAAAGGCGAAGCCACTAATGCAAAACTTACCGAAACGGAAGTAATCAGGTTAAAGAAAAAATTGAAAAGGGGGAAAAATCCATTGTATAAAATCGCCAAGGAATTCGGCATTACCCACACACAACTGAACCGAATCCGGCGTGGCGAAAACTGGGGTCATGTGAAGGTGGACTGATAACTTTTAAGCCTGTCTGCCGCCAGGCAGGTTCAAAGTTCAAAAGTTGACAATGCCTAAATAATAGCATCGACTTTTTTGTTAATAATTTGATTATGTAAAACGTATAAGATTTTCTGTTGATAACGGGATAACGCAGTGACGAGGTGACGAGTTATTGCTCAACATAATTTAGATATTGACAATTTCAAACTCAACACTACATACTCCGTGCTCATTTCCCCCGCACCCACACATGCCTCTCGGAATGGTATGACGATCTTACCTGCGGACCGCTTTCAACATAACGGAATCCTTTCTTCAGTCCGACCTCTTTATACTTTCTGAAAACTTCGGGATGGACATATTCCCTGACTTCGACATGTGCAGTTGTCGGTTGCAGGTACTGTCCGATAGTAAGCACCTTCACCCCGGCGTTCAGGAGGTCATCCATGGCTTCGAACACTTCACCGGAGGTTTCTCCGAGTCCCACCATGAGACCCGATTTACCGAGTATATTTCCGGAGGTAATATATTTTAACAGATCAAGGCTGTGTTCGTATCTTGACATGCTTCGAATAAACGGGTTCAGTCTTTTTACCGTTTCAATATTATGTGATATGATCTCTGGTTTTTCCTGAATCACCACATCAAGCGCTTTGGTGCCTCTTCTGAAATCGGGAATAAGCACTTCCATAGTAATTCCGGGATTTTCTTCCTTGACTTTTCTGATGGTTTCGGCCCAGATCCCGGCACCTCCGTCATGCAACTCATCGCGGGCCACTGAAGTAATTACACAATGCCTGAGATTCAATGATTTGATTGTACGCGCCAAACGTTCCGGCTCGCTATGGTCAACTGCGTCTGGTTTCATTGTAATAACCTGGCAAAAACTGCAGTTCCGGGTGCATTTGTCACCCAGGATCATGAAGGTTGCAGTTCCGGCACTCCAGCATTCGCCCTTATTCGGGCAATTTCCGCTGACACAGATGGTATGCAGGTGCTCTTTCATAACCAGGTTTTTAACCCTGGAATATTCAGATCCATGAGGCATAGGTACTTTCATCCAGTGTGGCAACCGTGCTCGTGTGGTTTCCATAATTGCTATGCTGTATTTAGTAAAATAACATATCAGTTCTTCGGAGGTTCAACCTTAAAGTCAAAGGTAATAAAATTTACCCGATCAGGCATGCATAAATACGCACAGCAATACGCTATATGAGGCTAAGAAGAAAAATAAAGTATCCGATAAGGGAACAATTTATTGAAACATATTATAACTTCGCAGGGTTTTTTCTGAAGTGCAATGGGTGAATTGAAAAATCTTAATTTCAGGTTAATCGTTCATATTATAGGTGCCGTTCTCCTGTTCGAAGGGCTTTTTATGCTTCTTCCGGCTGGCTATGCATTTTTTACCAACGGCCGGGAGTTCAGTGATCTCTTATCTGCAAGCTTTACCACAATCGGTGCGGGACTTTTATCATTCTATGTGACGAACAGGAACCTGAACAGGGAACTGCAAGTCAGAGAAGCCTTTATTATGGTGAGTTTTGCCTGGATTTCCATATGCCTGTTTGGCGCTTTGCCTTACATATTCAATCATTCTATGGCGGGATTTATCGATGCCCTGTTCGAATCGGTATCAGGTTTTACAACCACAGGGGCATCGATATTGCAGGATATTGAGGCATTACCCAGGGGAATTTTACTATGGCGCAGCTCTACCCATTGGATGGGTGGTATGGGCGTTATTGTGCTGGCCCTTGCAGTGCTTCCCATACTTAAATTTGGCGGTACATCACTCTTCAGTGCCGAAGCATCGGTTGTTGTTCAGGAGAAAATGCAACCACGCATAATTGAGGTTGCCAAGCTTTTATGGGGTATCTATATTTTTCTGACCGTTGCTGAGATTATTCTTTTAAGGATCGGCGGTATGCCGCTTTTTGACAGTGTTTGCCATGCCTTTGGCACCGTTGCAACCGGTGGGTTTTCAACCAAGAATTCAAGCATCGGAAATTATTCGCCGTATATTCAGTATGTAGTTATGCTGTTTATGTTTCTTGCCGGCATTAACTTTTTCATGCACTATTTTATTTTCAAAGGAAGGATAAAGGAGGTGTTGAGAAATGAGGAACTGAAAACCTATTTCTTCATCATCGTGTTTGCCGGATTAGTGGTGACCATGATACTGTTCACAAAGGAACATCTTAATCTTGAGAAAGCCTTCCGCCTGGGTTATTTCCAGGTTGTATCCATACTTACCGCCACCGGATTCGCGACTGCCGATTACCTGCAATGGCCTGTGCCGGCGTGGACGATCATATTTATCCTTATGTTCATTGGTGCCTGTTCAGGATCCACCGGCGGAGGAATAAAGGTGATCAGGCATGTCATCCTTTTTAAAAAAATATCGGAAAACATCAGGCAGGCACTTCATCCGCAGGGTGTGTTCATCACCAAATTCAACGATAAACCGCTCAGCAGCGAGATCATTCAAAAGGTAATCTCATTTGTGCTGTTTTACCTGATGATTTTCGGTGCAGGTACAATAATAATGACTGTAACCGGACTGGATATAAGGTCTTCGGCAGGGAGTGTGATTACTTGTCTTGGAGGTATCGGTCCGGGGATCGGCTCGGTGGGCCCGGCTTCCAATTTCGCCCATGTGCATGAGTCCGGTAAAATATTTCTTTCGTTCATCATGATCCTGGGCAGGCTTGAGATCTACTCCCTCATCGTGGTTTTGACTCCTGCTTTCTGGGCTGCGTAACTATCTTTCAGTCCGGCCGGCGCCTGATCTGAAGGGGCACGGTAAGGTATTTCAGAAATTCGTACCATATACCTCCCGAATCAAACATATATTTTATATTTGCTAAAATTTTTCAATCCGATAGCTGATGGCCATTCATGAACTGTCCGAACAGGAGATCATACGCAGGAATGCACTGCAGGAATTGAGGAATCTTGGAATAAATCCTTATCCGGCAGACGAATATAAGGTTAACACCACCACAACTGAGATCAGGACTACATACGATGCGGCAAAGAATACCCTTCAGGATATTTCTGTTGCGGGCAGGCTGATGTCAAAAAGGATCATGGGAAATGCTTCTTTTGCAGAACTTCAGGATGAGAAAGGCAGAATACAGCTTTATTTCAAGCGCGATGATATTTGTCCCGCTGAAGATAAAACTATGTATAATACAGTATTCAAAAAGCTTCTCGATATCGGTGATTTTATCGGGGTGAAAGGTTTTGTTTTTATTACCAGGATGGGTGAGATATCTATACATGTGAGGGAGTTCACGCTCCTGAGTAAATCCCTTAAGCCGTTGCCCATTGTCAAAGAAAAAGACGGCACACTATATGATGCCGTTACCGATCCTGAATTCAGGTATCGCCAGCGGTATGTCGACCTGGTGGTTAACCCGGGTGTAAAAGAAGTGTTCATTAAGCGTACAAAAATAATGAATTCGCTGCGTGAACTGTTTAATGCAAAAGGGTATCTTGAAGTTGAAACGCCGGTTCTTCAACCTATTCCCGGAGGTGCTGCAGCCCGGCCGTTCATAACCCACCATAATACCCTTGATATGCCTTTGTACCTAAGGATCGCCAATGAGCTCTATCTTAAAAGGCTTATTGTCGGAGGATTTGAGGGCGTGTATGAATTCTCCAGGGATTTCAGGAATGAGGGAATGGACAGGATGCATAACCCCGAATTTACGGTTATGGAAATTTATGTGGCTTATAAAGATTACCTGTGGATGATGGATTTTACCGAAGAAATGATTGAAAAGGTTGCTTTGGATATTCACGGGAATACTTCAGTTCCATACAACGATAAGTCCATCGACTTTAAAAGGCCGTTTATGAGAATGACCATGATCGAGGCTATTAAACAATATGCAGGGATCGATATTACAGGAATGAATGAAAAACACCTGAAGGGTGCCTGCTATCAGCTTGGAATTGAAACTGACAATACCATGGGGAAAGGCAAACTTATCGATGCGATATTCGGCGAAAAATGCGAACCGCACCTCATCCAGCCTGTATTTATTATGGATTACCCCGTGGAGATGTCACCTTTATGCAAGAAGCACCGCGATAATCCGGAGCTTACGGAACGATTTGAGCTGATCGTGAATGGCAAGGAACTTTGCAATGCGTATTCTGAGCTGAATGACCCTGATGACCAGCTTGAACGATTTCAGTACCAGCTCAGGTTATCGGAAAAAGGTGATGATGAAGCAATGTATATCGATCAGGATTTTGTACGCTCCCTGGAATACGGCATGCCACCGACTTCGGGAATGGGATTGGGTATCGACAGGTTGACCATGATCATGACCGGCCAGCCGAGTATTCAGGATGTGCTGTTCTTTCCTCAGATGCGTCCCGAAAAGAAAGAAAAGTCCGATCCTGCCGGAAAATTTACTGAAATTGGCATTCCTGAGGAATGGTATGGAATACTGCAAAAACTGGGATATACAACAGTTGATAAACTTAAAAAACTGGAAAAACCCGGAAAACTCCACCAGGAATTATGCGGCTACAATAAAAAAAATAAACTCGGCTTTGCCAATCCCACTATGGAACAGGTGAATAGCTGGATTAGCTGACATTCGTGGTCTCATGGTTCTTTTCCCTTTTTTTGCCCCTGATCTGCCTCCTCAAATGCTGAGTTATCAATATGTTAAATTATGGCTACGGATTTGGCACGTATAATGTTTTTTCATATATTTGATAATTAACCAATTAAATCCATACTTATGAAAATCTTATCTACTATTGGTCGATTTGTTTATGCAATTCCGTTCATTGTTTTCGGAATTTTTCACTTTATGAATGCCCCGGGTATGGCAGAGATGATGCTTGCAAAATGGCCGGCAGCCACATTTCTTGTTTATCTGTACGGAGTAGGATTATTCCTGGCAGGTATAGCCATTATTCTTAACCTGTATGCAAGGCTCGCATGTATTTTGCTGGCAGCTTTGCTGTTTATTATTATTATCGGAATCCAGGTGCCGGGCCTCTCTGCTGAAGCTACGAGGCAATTGTCTACAACAATGCTTTTAAAAGATACGGCATTGATGGGGGCTGCCTTATTTATGGCAGGTACATTTAAATGATTTCTGCATTAGCGGTACACAAAAAAAATAGTTGCATTTAGCCGGAATATTTTGTATCTTTATCCGCCTTAAATTTTAAATTATTAATTGATTGACACTTTAAAAGCAAGGATTCATATCCTTGCTTTTTTATTATCATTTATTGCATATTTCCCGTAATTATTTTTCAACATATTCAACCTGTTATTTTTGAATTTATTACAGCATGCTATCAACCCGTACCTGTTCATTTCAGTGTTAATAAAGAAATTCCCAACCCTTCCGACTTTTACCTATATTTGCTGTAAATCTGATATTAATGAATGCTGCGGCTTATACTGAAGATGCAATACGTACGCTCGACTGGAGAGAGCATATCAGAAAACGTCCGGGAATGTATATCGGGAAACTGGGCGATGGTTCTTCCCAGGACGACGGTATATACGTGCTTCTGAAAGAGGTGCTTGATAACTCGGTGGATGAATTCATGATGGGATTCGGTAAGGTTATCGAAATAACAGTGAATGAACACCTGCTCTCGGTGAGGGATTTTGGACGGGGAATACCGCTGGGAAAGGTCAGGGATGTGGCATCGAAAATGAATACCGGAGCAAAATACGACTCAAAAGTTTTTAAGAAAACCGTAGGCCTGAATGGAGTGGGCATCAAAGCTGTGAATGCACTCTGCTCGAAATTTGAAATACATTCCTTCCGTGACGGGAAATCTTCACAAGCCTCTTTCGAAGAAGGTGACCTGATCAGCGAAACGGGTGAGATTGTCACTCAGCAGAAGAACGGTACACTCGTAACCTTTGTTCCCGATGAAAAGCTATTCGGGCATTTCAGATTTATCGACGATTATGTGGAACAGATGGTAAGGAATTATGGGTACCTGAACTCCGGTCTGACTATTCGTCTGAATGGCGCTGATTATTATTCAAAGAACGGATTGATGGACCTCCTGAATGAAAATCTCACCAGTGAATGCCTTTATCCGATCATACACATTAAAGACTCCGATATTGAAATTGCCATGACCCATGGTGATCATTACGGAGAAACCTATTATTCATTTGTGAACGGACAAAACACCTCCCAGGGCGGAACACATCTTCTTGCATTCAAGGAAAGCATTGTGAAAACGGTAAGGGAATTTTATAAGAAAGATTTTGAACCTTCGGACATACGTACATCGATCATTGCTGCTGTGAGCATTAAAGTGGAGGAACCGGTATTTGAATCCCAGACCAAAACAAAACTCGGATCAAAGGATATGGGACCCCAGGGCCCCTCGGTGAGGAATTTCATCGGGGATTTTGTTAAAAAGAACCTCGATAATTTTCTTCACAAACATCCTGAAATAGCTGATATCTTGCTCAGAAAGATCATTGAATCAGAGAAAGAACGCAAAGCCATTTCAGGAATCCAAAAAATAGCGAGGGAAAGGGCTAAAAAGGCCAGTCTGCATAACCGTAAACTAAGGGACTGCAAGTTGCATTTCGGTGACGACGATGATCGGAGGATGGATACTACCATATTCATCACTGAAGGTGATTCGGCAAGCGGATCGATTACGAAATCGCGCGATGTAAATACTCAGGCGGTTTTCAGCCTTAAGGGAAAACCACTCAATACCTTCGGTCTTACCAAAAAAATTGTGTACGAGAACGAAGAATTCAACCTGCTGCAGGCCGCACTGAATATCGAGGACGGCATTGAAAACCTGAGATACCACAATGTGGTAATTGCCACTGATGCCGACGTCGATGGCATGCACATCAGGTTGCTGTTGATCACTTTTTTTCTGCAGTTCTTTCCCGACCTGGTGAAAAACGGACATTTATATATTCTTCAGACTCCATTATTCAGGGTACGGAACAAGCAAAAAACAAAATATTGTTATTCCGACAATGAAAAGACAAAAGCTATCAGGGAGCTTGGCTCCAATCCTGAAATAACCCGCTTTAAAGGCCTGGGTGAAATATCTCCCGATGAATTCAGGTTTTTTATCGGCAAAGATATACGGCTGGAACCTGTAAGGCTGAAAAAAGATGATTCGGTATCGAGACTGCTGCCTTTTTACATGGGTAAAAATACCACCGAGAGGCAGGAATTTATCATTGAAAACTTACGAATTGAAGAAGATCTTGTAGAAATCTGAATTCTTTAGGATCACTAATTGCACGAATTACCATGAGCGTTGACGATCTTGAATTGAACGGTGATATTGAATATGGAGAGCATGCTGTAAATAGCGGTGATATGCAGACCGAGGGTCAGTACGATCCTTCAGCTCATGTTACTCGGCTCTCGGGAATGTACCAGGACTGGTTTCTCGATTATGCCTCCTATGTTATTCTTGAGCGGGCTGTTCCCCATATGAACGATGGCCTGAAACCGGTTCAGAGGAGAATCCTCCATTCCATGAAAGAACTTGATGATGGCAGGTACAATAAGGTGGCTAATATCATCGGTCATACAATGCAGTACCACCCTCATGGTGACGCTTCTATTGGTGATGCGCTGGTACAGCTCGGGCAGAAAGACCTTATGATCGACACCCAGGGGAACTGGGGTAATATACATACAGGAGATAATGCCGCCGCATCGAGGTATATTGAAGCAAGATTATCGAAATTTGCACTGGAGGTGGTTTTTAATCCAAAAACCACACTCTGGAAGGCATCTTATGATGGGAGGAATAAAGAACCCATTACTTTGCCGGTTAAATTCCCATTGCTTCTGGCACAAGGTGTTGAAGGAATCGCCGTAGGACTGGCTTCAAAAATCTTACCGCACAATTTTAACGAACTGATCGATGCATCAATAGCAGTGCTTGAAGAGAAGGAATTCGAATTGTTCCCCGATTTTCTCACAGGCGGTCTGGTTGATGTTTCAAAATACAATAACGGTCTTAGGGGAGGTACGGTAAAGATCAGGGCCAGAATAGGTAAGCTCGACAAAAAAACCCTGGTGATCACCGAACTGCCTTTCGGCAGGACTACCGGAAGCTTGATTGAGTCAATAATCAAAGCCAACGAGAAAGGAAAGATCAGGATACGGAAGATCGACGATAATACTGCCCGTAATGTCGAGATCCTGGTGCACCTTGCACCAGGGATATCTCCTGATAAAACGATCGATGCGCTCTATGCATTTACAGATTGTGAAATACCGGTCTCACCCAACGCCTGTGTGATCGAATATAACAAACCACGCTTTGCAGGAGTGAATGAAATTCTCAGGATGTCTGCCCGCAATACCGTGGAACTGCTTAAACGGGAACAGGAAATAAGGCTTGGTGAACTTGAGGATGGCTGGCACGCGTCATCATTGGAAAAGATTTTTATTGAAAACGAGCTGTACGAGAATATTAAGGAATGCAAGACCGAAGAAGAAATACTGGACACGATAGGTAAAAGCCTTGAACCATTCAGGGAACAGCTTTTCCGGGATGTTACGCCTGATGATCTGGTCAGGCTTTCAAATATTCCTATTAAGCGGATATCAAAATACAGCTCATTTAAGGCCGATGAGCATATCAAAAATATCGAGAAGGAAATTCAGGAGGTAAAGAATAACATAAAAAATATAGTTCCCTTTGCCATTAAGTATTACAGGCGGATAAAAGAGAAGTTCGGGAAGGACAGGGAACGGAAAACAGAAATCAGGAGTTTCGATACTATAGAAGCCACCAAAGTAGTGGCTACCAATGAAAAACTTTATGTGAACCGGACTGAAGGATTTGTCGGAACGAGTCTAAAAAAGGATGAATTTGTTTGTGAATGTTCTGACATCGATGATATTATAGTGATAAAGCGTGATGGAAAGTACCGCATTATCAAGGTTGATGATAAATCGTTTGTAGGAAAAGATATCCTGCATGTGGCAGTTTTTAAGAAAAACGATACACGCACCATTTACAATACCGTTTACAGGGATGGAAAATCGGGAGTGACCTATATGAAACGCTGTGCAATATCGGGACTTACCCGCGACAAAGAGTATGACCTTACTCTGGGTGCGGATGGATCGCGACTTCTTTACCTGAGTGCAAACCCTAACGGTGAAGCAGAGATTATAAAAGTATTTTTGAAATCCCGGCCGAGATTAAGGAACCTTCTTGTGGAAGTCGATTTCGGTGAGTTGGCCATTAAAGGAAGATCATCGATGGGAAATATCGTAACAAAATATGGCGTGCATAAAGTGGTGCTGAAAGAAAAGGGAGGTTCGACACTGGGCGGTAGAAAGATATGGTTCGATGAAGATGTGCTTAGGCTCAACCATGATATAAGGGGTAAATACCTGGGCGAGTTCAAAGACGAGGAAAGAATACTGGTTATCACCAAATCAGGGACTTTCAGAACAACATCGGTCGACATATCCAATCATTTTGAGGACGATCTGATCGTTATTGAAAAATTCAACGCTGAAAAAATATATTCGTCGGTATATTTTGATGCTGCACAGAAATACTATTACCTCAAAAGGTTCAATGCCGAGCTCTCGGAAAAACCGGTGAGCTTTATCGGAGATGATGAAGCATCGAGGCTGATCAGGATTACAGAAGTCGACTTTCCGAGACTCGAAATAGAGTTTGGCGGAAAAAACAAGAACCGGGTAAATGAAATCATTGAGGTCGCTGAATTTATCGGTATAAAAAGCTTCAAAGCTAAAGGAAAACGGCTGTCGAACTACGAGGTGGCCGTGGTTAAAGAGCTTGAACCGTTAAAGACAAAAGCCGAAGAGCAGCTGGAATCGGCACAGGAACCCGGCAATGACCAGGAGGATGAAACGAACGGGGAACAAATGGCCTTCGAATTCCAATAGATCGTACATCCAAAACTATTTCCTGTAAGATCATTTATCCATGCTTTTCCTGGATGTTATTTACCCTGTTTCGGATTGTCTGGTTAATTTTTTTCAAAATCCCGAATACAAGCAATGTAATAATGATGAGCAACAATATAAGTATTGACTCAACCATCATTGCTCCCCTCATGGTAATTTTCACTGCCAGAAAACCAGTCCATAAGTTCCCGGCTGCCATACCGCCACCGAAATAGAAAGCATAAACAAATGACTGTCCGGTAGATCTCCACTCCGCCGGAATGAAATGGTGTACAAAAGTTATAAATGCTACCAGGAACAGGGCCAGGCAAATACCATGTGATACACCAATCATTATAGCTATCCATGGATTTGTGTTAAGGCTGTAACCCAGAAGTCTCAATGAAGTTACGAGCATAGTGAGAACAATTGTTCGTCGCGCGCCGATCTTGTCAACAATCTTCCTGCCGTATATGAAAAAAGGAACTTCGGCCATGGCCTGAAAAAAATATGCGTATCCCACATGATAGTATTGAGCACCTATCTCGGCATAGTATATGTTAATAAACAAATGGATTGGAGCTGAAAAAATCCCGTAAAAAAGCATGATTATTAACATGATATAAAGCCGTTTATCCCGGAATACAATCTCCCTCAGATGTCGAAGCTTCAGCGATTGGAGGTTCTTTACCACGATCAGGGGACGGTAGATAAACCGTATGATCAGCCAGTTTAAGACCAAAATAGTGGATGCTATCGGGAAGATCAGGTACACATTTTCGGAACTTATAAAGTATCCGGTAACGACCGACGATATAGCCCAACCTACAGAAGCCCATAGCCTTAGTTCTCCGTATGACAGGTTTTTATGCTGTTCCAGAAAATCGAGAGAAATGCTGTCAAAAAGCGGGACCAGTGGATTGTAAAAAAGTGTAAAAAAATACGTGAATGCCAGTACCGATATGAATGATCTCTGGAGGATAAATCCATACAGGAAAGCTATAACCAAAAACATATTGAACAGAAGGATGTTCTTTCGTCCAAACCTGTCTGCAATCATACCCCAGAAGGGTAAAAGCAGCAGAGTATTGATCTGCTGAATTGCCGATACCATGCCTATTTCCGAATCGCTGAGCCCGGCATAATTTTTAAGGAACAGGTTGAAATACGATAACCATGACGAAGCAGCCGCATAAGTCAGAAAAAATACCACCTTAATTACGGTTGTCTGATATCGTGAGTTGCCTGACCTGATCATCTGATGACGGAAAAATAACAAGCTGCAAAAATGGTAAGATTTTATGAGATAGTAAAATATTAATACCATCTGACTAAAAGACCAGGCTGCATATCCGGGATAAAATGCACCTGAAATAATCCGGCATGCAAGAAAAAAACCTGCAAAACCGGCAGCGAAAATTAAAAATTGCCGGAATCTTTAACTATTTTTCACGGGCGATAAAACTCAACGCAATTATTGGCGTTATTAAATTTAGTAAGAATGCAATTCATTGTTCGATGCGTAAACTTTGGGAACCTGTTCAAGTTAAAGTATTTCTGGGGTACTTTTTTCTGATCGTCATCGCTTCGTTTACAATCTGGTTAATGTATAACGAAATCGTCCGCTGGTCGATAAAAAAAACAGACGAAAATCCTCTGGATGAAAAGGTAATGCAAATCAATTCTATCCTGACAGACCTTTATCAGGCTGAAGGACTTGAACGTACCTATGCGCAGACAGGTGACTATAATTATTACAGGGATTATGAGATCACCATGGATACCATTTATCAGCAGCTTGATACACTGCAATTATTGTCGGATACTAAAAATCAGTTCATGCATACAGATAGCATCCGCAGGCTGTTTGACAGGAAAAGAAGCTATCTGAAGGACCTGGTGGCCATAAAAAAAACCGGATCCTCTGATGATCTTTATAGAAATGCTATGCTAAGGCTTACATGCAATAAAGATTCAATCGATCAATACCTGCGTGTATACAAGAAGGTAATCACCAACCGCGACAGTGTTTTTATCAGGCAGAAAAAAAAGAATTTCCTGAACCGCCTGATCTATGTTTTTTCTCCCCAGGAGAATGAGGATTCAACACTTCAGGTAAACGTAAACCAGACCGTTCAGCTCGACAGTATTCTTAAGACAATTAATCCAACCGATTCCATTATGATGTATTTATCTGCCATTATGGAAGATATCCGCAACGAAAGCAAGAAGGTCGAAATGCAGCTTACGCGCAAAGAGCAGGAAGTCCTTGCCAATAACCAAACCATTACTCTGCAGCTGCGTCAAATGCTTTCTTCATTTGAAAATGAGGAAATTCTGGGATCTTTCGTTCAACTGAGGGTGTTGCAGGGCAGAATCAGAAAAACCACCTGGTATATTATTGCTCTGGGTATGCTTGCAGTATTAGCCATTGTTGTATTTCTGGTGCTTATCTTAAAAGATATTTCCAGAAGCAGGCTCTACCGGCAAAAACTTGAAAAAGCCAAAGAATTCTCCGATTCTCTTTTAAAGAGCAAGGAACAGTTTATGCTCAGCATCACACACGACCTAAAATCACCCCTGGGTTCGATCATCGGTTACACCAGGCTTATGCATAAAACCAATGTTGCCGAACAAAAAGATGCTTACCTTGAAAATATCAACAAAGCATCGGAAGATATTTTAAAGCTCATTAATGATCTTGTGGATTTAATAAGGCTTGATACCGGGAAGTTGAAAATCAATCCCATGAGGTTTAATCTCAGACACCTTGTTGATGAAATATTCTCGGGTTTTTACCCGATTGCTCTTTCAAGGAATTTGGAATTCAGGCTTGACTATGCGATCTCAACAGCAACCGATTACCGGAGTGATCCGGTACGGTTAAAACAGGTTCTGGCAAACCTGATTTCAAATGCTTTGAAATTCACTGATAAGGGAAATGTGCTCTTGCGGGTCTACCGGATTGAAAATTATGGAAACACCGAACGTATCGGATTTGATATAGCCGATACCGGGATTGGGATTTCAGAAAAGGATAAAAAATTGATTTTCAATGAATTTTCAAGAGGCACTTTCGGTAACAACCGCCAATATGAGGGTGCCGGACTTGGACTTACTATATCAAAAAGAATCGTTTTGTTGCTTAACGGTTCCATTTCTGTAAAAAGCAACCCCGGGGCCGGAAGCCTGTTTACAGTTCAACTGCCGCTTGAAAAATGTGATAATCCGGTGCGGCAGAAGCAGGTGTCTGAACAGGACCCGGATCTGAAAGATAAGCATGTTTTGCTGATCGATGATGATGAGACTTTATTGAACATGATTTCTGAAGTCCTGGAGAATTCGGGGATACATGTTCAGAAATTCAATTCTCCGTTAAACGCCTTGAAGTTTATTGAAAACAATACCCCCGATATCATTCTCACAGATCTCCATATGCCAGGGATGAATGGCATTGATTTGATTAAGCAGGTAGACGGGAGATCAGGCAGGAAAATTCCGGTAATTGCCGTTACAGGAAAAGATACAACCGATCCGGAAAAATACCTTCGGGCAGGATTCAGAGCCTGTATTTATAAACCCTTCCAGCCATCACAGCTTCTGGAAAATATCCGGAAGGTGCTTAAAGGCGAAATGATGCATACCATCTGCCCGAGGCCCGGAGATGCGGAAAGCAGACATGCCGGTAAAGCATATGACCTTGAGCAGATCAGACAATTTGCTGAATATGATGAGAAAAGCGTAAGACAGATCCTTAGTTCATTTGTGCACACAAGCCTTAAGCATATTGAGCTATTAAGGAGTTATATAAACGAAAAAGACTACAGATCGATGCAGGAACTTGCTCATAAAATGCTGTCAATGTTCCGTCAGATAGAAGCACACCGGGTTACAGGATTTTTACTGAAGATAGAGGAGGCAACAAACAGGCAGTTGACCGCCGTGGAGTGGAATTTGCTGGTCCGGAAAACACTAAAAGAAATTGAAGAGGTAATCGAACTGATTCGTAAAGAACAACATATCACCCTGAAGGTATGATGGCTGGCTTCAATTACCCGACACTAACAGGAGGCCTGATCATTGTCTCAGGGCACAATAATATCGTACAGCTTTAATTTATTATACAGTGTTTTCCTGTCGATTTTGAGCAATCTGGCCGCCTTGCTTTTGTTGTTTTCAGCTACCTCAAGAGCCTTTCGGATAGCGCCGGGTTCATCCTCTTCATGAGATAGCCCTGAACGGCCGGTCAGTACCGATTTTTCATACAGTTCTTCAGGGATCTCTTTTATGGTGATATACCGGCCCTTTGAAAGAAGAGTCGCACGTTTTACGATATTTTTCAGTTCACGAAGGTTTCCCGGCCAGTCGTAGTTCAAAAATACCGGCTCAATATTCTTTTCAAATCCTGATACTGACTTATTAAGGTATGTATTAGCCTGTTCGAGAAAATAATGTGCAAATACCATGATGTCCGTTTTGCGCTCACACAACCTTGGCACCATGATCTGAAACTCATTCAACCTGTGATACAGGTCTTTCCTGAACGTTCCTCTTTCCATACCACCAGCCAGGTTTTCATTGGTGGCTGCTATGATCCTCACATCTACTTTTATTTCCCTGGTAGTGCCCACGGGTTTTACCCGGTTTTCCTGCAATGCCCTGAGGAGCTGAATTTGTGTATCGTATGAGAGATTACCCACTTCATCCAGGAATAAGGTACCACCGTTGGCCGATTCAAAATATCCTGTCTTATCTACTATTGCACCGGTAAAAGAGCCTTTTATGTGACCAAAGAATTCACTGGCTGCCAGTTCTTTAGAGATGGTGCCACAGTCAACTGCCACAAAAGGCAATTCAGCACGCCTGCTCTTATTGTGTATAAGTCTTGCAATATATTCCTTGCCTGTGCCGCTTTCTCCTGTGATAAGCACCGATATTGAAGTAGGAGCCACCTGGCTTATGTATTCCTTCAATTGCTGTGAGGTATTGCTAAAACCTTCAAGGTATGAAAATGACAATGGTTCAGGCTTCTTATAAGATTCCGGATATTTTTGACTGCCTGCTGTAAGGGCTTCCTTAATTGCGTTAAGCACCTCATCTGGATTTAACGGCTTTGGAATGTAATCAAATGCACCCTGTTTGATCGATTTTATGGCTGTGGTAATATCAGCATATCCTGTCATCATAATAATTTGTGTATCAGGTGACTGGTTTTTTATCAGTGCGGTTAATTCCAGACCATTAATTTCGGGCATACGCATGTCGGTGAGCACAACATCAAAAAATTTCTCAGCGATGATCATTTTTGCTTCAACCGGTGAAAATACGTTTTTTACCTCATACCCGTTTTTTTCCAGAAGGGTTTTTAACATCAGGCAAAAGGTAACATCGTCGTCGATAATCAATATATTGGCCATGCACTAAATAAAATAACACCATTACACACCTATCCGATTGTTCCGTACCGGCAACAAGGTATCAAAATCCGGAATTACCTCAATTGAATAGGGCAAATATACCAAATCCTATTTAATTCGGCGACAGCAATTGTTTAGTTCAACCGGAATATAATTTTATGGCAGTTTGTTGAACGGGAATTGCTTTTTGTACCTGTGTTGTTCAATATGCTTTATAGAACCTAAGTCTGCAAGGCACCCGCTGATTAACGATGATTTTAATTGTACTTCCGTGTGACAACATGAGGTGGGACTATTCACCAGGTAGCATCATCTATGCCGGAAATTTTCTTTCAGGGGATATTCTATTGGTGATTGTTTTGCAATGTTGAGAAGGAAGTATCGTTCTGTCTTGTTCAGAATCGGCAGATTTTATCAGTGCAGTGGTAAAATGCAACTGCCCGGAAGAATTACTTCTCCCGGGTCAGCTATTGCAGAGGCTTATATAGATTTGCGACGAATAGTAAATTATTTGCAGCTTTTTCCCAAATAAGCAAAACAAGGCATACAGAAGGGCGGTAATTTACATTGTGTCCTTGTTCTGGCAATCCTTTTTAACCATCTCTCCGTCTTTACTGTAGTAAAGAACCTTTTCTTCCTTATCGTTTTTAACTGCTACCTTGTAGTTTCCATCTGTTCCGATATAGGCCTTTTCTATGGTATACCCCGAGTAGTCCTGATCGATAGCATTAAATACTGCATCGGGCAGATCGGCTACTTTGATTTCAGTATACTTTACTTCATCAGCAGCTGTCTGTAAATCTCTAGATGTCTTAGCACTAACGTATTGCGGGACACTTAGTCCCAGCACAAGTGCTGTTGCTGTTAAAATCAATATTTTTTTCATGTTTATAACTTTTGGTTTTACAATTCAATTAGTACTTAGGCATATGTTTGATGCATTAGATATAATCGTGCCAAAAAAATAAAACATGATTACAAAAAATTCTAACAATTAGAATATCAAATAAATAAAAAGACTTAAAATTTTTTTCAGCAGCAGATTATATCAGTGATTGACCTGTGGATTCCACACCTGTAGTGTGGATTTTTCCACAGTTATTATCACATTGTTGTTTTCATCCCTGACCGTAAATAAAGGGGAATAGCCTGATTTTCTGAACCAAAGGGTATTTTAGTTGACATACTGACCGGATTCAGAAAAGAAGAATGTGTTTTTGATAATTTGGGCTACTATTGTATATTTGTTCCTTGTAGTAATCGGCTCTGCAAATAATGGTTACTGTCTCGTAAAAGAGTTTCAGTACGGTATTAAGATCGTTGCAAACCTCAAAAATACAGATCGCGTTCACCCTGCCTGATCCTTTTGATCCGTTTTCTGATCTCGGGTACATTTCCGTTTCCGTTCAACCTTTTCAGGTTGTGTTCGATCAACATCCAGCCTTTGGCCGCCGTATTTTCCGGGGCATAATCCACAAGGTACTCAGCAAGTGTAAGTATTGCATTCGGTGAGCAGAACCGTTTAATGAATCCGGGGACTGAAAATTCCATAAAATGCTCGCCTGTTCGTCCGAGACGGTAACATGCCGTACAGAAAGAAGGCAGATAGTCTTCGTTCAGCAGTTCTTCAATCACTTCGTTCAGAGACCGGTCGTCATGTATTCTGAACTGCTCCTTCTCGAGATCCTGAGGTGCAGCCTGACGGCCTGCATAGGCACCGATTTCGATCTTTGTTCCCCCGTCGATCTGAGAAACCCCGAAGCGTATCACCTCTTTCCTTATCGATGCATTTTCCCGGGCCGTGAGAATAAGTCCGGTATAGGGTACGGCAAGCCTGAGTATGGCAATGAGCCGTGTGAATTCGTCATCGCTTACCGTAAAACGGTTGCTGCACTCAACCGAAGAAGCTTCCTTAAGCCGTGGAAAGGATATGGTATGGGGGCCCACATTATAGCATGCCTCAAGATGATTGGCATGACGCACCAGGGCCATTACCTCAAATTTCCAGTTATACAGTCCGAACAGTGCCCCGATACCTACATCATCGAGTCCTGCCTCCTGTGCCCTGTCAAGCGCCGTAATGCGGTAACGGTAATCCTTTTTCCGTCCGGAAGGGTGATACATTTTGTAGTATCCGGGGTGATAGGTTTCCTGGAAAACCTGATAGGTGCCTATTCCTGCTTTTTTTACAATTCTGAACCCTTCAATATCAAGCGGTGCCGCGTTGATATTCACCCGCCTGATCGCTCCATTTCCTTTTTTAACGCCATATACAGTTTTTACGACACCGGCAATAAAATCAGGATTGTAATCGGGATGCTCCCCAAAAACCAGGATCAACCGTTTTTGGCCGTTCTCTTCCAG
The DNA here is from genome assembly GCA_964503885.1 of uncultured Bacteroidales bacterium. Classification (GTDB taxonomy): domain Bacteria; phylum Bacteroidota; class Bacteroidia; order Bacteroidales; family UBA10428; genus CAZDCD01. Next base: position 49,806 of record CAZDCD010000016.1, read on the forward strand.
TGCGGTTACCTCTTTTACAAGTTCTTCTCCATTCAGTGTAGTGCGTTTTGCCGACCGGTTTGAAACCCTGAACCCGCAATACAGGCAGTTATTTGTACATTTATTTCCCACATAAAGCGGTGCGAAAAGTACGATGCGGTTACCATATACATCATTCTTCAGCTGTTTGGCGCCGGCTTTTATTTCCTCGATGCTCTCGGGTGAATCGGCATTTAGCAATGCTGCCACCTCATAAAGATTCAGTCTCTGTTTTCCGAGTGATTTGGCAATAATATCCTTGAGAAGATGCCTGTCATTCCGGGTATCCTTAAGTATCCCGACGATTTCAGCCAAATCGATAAATGGTTGTTGCGGTTTATCCGCCATACTGTACTTTTCCGGTGAAAATTTCATGAATTCTTCCTTTCTTCCGCAAATTTCAATACCTGCCTTATAATGCCTGATCCCTTGCCATCACGGATCTCACACGTAAGCCTTTAAGCCTTCCCAATTGTCCGGTGAGGGCACCGATTTCGTCTGTTGAACCTTCCACAACAAGGGAGATCACATTTATTGATCTTTCCCTTAAGGGAATTCCCTGTCGTCCGATAATTATAGAAGAATGACTGGAAAGAATTTGATTGAATTCTGCAATGAACTCCTTACCGGTAACCAATATAAGTATACTGCCGATTCTCTTTTCCATAAGCAATCTCCCTTTGGATCAGAATTTTCATGGAATCCTCGAAGCCGCAATTGCCGCTTCTCAGCTTGTTATCTTTTATGCGGCAAAAGTAACCATAAATAGCACGGCACAAATATGTTTTACAACAGGTACGCCGGAAATAACAAGAAATGCGGTATTTATCTTCAAATAGCTTTGGGCATTTGGTTATCTACCTGTAATAGTTCATTTTTTTGATATGATCATAAACACCTGCAGGCAGGAAATACCGTATATCTTTGCCCTGTGCGATAGCATCGCGGATAAAACTCGATGAAATATCAATCATAGGGGCATTCACAAACATGGCGTTTTTATGGTCTTCCTGTTTCAGGGTTTCACTACCGGGCCGCGGGTATATCAGCCGGGTAAAGTTGTTTTCTATGACTTCATAATTCTTCCATTTATGAAATGAGGAAAGGTTATCGGAGCCCATGATCAGTGCAAATTCATTGTTCGGGTATTTTTCTTTCAGATGGGCCAGGGTATTCACCGTATATGAGGGTTTGGGCAGCCTGAATTCGATATCCGAAATCCTGAACCGTTCTTCTTTCCCGATGGCCAGCTCCAGCAGCTCGTACCTCGCAAAATCTGCGAGGAGTGTGCTTTTTTGCTTCAACGGGTTTTGGGGACTAATAACAAACCACACCTGGATGATGTCGGTAAATTCGGCAAAATAGTTGGCAATTGCCAGATGGCCTATATGAACCGGATTGAATGAGCCGAAGTATAATCCGGTTCTCATATTAGCTGTTCAGATATTCGCTGACCATTTTTTCTGCTTCCTTAAGGGCGGTATCAAGTCCGTCGTTTATCAGCACCCTGTCGAATTTGTCGGAGTATTTCATTTCAAAACTGGCCTTGGCAATTCTTCCGCTTATCTTGTCTGCAGGTTCGGTTGCCCTTTTTTCAAGGCGCCGGCGAAGTTCATCAATCGACGGGGGCATGACGAATACCGATAATGCATTGGTGCCGAACTGACGTTTCAGGTTTATTCCCCCCATGACATCGACATCAAAAACAACGTTATTCCGGTTGGCCCAGATGCGATCGATTTCCGACTTCAGTGTGCCGTAATAATGATTTTTATATACTTCCTCCCATTCCACAAATTCATTCTCATCGATTTTTGTTCTGAATTGATCGACAGAAATAAAGTAGTAATCTTTCCCGTTAACCTCTCCTTCGCGAATTTTCCTTGTGCAGGCAGATATTGAAAATTCAAGATGTAATCCCGGTATGGATACCAGATGGTTTACAATGGTTGTTTTTCCCGAACCCGAAGGGGCTGAAAAGATGATGCATTTTCCGGACATTCCGCTAACGATTATAAAATATTCATTAATTGTTCTTTGATCTTTTCAAGGTCGTCTTTCATGAGCACAACAATTTTCTGAATTTCAAAATCATTGGCTTTTGATCCTAGCGTGTTAATTTCCCTGCCTATTTCCTGGCTTATAAATCCCAGCTTCTTACCCATCTGCTCCGATTCTTTCATGACCTGCTTAAAGTAATCGCAATGACTCTGAAGCCTGACTTTCTCTTCTGAAATATCAAGTTTTTCCAGGTAAAATACCAGTTCCTGTTCAAACCTGTTCTTATCAAAGGGCTCATCGCTGAAAAAATCTGTCAGATTGTTTTTTAGCCGGCTTCTGATTCTTTCAAGCCGCAGGTCTTCAAACGATGATATCTTTGACAGCAGTTCTATGATACGATCGACATGGGAGCATATATCCTGCTCGAGGATCAGTCCCTCCTGCAAACGGAAAGCATCGAGCTGCCCAAGCGATGCATTCAGGGCTTTTCGTACTTGTTCCCATTCCGTTTCGCTGATCTCATCCTTGCCGCTATTCATCGATTCCGGCAGTCTGAGAATGGTTTGCAGAAGCGGCTCATCACCCGGAATGTTAAGCTCGTTCTTTAGTGTAAGAAGCTGTGAGAGGTACTCTTTCACCACAGGTTTGCTAATACGGGCGGCCTGCTCTCCTTCATGGTATTCAACCGTAATGGTGCATTCTACTTTTCCTCTCCGGGTGACTGCCGATATGAGTGAACGGATATCAAGTTCCCTTTCCTTGAAAAGATTGGGAAGACGCACGTAGATGTCGTTTTGTTTGCTGTTCAGCGACTTAACCTCAACAGTTATGGTTTTGGTGCCCAATTCACAAATTGCCTTTCCATAACCAGTCATTGATTTTATCATTCTACCTGCTTAATTATAAATCGTGTAAATTACAAAAATATGTTTAAAATCCGAAATGTCTTCATTATTGTTCGGTCAATCCACTGTTATCGGCTTAATAACTGCTTTCCGGGTCCACCTGCCTGACCGGTAATACATGTAATAAAGGATGGCGCCAAGTGACCAGGAAACCGGTATTGCCCACCAGATACCCGATTCACCGATTCTATGTGAGATGAAATATGCTGCAGGTATACGGATCAGCCACAGTGAGAAAAAAGTAATGAACATGGGGATTAGTGTATCTCCTGCACCACGCATAACGCCGTTGATGGTAAACATTGTCGAAAATACAATGTAGAATGAGCTTACGATCACGAGGTATTCTCTTCCAATACGGATAACCTCAGTTTCATCTTGTTTCACGAATACTTGTACCAGGTAACTACCGAAAAATACCATGATCAGTGTTACTGTCACCGAAACAATGGAAGACATCAGCAAGGTGGCATTCAATCCTTTTCTGATACGGTCGGTTCTGCCTGCCCCGATATTCTGTCCTACAAAAGTGGCAAGCGCCATCCCAAAGTTCATTGCAGGGAGCGTGGCAAGCGAATCGAGTCGGCCTGCTGCGGAATACGCTGCAATGACATTTGTACCGAAGGTATTCACTATGGTCTGGATAACCACCATACCTATCGATACAAATGTATGCTGCAATCCTGTGGGTAAACCTATCCGTATTGTCTTGCTAAAAATATCCCTGTCAAATTTCAGGTTTTTCAGGGTAATGTTGATGATGTCGTGTGTCCGGTTAAGGTAAACGACGGCAGTTAAAAAGGCCCCGCCCTGGGAAACCACAGTTGCTATTGCAGCCCCGGCAATGCCCCATTTAAATACCAGGATAAACAGCAAATCGAAGGTGATGTTGAAGAATGTGGAGATCATAAGGAAATACAAGGGTGTTTTTGAGTCCCCAAGTCCTCTTAAAATAGCGCTTGTTGCATTGAATCCGAAGAAACCGATTATGCCGAGGAAATAGATGTTCAGGTAAGTCTTTGCCTCCGGCATCAGGTTTTCAGGCAACTGAATCAACCTGAATATCTGCTCGCTGAAAACTATACCTATGATTGTTACCGCAATGGATGCCCAGAACAGGAAAACATATAATGTACCTATAGAGGCCTGCACACGTTCTTTGTTTTTAGCTCCGAAATATTGGGCAATCACAATTGTCCCTCCCGATGCAACACCGATGATCAGGGATATGAGTGTAAAAACAATGGGAAATGAACTGCCCACTGCTGCCAGGGCTTCCTTTCCAAGAAATTTGCCCACAATTATACTATCCACAATGGTATATAACTGCTGAAACAGATTTCCGAGTAACATCGGGGTGGCGAATTTTAAAATCAGTCCCGCTTCTCTTCCTGTTGTAAGATCTTTCATCTGATGCCAATCCTCAAAAAGAGGACAAATGTCTCTATTTTATTTCATACAACAAAATATTCACTTGTTGGTAGCCCAGGAATATTTCATGATAATGTGATAAAACAGCCAACCCTGTAAAAAAAACATTTATATTTATGGTTTATCAAAAGGTACAGGGGATTTCATGAGCTGTACGGGAAATTGCCATACTATTGAACTGTTATTTACAGGCCTTCAAATACAACCAGTATGAAACGTCACGATTCATCCAAAACGAAGATCATAGCCACCATTGGTCCGGCATGCTCGGACAAAAAAATACTCAGTAAATTGTTTGAGGCAGGGATTGATGTGTGCAGGTTGAATTACTCGCACGGTAAACACGAAGATCATTTAAAAGTGATCGATACAGTTCTTGAGCTGAACAAAGAATACAACAGCAATGTATCCATTCTTGCAGATCTTCAGGGTCCGAAAATACGGATCGGGGATGTGGAAAACGACCGTATAAACCTGCCAGACGGTCAGGTAATTGAGATCGTTACCGAAGAGTGTACAGGTACAGACAAACGGTTGTACCTGAGCTATAAGGATTTTCCTGCGGATGTTAAAGCGGGTGAAAGCATTCTCATGGACGACGGAAAAATCAGGCTGGAAGTTATTGATACCAATAAAAAGGACAGGGTCACCGCACGGGTATTGAACGGCGGTGAACTTTCCTCAAAAAAAGGAGTGAATCTGCCCAATACTCAGATATCTATGCCAAGCATTACTCCGAAGGATAACAATGACCTCGATTTTATCCTGGAGCATGAGGTCGACTGGATTGCATTGTCGTTTGTTCGTTCGGCAGATGATATGCTTGAGCTGAAGCAAAAGATCAGGAAGAAAAAAAAGAACACCAAGGTAATCGCAAAAATTGAAAAACCCGCTGCCCTCCTCAGTCTGGATGATATCATTGATGTATCGGATGCCGTAATGATTGCGCGGGGCGACCTGGGAGTTGAAGTCTCTTTTGACCGTGTTCCGCTCATCCAGAAACAGATCATCAACAAATGCATCCAGTTTGCAAAACCGGTTATCGTAGCTACACAAATGCTTGAAAGTATGATCACCAACTTCCGTCCTACAAGGGCCGAAGCCAGTGATGTGGCCAATGCGGTCTTTGACGGCGCCGATACCCTTATGCTCAGTGGTGAAACTTCAGTGGGCAAATATCCTGCAGAATCCATTCAGGCTATGCAGAGCATTATCGATTATGCCGAAGGTAAGGAGTTTGTGCTTAAACACGAATCCCTTCCGGATGCGAAAACACTATCGTTTCTTCCCGATTCGGTGTGTTATAATGCCTGCAGTATGGCAGATCTTACAGGCGCCAAAGCCATAATCACCTTTACCCATTCAGGAAATACTGCAATGAGGATCGCCAGTCACCGGCCCGATGCCGATATTTTTGTGTTTTCTTCAAATCGCCTGCTTATCAGAAAATTATCGCTCGTATGGGGAGTCAGGGCATTTTATCTTGCGCACGAAGACCATATCAATAATGCCATACTTCAGACTGCAGAATTCCTGAAAAAAGCAGGATACCTGAAAGATGGCGATATTGTGGTGCATGTGGGCAGCATTCCCATGAAAGACCACGGGAAAACCAATATGATGAAAATAAGCTATGTCTGAGGTATCTGCCGATGGATGAAATTATTCTTGAAACAGAGGCAAAATGGCTTTCTATACTCTATGAAGCCAGCAGGGGTGCATTTGAAAAAAAACCTCTTCCTTCGCATGATCAGACACATCATCTGCGGGTGTGGATTCTTGCACGGGAGCTTTTCAGTGCATTACGGGTTGCAGGAAGACCATTAACATACAACGATGCAGAGAGACTGATCATATCGGTTTTTTTTCACGATACCGGCCTGACCGTAACACTTGATCCTGAGCACGGGAGAGAGAGCAGGAAGATCTGTGAGGCTTTTTTTAAAAGGTTTCCACACATGAAAATCCCTGCTATCGAAGAAGTTTATACGGCAATTGAACATCATGATGACAAAACATATTCAAACAGGACTTCTGTAAAACATGCCGATACACTTATCCTGCTCAGTATATGTGACGATCTTGATGCCTATGGTAGGATAGGGGTCTACCGCTACCTGGATATCTATACTGCAAGGCATTACTCCCTGAAGGCAATCTGCAGGCTGGTGATCAGAAATCTCGATCAGCGTTTCGGATTCCTGAATTTGCAGTTTGGTTTTATGAATGATTATATGGTGATCCAACGGAAGAGAAAAGAGGTCACAGCGGGTTTTTTTTTACAGTTGTCAGAAGATATCCACCAATCGCACGCCAAACCATACAGCTGCCCGGCAGCAATTGTAAAACTGCTCACAGTTGATTTTATCTTACCGGGAACCGGCATTGATGAATTGACCGGTGGTAATTATGATTTGGTTTACAGCGATCGCTGCAGCCAAGAATTTTTCGTGCTGCTCAAACAAGAGCTTCTGTATTTTACTTCCATTAAAAATGAATTGTTGAAATAAAACTGTTCAATGCAGAAACCGACTGATCACTCTGCATACTGAATAATATATAAACAATTGAATATTAATCACAAAAGAACTTAATCACTCTTACACCTGATTGCATACATACTTCTTATCTGCTCATTCTTTTCTGCAATATTGCGAGTCCTATGAATGTGATCAACCCGTTTAAAATAAGCAGTTCAAAACCAAAGGTGTATCCGTTGAACCATACTTTTGAATGGGAACTGATAATATAGCATAATACCGGTGAAATGACAGCCACAGCCGGTACCCACCTGTCGCTGATGCTCTTCCGTGTAAACAACCCGTATGCATACAGTCCCAGTAGCGGACCGTAAGTATAGCCTGCCAGGGTAAAGAGGGAATTGATCACACTATCGTTGTTCAGCATTCTGAATACAATGATCACCAGAAAAAGGATTATGGAAAAACCGATATGGACGATATACCTTATATTTCTGCGGTTATCATCTTCCTTAAATCCCAGGAAATCTACGCAAAACGATGTGGTGAGAGCGGTAAGCGCCGAATCTGCGCTCGAATATGCTGCTGCTGTGAGGCCGAGAATAAAAACGATACCGGCAATAGCCGGCAATTGTGTCAGCGAGAGGTATGGAAAAAGCTGGTCGGTGGGACTGCATTTATACAGCATGCTCTCCTGGTTCAGAAGTCCGATTTTACAGTCGGCGGGAATTTCAGGGTTAGCAAAGTTCTCAATGATCAGTCCTTTTGAATGTGCGTATAAATAAAGCAATGCACCCAGTGTCAGAAACAATAAATTAACGAGGATCAGCGATGTGCTCATCCAGTACATATTCTTTTTTGCTTCACGTAAGTTTCTGCAGCTCAGATTCTTTTGCATCATATCCTGATCAAGCCCGGTCATTACAATGGTAATGAAGGCACCGCTCAAGAAATGCTTGAAGAAATTGTTCCTTGGCCGCCATGCCCAGACAAAGATCTCTGAAAAGCGGCTCTCTTTTACGGTATGGACAAGCCCGCCTGCAGTCAGGTGCAGTTCTTTCGAAATGAATACGATAGCAAAAATTACCGCACTCAGCATAAACATGGTTTGCAGCATATCAGTCCAAACAATGGTTTTAATGCCTGCCCTGAAGGAATAAATCCATATAAAAATAATAGTAACGGCAACTGCCAGCCAAAACGGCACACCCCAGGCCGACAGAACAAACCTGTAAAGGACAATGGCCACAAGATACAACCTGAACGAAGACCCGATAACCCTGGAAACAAGAAAAAAGAAGGAACCTGTCCGGTACGATACCATGCCAAACCTTTCTTTCAGGTATACATATATCGAAGTAAGGTTCATTTTATAATACACCGGCATCAGCACATTGGCAATGGCAATATATCCCAGCAGATACCCGAATACAATCTGCATGTAGGAAAAATTGCTGGCGCCGACTTCACCGGGTACCGATATAAATGTAACACCCGAGAGCGAAGCGCCGATCATGCCGAATGCCACCACAAACCATGGTGACCTGCGGCTACCGAGAAAAAACGAAAAGTTGGTGGCATCTTTGCCAGTGATGAACGAAATGACGATGAGCAGTGAAAAGTAAAGCGAAATGATGAGAATAAGCAAAGCCGGACTGATCATTTTTATCTCCTGTTCATGATTTACGAAGGCAATAATATTAAATTTATTCGTGAGCGTCAAATTTCAAAAGTGAAGTGCATTGACCCCGATAATTACCGGTGGTAAGTCGAACGAACTTAACGAAGTGATCTCGTGACCGAAGGGAATAATCCCGATAGCGCAGCGTATCGGGAAAAATGAGTATAATTGCCTTCGGCGGACTCATAAACTCAGTTCTCAGATGCTTGCATTGAATATAAAAAAATTCCTTATTGATACCTCATCTGCTTGTAGCGGGGTAGTTCATTTTCATTTTCATTAATGGTCTAAAAGAATAGCGATTTAGAGAATTGGGATTAATTTTACCGGTTGAAACAAAAAGATCTTTTTATCATTATGAATTATATGCAATATTCTTCCAAGCTTCTCGAAGCAGCGGTTGATGAGTTTGCCAGGTTACCCGGTATCGGCCATAAAACAGCATTGAGACTGGCGCTGTACTTGCTGAAGCAGGATAAGGAAGTGGCGCAGGGTTTCGGAAAAACGATTATCAGGATGTGCGAGGAGATCAGGCGATGCAAGATTTGCCAGAATATTTCTGATACCGAGGTTTGCATGATCTGCTCGGATTCTTCACGCGACAGCTCTACCATATGTGTGGTCGAAAACATACGCGATGTCATGTCGATCGAAAACACACACCAGTACAGGGGGTTGTATCATATCCTTGGAGGGATTATTTCTCCCATGGACGGCGTCGGACCTAAGGATCTTTACCTGAAAGAGCTTGACAAAAGGCTTGAACAGGGCGGTGTGAGGGAGATAATACTGGCCCTGAGCACAACAATGGAAGGGGATACCACCAGTTACTACCTCTTTAAAAGATACAGCAATCCTGATTTGATTATTTCAACCATAGCCAGGGGAGTTTCTGTAGGTGATGAGCTCGAATATGCTGATGAGGTTACTCTGGGCAGATCGATTCTTTACCGCACACCCTTTAAAAGCCAGGCTACCTGAGCGATTTATACCATGCTTCGAGCATTTTCCGGTTCACTTTTGTCGAAAGAGCCGCACCAATAATACCAGCATCATTCAGTAATTTTGCAGGTACAATTTTTGATTTGAGGGTGAGCTGATCAGAAAACTTTTCCATTTTTTTGCTTACACCTCCGCCGATAATGATCAGTTCAGGCCAAAACAAGCGTTCCATTTCAGTCAGGTATTCGTTGAACCTTTTACCCCAGTCTTTCCAGTCGAGTTTTTCTTTTTTTCTGGTAGCATCCGAAGCATATATTTCTGAGTCCTGTCCGTTGAGTATCAAATGCCCGAGTTCAGTATTTGGCAGCAGCCTGCCATTTGTGAAAAATGCCGAGCCAATACCCGTACCCACGGTAAGCATCAGAACCGATCCCCTGTATCCTTTACCTGCTCCGAACTTTACAGCTGCCAGTCCCGCTGCGTCGGCATCGTTAACCACATATACCGGCAAACCGGTCTTTCGTGTGAACAGTTCCTGGGCGTTGGTTTCAATCCATGATTTATCAATATTGGCAGCTGTTTTCACAACTCCGTTAAGAACAACGGCCGGAAATCCAACTCCGACAGGACCTTTCCATTTAAAATGGACGACTATCTTTGCAATTACTTCAGCCACAGCATCGTGTGTAGCGGGCACGGGTGTTTCAATTCGATGCCGCTTGTCCTCAAATTCCCCGGTTTTTGTATTTACTGGAGCACCTTTTATTCCCGATCCACCGAAGTCTATTCCCAATATTTTTTTAAATTTCATTTGTTAGATGTAATTTTAGTCGTTTATATTTCAGTCAATACAGTTTAAGATGGTTAAAAATATTGGCTTTAAAGATAATAATTATTGCTGAATGTAAGTTGTTGAAATAAACCATTTAATTAATTTGAAAATAACATATAAAATCGTTTTTTTTGGATAATAAATAATTATACAGATGAACAATTATATTGCGGATTTACTCAATACCAACTCGAGGGTAATTATTCCCGAGCTAGGAGCTTTCATAGTTAAGCAGAAAAATCCCAAGGTTATTGTATTTAATGAGTTTTTAAGGTATAACGACGGACTCTTGATCGACTATGTGGCAGCAAAGGAACAACTTGAAAAAGATGCTGCCAAAGAAAAAGTTTTAGCGTTTGTTAAAACCGTCAATGAAAAGCTTTCCAAAGGAGAAGAACTTATCATTGAAGGGTTGGGGAGGCTGGTGAAGGAGAGTTCAGGTAAAATTAATTTTATAGAGGGAAAAGGTGCCGGAGAATCAAAAGATAGCAGACCAAAAAAACCTGCGCAGAAGGAGGTAAAAAAGGAATCCATTGCAGAAACCAGCAAAGAACCGGTTACTGAAAGCAAAAATGAACCGGAAACACCAGACAACAAAATGGCAGCTGCCAGTTCAGAAACGACGGTGAGTTTTGAAATATCTGAAAAGAAAGTAGATAAAAAAGCAGAAAGTATACCTGAAGAGGCTAAAACAGAACAAGCCGTAAGGACTGAAAATAACAAGGTAAAGGAAAAAACCCCGGAGAAGCCGGCAACAGAAAAACCAAAGCAAGTTGCAGTAGGTATCAAAAAAGTTCAGTCGCCTGATAAAGCTTCTGTAGAGACTGCTTATGAAAAACCTGCAGGTAAAAGCAACCGAAACGTCATTATCTGGATATTGGCCATTTTGCTTGTGAATGGTGCTATCGTGGGATGGTTCCTGTATAATGATAAAATTGTGGGATGGTTTAGAAAAAGCGAATCACCGGTTGAAGTCCTGCCGGAACCTACCAAGGGTATGCAAGATAAAACTGTCCAGCAGAATGAATTGACTGAAGATGAGATTATTCCGGAACCAGAACCGGAAATTCCCCATCAGGTACAACCTTCAGCAAAAAAAACACCATCTGCAAAACAGGTTACACCAGCAACATATAAGGAGAAAAAATATTATATCGTGGCCGGGTGTTTCAGGGACGAGACCAATGCGGATGCCCTCGTTAGGGAACTCAGAAAAAAAGGATTTAATGCAGAAAAATTTGGTAAACTCGGAAATCTTCATGCGGTAAGTTTCGCTTCGTTTATTGATAAGGCATCGGCAACAGAGGAATTGAAAAAAGTGAGAGATTCTCAGCAACCCGAGGCCTGGATCGTTTATTATTAAGAGTTGAATTGCGCAGAAAAAAGAGCACTTATATATTTCCAGCCATCGATATTTTGGTCTATCTGTTATTCGGGATTTTTTGTTTCGTAGTGATCTATTAAGTGTACCAACCTGAAATTCTGTATTTTAAATATCAATCATTTTTTTTCACTCGACCCTCCCAATGTTGATTACCTGTGAACTTTTAAAAATGGCATGATCGGATTTCTCTCGCAGTTCCTGATGCAGCTTTTATACTATCCTGTATCGGGCAACGTATTGATATCGTTTACTTTCCTTTTGCTTGCTTCTCATCAGGGTAACCTATTATGATATTCTCAGTATTGCCGGCCTGGGTCTGAAATTTCTTCCTTTAGCTGCAATCCTTGTGGCCATGAAGAATTACCAGGCCAATGCCGACTTTTTGATCCTGTTACTCCTTAAAGGAATTTTCATGATGAAGGACAGGTTTTTTAGTTCTGCTATCTTTTGATTCTAAGGGGAAAGCATCAAAATCTTTTTTATTGTCTTTCAAAACCCGGAGGCAGCACTCACAAGGATCTACAATTTTAACTATCCTGTCTTTGCCAATAGTGCGGTAAGATACAGCCAGAAGGACCTGCCTGATTTGGTATCGAATGTTCCTCCTGACCATGTCTCTTTTAATACGATCAATACAGATGTCAATACATTATCAGGTGCCACAAAAACATTTACAGGACCAGATGATGAAGCGCTGGATTACTGTTAAAACTGACAACCGTTCTCAAAGATTATGAAATAAGATTCCGATGATCCGCTTTATTTTATCTTCACCATGTTTCTTTCTGTTTATCTGCCGGTATGTCCCCTCCTTTTTTAAAGATCATATGACTCTCTGCGCCTTTTTCCACCACTTCCCTTGAAAAAGGATCATTATGATATTTATTGGTAATATAAAGTTCTGTCTGATCGCAATAATTCTTGCCAGCAGGAATCCCTGAATTACCGGTTGGAATTACTGTCAGCGACTTATCCCAGTTTACTGCAGTGAAAATATGCCTGTGAGATACTCCGTGATTTACCCTACCGAATTCGGTATTGGGGTAATTAAACTGAGGAATGGTGTGAAAGCTGCCTCCTATTCTGAAGGGTCCTCTGCTCAGGTTAAACACTTTATCAACAACAGCGTTCTTTGAAAGCGGATGCATTAACTTCAGTTGGTGTATATCTCCCCATTTCCAATCGCCGGTATTGCTGCCGAAGTCTTTCTGCAGTTCATCCACGGCATCTTTAAAACTCTCCACGGTTATATCACTCAATGTTTCTGTTTCAGTTGTGGCAATGTTATCGGTCCATACCGAATGGCCGGTTACCCATATTCTGTGAAGTGCGATCCTTCCTACATCGTTTACGCTTAAAAACCTGTCAAATAAGGTATTGCCCAATTCATCCTTGAAAATATTTTTGAGCAATTTGTGGTAAGTCATTTCAAATACTGTTGCAGCAGGACTTTCAACATTCATCCTGTAGTCCCAATTGCTCAGCAGGCTCAGGCTTTGCTCCTGAAGAGGGTTCAGGTCATGAAATCCTTCAAGGCTTTTCAGTATCCCTGGCATAAACAGTTCGGCCATCATTGATTTTTCATCGGTCTGAATTTCTTCAAAATCTTCAATCGTTAACTTGTCTTTTGAATCAATTAGTTCCCTGATCCGGTCGATGCGGTAGGGTGGAGAAAACCAAAGCCCGATATGGTATGGATATTCGGGTCCCACAGGGATGTTATTTGCCGATGAGACATAGCCGTTTTCAGGATTATATGAGAAAGGCAACTCATCGAAAGGCACCATCCCTTTCCAGTCATACTCATCGGTCCATCCCGGCAGCACTCCCGTAAGGATATCCCTCCTACGGATAGGTATGCCTGCACAATAATACAATCCGATATTTCCTCGTACATCAGCATATACAATATTCTGGCTTATAGACCTGAAATTGCTTACCGCTTCCTTGAACTCTTCCCAGTCAGATGCCCTGTTCAGCAGGTAAACAGCCTTCATTTCATCGCTATTTTCATCACCCACCCAGTGCATGGTAACCACTTCATTTTTGATGTTCTTAAACGGCGAGATCACCGGACCGCGATGACTGTACCTGATTTCTTTTTCAAACGATATACCGTCACTTGTCCGGATTATTTCTTTTTGTGCTATAAAAGGCTTCCACTCGCCGTTATAAAGATATTCCCCGCTGTCGTCAGGATTTATTTTTTCGAGATAGAAATCAACATTATCGACATAGGCATTTGTCATCCCCCAGGCAATGCTGTCGTTATGCCCGCATATTATCAAAGGTTGTCCCGGGAGAACAAGGCCGGTTACATTCAGCTTACCTTTTACAACCTGGTGCATCTGATACCATATACCGGGTATGTTCAGCGTCAGGTGCATGTCATTGGCCAGGATGGGTTTTCCGGTGGCTGATCTTTTCCCTGCTACAGCCCAGTTATTGCTTGCATTGAAAATTTCGATACCCAGGTCATTGAGCTTCCCGGTTGCATCCATAAAATCTTCCCCGGTTGAGCGGGCTGGTTCGCGGTTATAATCCGGATAGACATATGTTTTATAGATGCCGGGATCGGGAATAAGCTCAGCAAAATGCGCAGAATCGACCACTTTGCGAATATCCTCCAGGATGAATTCGCTCCATCCGGCTTTTAAATCCCATGCCATATAACCGATAAGGTTTAACGAGTGAACAGGTTCCCATTTCTCAGGTTTGTACCGCAAAATGGCAAATTCAGGAGGGAGTTTTTTCTGATGCGATTCGATGTACTGATTTACCCCGTTTGAAAAGGCCTCAAGGGCACTGACGATTTCCTTGTCAGTGGTCTTAAGCAGTTCTTCTGATTTTTTAGAGTAACGCAATGATCGCAATAACAGGTCGGTATCCACGAAGCTTTCCCCAAAGATCTCCGATAGCCTTCCTAATGTGACTCTTCGCAACAGGTCCATCTGCCACAAGCGGTCCTGGGCAAGAAGATAACCCACAGCAGTATAAAGATCGGCTTCAGTTTCGGCATATACATGGGGTATTCCATAGTGGTCCCTGAAAACCTCCACGTTAGCAGTGAGTCCGTTGAGGGTTAAATCTTTAGTATAATCAGGTATTGATCTTTTTGAAACATGCCGCACCAAAAGCAGTCCGGCTATGAAAATCAAAATGATCAGAATAAGTAATGCCTGCAGGATACGTTTAAAGATTTTCATGGTGTAAAGTATTTGGTGAGTAAAAATCGGTTATTGCCGGGATTTTTATCAGGTATTGAATTCCAGTCAACCACAATTTCTTTCGGTCTTGATGGAAGTTCTATTGTAAAGGTCGAGGCAAATCTGCCGGCTTTCCATATATCAGTAGGAACTTCCGCAGTTTCCCGGTGTCCGTCGTCAAAAATAAAATCAATATGCAATGGTACGGGCAATCCACCCTCGTTATTCAGGCTTACCCGGCATTTTCCATCATGGTAAACGGCATCGGATACAGACACATCAACCCAGCCCGGCTGAAAGAACCAGGCATTCCAGAACCAGTTCAGGTTTTTCTGGCATACATCATTAAAAGTAAAGAACAAATCATATGGGGTAGGATGTTTACCTTTCCATCGGTTGATAAATTCTGTGAGTGCTTTTGCAAAAAGCTCTGTGCCCAGGTATTTTTGGAGGTAATAGAGAGCGGAGGCTGGCCTGTAATATGCCTGTATCTGATAAGCCATCCCCCTGAGCTGGTTCGAAGGAATCATCGGCGGGATCTCCTGTTCCCCGCCTGAAAAAAAACGATACACCACAAGAAAGTAATTGCCGCTGAATTTTTCAGGGTCAATTAATTTTTCCGTCTCTTTACCCAGCAGGGTAACCATCCCCTCGTCCATCCAGGCATATTTTTTTTCATTGATTCCGACCAGAAACGGTAGGTACATGTGTGCCAGTTCGTGGGAAGTAACATTCAGTGCACCGGTATAACTGCCCCTGTCACCATCGTTGATCATCATCGGGAATTCCATGCCTTCCGATCCGTTGAATGCTGTTACCTGGTGATAGGGAAACGGGTATGAGAAAATATTCTGGGCAAGACGGTCGACAATCTTCGTTCCCATCACGGCCACATCTTTGAAATCGGTTGATTTCTTCGGGTAAACGGCATGTATGGTTATTCTTTCGTCTGAATTCCCGGAATCTGTACCTGCGGCATCCCACAGGTATTCGTTGCTTACCGAAAAGGCAAAATCGGTTGTTCCCCGGGAAGTAAACAGAAAAGTATCATCTTTTTTTTTCTTTAATGGGTTATAATCGTTTTTCGATGAAAAAATGTGAATTACTTCATCCGATGTTTCTGCCAGCTTATATTTTTTGAACAGATCATCCGGCAGGATATCTGCAGGATTTTCCCAATTGCCGGTAGCCCATACCATGTATCCTCCAGGGATAGTAATTTCCACCTTATAATTGCAGAAATCGTTATAGAATTCCTGAGTACCATTAAAATCAATCATGTCCCATCCGTCGATATCGTCGTATACCGCTACCTGCGGATACCAGTATGCGATCATGAATGAGGTTGATGTATAGGTGCCATACCTTAGGGTAGTAAATTCGGGCATTTGGAAGTCCCACTGCAAAAATAGCTTTACGGAAGTTCCGGGATTGATGTAAAATCCGGGCCTTATGACCAGTGTGGTTCCGGAACGGGTAACAGCGACCCTGTCTCCCGGATCGATCGCGGTATCGTTCACAGCTATTCGTACAAGAGTGGTGCCGTTGTTAATGTCTGTTGGATCTACCTGGATATCCCTGAGATTGCCCTTCTTAAAAAAATCCTGGTACAATCTCATGACAATCCTGTCGAGCTGGTTTGGACTGTTATTGTAATATGTGATCCATTCCTTACCTTTTAATATTCTTGTATCAGGATCAAATGCCGCTTTAATAACATAATCCGAACGGTTTTGAAAATATTCTGTCCCGGGTTTGCCGTCCTTTGACCTTGTTCCGTTTTCAAAAGCCTCCCGGATGTTATAAGGCATATACAGTTCCTGTGAATTGGCTTCAGGTATACCAACCAACAAAAATCCGATCAGGAATAACTGACTGATTCTATTCATGGCTGAAATAATGTGAAGCTGGCAACTACAGGATTATGATCGGAGTTTTCAAAGCCCAGATCAATTGCTTTTATACTCGCCAACCTTAAATTTGGTGAAAGCAGGAAAAAATCGATTACAGTGGTCAGCGTTTTCCCCCTGGTATATTCCATGACAACCCTTCTGTTCGAAGGTACTGACCGGTCGTATGCCCAGGTCCAGCCTTCGGGCAGATAATCTTCAGGGATATAGCTCAGGTTGAGGGAATCGAACGGCTGTTCGTTAAAACGGGGAGAAAAGAAGGGCGGGCACTGGTTCCAGTCACCACCGACAAGCACGTAATTTCCTGAAGCATATTCGTTCAGAATAAACTTTTTCAGGTAAGCCATCTGCATTTTTCTGAGGCTCCCGTCGTCGTATGCCGAATTGTGCGTGTTGATCAGTACAAGCTCGCTTCCGCCTGAGACAGGATACCTGCTTACAAGGAAACAACGGTCGAGCATAAACAGGCTTTTGGGCCAGGCATAATTGCCCGGAAACGAGTACCTGCTGACATCCGAAGGATGGTAACATGAAAAAGTAACAATACCCGAGAGCACGCTGCCCATGGGATTAGTAACAGGAACAGGTACGAAACTCACGTCGTAGTTTTTTCCAAAAAAGCAGTCGAATCCGTGAAGTGAGCTCCTCAGTTCTTTAAGCTCATTTATACCATAGCTCCTGTGCGATTTGCGGTCGATTTCCTGCAAAAAAATAAAATCTGCAGTATCGTTATTCCGGACAAAAGCGGTGATGGCATTCATGTTTTCCATCAGACGTGGTTCAGGAGTCCTTACTTTTTCTCCGCCGTCGTAAAAAAAATCCATATCCTTATCCAGTCCTGCATATCCGATATTCCAAATGAGAATGCTGAACGGGGAAGACAGGTTAATGGTATCGGCATCTGTAACAGTATGAAAACGTGTAATTTCTTTAGGGCGGTAATCCGACATGGTGGAGTGAATGATAAACAGGGCGAATAAAAAGACGATCACCCCCACGGTAATAAGAAGCGATTTTAATATTTTCATGATGTATTGTCTGATAGAACTTACGCATCTGAAATTTACACAGAAATAACTTATGAAAAAATAGTATTATATTCGAATATTAATAAACACAAATCAAGGATATGAACATCAACAAGTTGTTTGCTTTGATATTGCTGATATCCCAGGTTATGCCGGCATTTCCCCAGGATGAATCTCAAAAAGAGGAAAAGAAAGAAAAAATCAAAACCGGCTGGACTTTCGGGGGTGTGCCGGCAATTGCCTACGATTCTGATATAGGATTTAAATATGGAGCAGTATTGAATTTTTATCATTTCGGTGACGGATCCACGTATCCTAAATACCGGCACTCCATTTATCTCGAATGGTCGCGGACAACCAAAGGCAGTGGTATAAACCAGTTCACGTACGATTCCGAATACCTGATCCCGGGTATCAGGTTATCGGCCGAGGCAAGCCTGTTCACAGAACAGGCACTTGATTTTTACGGGTTTAACGGGTATGAAGCGTATTACAGCCATGAATTTGAAGATGATGCGAGCGCCGAATACATCTCCAGGATGTTTTACAGGGTGGACCGTAAGCTTGGTAAGCTACGTGCTGACTTCTATGGATCAGTAGTCGGAAAAAAAGTAAGGTGGCTGGCAGGTATTGAGTATACATCAAACAAGCTCGGTACCGTGGATATTGCTAAACTCAATAAAGGCAAAAATGCGGAAGATCTGCTGCCGGATACGGCACTGTTGTATGATAAATATGTGAAAGCGGTATCAGATGGTGGATGGGAAATAATTCCTTCAGATCAGGCAAAAGGAGGCAATACAACCCTGTTAAAACTCGGATTGGTATACGACACAAGGGATAACGAACCCAACCCGATGAAGGGTATCTGGACCGATGTACAGTTTTTGATAGCCCCGAAATTTCTCAGCAGCGATTTCGGGTATACACGGATCGCACTGACACACAGGCAATATTTTACATTGTTGCCGAAAAGGCTGTCGTTTGCCTACAGGCTTTCCTACCAGGCCAAATTATCGGGGAAGATGCCGTTTTATATGCTCCCGTTCGTATACAATACTGCCCCGAACCTGACCCGTGACGGCCTTGGCGGAGCTAAGACCATTCGTGGTGTGTTGAGGAACAGGGTAGTGGGTGAAGATTTTGCCTACGGAAATTTCGAGCTTCGCTGGAAATTCCTCCGCACCGTGGTGTTAAGCCAGAATTTGTATATAGCGTTAAGCACATTTGTAGATATGGGAATGGTGACTAAGCCCTATAAAATAAACACATCGATGGTAGATCCCGTCGATCTCAGCCGTTTTTTCCCCGATCAGGAGGAATCATTGCATGTGGCCTATGGTGCGGGACTGCATTTCGCCCTCAATGAAAACTTTGTTGTGGCAGTGGATTACGGAATGGCTGCAAAAAAAGACGACGGCAAAAGCGGCCTGTATATCGGGCTGAATTTTTTGTATTGAACAGCAGGATCATGACAAAAACCGAACTCATTGAAGAGCTGCTTCATCAGCCGCTTTCTTTCACTTCGGAAAAACTCGAACAGCTCATTGAACTGGGACTTGAGTTTAATGATCTTCGTGAGTGTGTAAGAAGGATCTATGATTTTTCCGAACGGCTATTATTGGAAACTTCAAATGCCAGTGCCGGTACCCTCGGGAAAATGAACAGGAAAAGCAGCGGGAAAAGACAGAAAAAGTTTTTCAGGAAAGTCGAACGGCAAAAGCCAGGAGTCGAGTATCAACATATTTATGCGGAAGGAGATTCGTGGTTTCAGTTTCCCTTTTTCATCAAGGACATTATCGACTGGCTGAACAAACGCCGGGATTACCTGCTCTACTGCGAAGCCTATGGAGGTGACTGGATCACGAACATCATTTATGAAGGGCAATACATTCCCTCGCTGACCACCTACAATCCAAAGTTTTTCCTGATCAGCGGCGGAGGCAACGATCTTGTGGGAAACAACAGGCTGGCCATTATGGTAAAAAAGGACTATAATTCACCGAAATTCAGGCACCCTGAAGAACTCACAGATCCTTCCCTTACAAACCTGCAAAAGAATATGATCATGACTGCCCAACCTTTTATAACCAAGGAATTCTATGCATTCATCTGGGTTATGAAAGCCCAGTATCTGCTGCTGTTTACAAACTTGTACCGAAAGGGAAACAAACATAAAGAGGTCATCACCATTACGCAGGGTTATGATTATCCGATTCCTGACCCGCGCCGAAGGTTTTCGTTCAGGTATCCTCTCCAGCCTATTGTTAACGGCTTTGTAAATAGCGGCCAGTGGTTGTTTCGCCCTGCTATGCTGCGGGGCATCCTCAACAGGGAACATCAACAGGCCATACTTATGGCTTTCATCTATGAATTTAACCGGATGTTCATTTCCATTGCCCGTGATCAGCGGTTTCCCAAAGTTTATCATATTGACTGCCGTGATGTTGCGCAGAGCAGCAAAGACTGGTATGACGAACTGCATTTAAAAAGCCATGTTTTTAAACGGGTTGCCAAGGCTTATAACTACGTAATCGATAATTATCAGAATGGAATTGATAAGGTGATCAGGGTGGTGGATGTTGCCTAGTTTTTCCCTTACAACGATTCGGAAGAATATGGTGCAGTACAAATTGATATTCGGATGCAGCGCACTCCAATATAAAGAAATGTTGCACAGGAAATAATGCTATCCTAAAAACAAGCAATAGCAAGGGTATCGACATACTACCCGAGTATCATTCTGTTCCCCTTGACTGTTCGGATTTGCTGCGGATCTTAGCGCACCGCTGCTTGGTGAGGGTCAGGCGTGAGACAATGAAAATTATAACCACCAGTCCAGGAACCGGAATTGTCGCCGGTGAAACACTGATCCAAAATATCAAGTCCGCTGTTTGAATTTTTCACCGAAAAGAATTAAAAATAAACGATAAGAGTAAATTTAATTATCAATCTGACTGTTGAACACTTTGCCTGGTTAAAATTGTTCTGATGATTTTGTTTTACGAAAAAAAAGCATAATCATCGAAACTTATGCACTTTTTTCCTGTATAATTGTTATAATTCATGAATCCCGATAAAATGTTGATGAGCACAAGCAACTTTTTGATTAAAAATTGGTCTATAATTAAAGAATTGTTGTAATTTCGATTGTCGTGAAAATGAGATATTTATTATACTTATTGTTGCCGTTTCTTTTTGCATTTGGCTGTGAGCAGAAAGAAGATCAGATCATTTCCGATCTCGAAGGCAAGATCACCGGCGACTGGGTCTGGGTGAAGTCCACGTATTACAATACCATGTCGGGCATGCCTTATGTGCTGACTCCCGATTCGGTGGGATTCAGTGTGAGGCAGTATTTTTCGAGCGACGGCACCTACGTGACTTTTAAGAACAATATGACGGAATCGTCAGGTATCTATTGGCTTGAAACTGTTGATTATCTCGAAAATGCGGCACAACCGGAAATAAGGCTTTACACACAAAAGGAAGAATACCTTTCGTTCGTTGAACTGAAAATATTTGGCGATTCATTGATCCTCGATAATACAAAAGGCGACGGAACGTTGAAGTTGTTCAGAAGATACAACCAAAATCCTTAAAAAGCATAAAGCAAGCAACAGACGAAGAGATTTGAATTGAGGGGCATAATCCATCCCGGCTGCGGGATGGATTATTTGTTTTTACAGGTTTATGATTTCATCCTGCATAGTTTGGGCGTCAACGCCAGTTATGGCTGCCATATTTACAATCTCTTTCACTGAGCTATCCATCTGCAGGACATGAACCGGCTTTCTGATCCCGACAAGAATGGGACCGATCACATCAGCTTCACCAAGCTCATGCATCATTTTATATGCTATATTGCCTGAACTCAGGTTCGGGAAAATTATGGTGTTTACATCCATATCGTTCAGGGTTGTAAACGGAAATTTGTGTTTTCTCAGCTTGCTGTTAAAGGCATAGTTTGCCTGCATCTCCCCGTCAACGATCAGATCGGGATATCTTTCATGCAGTATTTCCACAGCTTCTTTAACCCGGCCCGGGCTTCCGGTGCGTATTGAGCCGAAATTTGAATATGAAACCAGCGCAATTCTGGGAACCATGTTAAATTTTCTGACCTCATTGGCAATCAGGATCGTTGTGTTTGCAAGGGTTTCAGCC
Source organism: uncultured Bacteroidales bacterium (assembly GCA_964503885.1). Lineage (GTDB taxonomy): Bacteria > Bacteroidota > Bacteroidia > Bacteroidales > UBA10428 > CAZDCD01. The sequence goes on from CAZDCD010000016.1 coordinate 71,788, forward strand.
GTAGGTTCGATATTTACGGTAGTGTCAGCAAAAAAATAGGGTCCCTTCTTGGTCATGATGATATACATACCTGCAATATGTTTCAGGTTGTTATTGGTACCTACGATCTGAAGGGCCGGTCTAATGGTGTCGGCATAATTGCCTGAAAACCCCGAAAGGAATCCGTCAACTTCCCCGGTTTCAGCCATCATCACTCCAAAATAGTTCCGGTCGAACATTCTCTCGTAAGCTTCATCAAAGGTCATACCCTTTCTCTGTCTTTTTTCAAAAAACAATTTTGCGAACTTTTTTCTCCGTTCTTCTTCGGCATGGCTTCTGAAGTCAATAATACTTATATTGCTCAGATCAATCCTGCATTCTTCGGCGATCTGCCTGATCTCATCCTCAGGACCCAGAAGAACCGGTTTTGCGATATCTTCTTTAATGATATGCTGAACAGCCATCAGTACTTTATAGTTGTTGGCATCGCCGAAGAGTATTCGTCGAGGATCTCTTTTAGCACGATTCAGGATATCGTTGAGAAGCTTATTATGCAATCCCATTCTTTTCATAAGTTCGAGCTCATATGCCCTCCAGTTGCTGATGGGTTTGCGTGCAACACCTGTGTCAATGGCTGCTTTTGCTACTGCAGTGGCCACCCTAGTTATTAATCTGGGATCAAGCGGTTTGGGTATGATATACTCCCTGCCGAAAGAAAGGTTTCTTGTTTGGTAAGCCAGGTTAACGGTTTCGGGAACCGGCTCTTTTGTCAGCTCGGCCAATGCATGGACTGCAGCTATTTTCATTTCCTCATTTATATTTCTGGCCCTCACATCCAGCGCTCCCCTGAATATGAAAGGGAATCCGAGTACATTATTGATCTGGTTCGGATAATCGGATCTTCCGGTTGCCATAATCAGGTCACTGCGGGCAGAGATGGCATCTTCGTATGCAATCTCAGGATTGGGATTAGCCATTGCAAAAACAATGGGATCTTTGGCCATCTTTTTAAGCATACCGGGTTTCAAAACACCGGCCACAGAAAGCCCCAGAAAAAGGTCAGCGCCTTTTACGGCATCTTCGAGTGTGGTGTATGAAACATCCCTGGCAAACTCTTTTTTATATTTATTCAGGTCGGTGCGCTTTGTCGATATCACTCCCTTGCTGTCAAGCATTACCAAATTTTCCGGCTTCACACCCATTGAAATATAGAGTCGTGCACAGGAAATCGCAGAAGCTCCTGCGCCATTAACCACCACCCTGATCTTGTCGATTTTTTTACCCGTGATCTCCAGGGCATTTAATAAGCCCGCCCCTGAAATAATGGCTGTTCCGTGCTGGTCATCATGAAAAACAGGAATGTCAAGTTCGTTCTTTAACCGGCTTTCTATTTCAAAACATTCGGGTGCTTTTATGTCTTCCAGGTTAATTCCTCCAAAAGTGGGGGCTATGGCTCTAATGACTTCGATTATTTTATCGGTATCTTTCTCATTTATTTCAATATCGAAAACATCTACATCGGCAAATACTTTAAACAGAAGTCCTTTGCCTTCCATTACCGGCTTCCCGGCAAGGGCACCAATGTCTCCCAGGCCCAGGACCGCAGTTCCGTTTGAAATTACGGCAACGAGGTTTCCTTTTGCGGTATAGGTGAAGGCATCATCGGGTGTCTTCTGGATTTCCAGGCATGGTTCTGCCACTCCCGGTGAATAAGCAAGTGACAGATCGAATTGTGTCTGGTATGGTTTGGTCGGAATGACTTCAATTTTTCCCGGACGTCCACGTGAATGGTACCGAAGGGCATCCTCTTTCGTAAATTTAGCCATGGTAAAATAATTAAAAATTAAGCCATACAAGGTAGTGATTTATCTGATTTGAAGCATGAACAAAAACATGATTTAAGTCAGCGGAAGGTCCCCCGTGTTTATGAATTGTTCTTGCACCGGCACCTGAATTTGTTTATTTTTGAATACCTGTTGACCAGCTTGGATGCATAACCGAAATCACATGCACAATGGCAGTGAGCGTTACATTCAGATTTTATGAAGAGCTGAACGATTTTCTTCCGGCAGGTAAACGGAAAAGGTCTTTCACCCTTTCGCTGATAGGTTCTCCTTCGGTAAAAGATACGATTGAATCCATCGGGGTTCCCCATACTGAGGTCGACCTTATTCTTGTGAATGGTTTTCCATCGGATCTCGACTACCGGCTTGCTGACGGAGACCGCATTTCGGTGTATCCGGTATTCGAAACCATCGATATTCGTTCTATTAAACCGGGCACTGCTGAACCACTAAGAGTTCCGAAGTTTATTCTTGATGTGCATCTGGGCAGGCTGGCAAAATATATGAGGATGCTGGGATTCGATACATATTACCGGAACGATCTCGATGATCCCGAGATCATTCAGCGGTCGGTTGATGAGCACAGGATTATTCTGACCAGAGACCGCGGAATTTTAAAAAACAGCCGCGTAACCCACGGATATTTTGTCCGAAGCCAGAAACCGTCCGATCAGATTCAGGAAGTGATCCGGAGGTTTGACCTGAAAGATATGTTCAGCCCGTTTTCACGATGTATAGCATGCAACGGGATAATTACAGCCGTTGATAAGAAGGAGATCACTCACCGGCTCCAGCCCCTTACACGAAAATATTACCACAGTTTTTACCGGTGCGGGGGATGCGGGAGAATATACTGGGAAGGTTCACATTTCGAAAGAATGGCTTTCTTTATCCGTAAAGCGTTCCATGATGTTCTTTAGTGGGATGGGTTTTATTCCTGATATAGGAGGGTAGCGGAGATCGCGACTGACGCGCCAGGTACCGGATACAGGATACCTGAACGAATCGGAAATCCCGGGTGGTCTGCGGAACAAATCACTAAATATAGTGAGCAGTAATCGGTAAGCAGTGATAAGTAATCAGTTAAAATTCTGATGCTTAGACACAATTACCGAATAAAAGTACAAAGTACTTTTATTATTCAATTGATCTCTCTGAACCTGGCAAATGCCTCTTCATGCAAAAATCGGTAAATATCTTAATCTTGAAAATACCGTTGCAAGAAGTAAAGGAATTCAACGAATCTCTGCGAAAAACATTTTCGCGTCTTCTTAAAGCACTAAGATTAACCCCAAACTTTTGAAACAGACCCCGCGATGTAGTTGCCCTTGATCTCGGCATTAATTTAAAACCACCTTCAAATCCGAACCTGATCAAAACTTTTTTAAAAACAGGTGTTATTTTTCAGATGGATACTTTTTTTTAGAACGAAATCATGTATCTTCGCAAACAATTTTCAAAAAGAAACGTATTACTAGTTTACATTATAACACAAAAAAAGCAATTACATCGGAAATGGCAATTCGTAGGAAGATATTCAGGAGGGTCATCCTCTATTTAAGGAACGGCAGCACACCTCATAAACTTGCACTTTCATTGTCCCTGGGATTAACAGTAGGAATTATTCCTCTCTATGGATTAACATTTATCCTTTTATCACTTATAGCCTTTGCGCTAAAGCTTAACTTCACTGCTGCACAGCTAGCGCATTATGTCGTGCATCCGGTACAACTGGTGCTCATTTTCCCGTTCTTAAAAATAGGAGACTGGATATTTAACAGCACACTTTTGCCCCACTCCTTTTCTCAATTTATGAATATGATTCGAACCGATATTTGGGGAACACTGCATAATTTCTGGATCGCTTATCTGGCAGCTACGATCATATGGCTGGTTGTTTCTATCCCGCTATCCATAATACTCTACCGGGTTTTAATTACCGTATTCAGAAGGCTGGTACCTGTCAGGATGCGTTAACCGAACGGTATAATCCGATTAATTTCTCAGATTCTTTTTCCCAGCATAATTCCTTTGCAGCCTCGCGCAGGTTATTCTTCCATAGTTTGATCTTAATTTTATCCGTTAACATTAGGTTGATCAGTCCGGCAACCTCTTCAGGATCTCTTGAAAGTGTGGTTAGGCCGATGCCGTATTTTTTTACCAGGGCACCCATTTCAGGAAAATCAGAAACAAGAACCGGGACATTTGCCTTGATATAATCAAACAGTTTGTTGGGAAGTGCGTAGTAATAATTCAGTCCCAGGTTTTCTTCAAGGGAAATTCCGAGATCTGCCCTCCTGGTATAGGATGAAAGTTCACCAAATGGAATGCGCCCTGTAAACCTTATCCGGTCTGTCAGTCCCAGTTCTTCTGTAAGCTCCTTTAGTTTTCCCGCAATGTCTCCGTCACCGGCGATCAGGAATGTTGCAGAAGGTACGTGTCGCATCGAACGGATAACTAGCTCCAATCCTCTGCCCATATTCAGCGATCCCTGGTATATGATCAGCTTACCTTTGATGTCAGGGGAATAATCATGGGCATCTTCCTCCGTTTCACAAAGGGGTACATTCCTTACGGTAACCATTCTGATGCCATACTTCTTATAATAACTCCGGGCAATGGAATCGCTGACTGTGATGGCGTACAAGATCCGTGGCAGTAATAGTTGTTCAATGGTTTCCCATATTTTTTTTGTCCATTTTCTCCCTACAAGTTCGGGTACTTCTGTGAAGTATTCATGACTGTCGTACACAAGCCTTTTTCGTTTTATCCTTGAGGCGGCAAAATTTGCCGGTAAAGTATCGAGATCATTGGCTACCAGGATATCGAATCGGTTTCCGAGTAAATACAGAAATGCACGGATATTGTATGAGGCGTAAAACATGGGCCCTTTACTGAAAGGAAGATTGAACAGTTTTATGGTAATTCCGTCGGTCCTGAAAGGCAGGCTGTTCATCTTTTTTCTGCCGATGACCGTAACCTCTGCCCCCATTCCTTTTAATGTTTGGGCAATTTTATTGACACGCTGGTCGGTGGCAACATCGCTGGTAACAGATAAACATATCTTCACAAACAGTACTCCGTTAATGTTCACGAAAATATAAAATCTTTGGCAATGAAAATCTCAACAGATGGTTATATTTGTTGCATAAAGATTTGTACATGGGAAAAGTCGAGGAAAATCATTCACTGAAAAAATACAATACGTTCGGGTTGGATGTCCTGGCGAGGTACTTTTTACAGATTAAAAACCTTGAAATTCTTCATCAGTTTCATGCATCGATTCATGCAGGCATAAAACCCAGAGTTATCCTGGGTGAAGGAAGCAACATGCTGTTTACGGGCAATTTTAAAGGTATTGTTTTGCACAATGCGCTTAGAGGTATAGAGATAATCAATGAAAATAACGATTATGTATTTATCAGGGCAGCAGGAGGTGAAAACTGGGATCGTTTTGTCGCCTTTTGCGTGAAGAAAAATTACGGCGGACTTGAAAACCTTTCGCTAATCCCCGGATCAGTGGGCGCAAGCCCGGTTCAGAATATAGGAGCATACGGAGTGGAAGTCAAAGATGCCATTGAACGGGTAGAAACCATAGACCTTGAAAATGGCGAACAGATCCTTTTCAGCAATCCAGAATGTGATTTTACATACAGAAACAGTATTTTCAAGAGAGAATACAGGAACAGGCTGGTCATTACCCATGTGGTATTCAGACTCCATAAAAAGCACAGGTTCATAACCGGTTACGGAACGCTTGAGAAGGAACTCGACAAATATCCTGAACGGACACTTCAGGCAATCCGTAGTGCCGTAATCGATATACGAAGGTGTAAACTCCCTGATCCTGATAAACTTGGCAATGCAGGCAGCTTCTTTAAAAATCCCGAAATCTCCTCGGAAATGGCAAAAACCATCACCCAGTATTACCCTAAAATGCCTTTATGGGATATAGGCAATAACAGGGTAAAGCTCTCCGCAGCATGGCTGATAGAGCAATGCGGATGGAAGGGAAGAAAATTACGAAATGTCGGAACGTATAAAAAACAACCCCTTGTCATTGTCAACTATGGAACAGCAACCGGAAATGAAATCCTGCAACTGGCAGGAAAGATACAGAAAGCGGTCAAGAATCATTTTGCCATTGATCTTGAACCTGAAGTAAATATCATTTGAGATCGATTTGGAAGGCACGTATGAGAACGAATCTATATTACCTGTATTCCAAACAATTTATCTTTTTTTTTATCTTTAAAATGTATTTAAGTGTGTAATCTTATTGAACAACCATGAAAGAAATTGCATTTACGGTTATTCTGGTGGTATATGGTGCAGCGCTCTGCGGCCAGGACAACAAAGAGCTTGCTCAGGATAAGAAGATGAAAGCCATTGAACTTATGGACAATGGTCAAACCAATGAGGCCGTTAAACTGCTTGAAGAAGCCATGACCCTTGATCCGGATAATTTTGAGTATGAATACGAAATCGGATTTGCGTATTATATAAAAAAAGATCTTAACAATGCCATTGCTGTATTTAAAAAGGTGCTCGCCTATCCCGATGCAACAGACCAGTGCTACCAGATGCTCGGCAATTTATACGACATCAGGGGAAATTCCTCAAAGGCATTAAAGCTATACGACGAAGGATTAAAACGGTTTCCCGGATCAGGAAGATTGTACCTCGAAAAGGGGAATGTATATTGGATACAGAAAAAATTCAACGAAGCGCTGGTATTTTATGAACATGGCATTGAAACCGATCCGGCCTATCCGTCGAACTACTACAGGGCAACTCTTATTTACCTGGGTTCAACAGAAAAGCTATGGGGTATGATCTACGGCGAGATATTCATGAATCTGGAAAGGAACAGCAAACGAACCGAAGAGATCAGCCGGTTGCTCTATGATTCCTATAAAACACAGATCGAGTTTACTTCCGATTCTTCGGTAAAGGTTTCTTTCAGCAAGAATAATATGATTTCCCTCGAAGATCTTAAGAATTTAGAGAATTTCAGACTACCATACGGAGTTGGTGTTTATGAACCCACATTATTGCTTGCAATCGACGGTGAAAAACAGATGGACATAAATTCCCTTGACCGGGTTCGCCGGAGATTTATTACTGAATATTATAATTCCGGACATGACAAGGACTACCCGAATGTGCTTTTCGATTTCCAGAAACAACTATTGGATTCAGGACATCTCGAAGCTTACAATCATTGGATACTTCTAAAAGGTGAAGAAGACGGGTTTATTGAGTGGCAAAACGCAGACTATGAAAAGTGGCGCAGCTTTGTGGAATGGTTCGAAAACAACAGGCTGATCCTTGACCAGGAATCAAAATTTTCCAGCAGGCAGTATTGATATAGTATTTTGTACTGGATAGGGCAAAAAAAACGTGAAGAATTTTCACTTTTCTTCACGTTCCTCAAAGGAGTATAAACCTCCTTATTTCAATACCGATTTTTTGTAGACTGCTGTTTTTGCAATCATATCATGAAATGCTTGTTTTTTGGCGCCAAGCACAAAAAAACAACCAATAATTACGATCAGGCCAAGCACATTGCCAAATATTTTGATTGCTCCGACAGATGTGATCACAGCAAGAATTCCCAGTAAAAAAGCACTATTCTTTATTGCATACCTGAGAAGCAGCTTGCCTGTTCCGGCTTTGGTCCCGTCATCATTCCCTATACGGATACCCACGATCAATTTTCCGATTGTGTACCCGGTAAACCCTTCAAGCAACATCCACACTGCAGCTACAATATATGAAACAACCATTGCCGCCAAAATACCAGCCATAAATCCGGTGGTGGCTCCGGCCATCTGGTTGAATTCGTCTCCTGCACCAGCAGCTGCTCCGGCAGCCATTCCTCCGATGCTGAAGACAGCACTCAGTATTATGGTAATTATCACAATTAAGACTAAATCAAGAAGAAATGCTCCTAAACGGGGGCCAAAACCTGTTCTGTTTTCCATAATCGTATAGTTTTTTGGTTAATATGAAATCAAGTTACGAATTATTTGCTAAATTTCAGTTTTAAATCCCGAAAATTTGGCGGGAATTGAATAATTCCATAAAATTCAATTTATTAGCCCATAAGTTAATCGAAATGCAAACATAAATAACAGATTATGAATAAGATAAAAATCATTCTGTTACTCATTGTTCTCTTTACTAGCCTGATATCATGCCAGAACCGGTCGGGCGGAAATAATGCAGAAGGTAAAACAGCCAGGGAATACTATGCCCCTTCCGAAGATGTCGTGGCTGCTCCGGTTCAGTCTGAGGCTACAGAAAATGCGGAATTCAGAGAAAACATCCTGCCAAGAAAGCTGATCATGAACGGCAGAATGGGAATAGAAACCAGTAATCTGAAGTCTGCAAAAATGCGAATCGATTCCATCGTAAAACTAACTGGTGCATATTATGCGGATGAAAATCTTGTAAATAACGAATACAACAGCTCATGGAGCCTCAAGATAAGGATTCCGGCCGATAAATTTGAATCTTTCATCGGCATGATTGAATCCGGCACCGATGAAGTTCTTTATAAAAACATTGAGGCCAGTGATGTTACTGAAGAGTATGTCGATCTGGAAACGAGGCTGGCCAATAAAAGACACTACCTGAAGCGTTACAACGATCTGCTTCAGAAGGCAAGTACAATTGAAGATATACTTAAGATCGAAGAAAAAACCAGGGTCATTGAGGAAGAGATTGAAAGCGCAGAGGGAAGGTTAAGATTTCTGGCCAACCGGGTGGCAATGAGTACCCTGAATCTTATCATAACCAAAAACAAAGCGTTTACGTTTAAACCATCACGGGCCATATATTTTTTTGAGCGGCTCAAACAATCGGTCTCAAAAGGTTGGTTCGGATTGCTTGACTTTCTGTTATTTATAATCAAACTCTGGCCGCTTATCCTGATATTGACCGGAGCATATTATCTTTACCGGAAAATAAGAAGAAACAAACATAAAAAAAGCAGTTAGACAACCATGACAATGCAGTAAATAATAGGAATGAAATACCTTGCACTTTTACAGGAAAATCTTAAGGTTTCGCTCGGATCGATCAGGGCCAACCTCCTGCGCACCATACTTACCGTGCTGATCATTGCAATAGGTATTATGGCACTGGTAGGAATATTGACTGCAATACATTCCATCAGGTCCACCATCACCAGGCAGTTTGCCACAATGGGGACCAACACATTTATTATAGAGAGCCGCGGGTATGAGATCAACATCGGAAACCAGCGGCAGCGGAAGAAGAATTTTCCGTACATTTCTTACGAGCAGGCAAGGGAATTTAAAGAACGGTTTGATTTTCCGGCAACAGTTTCCATCGAGACCCACGCTTCGGGAATGGCCACCATTAAGTACAGAAATACCAAAACAAATCCCAATATCAGCGTAATGGGTGCCGATGAGAATTATCTCTTTACTGCAGGATACAGCTTGCTACGGGGAAGAAATTTCAGCATTAGTGATATTTATGAAGGCAAGAATGTAGCCGTCATTGGTTTTGATCTCGCTGAAAAACTTTTTAAACAAATTGGAACTGCTTCATGTAAGAAATCAATCTTGTATGCTTCATACCTCAATACAATACCCATTCCGAGACGGATGAAATTTGATTGCAACAGGGTAAATGATATGCAACAGATCCTGAATGAAATGATCACTGTAGGTGACGCGAAGTTCAGGGTAATTGGCATCCTTGAAAAGAAGGGATCAAGTTTCAGTAGCAGCGATAATCTTTGCATTTTGCCATACACCAATGTCAGGCAAAGTTTTCCGGTACCAAACCGCAACTATACCATCAGTGTGAGTCCAAATACGCTTGAACTGTACGATCCCGCAATGGGATATGCAGAAGGATTGTTCAGGATCGTAAGGAACCTTGATGTTAAAGATGAATCCGACTTCAACTTGCTCAGCAGTGATTTCCTGTCAAAGATCCTCAATAATTTGTTATACAAAATACTCTTTGCCACAACAATTATAGGGTTTATTACGTTATTTGGTGCAGCAATAGGACTTATGAACATTATGCTTGTGGCAGTGAACGAAAGAACGCGTGAAATAGGTATTCGTAAAGCCATTGGCGCACGAAACAACCTGATCAGACAACAGTTTTTATTTGAGACAATTCTCATCTGCCAAATAGGGGGCATTGTTGGTATTATTTTAGGAATATTCATTGGAAATATTGTATCTTTAATTTTTAAATCGGCATTTGTAATACCCTGGGCATGGATATTGGGGGGTGTTGCATTATGTTTTGTCGTCGGACTTATATCGGGAATGTATCCGGCTATTAAAGCATCCAAACTCGATCCGATAGTTGCGTTGCACTACGAATAAAGTAAACTGGTCTATAATATGGTAGAATTAATTGTTGAGAAAACGAATAACACGCCATCCATACATTTTAATCCCGAAACGGGATTCCTGAAGATCGAAGGCAGATCGATACCGGAAAATCCCGGTGAATTTTTTGAAACGTTGATCAACTGGATCAAATCATACTATGAAAATCCCGTGCCACTTACCCGGTGCGATATTAACCTTGAATATGTAAACAGCGGTTCATCGAAGTTTTTGCTGGGGATTTTCAGAATAATCAAGAAGAAACATGAAGAAGGGAAAAAGAGCGTAATCAACTGGTATTACGAGGAGGACGATGAAGCCATACACAGTCTTGGAGAACATTACAGGTCAACCATAAAAATTCCGTTTAACCTTATTGAATTTATGTAATTAAAGGAATAAAAAAAAACCTGAAGGTGGCCTTCAGGTTTTTTTTATTTCAGGATCACCTATTATTTCACTGTGTCCATATAGTTGATAAGGTCGACTACTTTATTTGAATAACCCCATTCGTTATCGTACCATGAAACCACTTTTACAAAATTGGCATTCAGCATTATTCCGGCCTTTGCATCGAATATCGATGTACGGGCATCGCCATTGAAATCGCTTGAAACGACTTCGTCTTCGGTATACCCGAGCATGCCTTTTAGTTCACCCTCAGAAGCGGCTTTCATTGCAGCGCAGATTTCCTCATAACTTGTCGATTTTTCCAGCCTGCATGTCAGATCAACTACTGAAACATTAAGTGTAGGTACGCGAAAAGCCATGCCTGTAAGTTTGCCTTTGAGTGCAGGGATTACCTTACCGACAGCTTTTGCTGCACCGGTCGAAGAAGGAATAATATTACCGGCTGCTGCACGACCACCACGCCAGTCTTTCATAGAAGGTCCGTCAACAGTTTTTTGTGTTGCCGTGGTGGAATGAACGGTAGTCATCAATCCTTCAAGGATACCGAACTTATCGTTCAGAACTTTTGCAAGAGGTGCAAGGCAATTCGTAGTGCACGAAGCATTGGATACCATATTCATATCTTTGGTGTACGATTTGTTGTTCACGCCCATAACAAACATGGGTGTATCGTCTTTTGAAGGAGCTGACATGACTATACGCTTGGCTCCTGCTTTCAGATGTGGTTCGGCCTTTTCTTTCGTAAGGAACAATCCTGTGGATTCAACAACATATTCAGCACCTACAGCACCCCATTTAAGATTTGCAGGATCTTTTTCTGATGTCACACGTATTGCATGTCCGTTAACAACCAGGTTTCCGTCCCTGACATCAATCGATCCCTTAAACTGACCATGAATGGTATCGTATCTTAGCATATATGCCATGTAATTTGCGTCGATAATGTCGTTAATACCCACAACTTCGATGTTCGGATTGTTTAGGGAAGCACGGAATACCAGTCTCCCGATTCTGCCAAAACCGTTGATTCCAACTTTTATTTTTGCCATAATTAATGTATTAAAGATTAAATTGTTTAACTCGGAAAAAATCGAAGGGCGAAGGTAAAAAAATTATTCAATAAGAGCAACTGCAGCTTCCAAAATAGGGAATGTTTTTAAACACCTGCTAAGGGACTCATCGAATATTCCGGGGAAGGATTCAGTTTGTCAGAATTTCGTCGATCCCCGTTTTCTTTTGATTGAACCGGGCGTTAACTACTTTTCCAAACCTGTAACTCACAAAAAGAGAAATAAAAAAACGGCTGTTATTTTCGGTAGCCATTATGGGCACTTTCTTTATAAAGGCGTCGAAGGTAATTCCACCATCCAGGGCATGGATCTTTTCATCCTGCTTGCTGAATTCAAACATTATACCCAGCTTTCCGTAAAGGCCGGGAATAAAAGATATTTCATTAAATCCCTTAAAATATGATGCTTTGCTTTTAATGGTATATGTCTGCAAATGCTGATTCATGCTGAATTTTTCCACGATCTCTGAGTCGAATGTGGCATCCCCGTTCGCATCAATACCGATGATATAATATATGGGCTTTGTTATTCCTACCACCGGCCCGAATGCAAAATACCTCCTGATGGAGACCCCTCCTTTATCTACTTTTCGGAACATTTCATTCTGCAACCCGATTCCTAACCGGAAATTATAGAATTCATTCAGCTTTCCGTAGATTATACGCTTTGTGAAGTAATATTGGGTTACCGGGGTTTTAACCTCCTTTGGATGTTTAATGGTCACCAGGTCAAAGTCATAAATGGTTTTCCTGAACGCATCCATGCGCCTGGCAAACCTGTAATTAATACCTAAACCGTTGGAATTTAAAAGGAAGGCAAATGTCTTTTCATTCCTGTAAAATATCTTATCCTGCTCGTCAATTTCACCCTGTGCGATCAGATTTGTACATGAGAATATAAGATATACATAAACACCCGTCGCGAATTTTTTCACCACAACAAATCATCATTAATTTATGCCTCTACAAAGACAAAAACAGTCAATCAATAGTTGGTTTTACAACTATTAACCATTCATACCACCGGATTGTTCAGTGTCGTTGGAACTGTATGCTGGACAAGTTTTACTTGCACCGCATGATACCGAAAGGATAGCTAGAAACACTACAATAGCAATAGCTGTGAAAACCTTTTTCATGTTTAATGAATTAATTTGACCATCAGTCTGAGATTCAGGTAAAAATAGCTAAAAAATTCAATTTAGCAAATCGCTCAGTTATTTATTTCTACCTGTTCGGGTTGATTGTTGCTGGCATATGCAGGACAAATATCCTTGCTGCAAGAAGAGAATATTCCGGCCAGTGCTATAACCACTACTGCAATTACAATTAATTTTTTCATCACCTTACGTTTTAGTTAGACATTTATTTAATCTACAATGCTGAATAAATTAAGGTTCAAAGACGGTGTTTATGTTTTGGAAGGCATACTAATGTAATACACTTCATCATTTTATACCAGTAAAACGTCTCATAAGTTTAAAATTGTTTATCAACGTATCGTTTTTTTACGGTAAAAATCAATTTGAGATACACCAAACTGTTTTTACGTGGTTATAAAATCTCGAATTCAATTCCGATTTCTCCCGCAATTTCTTTCAGATCATTTGCAATGGCCGGAATTAAACGTATACCCTCTTTTCTTATGCGTTCTTCGCATGCTCTTTCGGGATCACCCGGTATAAGCACTTTGGGTTTGCCCGGAGCACTTTTTGCATTTCTGAATGTACCAATCCATTCATCCATTTTTTCTTTGAACGTTTCAACAGATTGAAAAGCATCGGCACGCATCGCGCCGAAGAAATGACCGGTACCCTCTCCTGTTTTTTTATCCAATACCGGAAGGTAAGCTACTGACGGCGGAACAAACGGACCGAAATTGGCACCTGAAAGCACTGCCGAGAAAATATCCACAATAGCACTCAGGCAATATCCTTTATGACTTCCGTGTTCATAATCGCCGCCAAGGGTTAGCATTGATCCGCCTGATTTCAGTATTGCAGGATCATCGGATGGATTTCCGTCTTTATCCTGAACATAACCCGGGCGTGTCTTTTCACCCTTTTTCTCAGCCACTGCCAACTTACCCCGGGCAATTGGAGTTGTTGCAAAATCTGCAATGAATGGTGGCTGTTTTCCTGCCGGGATGGCAACAGCTATCGGATTGGTGCCCAGCAGCCTGCTGACAGAAAAGGTCGGTGCAACCAGCGGGTTCGCATTGGTAAGGGCAATGCCTATCATATCGTGCTCTAAAGCCATCATGGCATAATATGCAGCAATACCAAAATGGTTTGAACCACGTGTGGATACCCACCCGGTCCCTGCACCGGCTGCCTTTTTAATGGCAATTTCCATTGACCTGGCTGCCGCTATCATTCCGATTGCCCCATCTCCGTCAACTACTGCCGTGCTTGGAGTTTCATGTACTATTCTTACATCGGGTCGGATGTTAATGCGCTTTGCCTGCCATAACTGGTAATAATCTTTGATCCGTATCATCCCGTGAGAGGATAACCCTCTTAATTCGGCCGCGAGGAAAACATCGGCAATAATAGCTGCTTCCTGCGCGCTGCACCCCATTTTCGTAAAAAACCGTTTGGTAAATCCGAGCAGGTATTCATAAGTGTATGTGCCCATGCGGTAAATTGGTTTAATTTTGAAACTTGACAAAAGTATAAAAATTAAACAAATAGAATAAGGATCACCCTTTAAAGCAACAGGAAATGATCTTGCCGTATAAAGAGGATATAAAATCCAAGAAGGAACAGGTGGTCAATATGTTCGACAATATTGCGCCAAGGTATGATTTTCTGAATCACCTGCTGTCGGCCGGAATCGACAGGGCATGGAGAAGGAAGGCCGTGCGGATGTTGGGGGATGTGAAGCCAGAGCAGATCATTGACATAGCCACAGGCACAGGCGACCTGGCCATTGAAGCATGCCGGCAATTCCCCGATTCAAAAGTGACCGGAATAGATATTGCTGAAAAAATGCTGCACATCGGCAGAAAAAAACTGCTGAAAAAAGATCTTGACCGGCATATAAACCTGATCTGCAGTGATGCCGAACACCTTTCTTTTAAAAACAATACTTTTGACTCGGCAATCACGGCGTTCGGGATCCGCAACTTTGAAAACCTTTCACTCGGTTTATCTGAAATTTTCAGGGTTCTGAAGCCCGGAGGGAAACTGGTTGTCCTGGAATTTTCAAGGCCGGCATCATTTCCTTTCAGGTACATCTACGGGATGTATTTTAAAAAAATATTACCGTTTGTAGGACGTTTTTTCTCACACGACCCCTCCGCTTATAAATACCTTCCGGAATCGGTTACTGCCTTTCCTGAAGGTGAAGACCTGATGAAGATTCTGCGGCAATGTGGTTTTGTCAGGTGTGGCTACAGTCGGCTGACATTTGGCATTGCTACCTTGTATTTTGCCTATCGAGAGACAATTTCAACGGCCTGATAATTATAGCATTCATCACATTGCAACTGATAAAATCCGTTCACCTCAAACCGGTATTTGAAATTAAAATACTATTTTAGCGGCGTGCTCGTTTTAAAATAAGCTTACAAAATTTACAGATTTGAAAAGTGCATTTGTTTTTCTTGGTTGCTTGCTGACCATTGCAACACTGGCTCAAAAACCAAAAGTTAAAAACGATCCTGCCCATGATGACAAACCTCTGCATTTTGGTTTCTCACTTGGCCTGAATAGCATGGATTTTAATATCAGGCAATCAAGAACCGCTGTAGATTCAATGGTTTACACCGATGTGGCACGATTGCAGCCCGGCTTCCAGGTGCATGCCATATCAAACCTGCGGCTCGGCAAATTTTTTGACCTCCGTTTATTGCCCGGCATTTCATTCGGAGGTGAACGCGAGATCAGTTATCTCAACCTCAATAGTGGTGCTGCGATCAACGAGAATGATTCTCCTGTGCGAATTGAATCAAATTTTCTTGAGATGCCGCTATTGCTCAAGTATAAAGCCACACGGATAAACAACTTCAGACCTTTTCTGGTAACAGGAGGAAATGTACGGTTTGATCTTGCAGCTAGCAAAAAAACCTGGGGTCGGTCAAGTAAAGACAACAGCCTGGTTCTGTTGAATGTATTTGATTATTATTACGAGATTGGTTTTGGTGTTGATTTTTACCTTGAATATTTCAAGTTTGCCATAGAATTCAAATATTCAGTAGGCCTCACCAATGTTCTGAAAACCAGCGTCAGGAAGAAAAGCGGAGGCGAGACATATTATGTCTATCCTCCTGCAGATGACGCCATTTATACGAATGTGATCGACAGGCTGAACTCGCGGCTGTTTATGGTTTCCTTTCATTTTGAGTAAAATTGAATTTGTTGCAGTAGCTTTGTGCGCGATATTAAGTGTATAATAATTGTATTGTGCAGAAAGAGCTTTTACTAGAAGTTACACCACGCGAAGCATCCGGTGAGGATTATCTGAAAAAGTTGGCTGCTAAGAAACTCAGGATCACAAGCCAGGAAATTCACCGCATCATTATCCTTCGGAAATCAGTCGACGCAAGGCGTCGGGCCATTAAAGTTAACCTTTTGCTGCGGGTATGGCTTAACGAAGAACCCACCCATCCTGTGCACAGGGTTTTCCGTTATACCGGGGTTACAAAAAGGACAACCGTGATCATCGTGGGTGCCGGTCCGGCAGGATTATTTGCAGCACTCAGGCTGATTGAGCTGGGATACAGTCCGCTGATCATCGAAAGGGGAAAGAAAGTGGAGGAACGCAAGACGGACATCGACCTGCTTGAAGGATCGCACTTATTGAATCCCGATTCAAATTATTGTTTCGGTGAAGGTGGAGCCGGAACATTTTCCGACGGGAAACTCTATACCCGCTCAAAAAAAAGAGGAGATCACTTCAAAATACTTGAGATCCTGCACTTTTTCGGAGCCGACCCGTCTATTCTGTACGAGTCTCATCCGCATATCGGCTCTGATAAGCTACCGGTAATTATTGCTTCCATAAGAAAAGCAATACAGGAGGCCGGAGGCCGTTTTCTTTTCGGTACAAAAGTAAACGATCTGGTTATTGAGAACGGAAAAATTAAAGGGGTGGTCACAGCTTCTTCAGATGTTCATAACTGCAAGGCGGTAATTCTTGCTACGGGTCATTCGGCAAGGGATATCTACCATATGCTCCTCAACAGGAATCTGTGCATTGAACCGAAACCCTTTGCCATGGGAGTCCGTGTGGAACATCCTCAGGAAATGATCAACCTGATACAATATCACGGGCAAAAAGACGAATACCTGCCTCCTGCAACATACACACTCGCAGAACAGGCAGAGGGCCGTGGAGTATATTCTTTTTGCATGTGCCCGGGCGGGCAGATCGTACCTTCAGCCACAACTGACGGCGAAATTGTCGTTAACGGCATGTCAGACTCAACACGAAATTCCTTTTTTGCCAATTCCGGACTGGTGGTTCAGTTGAAACCCGAAGATTATAGCCGGGAGGAAGGACCCGAAGGACTTGCGGCCCTGATCATACAGGCAACGTTCGAACACACGGCATACAATAGAGTGGGAAAGAATCAGGCTGCACCTGCTCAGCGTATTGTCGATTTCATCGGGGGAAAATTATCTGCTTCACTGCCGGATACTTCTTACCGGCCGGGTATTATTTCTTCACCCATGCATGAATGGATGCCGGATTTTATTGTTCGGTCGCTGCAGGCAGGAATGAAGCAGATCGATAGGAAGATGAAAGGATTCATCTCCAGGGAAGGCATTATGGTGGGTGTGGAATCACGAACATCCTCACCAGTGAAAATTCCCCGTGATATGGCCTCCGGTATGCACGTTCAGGTCGACGGTCTTTTCCCGTGCGGTGAAGGTTCAGGGTATGCCGGAGGCATCGTATCCTCTGCAGTCGACGGGGAGCTGACAGCAAACAAGGTAGCATTATACCTCGGCGGCTCTTCTTCTGAATTCTGAACAAAAAATGGCCGCCGCAGTGGCTACGTTGAGTGAGTCAGCCGCATCCTGCTGGCGGTTGAACGATGGAATAACCAGTTTTTGAGTGATGTATGGCCAGATCTTCTTACGGATACCCCTGGATTCGTTTCCCAGGATCAGTATCCCCGAAGTGGTTAGTTCACTTGTATATACATTCGAACCTTCTGTAAATGTGCCATAAATCTCCGTTTTTTTCTCCGACGCGTCGCGGATAAATTCAAAAAGTTCAGTATACCAGACATTTACCCTGAAGATTGACCCCATGGTTGCCTGAAGTACCTTCGGATTGAAACAATCTGCAGTATCTCCGGAACAAACGATATGCCGAATACCAAACCAGTCACACAGCCTGATCATAGTTCCAAAATTTCCCGGATCTTGTATTGCGTCAAGCGCAAGTACCAGCTGATCCTTAATATCTGCAGGATTGATATGGCTTTCGGGCATTCTCAGCACGGCCAGTACTTCCTGCGGAGTCTTGAACGAACTTATCTTTTGAATTTCTCCCGCTGATACGGGTGTTATTTTCAATCCCTTGCCTGAAACCAGCTTTTTGTTATCAGCCAGCCATCTCTCTGTTGCAAAGATCTCTTCGGTAAGGGTGTGTTTTGATTCGATGAGTTCCGTGATAATCTTGTTTCCCTCTGCCACAAACATACAGTGTATGAGCCTGTATTTTTTTTCTTTCAGGGACCTGATGAACGATATCTTGTTTTTGCTCAACACTTTTTTCCGGATTTGCATGTAAAATAAATAATAAATTAGGATAACATGTGTGTTCAGGCACATATTTTATTCATGAGCAGGTGATAATAATATCTTACCAATCTGGATAAAACAATTATATTTGTCCGAAGAATAAATTAGCGCTTTACTTGTTGAACAGGATGCTTAAAATATTGGCCGGGTTATTGATTCGGTGCGGTTTCTGGCTGGCTATTCTCACTCTGATATCATGTTCCGCGGCCAAATATGTTCCGGAAAACCAGTACCTGCTCAACAAGAATAAGGTCGATATTAAGGATAAGGAGGTTGACAAATCCGATCTTGAAAAATACCTTATTCAAAAACCAAATAAAAAATGGATATTCGGTCTGCGGGTGAACCTTTTCTTGTATAATTTATCGAACATTAAGAAAAACAACTGGTTTCAGCGATGGCTGAGAAAAATAGGTGAAGAACCCGTAATCTACGATCCCTACCAGACACAGCAAACACTGGAACAATTCAAGAAATACCTCGAAAATAAAGGCTATTATTTTGCCGTTGTGAAGGATTCGGTGGTCATTCATGATCACGAAGCCAAGGTGATGTATGCGGTTACTCCTCATGATCCTTACAGGGTAAGGAATATCACGTATCTTTTTGAAGATACAGGTCTTGTTTCCACAATCATGAACGATACTGCCAATTCATTGATCACCAAAGGGATGTTGTTCGACAAAGAAATTCTTCAGAAAGAGAGGATCAGGCTGGAGGAATTGCTGAAGGAGAACGGCTATTTCTATTTTTCGAAAGAATATATCTATTTCGATGCCAAAGTCATAAAAGGGACCAAGCTGGTGGATTTAACCATGGGCATTAAGGAATTTATTGAAGGCGATCTTGATTACAGGACAAAGATCAGACATCATCCGAGGTTTCGTATCAACAAAGTTTCTGTTTTTCCCAATTACAGTATTTATGAGCAGAGTAATTCTGCAGCCGACAGTGCTGTACGTGATACACTTATCTATGATCACCTGACTTTTATTTATGACAATGAATTGCGGATCAAGCCGTCAATTATATCGAATTATAATTATTTATCTCCGGGAGCTATTTACAATATAAAAAACGTTGACCGCACATACAGAAATATGACTTCACTCGGATTGTACAAGTTTGTGAACATCCAGTTCTCGGAGCCCAAAGATACGGGTAAAAATTCCTCAGGATTTTATCCGTTGGATGTTGGCATTGAACTAACGCGAAATGATATCCAATCCTACCAAGTTGAGCCCCTTATTACCAATTCATCGGGCGATCTGGGTGCTAAAAGCAATCTGCTCTATCAGAACCTGAACCTGTTCAGGGGAGCTGAAATCTTCAATTTAAAACTTACCGGTGCATTTGAAGTCCTGAAAGACTCTTTTTATACATTTACACTGGAATACGGCGCGGAAACAAAACTGGAGATTCCCCGTTTCTGGCTACCCTTTAAATCGCAGCAGTTTGTTAAAAAATTCAGTCCTAAAACATTGTTGTCTATTGCGATCAACCACCGCACTGACAAAAGGTATGTAAGAACATATGCCAATGCATCATTCGGTTACACCTGGAAAGGGAACAGTTTTCTGCGGCATTCGGTGTATCCGTTTGAGCTCAATTTTGTGCAGGTTAACGAAGACCGCTCAAGAGCGTTTCTCGACAGCATCAGGGGAACTCCCCTTGAGTACAGCTTTACTGATCATCTGGTAGGGGTGTCGAGGTATACATTCGAATACAATAACCAGGAGATCGGGATATTGAAAGACTTCATATTCCTGAGGATGAATTTTGAAGTCGCTGGAAACTCATTATATTTCTACAGCAAGGTTTTCAACCAGGTACCGGTTGACGGCAATTACCGCATATTCAATTCTCCGTATGCACAGTACTTAAGGTCCGACGGTGATTTCAGGTTCTACAGGAATTTTGATACTAAAAATACATTGGTCTACAGGGTTTTTCTTGGTGTAGGTTATCCATACGGCAATTCATCCGCCATGCCTTATGAAAAGAAGTTTTTTGCCGGGGGTCCGAACAGCATCAGGGCGTGGAATGCCTATACGATAGGTCCGGGAACATACAAGGACACCACCAACACAAAATACTCGAAATATAAAAATATCGGGGATATCAAGCTTGAACTCAACCTCGAATACAGGTTTAAGATGTTCTGGAAACTTGAGGGCGCATTATTCCTGGATGCTGGCAATATCTGGGACATCAACAAGGAAACTAACATTCCCGAAGGCATATTCAAATGGGATAAGTTTTATAAGGAACTTGCCGTGGGGACGGGTTTCGGGACCAGACTTGACTTTTCGTTCTTTTTGCTGAGGGTAGATTTCGGAATGAAGCTGAACGACCCCGGTGCATATAACATGAAAAGCTGGATACCGTTTAACAGGAAATTAACCCTCGAAGATTTCAGCATTCAGTTCGGTATCGGGTATCCGTTCTGATCTAAAGTTCACGGTTGGCAAAGAGCAGTTGGCAGAGAGTAGTTGGCTAAAGGATTGTATAAACACAAAAACCTAATGGAGAAAGCGTCAGTGACAGCAGTAGTAGCAGTATTAATTCCAAAAGGCAGTTGGCAAAAGTAAACTTAACACGAAACCTTAAACACGAAACCCAATACGCAATCCTGACAATTTGATATTTTTGGCGGAAGACAAACATTGCATTGTCACAGTTTTTTATATTTTTGCGAGACAATTAAAAGAATACAATCAGTGTATTAAACAATAAATTCATATAAAATGGGAGTACTCGACAAAATTAAACCGGGCGTTGTTACCGGAAACGACCTTAAAGAGCTGCTGAAAACAGCCAAACAGCATCAGTTTGCAATGCCTGCTGTGAATGTGGTTGGAACAAATTCAGTGAATGCTGTAATGGAAGCCGCCAAAGTAGTGAATTCACCTGTTATGATCCAGTTTTCAAACGGCGGTGCTATTTTCTGGGCCGGTAAAGGAATATCGAATGAGAATGAAAGAGCAGCAATTACCGGTGCGATTATCGGTGCTAAGCATGTTCACCACCTGGCTGAGTTATATGGTGTTGCAGTTGTCCTGCATACCGATCATGCCGCCAAGAAGTTTTTGCCGTGGATTGACGGGCTGCTGGATTACGGAGAAAAGCACTACAAAGAATACGGCAGGCCGCTGTTCAGTTCACACATGTTAGACCTGTCGGAAGAACCGCTCAAAGAAAATATCGGGATATGTAAAAAATACCTGTCGAGGATGAGCAAAATAGGAATGACCCTTGAAATTGAATTGGGTGTTACCGGAGGAGAAGAAGACGGGGTTGATAATACAGGTCTTGACAATAAGCTGCTTTATACTCAGCCCGAAGATGTGGCTTATGCCTATGAAGAATTGAACAAGGTCAGCGACCAGTTTACTGTCGCCGCTTCTTTTGGTAATGTTCACGGCGTATACAAACCCGGAAACGTTAAGCTGACGCCGAAGATTCTGCATAATTCGCAGATATATATTCAGGAAAAATACCATACGGCTGAAAAACCGGTAAATTTTGTTTTCCACGGAGGTTCCGGATCGAGCCGTGAAGAAATTCGTGAAGCCATAAGCTATGGCGTGATCAAAATGAATATTGATACCGATACACAGTGGGCTTTCTGGGACGGCGTAAGAAATTATGAAGCGATAAATCACGGATACCTGCAGGGACAGATCGGGAACCCCGAAGGTGAGGATAAACCAAACAAAAAGAAGTATGATCCCAGGGTTTGGCTTCGTGAAGGTGAAAAATTTACAGTGAACAGGCTTAAAATTGCATTCGAAGACCTGAACTGTCTGAACAGAAATTAAACCTTTTTTATCCGGCAAAACCCTTATCCCGATTTTGTGATAAGGGTTTTTTTTATAATATTGCCTGACTGTAATTTTATTAATGTACTCTTCTTCAAAAAAAGCATGAACAACATTCAAACGCCAGGTCGGGGGAGTTTCGGGTCGAAATTTGGAATTATTGCTGCCGCAGCCGGTTCAGCAATTGGTCTCGGGAATATCTGGAGGTTTCCGTATGTGCTTGGAGAAAACGGTGGCGGAGCATTTTTACTGATTTACATCGGCTTTATACTTGCCATCGGCATTCCGGTGATGGTTTCTGAATTTGCGATCGGCAGGTCAGCCCGGAGCAATCCATATGGTGCATTCCGAAAGCTGGCACCCGGTAAGCCCTGGTTCATTATCGGAATTCTGGGGATTTTTGCTGCGTTCATGATCCTTGCATTTTACGGGGCAGTCGGGGGTTGGACTCTCGAATACCTGTATAAATCGGTGCTGGGTGATTTCAGGGGAAAAACCCCTGATGAGATCAATGCCCTGTTCAGCCAGTTCCGGGGCGATTCTTTCCGCACCGTGCTCTGGCAGGTGGTATTTATGGGCTTAACATTTCTGATTGTAATGGCAGGAATAGAAAAGGGAATTGAAAAATACAATAAAATACTGATGCCCTTATTATTACTCATCCTCATCACCATAGCCATCAGGTCGGTTACATTGCCGGGAGCAAAGAACGGACTGGTTTTCCTGTTTAAGCCCGACTTTACCAAATTGAATGCCGGTGTGATTTTTGCGGCACTGGGTCAGGCCTTTTTCTCGCTCAGTATCGGTATGGGAGCGCTCATTACCTATGGCTCATATATCAATAAGAACGATAATCTCGGAAATTCAGCCTTTATTGTATCACTTTCAGATACTTTTATAGCAGTGCTGGCGGGAATAGCTATTTTTCCCGCGGTATTTGCTTTCGGACTTAAACCTCAGGCAGGTACCGGACTGGTTTTTCAGGCATTGCCGAATATTTTCCAGCAAATGCACGGAGGGTATTATATTTCAATCTTGTTTTTCATATTGCTCACAGTGGCTGCCCTCACCTCTGCAATATCGTTGCTCGAAGTTGTGGTGGCAACTTTTGTTGAAGAACTTAACCTGTCACGACACAAAGCCTCAATGATCGCAGCAGTATTGATAACCCTTCTCGGTATACCTTGTGCTTTATCCTGGGGTGTCATGTCCGGTATTACAATCGGGGAACATAATTTTTTTGATATCCTGGAGCTTGTATCTACAAAATTCATTCTGCCTATCGGCGGATTCTTTATCGTACTATTCATTGCCTGGTTTCATGGCAGGACCAACGTTTTCAATGAAATATCGAGTAGCGGCAGCCAGAAAGCCCTGCTTTTTAATACCTACTTTTTTCTGGTGAGGTATATTGTGCCCATCGCAATAACAATGGTATTTCTGAATGAAATGGGAATCCTAAAAGTCGCCGATTGAAACAGGAACTGAAAGATTACTTTACCTTCTCACGCTCAGAGCGGAGAGGTACGGTGCTGATTGCCTCGTTGATCTGCCTGGTTCTTGTCATCAGGTTTATCTATCCTGTTTTCATAAGGCATGACCGGTTTCCGGTCAATACTTTCGAAAAGGAAATTGCAGCATGGAAAAGATCGGCTCCGGATGCTGAAAAGCCGCCGGAAACCGGATTTTCATCCGGCAAAGCAAATCTGCGTTTGTTTGTGTTTGATCCGAATACAATCTCTGAAGACGAACTGGAAATGCTCGGGATTCAAAAGAACATCCGTAAGGCGTGGATCGGATTTCGCAAATCGGGATATCTCTTCAGAAAAGACAGCGACCTGCTTAAGGTATATGGTATGAACGGAGAAATCTTTGCAGCGTTAAAGCCATTCATTAGAATTACGGAAGCCGAAACCACCGTTGGAATACATCCCGCAAACCTATTCCAAAGCATCGAGATCAACACAGCAACAAAACAACAACTGGAGGGCATCAGAGGTATCGGACCTGTTTTATCGGATAGGGTCATCCGATACAGGAGATTGCTTGGCGGGTTTTACGGTGTTTTTCAGCTGAATGAGGTATATGGCCTGTCAGACAGCCTGTTCAGTGAGATCGAAAACCGGTTTTCCTGTGATACTATGGTTATCCGTAAGATCAATCTGAACACGGCAGGAGTCCGTTCCCTTTCCAATCATCCCTACCTTACATCTTATGATGCACGCGCAATTGCAGATTACCGAAAAAAAACGGGCCGTATTCTTGAAATTAAAGAGTTGAAAAACAATAAGATAATTCCTGATTCTACCTATCGAAAGATTTTCATGTATTTAACAATTTCTTCGGATGAAAAGTGATTTGAAGTTTTTAAATGATGTAATTTTTGGGTATATTTAACGATGAAATAAATGAAACAAATCATTGGCCGGAATCCGATTGAAACTTTTGGAAATCACTTATTGTAAATCATTTAGAGAATAATTTTAAAAAATTTTGTTTATTGCATGCAAAGAATTAACTTTGCGGCTCATTAAAATAGCACAATATGATAGTAGTTCCGATTAAAGAAGGCGAAAACATTGAAAGAGCGTTAAAGAAATTTAAACGCAAATTTGAGAAAACCGGAGTTATTAAGGAACTGCGGTCGAGGCAGGCTTACAGGAAACCTTCTGAAGAGAGACGAGATACGGTGAAAAAAGCTGTTTACATTCAGAAGTTGCAGCAGATAGAAGAATAACATTTATGCTTTAAAGGGATAATCCAAAAAGAGGTCATACGATTCCGGCCCTGAGATTCATTCCCTCAAGTATGAAGCACAAAGAGAATTTCCTAAGGTATTTAAAAAATCAGAAAAGGTACTCTTCACATACCATCCGGTCGTATTCCGACGATCTCGACCAGTTTTATACATTCCTGACCATTTCCTCCGATGAGGATGCCTGTGTTGAAGGCATCAGCCATAAAGATATTCGCGACTGGGTTGTCCGGCTTATGGAAAAAGATTTCTCTCCTCGTTCGGTAAACAGGAAAATTTCTACCCTCAAATCATTTTTCAGGTATCTTCAGAAAAACGGCTTTATAGCTGATAATCCGGCCAGGAGGATCACCTCACTCAGACAGGGCAAAACATTGCCATCATTCGTGGGGGAGGAACAGATGGATACATTGCTTGAAAAGGTGGAATTCGGCGATGATTTCAGTGGAATCAGAAATCGCCTTATCATAGATATATTATACCTTACAGGCATGCGGTTGAGTGAACTCATCAATCTCAAAATTGTTAATATCAATAGCAGGGACCAACATGTTAAAGTGCTTGGCAAACGAAATAAAGAGCGTATTATCCCGATTACCAATACCCTTGTTGCCAGAATTGAAGAATATATGGGTCATCGCAGGAACATTGAAGATCAAAAAAATGAATTTCTCTTAATTACAGGGAATGGTAAAAAACTATATCCGAAACTGGTTTACAGGGTGGTGAACAATTACCTCAGGTTGGTTACCACCATTGAGAAGAAAAGTCCGCATATTCTCAGGCATACGTTTGCAACACATATGCTCAATGCCGGTGCGGATCTCAATGCAATAAAAGAAATACTGGGACACAGCAACCTTTCCGCTACCCAGGTATATACACACAATACGTTTGAGAAACTTAGAGGTATTTACAAACAAGCCCATCCCAGGGCATAATTAATGGAGGATTGACTTATGAACATTAAAATCAATTCAGTGAAGTTTGCTGCTGATCAGAAACTCGAAAAGTTTGTGGAAAGCAAGGTTAAGAAATTAATGATGTTTAATGATGACATTATTGGTGCTGAAGTTTTTCTTAAACTTGAAAATACACAGAATATGCAGAACAAAATCGCTGAGATTAGAGTGGAAATACCTGGAAATGAGTTATTTGCAAAAAAACAAAGTAAAACATTCGAAGAATCCACCGACAATGCAATTGATGCGTTAAAAAGACAAATAAAAAGGCACAAAGACAAAATACGAGGGGTCTGAACGCATTCCCAAAAAATAAAAGAAATATTTTGGGATATAAATAAATTGTTATACATTTGCGAACCGAAAATTGAGGGTAATTTGATTACCCTCAGTTGTTTTATAGACCGGCCGATGTAGCTCAGTTGGCCAGAGCAGCTGATTTGTAATCAGCTGGTCGGGGGTTCGAATCCCTCCATCGGCTCCAGCCGTGCAACAGCCATGTTCTTTGAATACATCGGGATAGCGTAGCCCCATAAACTTTAAATTTTATCTGTATCTGTTCGAAGGTTAGGAATTTAGGTTGTTCTTTAGTAAATTTGCAGATTTGTGTTTTAAGCGGGTGATATAGGCCTGTTTAACCTGATTCCACGGGGAGATACCAAAGCGGTCAACTGGGGCAGACTGTAAATCTGCTGGCTGATGC
>CAZDCD010000017.1:0-27757 GCA_964503885.1 uncultured Bacteroidales bacterium
ATACCAATTTTTTCATGACAATTAAAATTTTTTATGTCGCTCCAATAATAATTGCCAACGTTGGCGTGTATGAGCAATAGCGGGCTTCGGAGCGTTATCGTATCAGCCAGCCTGCCGGCAAGGAACCTTGCATGGTCTTCTCTTGTCCCGGTCCGAACACTAAAACCATATACCTGCTCCCAAACATCCGAATTGTTCTTTCGTCAGGTGCACTGATCTGCCTTTTTCCCATTGCTTGAAATAGGCGAAGACGCAGGTTTTTGATTTGGCAAGAGGTTCAAATATCGATGTATCCGGTGTATCATAAAACCCGATCAGCGGAAATTTTATCCCTGTTTTATTCATCAGATATAGATAATCAGGTTGTGTCTTCATGCACTACAATTGGTATCTTTCTAAAATAGAAAATATTATTTCTGCATAGCAAGGGTTCTCAGTTCTTTTGGCATTTTCTCAATGGCATATCGTAAAGCAGTTCGTGGTATAATGATTTTTTTGCTGATCACATAATTATAAACTTCCTGTTGATGTGATTCACTGGCGGCTTTAAGCATCCAACCATAGCCTTTCTGAACAAGATCATCTTTGTCGAAGAGTAACAGATCAGCAATTTCCAGAATATCTTTTAAAAACATTCCTTTTCTGGCCGGAATAATTAAAGTCACTGCTGATGCACGACGCATCCACCGGTTATCTGATCCTGTAAATTCCTTTAATTTGGATAAATATTCAGGATACATGCGTATAAATTCTCCAACCGTATGGTTGCAAAGCGTATCGCATGATGCCCAATTATTTACATATTCACTTATCCATTTTTCAAATAGTTGAAAATCTGCCGGTTCATATTTTTTGCATAGAGCATAAGACCAGTTGCAGGCAATAAAAGACTCTTCGATATATCCTGATTCCCATAATTTATCGCACAAATCATAAATATCAGCCTTTTTAGAATCCCTGACCGATTGAAAATATTTCTTGCCTATTTTACTTACGGTGGCTGACCTGATCCCATAACATTTTATTGGCTCTTTAAAAAAGTGCTGATTGGTCACCTGAATGTTTTCATCAACATTCATTTCAAGTTCTTCACGAATTCTATCCAGAATATTTTCCATGCACCCGCAATAATTTGGTTCTTATTATAGGTCTAAAATAGAGAAAAGCACAACAATGTACAAAATATTTTTCTTTTTATGTTGTACCAATGATCTGACATATAGATTTTTAATTTCCGGGAAGGTTTTTTGAAACATTTCCGGTGTCTTAAAACCCTGAACATCCTCTTCATTCCTTTTTCAGGCAGCGGTTGATTGTTCCTGTTTTATTCCCCGGTTTCAATCTGGTTTAGAGATTTTCTCTTACTCTGTCATCACAGTCAGAACCAGCTCTGCAATACCCGAAGGCAATTGATGCAGTTTTTTCTTTTGCCATTCTCTTTCTTCATCTGCTGATTTCCCTGCATGTTTCAAGACTTTCGGGGCATACAATGCTGCTCCCGTCGAATGGTCGGCCATAGGAGCCGTAGCGACAGTTTGTCCAACCGATTTTGCCACAGCTTTTAAGGTCGCATCTGAAGATTCTCTTGCCGCTGCATGTGCGCCCAATGATGCTTTCATTGCATCACCGGTCTACATGATTATTTCCCCATTCTTTAGCTACATGGAGGGCATATATAAGTCTCTTGTCAATATTTTCGCCCGTAAGCGGGAATACATGTTCTGAACATTCTCTGGCCCATATTATTGATTTATGATGATGGTCTTTTGTAAGGAGTCCGCCCCGATGTGCAGCAATAAATGGATAACTGTATCGTCCTGGTTTTAGTTGACACTTTTTGGATCCTATTTCGTGGTAATTTTTTCAATTTAGATTTCTGTGCTGATTTTTATATTTTGAAATGTATTATCTACCTTCCGGAGGCAGGGTTGGAAATTTGTATGCAGTTTTTCCTGATAGTCTTTCCTGCCAGGCGTGATATTATTTGCAGGGTACTAAATGTCCTTCAAGTCAATCATTTGTAAATTAAGTTATTAGCGAAATTTGCTGGTTATGCAACGGCTACCGGTGTTGTGTTTCATTTTTCTTTTTTATAATAATTTAAATTTCACAAAGTCATCCGCGTGCATCCCACATTTTTTCTTCAATTTTCCCACCTGTGTCCCTGTCCAAGCGCTAAAACTTTATTCAGATTCATGACTCATGAAGTACTGAGTTTGATCAGAGTACCCTATTAAATCAAAGCACACGCGCGAGTGATTAAAGCTAACACGCTACACAGCGAGTTAAGATAATCCATACCTGCACTTCATAATTTGAAAAACCAGGCTTTTAAAAAACTCTTCAAATATTTGAAATACAATCAATTTGCTAATTTAAAAATGAAAGACAATAGTTGGATAAATTGTAAGATTTTAATTAATTTAACGAAGAAAATAATTCTTACAACTATTTTAAATAGAGCGCTTAATGAGAAAGTTTGTCATACGTTGTTATAAAGCACTACTGTTTTTAATTTTATACAATGCATATAACAGTTATCCTTTAACAGCACAGCATACTGAAATAAAGTTTTTTAACACTTTTAATACCGATGTTTTTAATAACATATCCATTGTATGTATTTTTCAGGATAATGAAGGATTCTTATGGTTTGGTACCTATGGGGGATTATACCGCTATGACGGACGTAACTTCAGGGAATTTCTTCCTATTCCAAACGACCCCAACAGTCTTATAATCAGCCACGTCAGATCAATTTGTCAGGATACATCCGGGGCAATTTTTGTCGGAACAGTTGAAGGTCTTTGTGTTTATGATCCTGTACTGGATAAATTTGATCGTATTGTAAACGATCCGAACGACACCAATAGTTTGGCTAACAATACCATATATAAACTTCTTACTGATCATTCAGGAACCATTTGGTTGGGTACACTGGGTGGGGGACTCAACCGGATAGAAAAGACTTCAGCTATCGGTAAAAATGGAAAGACTGTTGATACATACCGGTTTATTCGTTATCTTCATGATGATAGTAAAAACAGCATCAGCTCAAATATTGTTATTGATCTTGCTGAATCATCCGATGGTACGATTTGGATTGCCACAGAAAAGGGATTAAACAAATACAATAAAAACACCAATGAATTTTATACCTACGTTCACGACCCAAATAATGAAAATAGCCTGACTAATGACAATATAAGCTCTGTTTGTGTCGATACAAACGGGAATATATGGGCGGGTTCCTGGGAATATGGATTGAACCTGTTAAATCCGGTTACCAATAAGATTACACGGTTCATATATTTGAAAGATGATGAAAATGGCCCGGGCAATAATATCATTATGAGACTTTATCGTGATTTAGAGGGAAACATCTGGGTTGGAACCTGGGGTGGAGGGTTGGATAAAATCCAGCTTCAGGAAGAAACAGGCAAAAAAAGTGAAGCAGAAAAAAAATACACTTACAGGTTCATACATAACAGGTATAATAATAGCAATCCGTTCAGCATTACCGGAAACTCAATTTATTCAATATTTCAGGATCAATCAGGTTCTATTTGGATTGGAACGGACTGGACCGGCTTAAACAAAATAAATGAAGAACAAAACATGTTCAGGTTTATCACGACTAAACCCGGGGAACGGAATAGTTTGGTAAACAATGTGGTTTTTGCGCTTTTAATGGATGACAAGAACTTAGTATGGATCGGAACGCAAAACGGACTTAATACCTTTGACAGAAAAACCAACCGGTTTACATTATATCAAAATGATCCGGCTGATCCGAATTCTCTGAGTCATAATGAAGTTAAATCGTTGTATGAAGATAGAAAAGGAAACATCTGGGCAGGTACTATACAGGGTCTGAATAAATTTGATCGCGGGAGCAACCGGTTTGAAAGGTTTTACAAAACCCCTTCCAAGTTTGGTCACACTCATGTCGGAGTTATTTTTGAGGACAGAAGTGGCTATTTATGGTTAGGAACCTATGAAGAAGGTTTATTACGGTTCGATCCGGTAAATAGAACATTTAAAGAATATACAAATAATCCCGATGATCCGTCGAGCATAAGCTCTAATATAATCTGGTCAGTTGCCGAAGATAAAAACGGAATGCTTTGGATCGGCACTGAAAGTGGAGGACTTTGCGAGTTTAATCCATCAACTGAGAAATTTACCAGTTACCGGCACTATCCTGACGATCCTGAAAGTGTCAGCGACAATACAATTTACACCTTGAAAACTGATAAACAGGATAACCTGTGGATTGGAACAATTGAAGGACTCGATAAACTCGTGATCGATAAAAATAATAAGAAAACTTTCATCCATTATGCAAATAATCATGTGAACGGCATAACCGAAGATAACCATCATAATTTATGGCTTCTTACCAATAAAGGACTTTGTAAGTTTAATCCATCGGATAGTACATTTATTTACTTTGCAACAAATGAAAGAAAAAAGACACAGGTTTTTTCGATCAATGCCATTGTTTGTGATTCAATGCATAATGCCATCCTTACGGCAAGTCGTTATGGATACAGTATTTTTAACCCAGAGGGAATGAGGGAAAAATCAAAACCCCCGGTGACCAAAATCGTGAACCTGAAAATTTTTAATAAGAACATCAATGTAGGTGACAGGATAAATAACCGGATAATCCTTCCCAAATCAATAACTTATATGCAAAAACTGGTGTTTTCGAGTAAAGAATACGTTATTGGTATAGAATATGCTGCTTTACACTATCAGTCACCTAAAGATAACAGGTATGCCTATATGCTTGAAGGATTCGACCGGGATTGGAATTATGTCGGGAATCAGCAAATGGCAACCTATACAAACCTGCCGCATGGCAACTATACTTTTAAGGTTAAAGCTGCCAATCCACAGGGTTTATGGAACAACGAACCAACCACTATTAAACTGGTTATTAAACCTTTCTGGTACAATACACTGTTTTTTAAAATATTGGCAGTCTTAATCATCCTTTTAATAGGTTTCTCTATCCACCTGGTAAGAATTGCTTTGCTGAAGAGACAAAAAAATATGCTGGAAAAAATGGTTCTGAAGAGAACCGAAGAATTATCCGAAGCCAATACACTTCTTGAGGAGAAAAAGGAAGAAATCTCCCTTCAGAATGATGTACTCTTAAGAAGCAGAAATGATCTTGAAAAACGTGTTGCTGAAAGAACCCATGAATTAACTATAGCAAAAGATAAAGCAGAGGAATCCGACAAGCTTAAATCGGCTTTTTTAGCCAATATGTCACATGAGATCCGCACTCCACTAAACGCTATAGTTGGTTTTTCAAGTCTGCTTTATGACGAGGAAATGGATTTAAATCAAAAGAGATCATGTATCAATATCATTAATAACAATAGCGATACCTTGTTAACAATAATCAATGACATTCTTGATATTTCAATTATTGAAGCCAACCAACTTATTTTATATAAAGAACGTTTTTGCGTTGATGAAGTACTGGTCGAATTAAAAGACTATTATGATCTGAAAAATGCTAAAGGATTGCTAATTGAATGTACAAATACCAGGAATCAGTCAAAAATCTTTATATATAATGATCCTATCCGGTTCCGCCAGATTTTTATGAACCTGTTGAACAATGCGTTCAAATTTACAGATTCCGGTTCTATAATGTTCGGTTATAAAATTGAGGGTAAAATCATTCGTTTCTTTGTTGAAGATACGGGTATTGGAATTTCTGAATCAAATAAAATAAAGATCTTTGACCATTTTCACAAAATTGAACCTTATACCAACAAGTTTCACCAGGGAACCGGCATTGGGCTATCATTGTGCAAAAGACTTGTAAATCTTATGGGAGGTGATATTTATGTTGAATCAGTGGTTAATAAAGGATCTGTTTTTTATTTCACACTTCCTTATACTGTGGTTCCGGAAGGTGATAATGAGGTCCCTTCTATACATAAGGTTAAGGTTCATCTTGATAACGTAACGATTATTGTTGCTGAAGATATACCGGATAATTATTTTCTTATTGAGAGATTACTGGATAGAACCGGTGCTTCAATTACCTGGGCACATAATGGCAAAGAAGCTGTAGATCTGGTTAAAGAAAAGCACGATCAGAATTTAATCGTGCTCATGGATATCAAAATGCCTGTAATGAATGGTTTTGAAGCCTGCAAACTGATAAAACAAATGAATGCGAAGATCCCGGTTATTGCCATTACCGCATATGCTACGGCAGGAGATAAAGACAATATTTTAAAAAATAATTTCGATGATTTTATCTCAAAACCTTTGAATTTTGATAAGCTTTGGATTTCGTTACAGCGACAATATTTTGCTGACCGGTAAAAATAACAGGATAAAAATTCGAAGGCCTTCAGTTATTGAAGTTATTGAATTACAGGTATTTACCTGTTCTGACAGGGCTTGCAATCTCCTTCAGTTTGCCAGCAATAAGCCCTTCTTCTTTTAACCATGCTTAATACGAAGCTTGCAGAGTTTTTCCGGCCAGCAGGGGGCATTGATGAGACATTATTAATGATCTGTAGAAATCATAAATAGTATTCACTGTTGTCCGGAAAACAGAAAAAATGTGAGATAATTCAAAAATTACCTCACCCTGGTATCTTTGTTTAATCACCACAAAAAACAAGATACTATGAATAAAAAATACAAATTTTGCCGGACAATAGTGAATTGGATTATCACATCACAATAAATAATTATCGCGATACGATAACAATTTTTATGTTTCGGGTATTGCATGCTCCATGCCAGAACGAAGCGAAGATTCCGCCCTGGCGGGACCGATCACTGATTACTGATTACTGTCCACTCTTACCTGTTCCTGTCGAATCAACAGCTTCACGTTAATTCTCCGCCCACAATCAGCCAATATTGTCTCTTGCCATCTCCCCATTCACCATTCTCCATATGTTCAGCGGATTGTTGTTTTTCAGTTCATCCGGCAATACCGTCTGAGGGAAATCCTGGTAACATACAGGTCTTGAAAATCTTATAATTGCTGCTGTACCGACCGAAGTATGCTGCGAAGATGTGGTGGAAGGGAACGGCCCTCCGTGCACCATCGCGTGGCATACTTCCACGCCGGTCGGGAAACCGTTGAATATCAGCCTGCCTGCTTTTCGCTCCAGGATGGCGATAAGCTCCCCGTATTCTTTCAGATCCTGTTCTGTTCCATGAATGGTGGCAGTCAGGTGTCCTTCCATCTGTTCCGCAATATCTAAAAGTTCTTGTTTATTCCGGGTTTTAATATTCACTATGGAGGGTCCGAAAACTTCTTCAGACAATCCCTGGTTTTTCATGAAGGTTTCTCCATCAGTGGTAAATATCCTGGCTGTTGCTTTATTGCCGTCCTTTATCATCGGAATTGCAGTAATTTCCCGGACTTCCTTTATGCCTGTGAACTTTTTTACCCCCGAGATATAGTTTTCAAGAATTCTTTCCGATAGCATGGTTCCCGGAGTCAGTTCCGAGGCCATAGTCTTCATCTGTACAAGCATCCGGTCGCTTTCTGCCGAAGAGTCTGTAAAGAATAACCCGGGGCTTGTGCAAAACTGTCCGACACCAAGGTTGAATGATTCAAACAGGCTTCGGGCAATGATCCCGTTCCTTTCCTTCATTGCTCCCGGCAGGATAAATACAGGGTTTACACTTCCCATTTCGGCAAAAACAGGAATAGGAATTTCCCGTTCATTGGCGGCATCAAATATGGCTTTGCCCCCTTTATACGAACCGGTAAAACCGATGGCTTTAATTCCCGGATGCTTTACAATTGCCATTCCTGAATCATTTGATCTTCCCTGTATCAGGGAAAAGACGCCGTCGGGCATATTCATCCGGCGGGCTGCTTTGTTGATGCAATGACCAACAAGCTCAGATGTTCCCGGATGGAGAGGGTGCGCTTTTACCACAACGCTGCATCCGGCTGCCAGTGCCGAGGCTGTATCGCCTCCTGCCACAGAGAAAGCAAGCGGAAAATTACTGGCGCCAAAGATACCGACGGGTCCGAGTGCGATCTGCATCTGACGGATATCCGGTCTTGGTGCCGGCTTGCGATCGGGAATGGCCGGGTCTATTCGTGCATCTACCCAGGATCCATCCCTTATCACTGCGGCAAACAAACGCAACTGATTTACGGTCCTTCCCCGTTCCCCGGTAAGCCGGGCAGCAGGAAGGGCTGTTTCTTCATGGCATCGTACGATAAGCTCATCACCTGTGTTTTCAATTTCTTCAGCAATTTGCTCAAGAAAAAGGGCTTTCTCTTTACCGGGTCTTTTCCGGTATTCGAGAAATGCCCGTTCTGCCTTTTCCACTGCACGGCCGATCTCATTGGCATCCGCTTCATGAAATTCTTCATTCAACGGCTCTTGAGTTGAAGGGTTTACAGCCCTGAACAGGTTCCTGCCCTCTCCAGATGCTTCAAATCCTAGTGCATTTAATCCTGTTATTTTCATGCTGGTCTGGTTTTATTCTACAATATTCATCAGGGTACCGATGTGCCCGATCGTTATCCTGATCTCATCACCGCGATCGAGCGTAAAATCATTGGGAGGAATAATTCCTGTCCCTGTCATTAATAAACAACCGGCAGGGAATGATGTTTCGCGGAACAGATACCCGATAAGTTCCCCGGGTTTTCTTTTCATCTGGTCAATGGAGATTGCCCCTGTAAAAACCGGCATATCTTTCCTGAGGATCTCGAGTTTTATTTCAGTATTTTCAGGTAGAGGTGACCCGGAGACATAGATACAGGGCCCTATGGCAGCAGACAGGTCATAGGTCTTGGCCTGGGGGAGATAAAGAGGATTCTGACCTTCGATGTCTCTTGAACTCATATCGTTGCCGGCAGTATACCCTATGATCTTTCCTGTTGAGCTGATCACCAATGTGAGTTCAGGTTCGGGGACATTCCATACCGAGTCTTTTCGGATCCTCACTTTTTGTCCCGGCCCTGAAGTCCTGAATGCATTTGCCTTAAAAAACAATTCGGGCCGTTCTGCTTCGTATACCCTTTCATAAAAGTCGCCCCCGCCTGCACCTTTGGCTTCATCTTTTCGGGCTTCACGGCTCCGCATATAGGTCACACCTGCAGCCCATATCTCCTGGCTTCCGATAGGGGGCAGCAATTCTTTCTCAAGCAGATCGCCGGCTTCGGGGATAATAGTGCCTTCACGGATTTCGCGTCCTGCGGATTCATACAGATCATCCCTGTTTATAAACGTGTCCCAGTTCTCCCTGACCAGGAAATACCGGTTTTCCTGTTCAATCAGGATGCCTTTGGTTGTTTTATAGATTTTCATAGGGTTTGTTATGTCGTTAATATTAAAAAATGAAGCGCAGGATGGTCAGAAAGATCATTGCCGTTATCCCGAGCAAACCGGTTCCGGTGCTTAGGAGCCGGTAACCCTGCTTTACGTTCATGTCGCTCATCTGCGTCATGATCCAGAAAAAGCTGTCGTTGGCATGTGAAACAACATTGGAACCCGCTCCGATAGCTACCACAACCATGGCTTTTGAAATGCTGCTGTCGAGCCCAAGCGACGCCAGAAGAGGGGCCATGATCGATGCAGTGGTGATGATCGACACCGTGGAAGACCCCTGGGCAGTCTTCATTGCAGCGGCAACAAGGAACGGAAGCCAGATGCCGAGCTTTGAATCTTTCACCATGTCACCAAGGATCACTCCCATATCTGAATTCTGTAAAACCTTGCCGAAAGCTCCACCGGCCCCTGTGATCAGTATGATAATAGCGGCATTTTTTAATGCTTCACCAACCCACCCGGTGGCCGAGAGCATTGATTTATCCAGTTTCTCAGGCAATGTAAACGACAGCACCATACCAATAAACAGGGCAATTACCGGGTTTCCGATAAAACTTATGACTGTTTTCAGCTGTCCGTTACCAAAGGGTTCTGTCGGGAATTCGGCAACAGAGCGAAAAACAATAAGAACGATCGGAACAACAATGGGCAGAAAAGACTGTACTATAGAAGGCGCGACCGACAGCTTTTCGTCAATCTGCTCTGCTGTAAGCGAAGGGTTCGGATCGATATAGACTTTGCCGGCGATTTTTTTGGCATAGAACGTGGTAACCACAAGCGCTCCCATGCTCACTGTAAGACCGATAAGGATCACGAGCCCGAGATCTGCCCCGATGATCCCTGCGGCGGCTATAGGACCGGGAGTAGGGGGTACCATGGTATGTGTGGCCATCAGTCCCAGCGCCAGTGCGATAACAGTCCCGGCCAGCGAGAACCCGGCTTTCTTGGAAAGAGCCCTGTTCAGGGGGGCAAGAATAATAAATCCGCTGTCGCTGAATACGGGAATGGATACAATGTACCCGATAAGCGACATGGCAGCATGGATCCTTTTTTTACCGATACTATTCAGGATGGCATTCGACAGGGCATAGGCGCCGCCCGAGTTTTCAAGAAATGTACCGATGATGATCCCGGCAATGATGATGATGCCGATCTTGCCTATGGTTTCTCCAAATCCCTTCTCGATGGAGAGGAGTATACCGTCGAAAGGCATTCCGGAGAATAATCCGAAGAGCAAGGCCGCCGCAAGAAGAGCCAGGAAAGGATGCAGTTTGAGCCTTGTTGTGGTGATGATGATGAATACAATGCTGAGGAGGATAAGAATGACAATGTACATGGGAAAGGATCGGGTTTACTTGTTCAACATTAGATCCGGTATTTTTTCAGTGACAGTCTCTTGTGACAGTGCTGCCCGATGATCCGGTAAGAAAATCGAAATCACAACCTTTGTCGGCCTGAAGCACATGATCGGTAAATAACCTGACGTAACCACGGTCTGCCGAAGGTTCGGGACGACTCCAGGTTTTTCTTCTTTTTTCGAGCTCTTCAACGGCCACCTGCAGTGTAAGTGTACGATTTTTTACATCCAGTTCAATGATATCCCCGTTCTTTACAAAAGCAAGGGTACCTCCCACGGCCGACTCAGGTGAGATGTGAAGCACTGCTGTTCCGTATGCCGTACCACTCATCCTGCTGTCCGAGATCCTCACCATATCCCTGATGCCCTTTTTAACGAGCTTTTCCGGAAGCTCCATATTTCCCACTTCAGGCATTCCCGGGTATCCAACGGGACCTGCATTTTTCAGAACCATCACACAATTCTCGTCGATATCCAGATCGGGGTCATCTATTCGGGCATGATAATCCTCGATATCCTCAAAAACAACCGCCCTGCCTTTGTGCTGCATAAGTGCTGCTGTTGCCGCAGAGGGTTTGATGACCGCACCGTTCTCACACAAATTGCCTTTCAGTACCACAATTCCGGCTTGAGTCTGGAAGGGTTTGTCCAGTGTTGCAATAACCTTCCTGTTATAGCAGGGAGCGTTCCTGTAATTTTCTCCGATCGGTTTTCCGTTGACGGCAGTGGCATCGGTATGGATCAGATCGCGCAGCTCGTCCATAACCACCGGTAAACCTCCCGCATAGTAAAAATCCTCCATAAGGTATTCACCCGAAGGCATCAGGTTCACCAGCAAAGGCATATCGGAAGCCAGGGTATCAAAATCGTCAAGGTTCAGGGGTACTCCGATCCTGCCCGCTATTGCCAGCATGTGGACGATAAGGTTCGTTGAACCGCCTACGGCGGAATTTACTTTTATGGCATTTTCAAACGATTTGCGTGTAAGAATCTGTGATAGTTTAAGGTCTTCCTTTACCATCTCAACAATCCTGTTACCCGACAGGTGCGCCATGGCCTTTTTTCTGGAATCGACAGCCGGTATGGAAGCCATGCCCGGTAATGTAAGCCCGAGCGCTTCAACCATACATGCAAGCGTGGATGCTGTCCCCATGGTCATGCAATGTCCGGCGCTTCTGGACATGCAGGTTTCGGCTTCGGTAAGGTCCTCTTTTGAAATTGTACCGGCTTTCATTCCTTCGGCAAGTTGCCATGTGGCCGTACCCGAACCGATATCTTTTCCCCGCCATTTTCCGTTAAGCATCGGACCGCCCGGCACAATAATAGTCGGGAGATCAACACTGGCTGCTCCCATGAGTGTCGAAGGTGTGGTTTTGTCACACCCGGTGAGCAGTACAATACCATCCAGGGGATTTGCCCTGATGCTTTCTTCCACATCCATGCTGACAAGGTTGCGCCACAGCATGGTGGTAGGTTTCATGATGGTCTCTCCGAGCGACATGACCGGGAATTCCAGGGGGAAACCGCCCGCCTCATAAACACCCCTTTTTACGATCTCGGCAAATTCGCGGAGGTGTGCATTACAGGGAGTAAGATCAGACCATGTGTTGCAGATACCGATGACCGGTTTATCGCGAAACATATGATCGGGATGGCCCTGGTTTCGGAGCCAGCTTCTGTGCACAAAACCCATCTTGTCGTCTTTTCCGAACCATTCGGCGCTCCTGAGATGAATATTCTTGTTCATGGATGAAATTGATTATGTGTTCATGCTTACAGCATGTTAAAGATACGGTTTTTATCATTTCCGGTGCAACAATTTAAAAGGACTGAAACAGGCCTTTGTTAAAACCTTACCGCGAACAGGAATATATTAATTGAATATATATATTATCTTTGGGTTACGATGAACAACGGCATATATTTTAAGCGGTTTTTGCTTATTAGAATATACGTTACGATACTTTGAGATGCCATGAAGAATTAGCCACCAGTTTATCTGGGATAATAGAACAGCTCCTGCATTACATCATTCATTAAATATTCATTACCATGAAAAAACTGATCACTGCCATTCTTATTTCCGGAAGTTTTAGCGCACTTTTTGCCATTGAATCCGGTTCGGTCATTAAAGAGGTCACCGTTTACCAAAGCAATGCCAGAATCATCAGGGAAGCAGGTGTGACAGTACCTGCCGGTAATTCCGAAGTGGTTCTTACCGACCTCTCGAGTTCGTTGCAGCAAAGCAGCCTGCAGGTAGAGATCAGCGGAAATGCTATATTGTTATCTGCTTCATCAAGGCTGAATTATCTTACACAAAAAGGCATCTCCAGCCAGGTTAAAATCTTGCAGGATTCGCTCAAGCTTATCGAATCCAGGCTGAAAAGCATCGGGAGTGACAAACAGGTATATGCAGGTGAAGAAAAGCTTATCAATGAGAATATCAAACTGGGAAGCGAACAATCGGGTGTGCAGGTAAACGATTTGAAAATGCTGGCCGAATATTACCGGACCAGGCTTTTTGATATAAGAAAGCAAATTATAGCTTTAGAGGAGAAGGAACAGGAATTCAAAACGGCCAGGTCACGAATCCAGAACCAGCTAAACCAGCTGAACTCCGCTACAAATAAGCCCTGCGGTGAGGTGGTATTGAATGTTGCAGCAAATGCTGCCTCAAAGATCAGGATCACATTTTCATACCTGGTCCCCGGTGCGGGGTGGTATCCGCTCTATGACATCCGTTCGGAAAGTATCAATAAGCCCATACATCTGATATATAAGGCAAATGTTTATCAGTCTACGGGATATGACTGGTCTGATGTGAAGCTTACCGTTTCCACACGAAATCCGCAGGCCGATCAGAACCGCCCGGTTCTGAATCCCTGGTTTATCGATTTCTATCAGCCACAGGCATACAAGTCGGAAATGCCGAAGCGGGCGGCTGCGGCACCTTCTGTCGCCAATGTATATATGCAGGCCGAAGAAGCAGACTATGAGAAGGCAAAACCTGCACCAGAGTACGTGGTGACCGAAACTACCGGGCTCATGGCGGCCGAATATTCCATTGAGAATACGCAATCAATCCCTTCTGACGGGAAAGAGCGCCTGGTAGCCATGAAAGAGTATGAGATACCGGCTGTATACTCATACCACGCTGTTCCGAAACTAAGCGACGGGGTGTTTCTCCTTGCCAAGCTCAGCGATTTCGGAAAATTAAACCTGCTTCCCGGCCAGGCGAATCTTTTTAACAGCGGCATGTATGTCGGGCAGTCTTCGATCAATCCGCTTACCTCGGCAGACACTCTTCTTGTCTCCCTGGGCAGGGACGACAGAATAACCATAAAGCGCGATGTGCTTCAGGACCTCACTGCAAGGCAAACCATAGGTACAAACATAAAGGAGACAAAAGGTTTTGAAATAACAGTGAAAAACAATAAGTCAATACCCGTTGAAATTGAAATACTTGACAATATCCCGATTTCGAAGAACAAAGATATCGAGGTGACAGCCGAAGACAATGGTGGTGCTGACTATTCAAAACTTTACGGACGGCTTTTGTGGAAAGTGAGCCTGAAACCGGGAGATAGCAAAAAAATCAGGTTTACATTTTCGGTGAAATATCCGAAAGACAGGGTGATCAGCGGTATCTGACCCTGAAGGTATTCCGTATTGAACAGTGCCAATATCTAGACACCTTGAACCGTTATATTTGCCGGAAATAGTTATTTTTAGAGTTGAATAGCTTCAAAAAAGGATATGGTTTATCTCTCGACATACCGGGTTTTGCTCAAACGACTGTTGCTTTTGCTGGCGATATACACACTGTGCAGAGTGGGTTTCTACCTGTTTAACCTGAGAAGTTTTTCGGACGTTGCGTGGAATCAGGTTGCAGCTGCATTTTTTCAGGGAATACTCTTTGATCTGAACGCCATACTTTACATCAACATCCCTTTTATTCTTCTCTCACTGCTGCCTTTAAAGGTTGTTTATACCAGAGGCTATCAGCTGGCGCTGAAGATATATTTCATTATTACCAACCTCGTTCCCGTATTTTTTAATGTAGCCGATTTTGAGTATGCAAAATTCATAGGCAAGAGAAGCGACAGCAGCATTTTTGATGTCAAAAAAGATATTGTTGAACAGTTCGGGCAGATGGCGGCTGATTTCTGGTACCTGACGCTCATCGCTGTTGTCCTGCTTTTCCTTTTCTGGAAATTGTATCCTCCCTATGTTGAAAAAAAGCACAGGCTAAGGCCTTTTCCAATGATTTTGATATTCCTTGTATTCAATGGAATGGTGGCG
Source organism: uncultured Bacteroidales bacterium (assembly GCA_964503885.1). GTDB lineage: Bacteria > Bacteroidota > Bacteroidia > Bacteroidales > UBA10428 > CAZDCD01. The sequence goes on from CAZDCD010000017.1 coordinate 15,013, forward strand.
CTTGGCCTTAGAGGCAGCTTCGGTGTAAAACCGCTTTTACCGATTTCAGCCTACAGCCGGTCATCGGAAACTGCCACACTTATGCTGAATACTCCGTTTTGTATACTCCATACGTTAGATAAAAAGCCCCTGAAGAAGTTGCAGTATTATAATGAACAGGAATTGCTCGACAATCTTCCGGAACAGTTTGTAAAAAGGAACAAACCCGATAGGATAGGGCAGAATATCGTGATTTTTATCCTGGAGAGTTTTTCCCCGGAATTTGTTGGTCATTTAAGCCATAACAAAGGGTATACTCCCTTTCTTGACAGCATTGCAAAAAATGGTGTATCCTTCAGTTTCGGATTTTCCAACGGAAGGACATCACAACAGGCGGTACCATCAATCCTCGCAGGAATACCCCAGTTGATGAATGAATCCATTATCACTTCAACTTACCAGACCAATGCTTTTTTTTCGTTGCCTGAATACCTTAAAAAATATGGCTATCACGCCTATTTCTTTCATGGCGGAAATAACGGCACTATGGGTTTTGACAGCTTTACACGGAAAATCGGGTTTCAGTATTTCGGGGCCAGGGAATATCCCGATCAGAATGACCACGACGGGAGCTGGGGGATATATGACGGGCCCTATCTAAAGTACTGTGCGGAAAAACTTACTGAACTGCCGGGACCGTTCATCGCATCAATATTTACCTTAAGCTCGCATCAGCCTTATTTGATACCCGCTGACCTTAAAGGGCGTTTTTCCTACGGAAAAAGTCCGGTAGAGAACTCTGTTGCCTATACCGATTATGCGCTGAAAAGATTTTTTGATGCGGCATCGCGGCAAGACTGGTTCAAAAATACCCTGTTCGTTTTTACTGCTGATCATACACATCCGCCGGTAGAAATAAAATATAACGGATTTATATACGCCTACCATATCCCGATCATTTTTTACCATCCCGGTATGGTGCTGGATTCCGATTCTTCAAGGATCGTTCAGCAGGTGGATATTTTACCTTCTGTTGCAGATTTTCTTGGTATTTTTCCCGAGGACATGCCAAAATTCGGGACTTCGGTATTTATGAAAGATGCAAACCAGGAAGCTATCCTGTTTAACAGCGGACGGTATTTTCTGGTAAGGCCCGGATACTACTGCAAAATGGAAGGCAATTCCATTGGGTATTATAGCTGGTCTGATGAACCGCTTCTGCCGGCAGATACCATGAGCACTGACAGTGTACGGTTAAAGTCGTACAGGCAATATTTTAACGAGGGAATGATCGAAAATTCGTTTACAAAAGAACATTAATCCAATCCGATCAACAATTTTTCAGGATCGCTTCCATTATACACCATTAATGAGGGGTTTTCAAGGAATTCTTTGACCTTTGCGAGGAAACTAACCGAATCTTTACCGTCAACAAGCCGGTGATCATAGGAGAGGGCAACATACATTACCGGCCTGATCTCAACCTTACCATTTATGGCAACCGGTCTGTCTACAATGTTATGCATGCCAAGTATGGCCGACTGCGGAGGATTGATTATCGGTGTGGAAAGCATGGAGCCGAAAATGCCGCCATTGGTTATTGTAAATGTACCTCCCGTCATCTCTTCAATGGAAATTTTGAATGTCCGGGCTTTTTCTGCCAGTATGGTTATCTCCTGCTCAATACGGGCAAGGTTCATGGTCCCGGTATTCCGTATAACGGGCACCATCAGTCCTTTTTCAGTCTGCACTGCAATTCCGATATCGACGAATTCCGGCATCACCATTTCATCACCGTCAAGCTGTGCATTGACTTTAGGAAATATTTTTAATGCCAGGGTAGCGGCTTTAACAAAGAATGACATATACCCTAGCTTGATCCCGAAACGTTCCCCGAATTTTTTTTGATACTTCTGTCTGGCAGCAATTATACGGCTCATATCCACTTCGTTGAAAGTGGTCAGCATGGCAGTTTCATTTTTTACGGACACCAGCCGCTGACTTAGCTTTTTCCTTAGTTGCGAAATTTTTGACCGCTGGCTTTTGCGGGATATTGTACCATTTCCGGCTTCCGTTATCAAAGGTTTTGAAGATAAAACTCTATTCACATCCTCCGTGGTTATTTTCCTCAAACCATTCAGAATATCATCGACGGAGAGGTGGTATTCATCCATCATCTTTCTTGCAAGAGGGGTGACCTTAACAGCAGTTTCAGCATTTTTCTTGATTTGCTGCACTCCCCGGATAGATGCGGTTGCAGGTTTTTCAGATTCAGGCCGGGTTTCTGGTTGAGCTTTTTCCGGTTCGCTTTCTTTCTCCGGTATGCTTTCAGCCGGTTTCTTTCTGGCTTTGGCTTTTCCTTTTGCTGCAGTGTCAATGGTACAAGCCAGCGAACCTACCGGAATAGTATCACCAGCTTTTACTACCATACTTATTTTACCCGATTCAGGGGCGATCAGGGGCAGGGTTGCCTTGTCCGATTCCACTTCGGCTATTTCCTGGTTCTTTTCCACATAATCGCCATCATCAACCAGCCAGCCTGCAATCTCCACTTCGCTGATCGACTCTCCGGGACTCGGTATTTTAAGTTCTACGATCATCTGTACTGTTTCGTGTTTCGTGCCTGTCTGCCGCAGGCAAGTTCAAAGTTCAATGTTCAGAGTTCAATGTTTTCCATCTTCGTTGCTCCGCTCCTCACTATGATCAAGTCTACCAAGGAGCATTCATGAAAGCCTCGAGTTTTTATTGTCTTTGCGATCCCGGCTTATGCCGGGAGAAGCAACCCGTTGCTTTTTAACCAGGGGGCCTTTATGTATTCGGTCCATGCCGCATGCTGCTTCGCCACAGTTCCCTTTCATCCTATTAACTTCAACTCCTTGTCTCATTACCCTTTGATTCGACTAAATTATACCACATTCTCCTTGAAATACCTGTATTCCTTTAAGATTTCCTTTCTGAGGCTTCCGTCCGGACACTGCAGTCCGCAATACTTTCGGTTGAGTTCACATACACATTTCCGAAATACCTTTCTGATAAGTTCTTCCTGGCTTATCTTATGCAACTTCGACAGGCCGGTTGCCGGACTTCCGCTTGCCAGCCGTGTTACGGGCAATATTTCCTGGCCTTCGAATTCATCACTGACATGCCTCCAGGCACCCATATTTATGGGTTCTTCCTGCACCCACAAGGTGAGCATAAGGTTTTTATATTTTTTACTGATTTTATCAATCTTTTCTTTTGGAAACGGGTGCAACTGCTCGATCCTTACAATAGCTACGTCTTTGGCATCAAACTCTTCCTTACGCGCAAGCAATTCATAATATATTTTGCCTGAACAAAATACCAACCGCCTCACCTCATCTTCTATGACATTATCATCCTCAATGACCTCATGGAAATTACCGGAAACGAATTCATCCAGGGTTGACACACATTTAGGATGCCTTAGTAAACTTTTAGGAGTAAAAATTACCAGTGGAATCCTGAAATTCCTGTGCACCGACTGGCGGAGAATGTGAAAAAGGTTTGCCGGGGTAGAGGGTATTACGATTTGCATATTGCTTTTTGCAGCCAGCGATAAGAAACGTTCGATCCGGGCGCTCGAATGTTCGGGTCCCTGTCCTTCGAAACCATGGGGCAGATAGAGTACAATTCCGTTCATCAATCCCCACTTTTCTTCGGCCGAACTCACATACTGATCGATGATCACCTGGGCAACATTTAAAAAATCTCCAAACTGGGCTTCCCAGATGGTCAGTCCGTTAGGATTTGCCAGGGCATAACCGTATTCAAAACCCAGTACACCATATTCATTAAGAGGTGAATTGTAAATAGTAAAGGAAGCCTGGTTCGGAGAGACGTACTTTAAGGGGGTAAATGTTTTGTCCGTATCTTCGATAACATGGGCGGCATGCCTGTGCGCAAATGTTCCCCTTACCGAATCCTGTCCGCTGATCCTTACCGGGTGGCCTTCATAAACAAGGGTCCCGTATGCCAGCAATTCACCCATTGCCCAGTCGAGATGGCTATCTTCAAGCATTTTCTTCCGTGCTTCCACAAGTTTTACTGTTTTGCTGATAAATTTCTCGTGTTCGGGAAGGTAACAAATCTTTTCACCGATAAAAAGCAGAAGTTCCTTGCTAAGCTCTCCGGGATAGTGTTTATTGAAATCTGCCGATTCAGCATACTTGTACCCTTTCCACTGATCCTCAAGGAACTGCTGAATATGAACCTTTTCCATCTTTTTTGACAATTCGTATTTTTCTTCAAGAAAAGATTCAAAGTCCGCTTCGATTTTCCTGATCTCGTCTGCGGTATAAATGCTTTCGTCTATGAGTTGCCTGGCATAAATATCTCTGGGATTTGGATGTTTGGCAATGGCCTTATAAAGCGTGGGTTGGGTATACCGGGGTTCATCGCCTTCGTTATGGCCGTGTTTCCGGTACGAAAGAATATCGATAAACACATCGCAATAATATATCTGGCGAAATTCCATGGCCAGCCTGACCGTATGGATCAGCGCCTCCACGTCGTCTCCGTTGACATGAAAAATGGGCGCTTTTACAACCTTGCCGATATCGGTGCAATACGTGCTTGACCTTGCGTCGAGGTAATTTGTGGTAAAGCCCACCTGGTTATTGATCACAATATGTATTGTTCCGCCGGTCTTATAGCCGCTCAGCTCCATCATCTGAGCCACTTCATATACGACACCCTGTCCTGCGATTGCAGCATCACCGTGAATAAGTATCGGGACAAGTTTCGTAAAGTCGGTATTGTATTTATTGTCGATACGCGCCCGTGAAATTCCTTCGATGACAGGAGAAACGGCCTCAAGATGGGACGGATTTGGAGCCAGGTTCAGGCTGATCTCCGTGTCGTGGTCCGATCTGATCTTACTGCAGTACCCCAGGTGATACTTAACATCTCCGAGGGCAATTCCCTTTTCATATCCTTCTGCATTGAATTCCCGGAAGATGTTTTCGTAGGGTTTATTGAGGATATTGGCAAGCACATTCAGCCTTCCCCGGTGGGCCATGCCAATCACAAATTCCTCTATTCCCAGTTGTGCTCCCTTTTGCATCAGGTAATAGAGTCCGGGGATAAGCGATTCGGTCCCTTCGAGAGAAAATCGTTTTTGACCCACAAATTTACTGTGTATGAAACTTTCAAATCCAACGGCTTTAACAAGATGTTTGAACACCTGCTTTTTTTCCTCTTTTGAAAAGACAGTCTTGTTTTTAGTGCTTTCAATGCGTTTGGTCAACCAGTTCAAAATTTCAGGATTCCTGATGAACATATATTCCGATCCTACAGACTCACAATATGTTTCCTGCAAAGTCGATACGATCTCGCGCAGGGTGGCCGGGCCAATACCAATTTCCTTACCTGCCTGGAAGGTGGTTCCGAGGTCATCCTCCATCAGACCATAATTTTCAATATCGAGTGTTGGAGAATACTTACGCCTGATCCTTACCGGGTTGGTTTTTGTGAACAGGTGGCCCCTGCGGCGGTAAGTATGAATAAAATTAATAACCTTGAACTCTTTGTCAAGATGTTCGAATACTCCCGGCTGATTGTCCGGTTGTCCCGAATCATACTTTTTCTGTGCAAATTCGAAGCCTTTGAAGAAATTTTGCCAGCTGATATCCAGTGAGTCAGGGTTTTGAATATATTGCTCATAAAGTTTCTCAACCGATTCCACTTCACTGTTTCCTATAAATGACAGGTCATCCATTCCTTTTTTTTGCTATACAAAATTAGTAAACTTTTTTATATGATTAGGATTCAAAATATTACCCCAAAAGTCCATGCACCACAACATTGCTAACACAAAGCGCTGCCGAATGTTCATGTATTTGCGGAAAAACATTAAACAATGCCTGCCTGTTTTCATGTATTCCTCATTCTGAATTCAATGATCTTTTACCTATCTTTGCCGCATGGGATTAAGGTATTATGCTTCCAGGATGTTTCATTTTAAAGTACATTTTCTAGGTCTGAACCAGTTTTTTTTAGCCGGTTTCCGCATCCTTTTTTGGATTCGGATGTTCTATGGCATTGACTAAGGATGACATGAAACAATTATAGGATATGTTCTGTTATTAGATAAAAAGGTACATGCAATTGTTCATAAAAATAGGCAAACCCATCAACAATGAAAATTGGATTATTAAAAGAACCTGATTTTGAAAACAGGGTGGCTCTGACCCCGGCTTCGGCGGAAACATTAAAAGGAATGAATACCGTTATTTTAGTGGAAAAGGGAGCCGGTGTTAAATCGTTCATCACCGATACCGAATATGAGAACAAGGGAGCTTCCATAAAATCCAGACATGAAGTAATTTCAGTATCCGACATACTGGTTATGATCCATCCTCCGGAATCCGGTGAAATTGACAGACTGAAGGATAACCAGATCATAGCGGGATTGCTGAATCCTTTGTCTGACCAGAAGCTTGTTGAAAGACTCACCGTAAAGAATATTACTGCTTTCAGCATGGAACTTGTACCCAGGATCAGCCGTGCACAAAGCATGGATATCTTATCTTCCATGGCTACTGTGTCCGGATATAAAGCTGTTCTGGATGCCGCCTGCAATCTTCCGGTCTTTTTCCCTATGTTCATGTCTGCTGCAGGAACCATCAAACCGGCCAAAGTACTCATCCTTGGCGGCGGAGTTGCCGGATTGCAGGCAATAGCCATCGCACGGAAACTGGGTGCGGTGGTTGAAGTATTCGACGTACGGTCCGAAGTAAAAGAGGAGGTTAAAAGCCTCGGCGCTAAATTCATCGAAGTTGAGGGTGCTGTTGAAGATTCCTCGGCAGGCGGATATGCTGTTGAACAGACTGAGGAATTCAGGAAAAAACAGGGTGATCTTATACATGAGCATGCTGTGAAGTCGGATGTGATCATATGCACAGCACAGATACCGGGCAAACCGGCACCGGCGCTTGTTAAAAAGGGCACCGTTGAAAAGATGAAAGGCGGTTCGGTGATCGTAGACCTTGCCGCATCAACCGGAGGAAACTGTGAGCTTACCAAAAATGCCGAAACGGTGATCCATAACAATATACGGATAATCGGCAACACCGATTACCCGTCGCAGATGCCACTCGACGCCAGCTCAATGTACAGCAAGAATATGGTCAATTTTCTGAAATTGCTGATCGATGATCAGGGTAATCCCGTTCTGAATTTTGAAGATGAGGTCGTAAAAGGCACCTGCCTGGTGCATAAGGGTGAGGTGATGAATCAATTTGTAAAAGAAATTCTTAAATCATAAAACCAAAATGATATGGATAATATCCTGATTTTTCTTTACACGTATAGGGAATCGATTTTTGTTATTGTTTTGGCCGTCTTCCTTGGTTTCGAGGTCATTTCAAACGTGCCGTCGGTGTTGCATACCCCTCTGATGTCGGGTGCAAATGCAATCAGCGGGGTTAGCATTATCGGGGGTATTATTCTCCTGGGTCATGCAGACCTTTCGGTGCTGTCGCTGAACTTTATTCTGGGGATACTGGCTGTTCTTTTTGGCACACTGAATGTAACAGGAGGATTTGTGGTTACTGACAGGATGCTGGAAATGTTCAGAAAAAAAACCAAAAAATAGCCGGATGATGGACAACATACTTTATACACCCGGAGGAGAAGCTTTTACTACAGGCGACGCAATACTGGAATATAGTTATCTGCTGGCAGCCATACTGTTTGTGATCGGCTTAAAATTTCAGAGCCATCCTGATTCGGCCCGGAAAGGAAATCTGTGGGCAGGAGCCGGAATGCTTCTTGCCATGGTCACCACCCTGTTTTTGCATAAAGACCATGAAGGGCATTTTATACCCCTGGTAAATGCACTGCTTGTGGTTGGCGTGATCGCAGCCGGATCGGTTGCAGGCGCTCTGATAGCACGGAGGGTAAAAATGACCGCTATGCCCCAGCTGGTTTCTTTTTTCAATGCCACAGGAGGTGCTGCCTCTGCACTTGTCGCCCTTATGGAGTTTTACAATCCCCTGAACAAAGCCATACTGGTTACCCTGCTCGGGCTGGTGATCGGTGCAATTACCTTTAGCGGAAGCATGGTGGCTTATGGCAAACTCGACGGCAAAGTGGGGGATATTTTTTCTCCGGTAATGAAATATGTGAATATTTTTATGCTGCTTGTTGTCGCCACCCTGGTTGTTTTTCTTTTGGCTGCCGGAATTGATTTTCCATTCAGGAACAGCCTGTTTCTGTTGCTGGTATTCGTATCCCTGCTTTACGGAGTACTTTTTGTTCTCCCCATCGGCGGTGCGGATATGCCGGTCGTGATTTCGCTGCTGAATTCATTCTCCGGAATTGCAGCCGCACTTGCAGGATTTATTTACCATAACCAGGCTATGATACTTGGCGGTATTCTGGTAGGTGCTGCCGGAACGATTTTAACGTTACTTATGTGCAAAGCCATGAACAGGTCGCTGCTGAACGTGATCATCGGTGCCTTCGGTGGCGGCGGAGCCGGACCGGAAGGAAGGGAGGTTGGTACAATTAAGGAAATTTCGTTGTCCGATGCAGCGGTTTTGCTGAGCTATACCAAAAAGGTAGTAATCATACCCGGATACGGCCTGGCCGCAGCTCAGGCACAATATGTCTGCAGCGAGCTTGACAGGTTGCTTTCGGAGAGGGGAGTAGATGTGAAATATGCGATACACCCTGTTGCCGGCCGCATGCCGGGGCATATGAACGTTTTGCTGGCAGAGGCAGATGTGCCGTATGATAAACTGGTGGCAATGGACGATATAAATCCCGATATGCCCAATACCGACGTTGCTGTCGTTATCGGAGCCAATGATGTGGTCAATCCTGCCGCACTCAATGACCCTTCGAGCCCTATTTACGGCATGCCCATCATAAACGTGCACGAGGCACGCAATATCATTGTGATGAAAAGAGGGATGGGAAAAGGATATGCAGCCATCGAAAACTACCTGTTCTACGACGATAAGACCAGAATGCTTTTCGGAAATGCAAAAGATACCCTGCAGAAACTGATCGCAGAAATAAAGAATATCTGACTTTGATCCCCACTGCCAGCCAGCAGGCTGGCATCACCCCCTGAAGGGGGAGAAATACATATCTGTAAGGTATTCTTGTCTTCCTTCTGATTTACTGCTTACGATTTACGAAGTGTTCACTTCAAATTTCATCATTCCTTGTTCCTTGTTCTATATTCTTTTGCCCCGTTCGGCTTAGGCTCCAGCCTGAGCCGTTGTATTTTGCAGGCTCCTGCCTGCTTTATGCTTCTGCAGGCGCAGCCTGCCAGGGAACTCGAACCGTCTCATATTGAAGCATCGTACTATATTTTATTATTTGAAGATTGCAGAATAACGGATTTTAGGATTAAAAATCCCGGCACACAGGGTTTTCCCAATAGTTGCAAATTTTACTAATTCTTTCCTTCTTGTTGCATTTTTTGCAACTAAGTGGCATTAAGAGAGGTTACACATGAAATTCCTCGCGGATATTCTCGGTAACAATATGCCCGTCGAACAGGTGTATGACCCGGTGTGCCCTGTCGGCATGTGAAGGCGAGTGGGTGACCATAACAATGGTAGCACCCTGGTTGTTCAGCTCATCGAGCAGATTGAGCACCTCTTCTCCGTTCTTTGAGTCGAGGTTGCCTGTAGGTTCGTCGGCAAGGATAAGCTTCGGATTCGTAACAACCGCCCTGGCTACAGCCACACGTTGCTGCTGGCCGCCCGACAGTTGCTGGGGAAAATGTTTCCTCCGGTGTGCGATCTGCATCCTGTCAAGAACCTCGCTGACCCGCCGTTTCCGATCCGATGCAGCCATTCGTAAGTATAACAGGGGAAGTTCAACATTCTCATATACGTTAAGCTCATCGATCAGGTTGAAGCTTTGAAAGATGAACCCGATATTTCCTTTTCTTAAAAATGTACGCTGTCTTTCCCTCAGACGTGATACCTCCCGGCCAAGAAAAAAATACTCACCTCCGGTGGGATTATCAAGCAACCCGAGAATATTCAGCAGAGTGGATTTACCGCAACCCGACGGTCCCATGATCGCCACAAACTCTTTTTCGGAAATTTCCAGGTCAACCTTATTCAGGGCGGTGGTTTCCACCTCATCGGTACGGAAGATTTTTACCAGTGCTTTTGTCCTGATCATACCAGTGAATTTTGATGCAAATTAATCAAATATTTCTTAAAACTCTCGCACCGGCATGGTTAAAAAAATTGCCTTTCAACGTATATAAGCATTCATGACCTCCACGAAATCATCTTTTTTCCGCCTTGCCAGCGGTATAAAAGAACCATCAACCATTTCAATATGACCTCCGTCGCGTTTTACATACATTTTCACATGCTGAAGGTTGACAAGATGGGAATTGTGAGTCCTGAAGAATTTGCGCTCGTCCAGAACCTGCTGGTAATCGTTCATACATTTCGACACCAGAATTTTTCTTTTATCCAGGAGGTATATCCGGCAATAACTGCGTTCGGCTTCGATTCTTACAATATTGTCCACAAGTATATATTCAAATCCCTGTGAAGTGGGAATAGCAAGCTTTCTCGGTGATTCCGATTTAAGATTATCAAGGAGTATGCTGAAATTTCCTACACTTTTTTCGGACCTGGCCCTTGAAACACGCGCGACTGCATCCTTCAGTTCTTCAGTATCAACAGGTTTTAGCAGGTAATCAACTGCACTGTGCTTAAATGCCTTGATTGCATACTGGTTAAATGCGGTGACAAAGATCAGCTCAAACGACCTGTGCCGGGCTTTCTCAAGAACCTCGAACCCGGAACCATCCTGGAGTTCAATGTCGAGGAATACAAGATCGGGCTTCAATGCATCAAGCTGTTTCAGAGCTTCCTGCACCGATGTGGCTCTTCCTGTGACGCTGATATTCGGACAGAATTCTCCTACAAGTGATTCAAGGTTATCCAGCGAATCGGGCTCATCATCGATCATCAGGCAATTCATCATGTCCCTGAATTTTTGGTTTCATCGTATTCCAGATCAAACCGGTAAATTTTCCGCCGGTATGCCTGCTACCAGTATTTCGGTTTCTTACTGAGGATAATTATGTCATCTTCAACAGGCACTTTTGGCCTTTCATAGCCTCCGCGAATCCTGAACATTTCATCATTTGAAAGCAGTTCAACAATTTCCATGTACTTCTTCCTGATCGTTTTCATTTTATATACTATTGATAATTAATTCATTAAAATCGGAAAATCAAAATCCACCCGCGTTCCTCTCGGGTTGTTTCGTTCATCGGTTAAATCGGTAAACTTTATGCCAAGATTTTTACCGTAGAACGTATTGATCAGTTTCAGCCTCTCCTCGGTTATTTTTGTTCCCAGCGACCTGAATTCGTATTCCGAATACCTCTGTCTTAGTTCACTGGCCTTTTCCCTGCCTATTCCGTTATCTTCTATCGTGCAATGGATATGTTCCCCGGCCAGCGAAAATTCAATTATGATCATGCCTGTACGTTTGAGTCCCTGCAGGCCGTGACAGATGGAATTTTCGATATATGGCTGCAGCAGCAGAGAGGGTATCCGGTATTGAAACGTATCGATGTTTTCATCCACCCGCACCTCATATTCTATCATGTTTTTAAAGCGCATTCCCATTAATTCGATATAAAGCGATAGGCAGTTAATTTCATCCTGTATACGCACAGTGTGTTGCTGCGAATTTTCCAGGATAAGACGCATCAATCTTGCAAGTTTGGTCAGACAGGCGTACGAAGTTGCTTTATCACCCCTGAATAAATACGATTGAAGCGAATTCAGGCTGTTGAATATGAAATGCGGATTGATCTGCTGCCTGAGTTTGTCGAGTTCCAGGGTGAATATCTTTCGTTGCGACCGGGTTTTCTGACGCCGTATTATAAGTACGGCTATTCCGGCAATAAGTACGATTACCAGTACCAGTGAAATGATAATCAGCCGGTTCTTCATGAGCGTGCTTTCCTGCAGCTTATTCTTATAAGATAAAATAGTGAGCTGTTTCTGCTGGTTGAGCTTTTCATGTTCATAGTCCTCCCTGAGTTTTGTAATCTCATGGCTTTTCTCTTCGTTAAGCATGCTGTCGCTCAAAATCTTATATTGTGCGAATGATTTCAATGCCAGGTCTGTTCTGCCTCCTGAAATATAGACCTCTTTAAGCCATTGCAGGGCAAATTGCTGCAGGGGAAGCGATCCGAGATCACGGCCTATCTTCAAGCTTCGCTCAAAATACTGTTGTGCCTTTTCAGGTTCGTGCCGGTCGAAAAAGAGTATGCCGGCTTTATTCAGGCATTCCGCCTCACCATGCAGGTCTCCTGTTTCTCGGTAAAGTTCATACGCCCTCGTATTGTAACTTAATGCCTTGTCTGGCTTTTCGGTATTCAGATATACGGCGGCAATTGCCTGTAACGTTTGTGCCCGACCCGATTTGTCGGTTTCCGGATTTCTCAGCGCCAGCGCTTTTTCAAGCCAGGAGAGTGCCTCCTCGTATTTTCCCGATTCATTGAGCACAGCACCAATATTATGCATATTGCTGGAAACAGCCTGAGTGTCTGCAAGCTGCTCATTAATATCCAGCGCTTTTTTATAATACATCATGGCCTCATCAAGGCTATGCTGTTTCTTGCAGATAATTGCCATGTTGTTGTAAAGAGCGGCTGCCCCGCTCCTGTTGTTGTTTTTCTCAAAGATTCCGGCAGCACGGAGAAAATTCTTCATGCTTCCTGTTATATCACCGAGTTTTA
>CAZDCD010000017.1:27857-94500 GCA_964503885.1 uncultured Bacteroidales bacterium
CACACATCCTGTAAAAAGGATGAAGCAGAATGCCGGATATTTCAATATTCTAGTCATTTACAGAATACTTGACCGGTAAATCAGGGCCTACAATTCGGTCTGCTACATATGATTTATATCATATTTTATACCATTCTCCCTATAGTACTGACCATTAATTCATAAAATACCCTTGTGGTTTTTTGATCTTTCTTGAGAATTGTACGGAACCGTACACAATGCGCACGATTCCGTACATTTTTTGCTTCAAATCCTGCTAGTTATGATATGCTCTGCTATTCATTCATTTCATTTATTATCCCACCATACCGGATCCGCAAGCCAGTTCACATTCGGTTCATTATCAGGATTGTTCTGTTTTACATCGGCTGCATACATAAACCGCAGCGGAATATTGCTGTATGTCGCGTTATCGATATCGGCCGATGACAGGGCAGGATATCCCGTCCTCCTGTAATCATTCCATATTTCGGTAGAAAGGAAATTGATCACATATTTCTCTTCAATGATCATTTGTTGTGCAGCTTCAAAATCCGAGGGCAATGATCCTATGCCTGCAATATAATCATCAATTGCTGACTGACCGATACCCAATCGCTGCATATTGGAGGTTATGGCTTCATCGAGCGCAGTCTTGGCATCTGCCGGCTGATTCTTCCACAGGTATGCTTCGGCCTCAAGGATCTTAGCCTCATCGTATGTGATCCAGTATACCGTCTGATCTGCGGCAAGTATAAAATCCGAAAAGGTTGAAACGCTGTCGTATGATCTTGTGGGCACTATGTTTCCTGTTCTGTGTCCCACAAATTCACCGGTTATGGTCTCTTCAAAATAAACCGGTCTCCTCGGGTCGTTCTTCCCGTTCATCAGGTCAACCATATATTCGTTGGCCCACACAGCAACGGTCTCCCATTTGATATGCCATTGATACCATGGAGCTTCAGCACCTGAGGCAGTATTGAATGTGATCCCCGGATTATCGTCATTCGACGTCAGGCCATCTTGCAGAGCGGCAAGTACGATATCTGCCTGACCTGCACCGGTCTTTCCGGGAGCATAGGTGAGCCTCATGGCATATCTTGCCTTGAGTGTACTGGCAAATTCCCGCCACAGACTGACATCTCCCCCGTACATATAATCTTCGCCACCCGGCAGCAAGTTCTGGCCTTCTTCAGGTGCATCGAAATCAGCCATTGCATTGTCGAGCAAACCAAATATGGTATTGTATATACTTTCCTGGGGATCGAATACCGGGAAGGGGTATTCTTCGGGTTGAAAAGCCTGCGACCAGGGTATATCGCCCCAGCAGTCGGTTGTTATTGCCAATATGTATGCCGAAATAACTTTTGAGATCCCGGCATAATACGGGTTGCCGTTATTTTCAGCCAGTTTGTTAAGCTTAACTGCATTTTTCAGGGCGGCGGCATATACAGTGTACGTCCAGGTATTGTTTACATCAGATTCATCGATATCGTAAGTGGCAAAATCGGGCGCCGAGGCATCGCGGCCCACCTGTAACATCCAGTAATTCGGGTACCTTGCCGGAAAACCTCCGGTGAGTTCATAGGCAACAGTGACTTCTATTCCGGGCAGGTAGACATTTTCAGTCATGGCATTTTCAGCCGGTGAATTCGGGTCGGTGTTGATATCCAACCAGTTTTCACATGCTCCTGCAAGCATTACCATAAATGCCAGGAGAAATACTAATCGGTATGTTGTTTTGCTTTGCATGATTTTTCGGTATTTATGCATTAAAATCCAATGGTTAATGAAACGCTGTAACTTTTTGTGGCAGGCATCTGGAAATTCAGAAATCCCTGGCCGTTGTTCGAACCGTAAAGGCTGAGTTCGGGATCGGAACCCGTAAAGCTCTTATCCGTCTTCATCCAGAGGTTCCTTCCTGTGAATATGATATTTACATCGCGTAATGGCGATTTGTTGAATATCTTTGACGGCAGCCTGTAACCAAAGGAAAGTTCCCTGAGTTTAATGAAGTCGCTTTTCTGAACCATAAATTCATCAGCCAGAGAAGGAACAATGGTAAAATAATCGAATGCACTGAGCTCAATATCATTGGGACTTCCGTCAGATTCCTTAACACCTTTTATAACAACGGGTTGATCCCTGTTTTCGGTTTGTATGGAAGTTCCGTAAAATGTGGCATAATATTCATCAAAGTTCATGAGATCGCCTCCTTTCCGAATATCCAGGAGCACCGTTAATGAGAAGCCTTTGTAAGAAAATGAATTCCGCAGGCTTCCAAGCCAGTCGGGCGTCACCACACCTATTTGTCCAAGATCATCGGCAATCAGCGGAAAACCGTAAAGATCACTTGAAGGATCATCATCTATAATAACCTGGCCATTTTCGTTTCGTTCATACCTCGTTCCCCAGATTACACCGTATGGGGTATTCTCCTTGATAAAAATACCCGGGCTTGTGAAGCCTGCCAGCCTGATACTTTCAACGCCTTCCGTAAGCCTTACGACTTCGTTGTTGTTTTTTGAATAGTTCAAACGTATATCCCATTCAAACTCCCTGTATCTCAAAGGCACAAGATCGAGAGAAAGCTCTATGCCTTTGTTTGTGATTTCGCCTGCATTCACCACTTTCTGGAGAAAACCGGTTTCGGAGGCAACGGGTGCCGGGAAGATCTGGTTTACACTTTTTTTGCTGTACACTGCAACGTCTATACCTATTCTGTTCTGGATAAACCTGAGATCAAGCCCGGCCTCCCATTCTGAAGTGAGCTCCGGTTTTAAATCCGGGTTACCCATTATGTTGCTTTCAAAGTACGAACCGTAACCTTCAAACGGGAAATCAATACTTCCGCGCTGTCCGTCACCCGGGGTTACTCTGACATTGGAAGTTAAAGTTGCATAAGCTGGCGGATCGTTGCCTACCTGGGCAAATGACAATCTTATTTTTCCAAAAGGCAGGAGCGTATTCGGGATGTTGAATGAATTCGTAAAAATATAACTCAGGCTCACCGAAGGATAAAAATACGAGTTATTCTCTTTCGGTAGTGTGGAAGACCAGTCGTTCCTTGCGGTGACATTCAGGTAAAGCGTACTTTTCCAACTGGCTGTAGCCTGTCCGTAAATGCTTAACGTTCTTTTCTGAATCTGTCCCTCAGAAGGAGAGTATGAAGTGGCATTGGCAAGATCATAAAAGCTTGGAATGATCAGGTCGGATGCATCAACACGTTTGAAGTCATAAAGCCTGTCATTTACGTTCTGACCTATCATCGCGTTAATGTCCAGTCCGTTACCAAAAGTTTTGGTAAAGTTCAACATCAGGTCAGAATTAAATTCACGGTTACTTCTTGATGTCTGGTCTATCCGCCCTGTAGGGTTGTCACCGATGGTTCCGTAATTTTCAGTGTATATCGCCAAATCATTGTAGTAGTCGATTCCGGCTTTTCCTGAGAACACAAGCCAGGGAGTGATCTTATAATTGATCCCGACGTTGGGCGTGAACCTGTCTCTCGCATCCGTAAGCAACACATTATCAATTAACCAGAAATGATTATTTCTGCTTAATGTCCTGTATAACCTCTGGTTACCGTTTTCATCGACCGGGGGCTTGAAATTATAGGTAATCGGACCATTGAGTATTGTCCACATCACCGATTCCAGGTTGTTCCCTTCATTGATCCGGTCGTTGGTCGTGCGGATGAATCCCATTTTGGCCTCGACGCTTAACCGGTCCGAAAGACTGGTCGTGAACCTGGCCATCAGGTTGTGCCTGTCAAGTGTGTTCCTGGGCACCGTACCTTTCTGATTCAGGTTCGAGTACGAGGCAAAATACGAGGTTTTATCACTGCCTCCCTGAATGCTTATTGAATTTTCCCAGTTATTGCCGGTTTCGAAAAATTCATCGAACTGGTCGTATGTCGGTATATCCATGGTATCTAACAGAGGTCCCCATACATAGTATGTCTTGTCGGTTTCGCCGTCATAATATTCTCCGTCAATTCCCAATCCGTACTTTTTCTGTACCGGTGGCTTGATGATGTTTTCCCAGCCATACCTTGAAGTTAAACTTATGAGGGGTTTGGCACCCGCAGTGGCTGTTCCTCCTTTTGTGGTGATAAGAATAACCCCGTTGGCAGCCCGGGAACCATATAACGCCGATGCAGCAGCTCCTTTCAGCACCGATACGCTTTCGATCTGGTTCGGATCGATATCAATGCCCGTATTGCTTGCATTTCCATATAGCAGCGCATAATCCACATCGTTCTCATCGAAATTATACTCGGTATTGTCAAACGGCACACCATCGATCACAAACAGCGGCTGGTTCTCGTACCGCAGTGAAGTCGTTCCCCTTATAGTGATGCGCGAAGAGCTTCCGGCCAGACCGCTTGAATTGTTGACCTGAACACCGGCAACCATTCCCGAAAGCGAATTTATTACGTTGGTCTCTCTAGTTGAGACGATGTCATCGCTTTTTATTTCAGACACCGAATAACCGATCGCCTTTCGTTCTTTTTTAATCCCCAGGGCCGTAACAACAACTTCATCCATTCTATACACATCGGGTTCCAGCGAAACATCAATTTTTGTCTGGTCTCCGATTGAAGCGCTCCGGGTTTTCATGCCAACGAATGAAAACTCCAGAAGCTGAGCGTTTTCAGGTACTTCGAGCTGGTAAACCCCATCGGAATTCGTGGTTGTTCCGGTGGACGTTCCCTGTACAACTATGGTCACTCCAGGTAAAGGACTTCCGTCTTCGGCACTGGTCACTGTACCTGTAATTTGCCTGGTTTGGGCACAAAGATACTGCACTCCCATAACCGCAAAGAATACGATCAAAAATGTAGTTCTCTTCATAGGTAATACTTTAGTTTTATAGTTAGAGGTATATATCAGGCAATAACCTTCATGGTTCCGGTCGTTCTTTTAAAAGAATGTCCCGGGTATTGATTCGTGGATATGGTGTGTGTGTGTTAACCTATTATATAACCAGGATTTTTATCTATGCATATCGTGTGAACCCAATACCCATGGGACATTCCTGTTATCCTGTAAACAAAGTAATGCATAATAAATGAGCGAATTACGGGTCACTTTCCGGGTGGCCGGTATCATTTTCCATCCGGCATGATAAAAATCATGTAATCAGTGGTAAATACCTAAAATTCAGAAATATAGTTATAGATTCAAATGAGGAAGAAAGGTACTTATCTAATTTTCCTGTGGCGGGTATGGTTTTTCAGCCGGAAAATATATCAGAAGTACTTTTCTATTTTCCGGATCATCTCTTCCATTTTGAACGGTTTTACGATAACATCGGTACATCCTGCCTGCCGGATCATCTCCAGATCCTGTTCACTCTTGGCAGCCGTTTGTGCTATTACGGGAATTTCAGGCAAGATCTGCCTGATCTTTCGGGTGACTTCTTTCCCGTCGATATCCGGAAGTTGAATGTCCATAAGGATCAGATCATAGCGGGGATTGTTCAGGCATAATTGAATGGCTTCATAGCCCGTCCGGGCTCTGGTTATTGCCGCATTTGTCATCTTGAAGATCTGGTTTATGTAGATGAAATTCATTTCATCATCCTCGACCACCAGAATTTGTTTGTTTTCAAGATTGATCGTAGACATGAATACCGAACTTATTACTATTTTTATACCTGGAAATAAATTAACTAAATATTTTGTACTTTTCAAAATCAGAAAATGAACAATGGTTAATAAGTATCAATAATTTTGATCATGTTTAAACGAATCATTGATTTTTTTGAAAATGACCTTTGGCGGATCTCGCTTAAAGGGAAAAACAGCACATTAAAATTACTGATCAGGCAGCTCAGGATATTGATGCTGTCTGTAAGGGGATTTGCCGAGGATAAAGTACAACTGAGGGCTTCAGCCCTGACCTTTTACTCCCTGCTTTCCATAGTCCCTATTCTGGCCATGGTTTTCGGAATTGCCAAAGGTTTTGGCTTCGATGTTTTTTTGCAGGATTATCTGAAGCAGAACCTGGCCCAACACCAGGAAGTGCTGAATGAAGCCATGAAGTTTGCCGATAAGATGCTGGGCAGGATAAAAGGAGGATTTATCGCCGGCATCGGACTTGTGGTACTGATCTGGAGTGTAATGAATATCCTTGGGAATATTGAAAATTCATTCAATAATATCTGGCAGATCAAAAAGTCACGGGGAATATCACGCAAGATCAGCGATTACATCTCACTTGTAGTCATTGCGCCCATACTGGTCTTCATCTCAAGCAGCTTCACCGTATCTCAGGTGAGCGATTATTTCAACAATACCTTTATTATTTCATATATCGGTCCGGTAATAAAGTTTTTTGTCTGGTTTTTATCTTTCTCGATAATCTGGTTTGTCTTTACCTTATTGTATATTGTGCTCCCGAATACAAAGGTGAAATTCCGTTCTGCCTTTATCGGCGGTATCATTGCAGGCACAATGTTCCATATTTTGCAATGGGCCTATGTGAAGTTCCAGGTTTACCTCTCGGGTTACGGGGCTATATATGGCAGTTTTGCTGCGTTACCCCTGTTCCTGTTGTGGCTTCGGTTCAGCTGGCTCATCGTTTTATTCGGGGCCGAGGTAGCCTTTGCAAATCAGAATGTGGAAAATTATGAGTATGAAACTGATACATTGCATATCAGCAATTACAACCGCCATCTGCTCGCATTACTGATCACCCAGCAGATCGTCAAGAATTTTTCAGCCGGTATCCCGGCCAAAACACCAACCGAGATTGCAGAGATCCTCGATGTACCCATACGGCTCATCAGGGAA
Organism: uncultured Bacteroidales bacterium; assembly: GCA_964503885.1. GTDB lineage: Bacteria > Bacteroidota > Bacteroidia > Bacteroidales > UBA10428 > CAZDCD01. The sequence continues at coordinate 34,636 of CAZDCD010000017.1, forward strand.
ATTATCTATGAGCTCCAGGATTCCGGTATCCTCTCGGAGACATCAACCGGCAATATCAAGGAGCTGGCCTATCAGCCGGCCATCGACCCGGCAAACCTGACCGTAGGTTTTGTTGTCGGCAAACTTGATAAATGGGGTCATGACAGGATCCATGCCGGTGATACGAAAGAGCTCAAGGTCTTGTCGGATATCATGAATTCGTTTTATGAAGATCTTAACAGGTCGGCTAAAAACAAGCTCCTGAAGGAGTTGTAATTTACTTATTCTTAAAGGTTAACCGGATTCCTGCAGACGAGTATGTTAAATTTAAAGTTTCAGCATTTTACACATGGTGATCACCGTATTATTATCGTCCGACAGCACCAGGTAATAAATACCTGAAGAGCGGTCACCTGCATACCAGGATATCGAGCGGAGACCATCTGATAATGCATGATCGCTGAACGATGAGATTTTCTCACCTGACGAATTATAGATGTCTATATTTACCGGATTGTTTGTTTCAGCTTCGTAAACGATCGTGGTGTTATTTACAAACGGATTGGGAATACTGATGAGCATATTGTTCGTATTCACTTCATTTTCAATGGCAGACACCTGATCCGGGACGCGGTTACTTATGCGGTAAAGATCATTTCCTGACGTTACATAAAGTGCTGAACTGTCGTCATTTCCCCATGCACAATTGGCAGTTTGGCCCGGAACGGGAATTGTATCGACCGCTGTTCCATCCTGATTGAATATCCATATTCCTATGGGTCCCGAAACGTAAAGATAACCATAAGGATCAACCTTCATACCATCGGCATAGCCGGCAGGCGATATGTGGGCAAAAAACTGCTTATTGCCGATGGCAGTATCATTGACCACATCCCATACATAAATGTTACGGGTTTCCGAATCATCCACATACAATTTCAATTCATCAGGAGAAAAACATATTCCGTTCGGCCTTGCCAGGGAATTGTCCAGCAACTGCACTTCTCCCCCGGGGCTCAGCCTGTAAATTCCGTAATACCCCAGCTCGCTTGTGCCTCCCTGATCGTTTAGTCCATAGGGAGGGTCGGTAAAAAAGACTGATCCGTTTGATTTCACAGCCAGATCATTCGGACTGTTCAGCCTTAATCCGTCGTAATGGGTTGCCAGCGGAGTGATCGTACCATTTGTTTCCAGCCGGGCAATTTGTCTGGGCCCATGCTGGGCAAGCAGAAGTCTCCCCTGTGAATCCAATGCAAGGCCATTGGAATTGCCCGACGGATTCAGGTACTCCGATACAGCCGAATCAACAGAGAAAAGAAATATCGTATTCTCGGGAATATCGCTGAAAACCAGGCCAATGCCTTCAATCCAAACGGGTCCTTCAATAAAGTTAAATCCTTCAGCGATCTTTTCCACAACCGGATCATTTAGCCTTGGTTCCTGGGAAAGAACGGGAATTTCAGACGATAACCACAGAATAATCATAACCCTGAAGCAAAACCTGATAATCGATTTCATGTCGGTATTTTTTTCGTTTTGTTCTGTCATTGCGAATATACAAGAATATTTTTTTATGACGGGTTGATTATATTCCAAATTATATGTAATATTGCATTTCGAAATTCAGGATATGAACTATTCCGATGTACATACATATCATCATCATGCAGTTATGCTGTAGAGGATGGAGTATGTGCATAATCAAGATATATGATGAAAGGTTTGCAAATGCTGCAAACCTTTTTTTTTGAACGACCATCAACCGGTAAACATGCAACGCTTAAAAATAGCCATACAAAAATCAGGCAGATTGAGCGAAAAATCGCTCGAGCTGATCGAGGAGACGGGTATAAAGCTTACCCAGGAAGGAAAATTACGGCTTGTTTCAGTCGGACAGAATTTCCCTGTCGAATTGCTTTTTCTTAGAGACGACGACATACCTCAGTATGTCGCGGACAAAGTTGCTGATATCGGAATTGTCGGCGAAAATGAAGTGCTGGAAAAAAATAAACCGGTCGAGATCATCGATCGCCTGGGATTTGGGAAATGCCGCCTGTCTCTCGCCATACCTCAATCCGTTCAATACGGCGGATTATCGTTTTTTGAAAATACTAAAATAGCAACATCTTACCCCCGTATCCTGCAGCGGTTTCTGACCGAAAAAAACATCAGTGCGGAAATTCATGAAATAAGCGGTTCGGTTGAAATTGCACCCAGCATTGGACTGGCCGATGCCATTTTTGACATTGTAAGTTCAGGCAGTACATTACTGAGCAACCGGCTTACAGAGGTTGAAACAGTCCTTTGCTCGGAAGCAGTGGTAATTGCAACCCCGGATTTGACAGCCGATAGGAAGGCCATTCTCGATAAACTGTTGTTCAGGATACATGCTGTACAAAATGCAAAGAACAATAAGTATATATTGTTGAATGCACCAAACGACAAGATCGGGCTAATAGCAGGAATTCTGCCCGGGATGAAAAGTCCTACGATAATGCCGCTGGCTGAAAAAGGGTGGAGCTCACTGCATTCTGTGGTAAATGAAAACGAATTCTGGGAGGTGATTGAGAAGCTCAAAGAAAATGGTGCCCAGGGAATACTGGTTATTCCCATAGAGAAAATGATCGTATAATTGTTATGCTCTTCAGGTATGAAACTATTTAACTATCCCGTTAAAGCGGACTGGCCTGAAATACTTAAAAGACCGGTACATGATGTTTCATCGCTGTTCCTTTCGGCGGAGCGTGTGCTCGATGACGTGCGGATAAGGGGTGATGCAGCGCTGACGGAATACACGGAAAAATTTGACCAGGTAAAGATCACCGGTATTGAAGTCAGTAAAAAAGAGATCGGGGATGCAGTAAAAGATGTACCCGATGGGTTGAAACGTGCAATAGACCTGGCGGCCAAAAATATATCCACATTCCATGTGAGCCAGATAATTGAAACCAGGGTGATTGAGACGCAGCCGGGTGTTCTATGCTGGCAGAAAAGCGTGCCGATTGAAAAGATAGGATTATACATTCCCGGGGGTACTGCACCGTTGTTTTCCACCGTGCTCATGCTGGCTGTGCCGGCAAAAATCGCAGGATGCAGGGAGATCGTTTTATGCTCTCCACCCGGAAAATCCGGGAAAATAAATCCTGCAATACTTTACACGGCAAATATCACAGGTGTGACCCGAATTTTCAGGCTGGGAGGTATTCAGGCGATCGGTGCAATGGCTTACGGGACCGAAACTGTACCGCGCGTGTACAAGATTTTTGGTCCAGGAAATCAGTATGTTGCTGCTGCAAAACAGCTTGTATCAAGAAACGATGTGGCGATCGATATTCCCGCCGGTCCCTCGGAGGTTGCCATAATGGCCGATGACTCGGCGAATCCCGCATTCCTGGCATCCGACCTGTTGTCGCAGGCAGAGCATGGAGCCGACAGCCAGGTAATTCTGGTAACCATAAGTGAAAACATGGTGAAGGAAGTTCGGCAAGAAATCTCATTACAGCTTAACAATCTTCCGCGTAAAGGTTTTGCTGAGAAAGCGCTCGATAACAGCAGGATAATCCTGCTGCGTAATAAGAATGAGATGGTGGAGCTGATCAATGAATATGCCCCCGAACATCTTATCATTGCTACCGAAGATGCCGAAGAGCTTGGGGAGAAGATCGTTAATGCGGGAAGTGTTTTTCTTGGTAATTATTCACCCGAAAGTGCGGGCGATTATGCATCCGGTACCAACCATACGCTTCCGACCAATGGTCATGCCAGAGCATACAGCGGCATTAACCTCGACAGTTTTGTAAGAAAGATCACGTTCCAGAAGATTAGCCGGGAAGGCCTGAAGAAGATCGGACCGGCGATAGAAATAATGGCTGAAGCAGAGAAACTTGATGCCCACAGGAATGCCGTCAGTTTGCGGTTAAAAAACAGCGAATAAATATGAAAACAATTGATATCAATAAGCTTATCCGGAAAAATATCCTGAACCTGAAGCCCTACTCTTCGGCCAGGGATGAATATTGCGGAGCGGATGCGGTGTTTCTCGATGCGAATGAGAATCCCAACAATGCCCCGTATAACCGTTATCCCGACCCGTTACAGTGGAAGATAAAGGAAAAAATTTCAGGCGAAAAAGGAGTGGCACCGGAGAAAATTTTTCTCGGAAATGGCAGCGATGAAGCGATAGATCTTTTAATCAGGGCATTTTGCCAGCCGGGCAGGGACAATATCCTTTCCATCGATCCGACATACGGAATGTATAAGGTTTGTGCAGATATCAATGAAGTGGAATTTAATAAGGTGTTGCTGAAGGACAATTTTCAACTTGATACGGCAGGACTACTGGGGAAAATAACCGGAAATACCCGGCTGCTGTTTCTGTGTTCTCCGAATAATCCGACCTCAAATAGTTTTTATGCCGGAGATATCCTTACTTTGTTGGATGCATTCAACGGGTTGCTCATCCTCGATGAAGCCTATATCGACTTCTCTGCCGGAAAGAGCTTTCTGGAAAAACTCGGTGATTACCGGAACCTGGTGATCCTGCAGACTTTTAGTAAAGCGTGGGGAATGGCCGGAATAAGACTGGGAATGTGCTTTGCCGATGAACGGATAATATCCGTGCTGAATAAGATCAAGTACCCATACAATATAAATGTGCTTGCATTAAATGCCGTGCTGGACGCGCTTAATGAAAAGGGAACGAAAAATATCTGGGTAAAGGAATTGCTGGCTGAAAGAGAACGGATAATGAAGGAACTTACACGACATCCGGTCGTTCTTAAAGTGTATCCTTCGGATGCCAATTTTATCCTGGTTAAGGTGAATGATGCAGCCGGCATATACAGGCATCTGGTTAAGCAGAAAATCATCGTAAGGGATCGCTCCACCGTCAGCTTATGCGAAGAATGCTTACGCATCACGGTGGGGACCAAAGAAGAAAACGATTTACTGCTCAATGAATTCAGAAAAATGAAATAAACAGGTATGAAAAAAGTGCTGTTTCTTGATCGTGACGGGACACTCATTACAGAGCCTCCTGAAGATTTCCAGGTAGACTCGTTAGAAAAGCTGGAATTCATCCCAAAGGTTTTCCGGAACTTGTTTTTTATTAAAAAAAATCTTGACGTTGATCTCGTAATCGTTTCCAACCAGGATGGGTTGGGTACTCCTGCTTATCCCGAAAAGAAATTCAGGCTTGTACAGGATAAAATGCTGAAGGCTTTTGCCAATGAGGGAATAGAATTCAATGATATCCTTATCGATAAAAGTTTACCAGAGGAAAATTCACCATACCGTAAACCTGGTACCGGTCTGTTGAAAAAATACCTCACGGGAAAATATGATTTGAAAGGATCTTATGTAATAGGCGACCGGATTACCGATGTTAAACTGGCTGAAAACATAGGCGCCGGCGCTATTTTCTTTGCAGCGCCTTCCCGGAAAAGCGAATTGTCAGAGCCAGTACTGAAGGATAATGTTGCCCTGATAACGGATGATTGGGATGAGATTTATGCGTTCCTCCTGAACGGAAACCGTTCGGTTGTTGTTGAAAGAAATACCGGTGAAACAGCGGTCTCTGTCGCTCTCGGACTCGACGGTACCGGTAAATCCGATATATCCACCGGCCTGGGGTTTTTTGATCACATGCTTGCACAGATTGCCAGGCATTCGGGTGCGAATCTTTCGGTAACCGTGAAAGGTGATTTGCATGTTGATGAGCACCATACCATTGAAGATACCGCATTGGCATTGGGAGAGGCATTTAACAAAGCGCTGGGCGATAAACGGGGGATTGAGAGGTATGGATTTGTGCTGCCAATGGACGATTGCCTGGCACAGGTCGCCATTGATTTTTCCGGGAGGAGCTGGCTGGTATGGGATGCGGAATTCAAACGGGAAAAGATCGGTGAAATGCCTACTGAGATGTTCATGCATTTTTTCAAATCATTTTCAGACAGCGCAAGGTGCAACCTGAACATTAAGGCTGAGGGCAGCAATGAACACCATAAAATAGAAGCCATATTCAAGGCACTGGGAAAAGCCATTAAGATGGCAGTCAGAAAAGACCGGTTCAATCTCGAATTACCTTCCACAAAGGAAGTGTTATGAAAATTGTTTGAGGGTTAAATCTTGAATTTTCGTGAACAGCATGAATGCATTTAATAACGTGTCTAAAAAAATACAGAATACAGCCATAATCCTTATGTACTGTTCTGATCAGCAGGGTATCGTGGCCAAAGTCACCGAGTTTCTTGATAACAATAACGGAAATATCATCCATCTCGACCAGCATGTCGATCACCAGGAAAATATTTTCTTTATGCGTGTTGAGTGGGAACTGGATCAGTTCCTGATCCCCAGAGAGAAAATTGCGGATTATTTCGGTACCCAGATCGCATCAAAATATTCCATGACATGGAAGCTGTATTTTCCGGATGAACGTCCGAGAATGGCTATTTTAGTATCAAAACTATCGCATTGTTTATACGATATGCTTTCCAGGGTGCAGATCGGTGAATGGGATGTAGACATTCCTGTGATCATAGGCAATCACGATGACCTGAAGCATGTGGCCGGCCAGTTTGGTATTCCTTTTTACTATTTTCCGGTAACACACGACAATAAAGAGGAAACGGAAAAACAGGAACTGGAACTGTTAAAGGAAAAGGGGATTGGTTTTATTGTTCTGGCAAGGTATATGCAAATCGTCACAGGAAATCTTATTGATGCTTATCCCAACCGGATCATCAATATCCACCATTCCTTTCTTCCTGCTTTTCCCGGGGCAAAACCATACCATTCAGCTTATCAGCGGGGTGTGAAGATCATTGGTGCAACGAGCCATTATGTCACCTCAGAGCTGGATGCAGGTCCAATAATCGATCAGGATGTGGCGAGAATAAGTCATACAGATAACGTGGATACAATAGTGCGAAAAGGAAGAGACCTTGAGAAGATCGTCCTTTCAAGGGCAGTATTGCTGCATCTACAGCGAAGGATACTGGTATACAAGAACAGAACGGTGGTTTTCGGTTAAACAGGAGTACTTTAGAGAGGAAAGAATGGAAATTGCGGTAATAAAATACAATGCAGGTAATATCATGTCAGTGGATTATGCCTTGCAGCGAATGGGTATCAGGGCTGTTGTAACCAACGATCATGAGTACATCCGTTCGGCCGATAAAGTAATTTTTCCGGGTGTGGGCGAAGCCAGCACAACAATGAACTACCTGAAAAACGAAAGACTCGACCAGGTAATACGCGCTCTGAAACAACCCGTACTCGGTATTTGCCTGGGTATGCAACTCATGTGCAGGCATTCCGAAGAAGGCAATACTCCATGTATAGGGATCTTTTCGGAAGAAATCAAAAAATTCCGTCCCGTACTGGATATGAAAAATGAAACCAAAGTACCACAGATGGGATGGAACACCATCAGCCAATTTAAGAGCAGGTTATTCGACAACATTTCCGATGGCATATTTGTTTATTTTGTACACAGTTATTATGCCACCCTGGGAGAAGACACAATAGCTGAATGCGACTATATTGTTCCGTTTAGCGCCGCTCTGAACAAAGGCAATTTCTTTGCAACCCAGTTTCACCCTGAGAAGAGCGGTGAGATCGGGGCCGGAATACTTGAAAATTTTATTAAACTATGATTGAGATAATACCTGCTATCGACATTATTGAAGGAAAATGCGTCCGCCTGGAGAAGGGTGACTATGAAAGCCAAAAAACATACGATGAAAACCCTTTGGATATGGCGAAAAAATTTGAGGACGCGGGCCTCAGACGGTTACACCTGGTTGACCTTGACGGAGCTAAAGCCAGAAAAGTGATTAATATCGGTGTGTTGAATCAGATCGCTTCAGGTACCGGCCTTGTGGTGGATTATGGTGGTGGAATTAAAACCGATGAAGATATAAAAAGGGTTTTTGATCACGGTGCAAAGATGGCCACCATCGGAAGTGTGGCGATCACCGATCCATGTCGCCTGGATACATGGATCGATATGTATGGCTCCGACAAAATAATCCTTGGGGCAGATGTCAGGGATTACAAAATAGCCATATCGGGATGGATTGACACCACAGATACCGACCTGTTTGATTTTCTGATCAAAAAGAAATACGAAGGGATACGGAAAGTACTGTGCACCGATATTTCAAAAGACGGCATGCTGGAAGGACCTGCATTTAGTTTATATAAAAGCTTAATGCAGATTCTCACGGATTTATACATTATTGCCAGCGGTGGAATATCTTCGCTGAATGATATCGAGGAACTGGAAAATATCGGAGTTCATGCCGTGATCATTGGAAAAGCACTATATGAAAAGCGGATCAGACTGGAGGACTTAAAAAGATTTCTTTAACGGGTTGAGTTTTGAGTTTGAAGCCGGAAGACTTTAAACTGAAACGGCAGCACCAGGAACAGGAGCAGTATTGGCATTTGGTATGGAGCAGAGGGCACGGGGCATGGATAGGAAGTGGTAGTATTTGCGGGTAAATATAGTTCAACATGAAACGCCTGGAACACCTGAAACAACATGGTACACCTGGAACACTTGAAACAACATGGAACCCTGAAGCCGAAACCATGAATATTAAAATATATGCTTGCCAAACGAATAATACCCTGCCTCGATGTGCGGGATGGAATGACAGTTAAAGGAATTAATTTTGTAAATATCCGTGAGGTAGGCGACCCGGTTGAGCTGGGAGCCATGTATGCCGGTCAGGGAGCCGACGAGTTGGTTTTCCTGGATATTACGGCGTCACATGAGGGCAGGAAAACTTTTGTTGAGCTCGTGAAACGGATCGCCAGGAACCTGAATATACCCTTTACGGTGGGTGGTGGGATCTCAGAGTTACCCGACATCGAGGCGCTGCTTGCTGCCGGTGCCGACAAGGTTTCCATCAATTCTGCCGCCATTAATAACAGCGCGCTGATTGATCAGATGGCCCTGAATTTCGGGAGCCAGTTTGTGGTTGTTGCCATCGACGCCCTGGAGACTGATCACAGGTGGACTGCATATATCAACGGCGGGAGGATCCCGACTGATAAGGAACTGTTTTCATGGGCACGCGAGGCGCAGGAGCGGGGGGCCGGTGAAATCTTGTTTACATCCATGAACCACGACGGCACGAAAAATGGATTTGCCTGTGAAGCGACAGCCAGATTATCGGAGCAACTTTCGATACCGGTGATTGCTTCGGGCGGAGCCGGCAGTATGGAACATTATGCCGAAGTGTTCACAGCAGGAAAAGCAGATGCAGGACTGGCTGCAAGCATATTTCATTACCGGGAAATAACCGTGCCGCAATTGAAGGAATATCTTCTTGCACGAAATATCCCGGTGAGGGTATAGGTTACGGAGTTCAATGTTCAAAGTTCCTTGTCCTCCGAAGCTCCACCTGTCGCCTGCCTGCTCTACCTGTCGATAGACAGGCGCAGGCAGGGCAAACAGATTTTAGGTTCAGGGGTTGTAGTCCTGGATTTTGAGTATTGCTTTCGGAGAATTATAAAAAGAAATATTCAACAAAAATACCACTAGAAATGGCAGCAGGAAAAATCGATTTTATAGTTTTTTTGCAGGACCTCATCGAGCAGCGAAAATTGGTCATGCCTGAAGGTTCATATACCACAAAGCTCTTTTCCAAAGGAATAAATAAAATTGCACAGAAAGTTGGTGAAGAGGCAGTTGAACTGGTGATCGAGGCAATGGATGAAAACAACAGGGAGCTGTTCCTGAATGAAGCAGCCGATCTGATGTATCATTTTCTGGTATTGTTGACCGCCAGAGGATTAAGGATCGAGGATGTGGTCAGCGTTCTCGAAAGCAGGCATAAATAATGCTAGAACCTGTTGACCAGGTTAATGATTTTTTCGTTGGGGATAAACCCGTGCTTGTCTTCGGAATACTCTTCTTTAAGCCGGTTCACGAAATACATATCTATTTTACCGTGGTTCTTGGCTTCAATCTTGCCCCTGTAGTCACATTCAAAAAAATCTTTAATATACCCATAGGTCACTTCCGATACATTCACCATACCTACATGACCCGATTGCTCCATCCGGCTGGCGACATTTACAGTTTCTCCCCATATATCGTACGCGAATTTTTTCCTTCCGACAACACCTGCTACAACCGAACCGGTATGGATACCAATCCTCAGCTCCCAGATTGACATATTGTTAAGGACTTTCGAATCATTCAGATGATTCATATAATTCTGAATTTCAAGTCCGGCAAGTACTGCATCGAACGGGTTGCTTTTGTTTCTCAGCGGCAGACCTCCGGCACACATATAGGCATCACCGATGGTTTTAATTTTTTCAAGATAATGTTTACCGATGATCTCATCAAATTTTGCAAAGTAGGTGTCAAGAATATTCACCAGATCTTTTGGTTCGAGTTCTTTTGTCAGCGTTGAAAAGCCTTTGAAATCGGTAAACATCACAGTAACGGTCTTATATTGTCTGGTACTCGCGGTCCCTTTCGATTTTAGCTGGCGTGCGATCTCGAAAGGAAGGATATTCATCAGCAACTTCTCAGATTTATTCTGCTCTTCCTGAATGAGTTGTTTCTGGCGGTTGATTTCTTTGGTCTGTTCTTCGAGTTTACGGTTTGCCTGCCCGAGATTTTCCATTACAGATTGCATGTACTGGTTTCGCTTGTTTAACTCGTCTTCCTTATTTTTCAGGCCGGTGATATCAATTTCTGTAACAATAAGCTTTTCAACCTCACCTTCTGCATTGAATTTGGGTGAGATGAATGTTTGCAACCACTTCTTTTCTCCATTTCGTGTCTTAATCAGAGTTGAATAGTCGAATGATGTTTTGTTGGCAATGCATTGGTTGAATTGGGCTATAATCTCCGGTTCCTGGCACAAACTGAAAATTGTGGTTCCGTATTTTGCCTTATATTCCTGAAGAGACAGGCCATGGATATGTGTAAAACCTTCATTGGCCCATTCAAGTTCCCCGTCAGTTTTTACAAGAATAAATGAATTTTGGGAATTTCCTGTAACAAGAACGAGGTTTTCAAGATCGTTCGCTTTACTTTGGATTTTTTTAATTTCTTCGGTTACTCCGAGTGCTTTTTTAAGCCTCGACAGCAATTCTCCGGCAGAGATAGGTTTGGTGAGGTAGTCGAATGCTCCTATCTCAAATGATTCCGAAAGGCTTTCGGAGGAGCTGAAGGCAGTGAGCACGATTATGGGAATATTTTTTGTCGATTCATTGTTCTTCAGCATCTTGATCGCCTCGATGCCATCCACCTCAGGCATACGCAGATCCATCAGGATCACATCGGGGAGTGATTCAACTGCCTTGTCGAATCCATCCTTTCCGTTCACAGCCTGTAATACTTTGTAACTGCCATCCGATGTGCTCAGTATGCTGCTGACCAGTTCCCTGTTGGCGCTTGTATCATCAACGACCAGTACCTGATAACTCATGTGTAGTGAATAGAGTATATGAATTTAGCGTTTTTTCTCTGATTTTTCAAATCTTTCCCAGTTATACGGCAAATGCCCGGATATGTTTTGCTCATAATAATAAAGTTAGAGATCATCTGGTTCCGTCGTTTATCCAGACTGGGAAGAAACACAGGTAATATCGATAAACTTCAACTTAAAGATCTGGTTATGTGTACTCTATAACCTGCTCCGTATCATATTTAACAGCTCGTTGTCTGTCATCGGAACCGGGTTATTTTTCTGTCCGGTTTCCTGTACGATCTTCGCTGCCTGAGCTTCATCGAGTCCATACTGTCCCAGCCTGTTGATATTCAGCTTATCTGTGAGCTCGTCGATCTTATCGGCCAGCGCGAGGGCATTCTCAGCAACCGTATTAAACATTGAACGGCTGACCATTCTGCCAAGCCTGCTATATTTGATCAATGCACTGTTTTCGGGATCCGATGCCAGCATTTTTTCAACATTCATTCTGTTGGCTATTCCCACGAGATTGCCGCACAAGATCCCGTGAGGTATATCTATCCGGCATCCGACTGAAGAAGCAAAACCATGTACGATTCCCAGCCCCGCATTTGCCAGGGTGATTCCTGAAATTAATGCGGCATAGGACATCGCACACCGTGCTTTGAGATCCTCGCCGTTGAAAAGTGCATATTCCAGATTACTGAAGATCAGCTCTATAGCTCTTACCGCAAGCGAATCAGTCATTTCATTCGACGATACGGATACATAGGATTCCAGAAGCTGTGTGAGTGCATCCATTCCGCTAGCAGCAGTAATTTCAGGCGGACAGTTAAGTGTTAGTTCAGGATCGATGAGGGCGATATCGGGGATAAAATGATCGTGGCGCAGGGATTTTTTGAACCCTGCCGGTCCAACCTCAGATAAGACTGCATTTTTTGTTGCCTCACTGCCTGTACCTGCGGTAGTCGGAACGGCAATGAATGGCAGTGTCGTACCAGGATGGCGCCTGCTACCCACTCCTTCGAGATATTCGGCAACCGGACTGTCGAGGGTGAGCATGGCTGCAACAGCTTTACCCGAATCGATCGCACTCCCTCCGCCAATAGAAATAACGGCATCACATTTTTTGCCCCTGTATTCATTGACGATCTCATCAATATCGGCTGGCGACGGTTCTTTGATCACGCGCCCGCGATACAAAGCTCCGCTTTCCTTTTCCATTTTTTCCAAAAATTTTTTTCCTTTCCGGCCCGAGGCAAACGAAGAAGCTCCCGTGATCAGAAGATACCTGTTGCCAAAGCGGCTTAGTATAGCGGGAAGTTTATCCAGACTGCCCGGCCCGAAAATGATCTCGGGAATTCCTGAAAAACGGAATGCACTTACCATTGCTCCTTGTCTTTCGGGTAAAGGATCATGTGTTTCCTGCCTTCACGGGGTTTCTTCATCCAGTCTTCCACAGTATCCCTCCATGTAAGGTAATGCTGTGTGCTTTTATGGGCTGCAGCAGCTTCCTCGCTTTCATATGCCTCGTATAGCACGAACTTATTCGGTTCAGCGGCATCCCTGAGGATATCGAACCTCAGGTTGCCGGGTTCCCTGACCGACTGGTTATGATTGGCAACGGTAGCTTCCAGAAATTCATGGATATGCTTTTTTTTAACCCAGATATGCACAAAAATTGCGATCATGGCTACGATTTTAAGTTCAAGAAATGCATAAAATGAACAGGTCGGTTTGTTAATGGTTTTTGGTTTATAAAGATGGCCATTCATGACAATCACCTTTGGCCATTGTAAATGTATTAAATTTAATACTTTAATTATAACCTATGACCCGGGAGTAATTATTTATTTGAGGTATTGGGTTGACTCATGCACGCACCTTACCGAAAAACGTTCAGGTGGGTGAGCAGTCGATTTATTTGCATGCACAAATATTGACCTGGTTAACGTTACCGATCAAGTTTTAACCGGGCAACCTATGATTTATTTTTACAGGTTTCCACGATTGCGGATCCAATCAGGCTGGGATGGACAACGGTTATTAAAAAAAAATACATTACTTTGAAAATTGTTTAGGAATGATTCAGAAAAGGAAAAGATTGCTTATGAACAGAATTTACCCGGTGATGATGATTGTTTTGGTTCTTCACCATTTCAACAGTGATGCGCAGAAAGCGCTGAAAAGCAAGGAAGCGCTGGATAAGGAAAAAGTTTACCGTTCACTTGACGAAGCGATGCTTAACAAAAGAAAGGTGTATAAGCTGAATCTCGACAGTAAAGGATTGGAGGAAATACCTGTTCAGGTATTTAAGCTAAAAAATTTGCAGGAGCTTTATCTCCGGCACAATTCAATAACCATTCTACCCGAAGGATTATGGACACTCACCAACCTGCAAAAACTAATGCTGGGTGAGAACCGGTTGTCAATTGTTCCGCCGGGTATAGCGACCCTTTCAAACCTTGAAGAACTCGACCTATTTTCAAATGCACTTACCGGTTTACCCTCCGAAATAAGTAAGCTGTTGAAACTTCAGAAACTCGACGTAAACTGGAATCAGCTCGATTCGCTGCCACGATCAATAACCCTTTTGGTAAACCTTGAAGTATTGCTGGCTGAAAAAAACAGGCTTATTAGCCTTCCTGAGGATTTTGGAAATCTGGAAAGGCTTAGGGAACTCAGCCTGTTCAATAACCGGTTGAAAGGCCTTCCCGAAAGTATAGGGGACTTGCAGCTTATCGCCGAATTAAACCTGAGCAGGAATAACCTGACTTTGGTCCCCAAAGGCATGAAAAACATGAAAGCATTGAGGATAATTGACCTTTCCGCTAATAACCTTGCAAAAATCCCCGACCTGTCAGGAATGGGAAAACTGGAGAAGCTTAATCTTTCAAATAATAGGATCGCCGGAATGAATATGCAGAACGGGGTATATCCGGGACTCAAAGAACTGAACCTTAGCATCAATAAAATAACATCGATTGCTTATAAACCTGGAAATTTGCCGAAATTAAGGCGGCTGGATATGGAGCTGAATTCCATCACCGTACTACCCGTCAGCCTGTTTACAATGGTTTCGCTTGAATACCTGAACCTGGGCAGGAATAACATCGAGAGAATAGAAAACGGAGTTGGCGATTTGAAAAATCTGAAGGAGCTTTACCTGAACGACAATAAAATATATTCCGTATCAAAATATATCGGTAACCTTGATAAGCTTGAATATCTTGATCTCCGCGACAACAAACTGCATCTTTTACAGAGGCAGATAGGCGGAATGGTAAGCCTCAGGGAGTTTCATCTTGAAAACAATAATTTTTCAGAATTTCAGCGAAACCTTGTACGGCAATACCTCAAAAGACCACAAATCTTTTTTTAAAACATACCATAATGCAGAAGCTATTTTCCATCAGTAAGAAAACCCGTATAGGGTGGATCGGAACCGGCGTAATGGGTCAGCCGATGTTCGGGCATATTCTCTCGGCCGGATTTAAAGGTTATGTCTACAACCGTACCCGTGAAAAGGTAAATGCACTCTTTCACCAGGGTGCCATATGGGTGGATTCACCTGCGGAGATGATATCAGAATGCGATGTGGTGTTTACTATTGTCGGGTATCCCGAAGATGTGCACGAAGTGTATTTCGGTGAAAGAGGCCTTATGCGGAAGATAGCAGAAAAAAAGGTGCTTATCGATATGACAACCACCAGTCCCAGCCTGGCAGCTGAGATTGCTGAAAGGGCTGAAGAAAAAGGGGCTTCAGCTATTGATGCTCCTGTATCAGGCGGTGATGTTGGCGCCCGGAATGCAACCCTTTCCATAATGGCCGGTGGAGACAGGAAGGTATTCGACAGCATAATGCCCTTGCTGAGCTTGCTGGGTAAAAAGATAATCCACCAGGGCGGCCCCGGATCTGGCCAGCATACCAAGATGTGCAATCAGATAACCATCGCATCGACTATGATTGGTGTGTGTGAAAGCCTGCTGTATGCTTACCGGTCGGGTCTTGATCCGGAGACGATGTTGCTTTCCGTTAGCGGGGGAGCCGCTGCATGCTGGACCCTGGATAATCTTGCTCCGCGAATAATAAAACGTGATCTGGAACCGGGGTTTTATATCGACCACTTCATTAAAGACATGGGGATTGCACTCGATGAAGCCAGAAGAATGCGCATCAGCCTGCCCGGATTGTCGCTGGCATATAAGCTTTACAATTTGTTAAAGGAAAAAGGGAAGGGAAAAAAAGGAACCCAGGCTCTTATTCTGGCCCTCGAGGAAATGTCAGGGATCAGCCGTTAAGGGTTCCGGCAGAAATCTCACAGCACAGGAACATACGCCGGTGGAAATAGGGAAGTTCCGCTGGAATTAGACTTTTTGCCCTGCATGGGAGCAGGCTGGGAATGACATTCAGGAAAGCCTGAAAAACAAAAGGGTTTACACAATTGCGTAAACCCCTTCATTGCAATATTTTGTCTGATCAAATGATCCTGCACCCTGGAGCAAAGATCATGAATAATCAAATGACGTTATGCACTTTGTCTGTCCCTGTAACTTCTCTGGTTGCCTCCATTATCGTTCCTTGGGTTGGCTATTTTAACCACAATTTTACTTCCCTCGAGTTCAACATCGTTCAACTCATCGATGGCCTTGGCGGCTTCATCGTCGTTGGGCATTTCAACAAAGCCGAAACCTTTGGAGCGGCCTGTGGCATGGTCAACAATTACTTTGGCTGAAGTGACTTCACCAAATTCTTCAAAAGTTTGTTTCAGGACTTCGCTGGTTGTCCGAAAATTCAATTTTGCAATAAAAATGTTCATGATAAAAAATAAATTAAAAGATTAAAACTTCCCGAAATGCAGGCGATGAATCAAATACAAACGATATGAAGCTGTAAGGTCATTCCGTGTTGCTTTTGCTCAATGCCCTTATTTCAAGGCACAAAACTATACTATTCTAACAAAATACAAAATATTATGTTCGCTTTTCACTGAAAAATTACCCGGCTTTTGGTTTTGGTTTGTCGAACTCCTTGAAAACAGAAGTGGCTGTCGCGATCATTCCTGATATATCCGAAAGGTTGGTTGGGATAATGATGGAATTGTTCGATGAAGCAAGCTTACCGAATTCCGTCAGGTACTGTTCTGCAATCCTAAGATTTACCGCGTCTTTCCCTCCCTTTTCATTGATTGCAATGGATATAGCCCTGATCCCGTTCGCCGTGGCATTAGCCACCGCCTCGATTTCTGAAGCACGGCCTTCAGCTTCGTTTATCTTCCGTTGTTTTTCCCCTTCAGAACGTTTGATCAGCTCCTGCTTGTCACCTTCGGCAACATTTATCTTTGCCTGTTTTTCGCCTTCAGATTCGGCGATCATTGCCCGTTTTTCACGTTCGGCCCGCATTTGTTTTTCCATGGCATCTTTAATGCTTTGCGGGGGTGTGATATTTTTCACTTCATACCGTGTGATCTTCACTCCCCACGGGTCGCTTGCCTTATCCACCGCATCCACGATGGATGAATTTATGGTTTCCCGTTCCTCAAAGGTTTTGTCGAGTTCGAGCTTTCCGATGACACTTCTCATCGTTGTCTGGGCGATCTGAATGGAGGCAAATTTATAGTCGTCGATTCCATAAGAAGCCTTTGCCGGATCGATCACCTGAAGGTATAGTATACCGTCAACCTCAACGGCGATATTGTCTTTAGTAATACAAATCTGAGAGGCCACGTCAATGGCTTGTTCTTTCAAAGTAAGACGATACCTGACCTTATCGACAAAGGGAAAAAGCAAATTAAAACCTGCCTGCAGGGAACGCTGGTATTTACCCAGTCTTTCAACAATAAATGCAGATCGCTGCGGGACCACTTTTGCGGTGGATAGAATGACAATAACAGCAAAAATGGCAAGGCCAATGTAAATAATAATCATAGGATCCATAAATATTTCTCCTTTACGCTTATTTTATGGGTTTTACAATCAGATTGATGCTTTCTCTGCCGACAATCTCCACAAGATATCCTTTAGGGATTGTCTCTTCAGAGATGGCGGTCCAGGTCGTACCTTTGAAGCTGATTTTCCCGGGAAAGCCTTTTCTAATGTCGGCATCCGCTACTGCTGTTTTACCGATAAATTCATCACCCAGGGTATCAACCCTTTCCTTATTTCCTCCGAAAAACTGTTTTTGCAGGTATCTTCTGAATATCAACAACAGAATAACGGAACTCAATGTGAAGATAATAACCTGCAGGTTAATACCTGTGGTGAAGAACAGGTAGCAAAGTGCCGTGATCCAGGCCCCTGCCCCGAAGAAGATAATGACAAAACCGGGAACAGCGATCTCTAGCAAGAGCAGGATCAACCCGATAAGAAACCATATTATGGCAGGATTAAGCCACAGACTTTGATCAGACATTTTTCCTGAAGGATTTGGTTAGATGATTATTGGTGTCTTTTATACAATAACGCAATACAATTTTGCCTAAAAATAAGAAAAAAACGATTTCATTTGCTTTCAGGGACAAATATTTTAAAAAATTGGTTATATTTCGTTCGATTTATTTATGCCTGATGACGGTAGAGATTAAAGTTGTTACCTCGAGAAGGGATCTGAAAAAGTATATCCACCTGCCGGCGAAACTGCACCGTGACCATAAAAACTGGGTCCCCCCCCTGTATATCGATGAGTGGCAATTTTACAACCCACGGAAAAACCGTTCGTTTGCACATTGCGATTCTGTTCTTGCACTGGCTTATCGGAACAACCATCTTGTTGGCCGTGTAATGGGAATCATAAACCATAAGTATAACAGTGAGCACAATACCCGGGATGCCCGATTTTTTAATTTTGAATGCATAAATGACCAGGAAGTAACCGCTGCATTACTTGATTTTATTGAACAATGGGCAAAGCAAAAGGGAATGACAAGGGTGGTGGGTCCTTTGGGATTTTCTGATAAAGATCCCCAGGGCCTGCTGATCGAAGGATTCGATGAGCCGATTGTCATCGCTACAAATTGCAATTTTGAATACATTGTAGAACTGGTTAAAAATCAAAATTATAAACAGTCGGTCGATCTCTTTGTATACAAACTGAAGGTTCCGGAAAAAATCCCCGACTTTTATGAAGAGATCAGGAAGAGGACCCTGACAAGAAATAATATCCGCATGCTGGAATTCACAACCAGGCGTGAACTGAGGCCATATATTAAGCCCGTTTTTCACCTGGTAAATGAAACCTTTCAGCATATCTATGGTTTTTCACAGATTGACCCCGGTGAAATGGATTATATGGCAAGCCGTTATCTGCCTGTAATCGATCCGAAATATGTCAAGCTCATCCTGGATAAAGATAACAGGGTGGTTGCCTTTTTACTGGCTATCCCTGATGTTGCCGAAGGAATAAGGCTTGCCAGGGGGCGGCTGTTTCCGCTGGGTCTGATCAGAATAATAATGGCAAGCCGCAGAACCAGGCTTCTGGTTATGATGCTGGGCGCAATTAAGGAGGAATACCGCAACTATGGTCTTGATGCATTGATGGGAGTCAGGCTGCTTCAAGAGGCTCAGTCAGGAGGCATGGAAGTAATCGACAGCCATCTGGTGTTGGAAACCAATACCAAAATGAGGGCAGAATATGAAAAACTTGGAGGCTATGTATATAAGAAATACAGAATATTTCAGAAAGACCTGATTGTATAATCATAGCGTATTAGCCGGAAGAATATTCTCCATTTCAATCTGCAATGAGCAAGTTACAAAGAACCCTGGTATACATTGTATGGATCATCCTGGGCTTAGCGCTCATATTTGAGCTGATCAGGGATTCCATGCGAGACGGCGATTTTGCAGGGTATATTCGGGCAGGAGAACTCCTGCTTACCGGGGGAGATATATATTCAGATCCTTATAATACCTGGCCTCCTTTTTTTTCCATATTTAGTGTTTTGTTAACATTGGGAAATGCAGCCAGCTATTTTATGGTGCGTTTCATCTGGATATCAGGAAGTATGGTAGCCATGTTTTTTATAATACGCCTGATGATCAATATATCTTTTGGAAGAAGGCTGGTGATTCCACTGGGCAGGGAAAAAAAGGTAAATGAAATAACCCTGTCAGAGCCCCTGGTATTTTTTCCTATTCTAATAATTTTCAGGTTCATGCTGGATAATTTTGATAATATTCAGATCAATATTTACATGCTTTTTCTTGCATGCCTTTCTGTCTTTTATTTCATTCGTGGAAAATCTGTTCCGGCTTCCTTTTTTCTTGCACTCAGCATTTCAATTAAAGTATACACGATCTTTCTGTTCTTGTATTTTCTGTTTAAACGGGAATTTAAAACGGTTGCATGGACACTTTTCTTTTTGGTCCTCATAAATTCGGTTTCCCTGCTTGTATTTGGTACTGAAAAAACCATCGACTATTATACCTATTGGTATCGTGAAATTGCTTCACCTCCTCCAACGATACATCATAAGAATCAGTCGCTTTTTGGATTAATGCTGAGATTCCTGACCGGCGAAAATCCGGGCATTGGTTTTTATGTCAATTTCCTGAGCATTAAAGCCGAAGCTGTAAAAAAATTCACGTATCTGTTCATACTGGTTGCTGCTCTTTATCCTGCAATTCGTTTCAGGCATAAACTCACTGATCGAAAAAGCATGAAAGCCATCTTTGAATATTCTTTTGTTCTTTCGGCTATTCCTCTGCTGACCCCTCTGGCATGGCAACCTTATTTTGTATTTCTATGGTTTTCATACATGCTGGTCTTTGTGTTTTTGTATCAACTTAAAAATACCTTGAATCCCCGGTTAATGTTCACGCTGAGGCTTCTTTTTATGCTTTCGGTTGTGTTGAATATATTTTCAACAGAAGGGATTGTGGGAAACCGATTTTCAGATGTGCTTGAAACCCTGTCTTGTATCACATTTGGAACGTTGATCGTTCTTTTTATTCAGTTTGTGCTTTATCTCAATTTACCGCAGTTCGATATCTTTTCTTTACGTTTCTTTAAAGCACGGAAATAAGGTGATTACCCCATTGATTACGGGTTTATTTTTGTTTCTTTACCAGCTGGAACAATACTCCTGAAATGAACATCCAGATATTGCAGTTGGTGGAAGGCGCCAGGCAGGCCAAAGGGCTGACGGTTATCATCGATGTGTTCAGGGCGTTTTCACTGACCTGTTATTTATTTGATCAGGGTGTAGACGCTATTTTTCCGGTCGGGAATATTGATTTTGCATACCGGCTTAAGGAAGAAAATCCGGAATATATTCTGATCGGGGAGAGGAATAATAAAAAAATGCCGGGTTTTGATTTTGGCAATTCACCCTTTGAGATCAGAAATTTCGATTTTACAGGCAAAACGATTATACATACCACAAGTGCAGGGACACAAGGACTGGTAAGTGCTTCCGGAGCTGATGAATTGATAACAGGAAGTTTTGTAAATGCGGAGGCCATCATCCGGTACCTCAGGGCCGCAAATCCTGCAATTGTTTCGCTGGTTTGTATGGGGTACTCCTCGAAATACCCTGTTGAAGAAGATACATATTGCGCAGAATATATCAAATCGCAGCTTGAAAACACACCAACCGATTATGAACAGATGGTGGAAACCATCAGGCAAACCAGCGGCAGACGGTTTTTTAATCCGGATACACAGCACCATTGTCCTGAACAGGATTTTTATCTTTGTCTTGAACTGAGTAAATTCAACATTGTGCTGAAGGCCGAACCGGGATCTGATAACAGGCTTGTTCTACGAAAATTTATCCCTGCCTGAATTCCCTGAACGTTTTTTCTTACGATCCCTTGTGACTAATTGTACGAATCCGAACGTCTACTGTTTTCCAGCGGTCACTTTTAACATTATAAGCCGGCTCTCATATGGTATATAAAACATTGATATATAAATATATATAAAGTTTGGCACGATAAATGTTAAATGTTTACCATTCAATCAATAACCAAAACAGGAGATAAAAAAATGAAAACAACAAAGGCAAATGCAAAAACCGGAATGCGGATAACAGCATTGATGTTTTTACTGTCAGCAGTTTTTATGACACTTGACGGACAGAAGGCTGCAACTTTTTATACCGGATACAGCCACACGACTACTTTCAGGGAATTGCTTAACGATATAACAAGCTCGGTAAACCATGTTCAGTCATATGACCATAGCGTTGCTGCAGTTGCGTTGACCTTACCAGTACTGGAATCAGAAATGAAAACCGAAGACTGGATGATGAACCCGGCCACCTGGTATTGCTTAGCAGAAAATAATACAGAAGTAATTGATCCGGCTGAAACCAAAGATCCTGAACTCAGGATTGAAGGATGGATGCTCGATGAAGACTATTTCGCCGGCAATACATCTTACATGAATAATGATAAAGTGGTTGAAGAAAAACTGGTCATCGAAGACTGGATGCTGGATCAGGCTCACTTCAGCAAAACCTTGAATGAACTGGATAACAGCACCTCTGCCGATGAACCACTGAAAGTCGAAGATTGGATGCTTGATCAGAACCATTGGATTCCGGGAGATAAGTGATCTTTGGTTTTATCTCCTGGTTTATATATCCTCATGCCATGCTCTGCATGGCATTTTTTTTTGCCTGCAGCATTCATTACCTGAGAAAGAATAAGGACTTGTAAAATGTCCGGCAATTTTTTGGTGCATACCGGTATACAAAAAAAGATGGTATACGATTTGCAATCAGGCAATAAAATTTACCTTTATTCGTGAAACTCAAATTTCAAAAACGCAGTGCATTGACCCCGATAATTATCGGGGGTAAGTTGAACTACTAAGTGAAACGTTCTCATGAGCCACGCAAATGCGTGGCGAATAACTGAACGAAGTGGTCTCATGACCAACGGGAATAATCCCGCCGAAGGCGGAGGGTCTGATTAGCTGCGCTGAGCTCTCCCGCCCCAGGCGGGATCGGTTCCCCGTAGCTCTGCTGCGGAATTAGTTTCCAAAGCTTGCTTTGGGGATTCATACCCGTGATTCATCTAAAAGTGCGCATGTAGAGTATGTACAATTATTTAAAATTATCTGTTAATTTTGAAAATCACCGTGAACAATACTATGAATTGATTTCAGAAACCTTAACCTCTTTCAATGAAGAACATAGGGATAATACATTTGCTTTGGATATTCTTCCTGATCATTCCGGTTTCATGTAAAAATATTGAAAACTCCGGTATTTCGGGTGATGAACTGGCAACGATCGCTTTAAAACTTCAGGGGCCGGCTCATCGTGCAGATCCGGTAAAGTTTTCAAAAGACAGCCGGGAAGGCATGAACAGACCCTTTACACACAATACCCGGCTAAGTGCTTTTAATAAAACGGCTATACAGGGTATGGCCTTTTTATTTACCGGCCGGGATGCTTTTGCAGACATTCCGGTAAATCTTTTCGGGATGGATGCCGACTGGAAAAATGCACGCCATCTGCAACTGGATCTCTACAATCCCGCTCCGGCTCCTTCAGGGATCAGGATTGCGCTTATCGGGCGGTATGGTATGATCAACGACACCCTCACCATTCCTGAAAACACCAAAGTGTTTTTCAGGCTTGACCTCGACGAGCTGCCTCTGATCGTGGACAAATCCGACAGCATAAAAATTAAATACCTGCGAATCGGAGCAGCAGGAAACAATCATTTGGAATCAATAGTCCTTACCGGATTGCAGGTATTGCCATACCTCGAAGTTGCTCAAAATCCGGTGATTGATAAGTTCGGACAGCGCTATGCGGGGAGCTGGCCAGAGAAAATCGGGAGTACCGATGAATTGAAGGATGAACACATAGCAGGACAAAATGCTTTTTCAGCAGACTCAGATAAGCTGGCTACTGGCAGATACGGGGGTTGGAAAGATGGCAAAAAATACCGGGCGCGGGGTAGTTTTTATACAACCAGTATTGATGAAGCCTGGTGGATCATAAGTCCGCTGGGATATCCCTTCTGGGGTTTGGGTGTTGGCAGAATTTCTCAGGATGGACTTCGGAAAGATGCCATAGTCATTACTAATAATGAAGACCTTATTGAAGGGCTTCCCGGCAGGGAAAGCAAATTTGATAAGGCATACCTTTCGGAAAACAGGTTCAGCTTTTATGCCTATAATATCCTTCGAAAATACGGTTCATTCGAAAAATGGCAGCAGTCGCTTGATGCACGTATAGATAGCTGGGGATTCAACACGGTATTATGTGCCGTAGAAAAAGGGTTCTATTCAGCTCCGGCGATACCTTATATATCAGTTATAAATACAAACCGGCAAAGTGATCTGTTGATCGGCAATACTCTCTGCGACTACTTCGATCCGCGATGGGAAAATTATATAGACTCCCTCTTTACAAAAATGAGGGATAATGTAACCGACAGCTTTCTTCTGGGTTACCTGGTCGACAACGATCTTGAGTTCCATAGTAACAACCTTCTCAGGATCCTTCCTGCTGATGCACCTTCGAGATATCAATGGGAGATATTGGTTAAACAGCGCTACGGATGGTCGCTGAGGAATTTGAATGCTTCGCTTGGAAGTGATTATGCTTCGTGGGATTCAATCCGGAACATCCCCGCTCCTGAATATGATGATTTACAAAATATTTATTCCGATTTTGAATCGGCGTTTATCGATAAATACTTCAGGACTATCTCACATACCCTCAAAAAGTACGATCCGGCGCATCTCTATATGGGGCCCGCAATTCACACCAAAAGTCAGGATATAACCGAATTGCAGAAAACCGGCAGGTATTGTGATATCATTGTTGTATTTGCAGATCAGCAGCATGCAGGCAGCGAAACCATTAAAAAAGTATATGATGCAGGTGGAAAACCTGTATTTGTTGAAATTGAAAACCTGCCGTTGCATGGTGATCAGGATATTCCTTCAGTGACCAAACGTTACACCCCTGCTCAAAGGGCCGGATACCTGTATGAACAAACGAAGCGCCTTGCCGATCTGCCTTTTGTAGTCGGAATTTTGTGGGAACCATTAACCGACAGGCCGGTGCTTCCGTCACCGGGAAGTGATATCAACAAGATCACCGGATTCGTAAGCATCACCGATATTTCTTACCACGACCTGACCGGCAGTGCGCGAAAATGCTCTAACCTGATATACATGTGGCACGCGGGAATGTCAAAGCCTTAACCTGAACCTATATCCGGCCGAAAAAAATTTCAGGTGAACATCTATGGATAGCCCGGACAGGATGATCATCACAATCATCATGATACCGAACAACGAAGCACAGAAAGCGACAAATAGGGTGGCTACAGCACTTTTTTCAGGATCAATGCCGTCCTTAAGGACAGAAATCATGGGACCTGCAGTGATGTATATCCCTGCAAAGAGAAAAATAAGGTGAAAGAAATAATACACTACCTTTCCAAAGACCGTGGTCCTGAAATCAAAATTTTCTTTGTGCTTTACTCGGTTATGGAAGTGCTGTGCTGACATTCTGCGGTACCGATCCCGTGAAAAGGCGGAACTGTGGTAATAAGGATCTTTCCTGTAGCCTGCACTCTCGTACACCTGCAAATGGCTTGTGAATACTCCGTGAAACCGGGTAATGTAATCAAACGCCTTTTTCACCCGGATGAATTCGGATTGTGCATCCGGTGAAGGGTTTAAATCGGGATGAAGGAGTTTTGCTTTTTGACGGAATGCCCGTTTAATCTCGGCCATTTCCGAAACCGGCCTTACGCCCAGTATTTTGCAGCAGTATGTGTACATATCTGATCAGTATATAAACCGGCTTCCGTTATGCCGGGCAATCACAGAAATTCTTCGAGCATCAGATCCCATTCCTCCTTGAATGAATGATCAGGTATGTCTTTGCCGGCTTTCGAATACCAGTGGCGGGCATTGTCGAGATCACCCTTTTTGCGGTGCAGATAAGCATGTATCCATGCCGCTTCATGAGTATAGACCGATTGCACCAACTCATGGGCCGCCTCCCAGTCGCCATTAGCATCAAACCACAGAGCCTGAAGCAGTTGGTTGAACTCTTCAGGTGGATCCGAATGCTGCAGCGTTTCAATAAACTCTTCGGAAGAATAGCGGGTCATACCTCAAAATTTTATCTGCCAGGAACGGCGTACCGGAGAAACTATTTTTTTCCCCGTCTCAATTCCTTCAGCGCTTTGTCTACAACATTTTTCACTCGATCGGTAATTTTGGCTATGTCGCCGAAAATGAGCGCTTTATCTGTATCTTTCAGCGTTAGTATAACACGGTCCTTTGCATCCATCTTGTGTCATTTCAAAATTAAAGGTACAAAAAAAACCTTTTCTGATTCTTAAAATTGTTCGGGACCGTCGCCGGCAAATACGATTTGTCAGAATAATCGATGCAGCAATTGCCATCAGGATTGCTTTTATTTTATATTCATCTATAACCATATAAAATTCAGGATGATAAAGACTTCAGGGGTTATTTTGTTCATATTGGCGGTCCTTAGCCATAAACATTTAAACTATCTCAGAAAAAAGCAGTTTTAATGCATTTTCATTTTTAGCTTTTTTATATTTGGAGAATTTACTATTTATGTGCAGTGACCATGTTCGATCTGATCCGTAAATTTGCGGTATTGTATATCCTGCTGTTTTTAGCTTCCTGCGGAAGCGATGTCCGGAATAGTCAGGAATCCGGTGATGAGACCGAATTGAAACGCATACCTTCTGTTTGCATGTGGGACAAAATATCCCTGAGATCAGAACCCGTTAAGAAAACAGCAATAATCGGCCATCTGAATCTGGGTGAGCCTGTTGTTTTTAACGGTCATAAAACATGTGATTCGACCTTTCATAACCAGTTCTATCTAAATGTTGAATTATCCGACGGATCAATAGTCTGGGTGCCTGAAATGGCGATCATCACAAATGCTGAACCCGGTGCGATTCAGAAAGAAGCATTGGTATATAAACGCCCTGACCAGCTTACCATAAGTGATGTGACACTTTCAGCCATGACCCTCGTTGCAGTTACCGGGAAGGAAGATGGTTTTGCACGCATCATCACCGAAAAGAAATCGGTTACAGGGTGGGTACCCGAAAACTGCATCACCTATGTAAAAGAGGATATTGCTCTTGCATTGCTTGTTTACCGCGAACTGTCTGGAGCCTCCGGAGAAGTTTTTCTAAGCAGGATCCGGAGTGTACTGGCTTCCAATCCCTTTCCGAATTCACAATTCGTTGAACTCCTTCAGGAAATTGAAATGAAGGAACAGGAGAGACAACACCTTGATCATATCATGAACAACATGTTTACGGAATAACCTGACAAATGCGTTAACCTCCCGGAGAATATAACGGTAAATGGCAACAAAGAAGAAAAGGAAGAAGACCAGGGTAGACAGGACCTATCTTATAAAACTTGCAGCAATTGCATTATCCTCACTTGCCGGGTTTTTTATCCTGATATTTCTGCTCGTATACCTGGGGATATTCGGCAGGATCCCTTCGGTGGAAAAATTAAAGACTATCCAGAATTACCTGGCTTCCGAAGTGTTTTCAGCCGACCACGAGCTGCTGGGAAGGTATTATATCGAAAACAGAACGAACATCGCATATGACGACATTCCCGATTATTTTATCGATGCCCTGGTTGCCACCGAAGATGAACGGTTTTACAGCCATCACGGGATTGACCGGCGCAGTTTGCTGAGGGTAGTGTTCAAATCGCTGCTGCTTCAGAAAGAAAGTTCGGGCGGAGGCAGTACCATAAGCCAGCAGCTGGCGAAAAACCTTTTTCCCAGAAAAAGGCTTCTCATCATAACCATGCCTGTAAATAAATTCAGGGAGATGATTATCGCCACCAGGCTTGAAAAAGCATACAGCAAAAAAGACATTCTTGAATTATACCTCAACACCGTATCTTTCGGGGAGAATACATATGGCATAGAAACTGCTGCTTTCAGATTTTTCAGGAAGCATCCCCGGGATTTAAAAATTGAGGAAGCTGCACTCCTTGTGGGTATGCTAAAAGCCACGAATATCTATAACCCCCTGACCCAACCCGAAAATTCACTGAAACGCAGGAATGTGGTACTGGCTCAGATGGTTAAAAACAATTACCTGGATGCAGTGAAAGCCGACTCCCTGAAAAAAATACCTGTTAAGCTGAATTATACGCGTATTACGCATAACGAGGGCCCCGCACCCTATTTCAGAGAATATCTCAGGCTTGAACTCATGGAATGGTGCAGAAAGAACCCCAGGCCCGATGGTTCGCAGTATAATATATATACCGACGGATTAAAGATATACACAACAATAAATTTTGATCTCCAGCGGTATGCAGAGGAAGCCATGAGGGCACATATGAAATACCTGCAGGATCTGTTCAATAGGGAATGGAAAAACAGAAAACCCTGGGGAGCTGATGACGGAGTTATCAATAACCTGATCGAACATTCGGAACGGTATCTCCGGCTGAAAAAACAGGGATTAGACCACAATGAGATCATCAGGCTCATGAATAAGCCTGTAAACATGCAGGTATTTACCTGGGAGGGTAAAGTCGAAAAAATGCTTTCATCTGTGGATTCGATCCGGCATTATTTTCAGTTTCTGAATGCCGGTTTATTAGCCATGGAGCTGAAAACAGGTTATGTCAGAGCATGGGTCGGCGGTATCAATCATGAGTTTTTCCAGTACGATCATGTGACGGCCCGACGGCAGCCGGGTTCTGTCTTTAAACCTGTAATTTATGCGGCAGCCCTGGAAAACGGTCACGATCCGTGCGATTATATTCCAAACGATTCGGTAGTGTATGAAGCATATGATAACTGGACTCCGAGGAATGCCGACAGGTCTTATGGGGGTTTTTATTCCATGAAAGGGGGACTAACCCATTCGGTTAACACCATTAGCGTGCATCTGCTCATGGAAACCGGCTTTACTAAGGTAAAGGATATGGCCGGACGGCTGGGAATATCTGCCGAATTGCCCGAAGTGCCTTCGGTTGCGCTGGGCACAGCCAGTGTTTCGTTGCTTGAAATGGTGAATGCATACGGGGTTTTCGCCAATCATGGCAGGCGGGTTGAGCCTGTGTACATGCGAAGAATAGAAGACAGGTTCGGCAACGTAATTTATGAAGCCGATAAAAAAGGGAATCCTCAGCAGGTGATCAGTAAAAATGTTGCCGAAACAATGACTGAAATACTAAAGGGTGTTGTTGATCATGGCACGGCAGCTAGTCTCCGTTCGGTTTATGGATTCGATAACGATATTGCAGGCAAAACAGGCACAACACAACAGAATACCGATGGCTGGTTTATCGGCTTCACACCCGACCTGGTAACCGGTGTATGGGTTGGAGGAGATAATCAGGTAATCCGTTTCAGATCAATGACTTACGGACAGGGATCGCACAGCGCGCTGCCCATATGGGCAAGATTTATGCAGAAGATATATAACAATCCGCTTTACAGAAACTCCAGAAATGCCACTTTCACTATTTCAGATGAAGTGAAAAGTTCGCTCGATTGTCCGGATTACAAAGAAGATGAGATTGAATCGCTGAAAGATCTGCTTGACATCAAGGGAGAGACGATCATCCAGTTTTTCAGGCGAATATTTAAGAAGAAGGATAAAAGAAATGCAGATACCCTGATTTTTGAAAACGAATGAATCATGAGAACGATCATCCTCGAGATCGGTAAGGTCAGTATCAAGGCTGACCTTTATGACACGCCAACAGCCGGGGCGATATATAATGCCCTGCCGGTGACAGGAGTAGTACAAACCTGGGGAGAAGAGATCTATTTTACAATTGGTCTGAAGATTTCACCCGAAACCGGCGCCAAGCGGGAAGTTGAACCCGGTGAGCTGGGATACTGGCCCGCAGGACCTGCATTCTGCATATTTTTCGGACCCACACCCGTGAGTTCCGGCAATAAGCCAATGGCCTACAGTGCGGTGAATGTGTTTGGCAGACTGAACAACGCGGATTTCCAGGAATTAGCTGCCATAAAGAATGGAGAGAAAATTATAGTTAGGCATCACGATTAACCTCATTCCAGCCAGGATACATCAAAATCTATCCTGAATTCCGCCAGGGTTTTGTAATATTCGTCAAGGCATTTTACTATATCCGATGAGATATATCCGCAAAACGAATTTATGGCTGCCACCTGTTTCTTTTCCTTCATGACCGACTTTTTCACGAATTTTCCGGCTGCCTTTTTTAGTTCGGCATAATCATGCCATGTTCCCAGGAGGTCTTCCATTGTTTTAATCTTAGCGGTCAGCTCGGTGATTGAAATTATTGCACTTGCAGAAACAGAATCTGTTTCATTCAACATCTCGAATGTAAACCGTAACTCCTTCAGGTTTTTCCTCTGCCTGTGAAGGTTCACTGCTGAATATTCGTTGCTGCGTTTTGTGATCTTTCTGAGTCTGGATTCAATAAAATTACCGGTAAGTAAACGAAGTGATGAGCCTTGAATGGCGTTTATTTTTTTACCCATCTTCTTTGCATGAACACCGAACAACTTCCTGAGATCGGCAGGGATCAGGGTTCTAAACTTCACTTTTGAATCCGAAATGGCGGTCCCAAGATAATCCCTGAAAGGCTGCAGGTTAATTCCGGTAAGATTTTCATACTCTCCGGCCAGGTCTTCACAAACCTGCATATCCCTGACTTTACCGGCAGCTTTGAAGACAGTTGTCGTTTGCCGTATTATGGATTTTATGGTTTTTTTCTTTTTAACAGCCGGAAGGAGAATTTTCAGCAAAGCCCGCAAACGCTTTATGCTGACCCTGAGATCATGATAGGCTTCACGATCATCGGTCGATACTGCCTTAAAAAGGTTTGAATCAACAGCTGCTAAAATACCCGTACTATGGTGTATGATCTGATCAGATATCATGTTGTATATTTCATCCTGAATGCCAGTGCATAGGGCAAAATTACAAAGAAATAGACACTACATGGGATATCTTCATTACTTTTTCTTTTTTAGGATGGCTTGACAATCCGGTGGTTTTCATAAATTTGTCAAAACCTTTAAATCTGATCAGAAATGAAAAAAAGCAACATTGTATTCAGGGCAATACCGGCAATTGCCTTGTTCGGGTTTCTTACGTTATTCATACAGGCCCAGGAAAAAGAACCTGTGGAGTGGCTCAGCGGTTTTAATTCCGAAGTACCTGCTGGAAGTTATACGTACCGGTATACTTTCGACTATTTCAATAAGGCCAATTGCGGCATTATGGTTACGGCGGTAAAAACCGATAAAAAGGGTAGCGAAACAAAAACACAGATGGAATTTTACCTGCCCGATATCGATGAAAATACCATTCAGTTCAAACCTGTCAGCAAATACATCACGGTGAGCATGATCACAAAGGGTTCTCAGAAATTCATAAAAGAGATGGAGGACGGCAATATAAAAGGGTATGTTTCCGGGGTCGAGATTTATGTCGATGAAGTGGATAAAGCAAGAAGCATGGTGGATGCGTTCAGGAGTCACCTTAAAGAATGCCGGCTTCAGGAAAAATCTTGGGGCAGTATGAAAGAATCGCTGGACTGGCTGGCAAAGAATATCTCGAAATCGGTAAAAAGCGGCACCGAATATGAGCAGTCGTTCGGGTATGATGCCGGTAAAAATTACCTGGTGACCCTTGTGAGAAAATCTAACGACAGCAAGGGTAATGCAGTCGAGGAAGATTTCAGGTTTAACCTGGCGGATATCGATCCTTCTAAAATGGCCATGAATGTGAGTGGAAAGGATTTGTGGATAAAGCTTGAAACGAAATCATCGGATGATTTTATCCAGGCGACCAAAAACAATGAGCCACAAAACTACGATGACGAACTTGATATTTATATACCTGACCTGGAAACAGCCAGAGATATATTACAGGCGTTAAAATATGCCGTACCTCTTGCTAACCCGGAATACAAATCATGGAGCGGTGTGAGTCAGGCCCTCGATTACCTGAAAACCAACCTGAAAGATGTGCAGGCAGGGAGTTATCAGGTTTCGCAAAACTTTGATTATGGCGCTGCTGCCGGAAGCCCGGTTACATATATTTCCTCACACACCGATTCCAAAGGCACCACAACAGAGGAAAAATACCAGTTCTATCTGCCCGATCTCGATCCGAAAGTTAGTGTGGATGTTTCCGGAAAAGAGGTTAAGCTTGAACTGGTTACCAAAGAAAAACAAAAGCTGATCAAGATATTCAAGAACGGGGAACAACAAAACTATGATGATGATCTTACAATTTTCTCCGATAACATTGAATCGGCCAGGGAACTGGCAAATGCCTTGAACTATGCGATACTCAACACCGAAGACGGACTGATAAAATGGACAGAAGCGGCCAGAGCTTCGGACTGGCTTACAGCAAATACACTATCCGTTACCGAATCGGGAAAAACCGTTGAACAGAAACTGGCCGTTGATGCAGGAAATAACTATAAATTAACGTTAACTGCAATTGCAAAAGAAAGCAGCGGTGATGTGGAGGAAATAAATGAACTGTATGTTTCCGACCTGTCTAAAGACAACATCATCCTGAACATCAGCGGAAAGAAAATATATGTTATTGCCGGAACCGGAAAAGAAAAACTGATAAAAGTTTCAAAATCAGGCGTTCAGCAAAGCTATGTTTCCTCGGTGGATATTTTTTTTGAGGATACACGGTCGGCACAAAATTATATCAACGCACTGAAATTCCTTGCTACAGAAATAAAGCCCAAAACACTGAACCTTACTGATGAAAAGAGTATCATGAACAGTCTGTCCGCGAACCTGAAAAGCATCTCTACGGGAAGCTATGTCTTTGACCAGGCATTGGAAGCTGTGGACGGGAATTCCTGCAAATGGAAAGTCACTGTTAAACAGACCGATAGCAAAGGTGTGGAAACAGAATACATTTATGAATTTAACCTGGCGGATATCAATGCACAGTCAATCTCAACAAAGGTTTCAGGCAAAGAGATGACCATAGCGTTCGAAACCAAGGGTAAACAGAAGCTCATAAAACCATATAAGAATAATGAGCCGCAGAATTTCGATTACGACTTTGAACTCTATGCCGACGATGCGCAAAATGCCAGGCTCCTTACCGAGGCGATCAAATTTATGGTGAAAAAATGTGGAAATTGAGTAAACCGAATGCATTTCGATTACTTATAGATATTGATTAACTGGTAATCAAAGCATTACTCTGTTTTTGGAAGCTCAGAATAAAAGTAAAAGAAAAACCGCAAAGAAAAGATGAGGCCTAAATTTCCCCATCTGCTGTCTTTGCGGCTAACTTAACTGAAATAACAAAAACTCTAGACGTTATAGGTAGAAGAGGATGTTTCACCGCCTCTACCCGTCCAATTGGTATGGAAATACATACCTCGCGGTTTATCTACCCTTTCATAGGTGTGAGCCCCGAAGTAGTCTCTTTGTGCCTGTAAAAGATTAGCCGGCAGTCTTTCTGAACGGTAACCGTCAAAATAGGCCAGGGCTGTGGCAAAGGCAGGAACAGGAACCCCGTTGAGGGTGGCTGCCGCCACTACTCTTCGCCATGCCTGTTGCTCCGACAACACTTTTTCTTTGAAATATGGATCGAGCAGCAGGTTCTCCAGCGAAGGATTGATATCGAATGCTTCCTTTATTTTACTTAGGAATGCCGAACGGATGATACACCCGCCGCGCCACATCAGTGCAATACCTCCGTAGTTTAGTTTCCAGCCGTACTCAGCGGCCGCCGCCCGCATCAATACATAACCCTGGGCATAGGAAACGATCTTGGATGCGTGCAGGGCGTGTTTAATATCTTCAATAAAGCTTTTCCTGTTCTCTGCCGGCTTTATAACCGGACCAGCAAGCAATTTTGAAGCTTGTACCCGTTCATCCTTTTGCGCAGAGAGACAACGCGCAAAAACCGCTTCTCCGATAAGGGTTAGCGGAACTCCCTGGTCGAGCGCCGAGATCGCAGTCCATTTTCCCGTACCTTTCTGTCCGGCTGTATCCAATATTTTATCCACAAGAGGTTTCCCGTCTTCGTCTTTAAATGCCAGGATATCGCGTGTAATTTCAATCAGGTAGCTGTCGAGCTCTCCCTTATTCCACTCCCTGAATACCTCATGTATTTCGTCAGCGCTCATACCGAGAAGCTCTTTCATGATTTGGTAAGCCTCGCATATGAGCTGCATATCGCCATATTCAATGCCATTATGCACCATTTTTACAAAATGGCCGGCGCCATCCTCACCAACCCAGTCACAGCAAGGTGTGCCATCTTCAACTTTTGCTGCGATCGATTGAAAAACAGGTTTTACATGCGGCCAGGCTGCACCGGAGCCTCCGGGCATGATCGACGGTCCTTTCAGGGCGCCTTCCTCACCTCCTGATACACCGGTACCGATGTAAAGAAGTCCCTTGCTTTCGGCATAATGTGTTCTGCGGATGGAATCGGGGAAGTGGGAGTTGCCCCCATCGATAATGATATCTCCTTTATCAAGATAAGGCATCAGTTTTTCGATAAAATCATCCACTGCTTTGCCGGCTTTTACCAGCATCATTATCTTTCTCGGACGTTTTACCGAGTTCACAAGCTCTTCAACTGAATGGGTACCGATCACATTTTTTCCTTTACCCCTTCCTTCAATAAACCGGTCTACTTTTTCAACGGTGCGGTTAAACACAGCCACTGTAAACCCTTTACTTTCCATGTTCAGGACCAGGTTTTCTCCCATAACAGCCAGTCCTATCAAACCAATATCTGCCAGTTTTTCCATGTATTATCTTGTATTTTATTTAGTAAATTGATTCCAAATTAAACCCCATTCTTTTTAATGTTCTTTCCAGGTCGGGGATAGGTTCCGGGAGCCTTACGGTATATGTACCGAATTCTCTTCGGATGGGATAATTTCCCCGCTGTTTTTCAAACGTATCAACCGACGACCGAAGGTTCTGATCATCCCTGAGCACATCGTATGTTCTTAAAATACACTCGTGAAGTATTTCATTATCGTCTTTGCCCGCGCAATCCATCTCAATTGTTGTATTTTCCGGTTCGGGAACATGTACCGGAAACCACCTGTTGATGCCCAGGTTGAAAAATTTGCTCACTGCCCTGACGCTCATTGATGTACCGTTGGCTTTCCCATCGGCTGAATACCCTGCAATATGGGGCGTGGCTATGCCGGCCAGTGAAAGCAGTTCCCGGTCGATCAGGGGTTCGTTTTTCCACACGTCCACCACTGCTCCTGCAATCATTCGTGAACGCAGGGCATCTTTCAGAGCACCTGGGTCCATGATCTCACCACGTGAGGTATTGATGAGAATGGTTCCAGGGTTTAGCCTGCTGAGAAACATGCTGTCGATCATATTCGCGGTTTTATCCTCACCGGTGGTGTTCAGCGGCACATGAAAAGTTAAGATATCACATTCCCTGATGATCCCTTCGATCGATAAGAATTTGCACGATCCTTCTTTTCGTTCACGGGGCGGGTCATTCAGGTAAACGGTTATTCCCAGGTTTTCCGCCAGCTTCACCACTTTTGAACCCACATTGCCTACACCAATGACTCCCATCGCCCTGTTTTTTAAATTAATAGCGTATTTGCTTGATAATCTTACAAGCACCGATGCCATGTATTGCTGGACCGAAGAGGAGTTGCATCCGGGTGCATTGGTCCAGGTGATGCCGTTTTTCCTGCAATATTCCGTATCAATGTGGTCAAATCCGATTGTTGCCGTGGCAATGAACCGCACCCTGCTGTTCTTCAGAAGCTCTTCATCACAATGGGTACGAGTTCTCACGATCAGGGCATCGGCATCCCTGATCATGGAATTTGAAATGGTTTCTCCCGGATAATATTTCATTTCCGCAAAGGGTTCGAGGGCACCTTTCAGGAATGGGATCTT
The DNA here is from genome assembly GCA_964503885.1 of uncultured Bacteroidales bacterium. Taxonomy (GTDB): domain Bacteria; phylum Bacteroidota; class Bacteroidia; order Bacteroidales; family UBA10428; genus CAZDCD01. Next base: position 69,968 of record CAZDCD010000017.1, read on the forward strand.
ATCGTCGGCCACAATTTTCATGCATTATATTTTTTGCAGTATCGTATCCATGACTTTATTTGTTCTTGCCCCGGAAATACCTGTGCTCGGACTTTTTCCCCTTCCAAGCAGTTCATCCACCACATCTTTGATCAGGCAATACTGGATGTTTTCAGGGTTCTCAGGCAGAATTTCAGTCTCTTCTTCAACTGTTTTCAGGATAACGGGAGTAAAATCAAATGCCGAAAATTCAACAATACCCTTATCCCCGGTTATCTTCATGATATCAGTATGAAATTTTTCATGGGTCACAAAGCTCCACAGACCCGATCCGATTACCCCGTTCCCGAACCTGAAAGAGGCTGAAACGGTATCTTCCACATCATACAATCCCATCCGGTTGCTGAAGGTACCGTAAACATCGGTAATCTGGCCGAAATACATGTCGAGAAGGTCGAGCTGGTGGCATGCCATATCGTAAAAATATCCTCCTCCGGAAAGATCACTGATTACCCTCCAGGGCAGGTTTTTTTTATCAGGATCCTGAGGCCGCGGTTGGGTAAGGTATTCAATATCTATGGAAATAACGTTTCCGATCTTACCCTCTTCGATGATCTGCTGGACTTTTTTGAAATAGGGCAGGCTCCTCCGGTAATAGGCGACAAAAAGTGGCATTCCCGTATCTTTTGCGGTGGAATTCATGCGGGTACAATCCTTGTAATTTACAGCCATAGGTTTTTCCACATAAACAGGCTTTCCGGCCTTCATTGCCTGTATGGCATAACCACAATGCGATTGCGGTGGTGTGGCTATATATATGGCATTTACTTCGGCATCGTGTATGAGTTCACCGGCATGGTTATACCATTTGGGAACATGATGCCTTGCGGCATAGTCTTTCGCTTTATCTGCATCACGGCGCATAACGGCGACAAGGCTTGAATGTTGAACCTTATTAAAGGCGGGTCCGCTTTTCTTTTCGGTAACGTCACCGCATCCTATTATGCCCCATTTTATCTCTTTCATGCGATCTGCGCAGTTTGTTGGTTGAACCGTTCGGCATACGACCAGAGGCCGAGCGCCGGATTGGAAATATAGAACACTTCTTCACCGTCCACCATATTAAATCCCTCCTGAAGCTTTTCAGGATTGTAGAGGTTAAGCATATCTTCAAGTGCGGCATATTTAAAATTCACGCTTTCTATTTCTTTGCGGGTAAGGTATCCGGGACAGTAAGTAATACCAAACCTGTTCTCCGAAGATCCGTGAATAAGGTGGGCTGCTGCACCCAGATTGTTCCCCAGGTCTTCGTTTTCCTTAACAGCCCGAAGTATTTCAGGCGTGGTCTGATACCCATATTTTCTGATCATCATGTCTATTTTCCCGTCTTCGCCGAACTCTTTCAGACCCGGGGCCAGAACGATCAGCTCACCCTTGTCGGCAATGGCCATCCGGGTACGGTATATGCTTTTGTTGCCCAGCCAGGTGCTCTTGTATTCAAGCGGGTTGAGATATACAACCACTTTCTTCAGTTCACGATCCAGCATCTGGAAATTTACTTTCCGGGACAACTCCGCCGCTTTGGTGAAACATTCGGCGTCATCACCTATGAACAATCCCCGTATTTTTAAAGTCCCGTCAGCTCCCCTGTTCACTACGGTATGGATGTAGACTACAGGTATGTCTTTTGCGAAATGTGCCGAAGCATAATTCAGGACTTTCCTTACCGGGTTGTCTGCCCTGCCCATTATGCGTTCCATGCCGTAAACTGCTCCCAGGAAATGGCTTTTGTTTATCCCTTCAGATCCCCCGGTCCCTACGAAAATATTTTTATTGTAACTGGCCATACCGATCACTTCGTGTGGTACTACCTGACCGAAAGAAAGTATAAGGTCAAAACCTCCGTCGATCAGTATCCGGTTCACCTCGGCAGGCCATGAATAGCTTACTTTACCTTCGGATACCTCATACAGGTATTCACCCGGAACTTCTCCCAGCCTGGTGACATCATTCCTCCAGTCATGCCCCCGAAACAATGCATGAGGAATTTCCCCGAACATGCGGGTTATTTCTCCTGTGGTCATAGGAGTATGTGTACCCAATGCAGGCAAGATATCTGTCATGCGTTTGCCATAATATTGCCAGGAATACCGGGTAAGCTCTCCGGCACGGGAATGGATGCGGGTTATGTCGGGAGGAATGGCCAGCACTTTTTTCCTTGCTCCGAGCTGATCGAGTGACAGACAAAGGCCTACCTTCAGGTCTTCCTCCGTGAGTACATCATTTTCACTTCCTCTGCTATAGTACAACATATCTGTATATATTGATAAAGACTACTTCATTATTGTCCTGCTAGACCTCAATCCATGAAGGATGTCCGGGAAGCAGGGAATCAAATTCACTGATCAGGCTGTGCTCATATTCGCCTTCATAAGTGCCTTCAAAAAACCGGTCAAGGGCTTCATGATAAAACCTTTCCCACGATTCATCTTCTTTGCCCGGGTTTACGGGATAAAACAGTACACCATTTGATTTGGCCGCTTTTTTATCTCCGGGAGCGTCACCTATCATCAATATTTTTCCGGCAGGATATTTTCCCACCGCACCGAGTGCTATATGTTCGGTTTTTGTACCGTATTCCTGTCCTGCGATCAGCCTGACAAACGATGAAATGTTGTTTTCTTCCCATTCACGCGTGAGCGCTTCGACCGGTGTCTGAGAAACCACAATGGTATCGGCCAGGGTGATCATTTTCTCAAGCGATTCCCTGAAAAACGGAAAAGGCGGTATTCCGTACACCATTTTTTCGATGTCGGCGTTCACCTGTTTTGACCACTGCAAGGTACGGTCAATGACCGGGTTGTTAACCTTACGGGCATAGTTTTCCAGTGCAGGATTTCCGAGTTTGGTTTCCATCCTGATCCAATCTCTCAGCGGAGCGATATCTATGAATTCAGCATTTCGCTTGGCCACGTCCCTGCGTCTAGGCAACAGGTTAAAAAAGGTGTCAACGGCAATAAACCGGTTACATCCTCTTGATTTGGAATACAAATTGACAAATTCCCAGGTTTCCCGTGCAAATTTCGATACTTTTTGAAGTTCAAAGTACCTGATCATATTCGGACAGAAACATTCCTTCTGTTTGATCTCCATGGTATCGAATACACATCCGTCTGAGTCAATGCCGATAAAAAATTCCTTCTCAGGCTGCAATATCTTTAATTCTTCCTGCGGATTATTGCTCATAATAAATTGGTTTTCAGGTTAAGCTTTTGTTTCCTCTTGAAATAGAAGATCGGAACGACAATACCCAGTGCCACTCCTGCAATATTGTAATACATATCGTTCGGGTTAAACGTCCTTCCGGTGACATATTTCTGTACAAGCTCGGAGGAGATGGCAAAAACAGTCCATAACAATATGATCATGGTCTTTCCGATGAACGTATCGTTAACAATTTCTTTCTTTCTTTTCAGGTACAGCATTCCAAGAATAAAATAAAACAGCAGGTGTTCCATATAATCGATCCTGAATTCCAGCCTCCAGACCGTTATTTCCGATTCCGGGATTTTCGGAATTACGGAAAGTACGATGAGGGTGATGAACCAGCACCAGAACAGGAAATTAAAGACCTTCTCCGTGTCGAATGCTATTTTGGTATAGTCTATTCTCAGGTTCAATGGTTATGCGTTATTTTAGTGATAAGGCGGCACCTTTAAATGCCAGGAGGTTTTCGGTAGCCACACACGGAGGCATTCCTCCGGCACAGGAGAGGATAAACCTGCTCCGCTCGTTCAGTTCCTTTACCTGTTTTACTACTGCCTCACTAACTTCCTCTACCGTGCCTCCCGCAAGCACATCCCGCGGAGGGATACTTCCCAGCACGGTCATTTTATTCCCTGTGAGTTCCTTGATCTTGTTTACCGGTGTATAAATTCCCGGATTGTATAAATTTATCCCGATTTCAGGGTAAAAAGCAACCGATGCCTCACATTCGGCATCGTTGTGAAAAAATTTTACAGCCGCTGGCACATCATACAATTCTTTAAAATAGGGAAGTCCGAATTCCCTGAATTCTTCGGTACCTACGAAACCGACAATATCATCGAGCAGCAGGATCCCGTCGATCGAGGGGAACGTATTACGTTGTACCGCATGCCATTCGATCAGAAAGTCGGTAATAATCCTCATCAGTGCATGTATCTTTTCGGGTTCCATCAGGCACGTCGTCATAAACTCCGTAACCCCCATAAGAAAAGTGGCAATATTCATAGGCCCTCTCGACACCGAAAACCTGATCTTATGTCCTGCAGTCTCTATCTGGGGCCGCAACTGTTTCAGCCGGTTGAGAATGAACGGAAGAAGCCCGTCAGTGGATGGATTCGGTTTTGTGATTTTATCGATATCATCGGTAGATGCGATAATTTTTTCAGCAAAGGGAAACTCATTTTCATAGAACAGGCATTTGGCCCCGAAAGCCGAAGGCTCGGTACTCATCCCGTATTCACTCCAGAATCCGGGTAAGAACCATACATCCGGAAATGTTTCAATTGCCTTCATATTTGCCCTGAACCAGGTCTCATCGCTGGTGTAATAGTCAAGTATTTTGGCGCCATACCAGTTCGGCAGCCAGGGACTATCAATAATAAAACCAACAGGGATCTTTTCAGGTTGCTTTCCCCTGATCACATCTATCAGTCCGCTCCATTGTTTATCAGTCATTTGTTCAGTTTTTTGCGTTTAATTTTTTCTGTTTGATCAACGTTCCTGTTTTTTAATCCGGTATGCTTCAGGTTCATAATCGGGCAGTTTTTTACCTGCAAATACTTTTTTGAGAACGGCGAACCGCTGAATTCCGTTGATCATAGGAACAGATATCCAGTCTTCGCCCATCAGCGGCTTCGCATACTCCATAAAATCGTCGGTAACGTCCACTTTGCTTGAAGCGATCCATTTTTCCGGGAAAAATCGTTCGGAGAGGGCTACTTTTTCCAGCGGTACTTTGTCATACTTCACATTATAAATAAATCCGGGTTCCCTGATGAGGGTTGCCATCCATCCGTTTTCACCCGAAAGGGCAATTTCGACAGCTTTTTGCCCTACTTTGTATGCTTCCTCAAGATCGACCGTTGAGGCATAGATCACCGAATGACGCTGATCGGTGCCCATCACCTGGCCACGGGCTGATCCGCGTGCCTTTATCCCCCGGTTGTTCAGGTAATTCACCACAGCCTGAAATACAGATATTTTGCTTGATCCGAAAGCAGTATGGCCGAAGGCATCCCTGATCTCACCGATATTTCCGACATCAAACCCCTCACTGACCACCACAATACACCTGCGGTCTTTTCCAAGCTGATAATCCACCCGGTCGTAAAGATCTTCGAGGGTAAGCTTCGATTCAGCCATAAAGATCTGCAGCGGCATTTCCCTGTGCGGGTCTGCCAGTCTTGATGCGGCCGGGATATACCCTATCTTGCGGCCCATGGCCTGTATAACCAGCACGGGATCGGCGGGGTATGAGCCCATATTTTCTTCGTTGGCATTCTGGATGATATGCGACCAGTACCTGGCTACACTGCCATATCCCGGTGTATGATCGATAAGTTTGAATTCGCTGTCGCCCACATCGTTGTCGATGGTTTTGGGGACTCCCACACTTACCAGGCCGAGGTTGTCGGATTCCGCAAGCTCACTGATCCTGTAAGCAGTATGCTGGGAATCGTTGCCGCCTATATAGAAAAAATACCCGATATTGTGTTCCCTGAAAACATCCATGACACGCCTGAAATCTTTCTTCTGGTCGTCTTTCAGCTTATACCTGCAGGTGCCTATGCTGCCGGCGGCGGGCGTAACCCTGAGCAGGGCTATTTCTTCCTCCGGCTGAACAGAAAGGTTGAGCAGCTCTTCTTTCAGCACCCCTTCAATGCCGTGCCAGCCAGCATAAATGGTACCAAATTTTTCAGGAAAACGTTTGCAACCTTCGATTATACCGCGAAGGGAATTGTTGATCACGGGCGAAGGTCCTCCTGATTGAGCGATGACTACGTTTCTTAACATATATATACTCTTTTATGATAAACCCTCTTTAGTAGTTGAGGGTGAAGAATATCTACTTTTGTTCACCTGTTCTTCACCGCTTTTCCCCGACATCCTCAAACTCCCCCGTAAGCACTGTATCCTCCGTCGACCGGCAGCACTATGCCGGTAATGAAATTCGAGACATCGGACAAAAGAAACAGTGTGGCCCCCTGCAAATCTTCCACTTCTCCGTATTTTCCCACCGGCGTATTGCTTATTATTTTTTTACCTCTCGCTGTGGCTTCCCCGGTCTTTTCATCGATAAGAAGAAACCTGTTCTGGTTAGTGAGGAAAAATCCCGGAGCAATAGCATTCACCCGTATGCCGGTTTTGGCAAAATGTACCGCCATCCATTGCGTGAAATTATTGATTGCGGCTTTTGCTGCCGAATATGCGGGTATCTTTGTCAGTGGTCTGAATGAATTCATGGAGGAGACATTGAGTACAGCACCCTTACCTTTGTCGAGCATATCCCTTGTGAAAACCGTTGACGGCAACAACGTACCTGTGAAATTCAGGTCGAATACCTTCTGAAACCCCTCAGCCTGCAATCCGAAAAAGGTATCTTCCAACCCGTTCTTCATATTTTTTTCAATCTGCTCTGCTTTTGTAGTGGCCGACGGATGATTACCTCCGGCAGCATTGATCAACATGTCGATCTTGCCCATTCTGCTGTTAATCTCCCGGTGTGCATTTTCCAATGAAGCACGTTCGAGAACACTGGCCCCTACACCGATGCATGCCGTGCCTGATTCTTTTTCAGCTTCCGCAGCAACCTTCTCGGCCAACTCTTTATCGATATCGAGTATCGCGGTTTTTACCCCGACCGAAACCAGTGCATTCACCATGGCTTTTCCGATAACACCTGCACCGCCTGTTATCACGCACACTTTGTTATTGAGATCACCGAACGAAATTTTTTGCATTTTCTACTGATTTAATGATTCAACATAATATTGCAGGTTTTCTTTCGTAATAATATCTATGGGAAGATAAAAGTTTTTCCTGTACCCCCTCTTGAAAACCAGGTGATTGAGAAGTGCCATAATGCCGTAATATCCCTGGTCAACAGGTTTCTGACTGATCAGAAAATCTATGGTACCATCCTCAAGGAACGGAATGTTTTCTTCGGTAAGGTCGTAACCGATAAGCTTTGTCCTGATATTGTTGGAATTCAGATACCGGGCTACCTTAAATACCCGCGAGCTGGGTACAAACAACCCGTTGATGGTAAGGTAGGTAGCAAATGATTCCTCCAGCCTCATATTTACTTCCTCCTGCCCCGTATCTTCAATGTTTACTGTATGTATTTTCGCTCTGGCATCCGGATGGTCCGCAAAGAATTTTTCAAACCCCTTGTTTCTTTTAAGGATATGCCGGTGACCCGCCAGAAGCTGAGAGATATTTACGACCAGAAGTTCAGTACCCGGCGGAAAACCAATGCTCATGAGTCTTCCGGCCAGATAACCGCTCTGGATGGAATCCTGACCGATATACGAAAGGTAATTGAGCTCTTCGATGTTGGAATTGATGAATACAAAAGGAATGCCCTTTTCGTCGCATAGCCTGGTAAAGGTAACAGCCTGCTCATATTGTACAGGGGCCAGCAGTATAGCATCGGGGACTGATTTCAGTATTTTTGCCGAAAGCGACTGAAAGGATGCCGGATCAAAGAGATCGAACAGGTAATATTCCACTTCGATGCCGAAATGAACGGTCTCGGATACCGCTTTTCTCACCCCGGCCAGGGGGGCATTCCAGAAACTGCTGTCGCTTTGTACCCTGGGTATCAATACGGCTATACGATGAGGCCTTTTTGTGGCAAGCGCGCTTGCCAGAACATCCGGGCTGTAATTTACTTTTTCAATAATTTTAAGGATCTTTTTTCGGGTCTGGTCGGAAACTTCACCGCGGTTGTGAATGACCCGGTCGACGGTGCCGATGGAGACATTTGCCTGTTTTGCTATGTCTGTGATCCTTATCTTTTTAGGTGTTTTGATACGATCGGGGTTTACATTTTTCAATCATGAACGGTTTTTCCGTGTACGTACACGACATCAGCAAAAATATAAAAAAAATTAAGATATGGAAAAAATTTTTCGTATTTTCGTGTGCGTACACGGAAAAATATTTTTGAATTAAGGAAATCATTTATGAAGCTTGGAAAATATTCGTTTGGAACAGGCGACAGGTTTGGTATGCAGGGATCATATCTGTTGAGGGCCGTCCTAAAGGCCGGTGAAGCAGGGATTGAGATCGTCCCCGTATGGAATAAATCGAACAGGGAACATGCTATTCTTCATACAGAGCCGGCTGACGTTCGCACTGAAGCCGATGCGTCTGTAAAAGATATCGGGTATACCGGACAATACCTGGTGGATGCCGATCATATTAACCTGACCAATGTGGAGAAGTTCATACCGCACAGTGATTTTTTTACGATCGATGTGGCTGACTTTATCGGCAAAAAGGCACTTGATGATGATATCAGGAAATTTCTCGAATACAACCGGAAATATATCGGTCAGTTATTTATTCCCGGAATTAACCAACCGCTTAATGTCACGGAAAACCTTTTAAAAAAGGTGGCCGAAAACTATTTGTATGCGGTAAAGGAAGCACGGAATATTTATCAGTTCATCGCCGAAAGAAAAGGAAGCCGGAGCTTTATCCCCGAGGTATCGATGGACGAGGTCAGCATTCCGCAGACACCCGTGGAGTTGTTTTTTATCCTGAATGCCCTGTCGTATTATGAGGTACCGGTGCAGACAATTGCCCCCAAATTTACGGGCAGATTTAACAAGGGAGTGGATTTTTCGGGTGATATCGCGACTTTTACGAGGGAATTCGAAGACGACCTGCTTGTCATTGATTTTGCCGTAGAAGAATTCGGCCTGCCGGGTAACCTAAAACTGAGTGTTCATTCCGGAAGCGACAAGTTTAGCATTTACCCGGTAATGGGTGAGCTGATCAAAAAACACAACAAGGGAATTCATATAAAAACCGCCGGCACTACCTGGCTTGAAGAAATTACAGGCCTTGCCCTGGCGGGGGGTGAAGCCCTTGAGCTGGCCAGATCGGTTTATGCCAAAGCGTTTGAGCGGAAGGACGAGTTATGTGCACCGTATGCCTCGGTAATTGACATCAATTTCGAAGAACTGCCTGATCCTGCTGCTGTGAACCAATGGAGCGCAGATAAATTCGCCGGGACCCTGAGGCATGTTCCCGGACATGCCGATTTCGATCCCAATGTCAGGCAGCTGATGCATGTGGCCTACAAAATTGCAGCAGAATACGGCAACATCTATACACATCACGTCATGGCAAATAGTGAGCTGGTAGGGAAACAGGTGTATGAAAATATTTACGACCGTCATATCAAACGGTTATTTGCTCTTTAAATGATAGTTATATCCCTCTGATTTTGAATAATTTCGCATTATTGATCAATAAGGTATGTAAGAATATTTATGCATCATAAAATTATTGCAACTCCGCTTGTCTGGGTGCTGTTATAGCTGATAAAAAATATGAATGCCACCGGGTCACAAAAACTCAAAGAAATAACAAAGAAATACAAGACTAAATGATTAAATTACTGAAACATATAATTTATATTTTATTCCTGAATCATATAAAGTCAGAGATGAAATTGTTTTAAATGGTTATCTTTTAATCTAAATCCATGAATAAATTTATCGACGAAAATTTTTTGCTGCCTTCCGAAACAGCGCGCATACTTTTCCACGAGCATGCCCGTAAGATGCCTATCATTGATTACCATTGCCACCTCAATCCGAAAGAAATTGCCGACGACAGGAAATTCGAAAACCTTACGCAGATCTGGCTCTACGGCGACCATTACAAGTGGAGGGCCATGCGCACCAACGGGGCAGAGGAGAAATACTGTACCGGCAATGCCTCCGACTGGGAGAAGTTTGAAAAGTGGGCCGAAACGGTTCCGTTTACCATCAGGAACCCGTTATACCACTGGACCCATCTTGAGCTGAAAACAGCTTTCGGGATCGGGAAGATCCTCGATCCTTCAACAGCCCGGCACATTTATGATGATGCATCGGCAAAGCTTAAAACGGATGACTATTCGGTCAGGAATCTCATGAGAAAGTACCGGGTGGAAGTGGTTTGCACCACCGACGACCCGGTGGATTCGCTCGAACACCACCGCAAGATCAGGCAGGATGGGTTCGAGATCAGGGTTTTGCCTGCATGGCGCCCCGACAAAGCTATTGCCGTTGAAAATCCCGAATCGTACAACAAATACCTGGATACACTTGCCGAAGTTTCAGGCATTGAAATAGTCAGGTTGAGCGACCTGGTTTCTGCCCTGGAAAAACGGCATGATTTTTTTCACAGGAACGGATGCAGGCTTTCCGACCACGGACTGGAAGTCCCGCACGCCGATGAATATACCGATCCCGAGATCAAATCGATATTTAACAAGGTGCGGGGTGGGATAGCCCCCACAAAAGAAGAAACCGGCAAATTCAAATCGGCTTTGCTCTATGAACTGGGTGTGATGGATCATAAAAAAGGATGGGTGCAGCAGTTCCATCTCGGCGCCCTGCGCAACAACAACAGCCGCCTTTTCAGACAACTGGGACCGGATACCGGATTCGACTCCATCGCCGATCAGAATATTGCAGCACCGTTGTCGAAGTTCCTTGATAGGCTCGATGAGAAGAACCAGCTCGCCAAAACCATCCTGTATAACCTCAATCCGGGTGACAACGAAGTGGTGGCTGCGATGACGGGGAATTTCCAGGACGGATCGGTGCCCGGAAAAATACAGTTCGGATCGGCATGGTGGTTCCTCGACCAGAAAAACGGCATGGAAAAGCAGTTGGACGCGCTTTCAATGCTCGGGCTGCTAAGCCGCTTTGTCGGCATGCTTACCGATTCCAGGAGCTTTCTCTCATACCCCCGTCACGAATATTTCAGGCGGATCCTCTGCAACCTTATCGGAAGGGATGTGGAGAACGGAGAAATACCCGGTGATATGGAACTCCTGGGGCAGATGGTGAAAAACATCAGCTATTACAATGCAAGAAATTATTTCAGATTTCATGAAGTGGAGTAGGGAGGTACGATATTACTTTCTCTTTTACATAAAAATCGGAATTCACTTGTTGATTAAAACATGAAGCAGTTGAAATAACGACCTTGTTATTATTGCACTATTCACCAAAACGAAATTCTCACATTAAGATGCATACAAAAAATATTGAAGAATATCCTAACGCAGAGAACCATGGCCTGAATTTTTTGGTACTTTTTGATCAGGCAAAAAGTACGATGCTTTTTCAGAAGGCCATTTCACCTATAACATATGATTTAAAATCCTGTTCTCTCAGGATTTTAATCTGGCATCCAGCGTAATTTCCGCAGCTTTCAGCAACCGCGACACCGGACAGTTCTTTCCGGCGTCTCCGGCCAGCTTCATGAATGCATCGTTATTGATGCCATCCACTATTCCTTCTGTTTCCAGGTGGATTTTTGTAATGGTGGGCCTGCCGTCGATGAAATCGAGCGTTACCGACGCTTTGGTGCTTACTTCCAGGGGTTTATATCCTTCTTTTGCCAGCATATCCGAAAAGGCCATTGAATAACAGGCAGCATGTGCTGCACCTATCAGTTCTTCGGGATTGGTCCCCCGTCCGTCCCCGAACCGTGAGGCAAAATTATAGGGAGTCTGATACCCGGTGGATGAAAGCTTCAGTTCCCCGCTTCCTTCTTTAAGATTGCCTTTCCATACTGCTGATGCATTTCTTACGTTCATAATGCGGTGTTTTTATTTACCAATATACAGTATCAAACACACGCTCCGGCAAAATGTTCATGAAATAACCGGCGGAGAGGGGAGAAAGCAAATACCGACTAATGCCTGTCCCGGTTTACCGGGAGAACAAGAAATGATGAATGATGATGTAGCCACTTTGTAAATCGAAATCAATAATTATGAGGAAGGCATAAATGCCCTACAGGTATCTAATGAGGCTGCCAAAAAAGTAACGGACAGCCTCATGAATCACCTGGGGGGCTTGTGCAGCTTGAGCTAAACATGTGTATGAAATCATCTGCCATAACAGATGGTATGACTGCAAAGCACATGTATCATAATCAGGGTGCGATGGCCGGACAAAACGCCCGGCCGAGGGTTCGTTTTGTCTGGATTTTTTTGGTTCTTTTTGCTTAAGGCAAAAAGAACATTATCTTATCTGGTAGAAATATCAATTACAAATAAAAAAAATACTGTATAGGATGAATGAGAAACCCTCCCGATAGGCCAGGTCTCCGCTTTCGCGGGGATGCAACGCTCCCGGTATGGTTGAAGTCTTAGCCGAACAAGGCAATACTGTTGCAAAAAATGCAACAAATTTGAAAATATTTGCAAAAATTGCAACTGATGAATGCTGACCTAACGCTGAAGATTTCTATACATCAATTATGCGGTGTATTTCTCTCCGAACGGATCTTTTCAAGCATGGTCTGCGCACCGGGATCGAGCGAGAAATGGGCTGTCAGCCTCTCACAGGCATAATCGCTGCAGTATGCACAACTGGTGAGGTTTTTCAGGATAGCGCATTTCCTGATCTCACATTTCAGGCATCCTGAAAATAGCCTGCCGGTCTCAGCCCGGCACCCGTCGCAATCCGTAACCTCTTCAGGCATCATATTCATTCCGTACAGGCTGGAACACTGCTCTGCAATTGATACCCTCATGGCGTGCTGATTCGCCTCATCCTGTTCCAGGGTGGCCAGGTGTATGGGGCATGTGTCACACAGCAAGCCGCAATATGCAATCATTTTGATGGATCTTAAATGCACGTAAAGTTAACCATTTCAGCGCTGAAAGTCAATGGTCTGCTGAAATTATTCTTCAAATTGTGGAATGGTACAAATGAAAAAAAAGTGATAGGGTGATTGAGTGATTAAGGATGAGCAGCATATGAGGATTTGAGTTGTCTATGTACGAATAATTCGAAAAACGCTCCCTGCAATCCCGGATTACCTTCGGCGAGAACGCTGCGCTTAGTTCCCGCGTTATTCGCTTCGCTCATGACGATAGACGTTCGCGGGGATGTGACTCACCTTGGGGGGCTTGTGCAGCTTGAGCTAAACATGTGTATGAGATCATCTGCCATAACAGATAGCATGAATTCAGAGTACATGTATCATAATCAGGGAATATACTGATGAAAAACATAGTGCCATGGCCAGACAAAACGCCTGGCCGAGGGTTCGTTTTGTTTTGATTTTTTTGGTTCTTTTTGCTTAAGGCAAAAAGAACACTATCTTATCAGGTAGAAATTTCAATTGCATATGCCAATATCAAATGCCGGAAGAGTGTTCTAATCCTTTCGGATTAGTCTTTATTGAAATAAGCTATCCTGAAATCGTCGAGGTATATGCTGTCGTTACCGGGACACCATGCGAAAACCCGAAGTTCGGTATGGGCCGGAATATCATGCGGCAGAATGAACTGCACTTCCTTATATTTCCACCCTAACGAATCTTTTTCCGGATAGGTTCTCGAAGAGTGGTAGTATATACCCTGCGGATATTCCTGGACGACGAGGTAACCGCCATATCCCGAACTTCTGCATGATACGGTCAGCTTGTCTTTTCTCCGGCCTTTAAAGATCCTGACCGTAAATCCATAGGGATTTGCCGCGGTTAATTTCAATGCCTGGTCTCCTGTAAACGTTTTTTCACTGCTCAGGTGCTTTTTATATGTTTTCTGCAGCACTGCTATGGTGTCGGAGCCGGCGGTAACATATTCGACACCGTTTCCATAGCCGCAAGTATCGCTCCTGTTTTCTCTGAAAGAACAGCCCAGCTTCCATACCGGATCTGTGTATTCCTGTAATGTATATGATTTGGCTGCCACCGGACAGATGCTTAACGCCCCTGAAAACACACAAAAAGCCAGTGCGCCTTTAGCAAGAGCGCTATGGAAAGAATGCCCCTCCCGTATTTTCAGGATATTAAAAAACATGATAAAGAAGAGAGGAAAAACCGGAATAAAATAACGGCCCTGTAACGGATACACCCTGTTTTCCCCGACCTGGTCCCATGTGAGGTACTGCGATATCATAATCAAAGCGATCATGCAGAGGCCCGCCAGTCCGAACAGGGAACGCTGTAACATGGTGAAACCGGGTTCAGCATTATTCCCGGTTTTCGTTACGGCAATAAAGAATATTGCCAGGTAAGCGAGGTAAACAAACCATGCCGGCAGTTTTATATCTGCCCATCCGAGAATACCTATGTAACTTCTTGTCATGTAGCCAAATTCCCTGAAAAACGACCGGACAAAAACACCGGCAGTATGGGTCGGGTATTCTTTAATAAATTCAAGCTGTTTGTTCATATCGGCTCCCTTGTTCAGCATGGAATGCTCCCTGTAAGCTACATTATATTCGGAGTAGGGGATATACTTTGAGTCAATAGCCTTTTTCTGGATATATGCGGACCCAATACCTGCGCAAATGAGAAAAACCACTATTCCCGTTTTTGCCCTGGTATTCCTGAATTTTCGTGCCGGGATCAAAATGAGCAGAAACAATATGGGTACATAGACCAGCTTGGCCATGCCGATCAGAACGGACAGGACGAAAACCAGCAGGATATGCTTCCCGGTTACCAGCTGAATAGTTTCATTGAACGAAAGGTTCAGGACAACTGCCAGCATCAGGAAAGAAAGGGCATTAACCAGCACATCGGCGCTCAGTGATGCGCTGACGGACAGGGACATGGGCAGGGAGAGCAGCGCCACAAACAGCCATTTTTTAAACGGAACTATTTTAATAGCCTGGTAACAAAGAACAATAAAGACCAGCAGGTTGACCAGTCTTCCGGAATAAAGCAGCCAGAGAGGACCGGCTCCGAAGAGCCTGCCTATATGAATACCGGATGCCTGGGGCATATATAAAACAGCCGGGTATAGTGCTGTGTTTGTAAAGTCCTTAAAAATGGTATCACCGGGGTTCAGGGGGATTGAACGCGATTGCCATACCTGTTTTGGCGGCAAGCTGTTATAAGGGTTGGCGGCATAAGGACGGAATATTGAAGAAAATTGAATAAGGCTTTTCGGCACATAGCCGCCCAACCGCTGATCTTGTTTTACAGAAGAAAACCTCCCTGAGGAAACCTGCCAGGCCCTGTAAAAGTGGTTTATTTCATCGGGTACCTGGAATGGAGGTGTAATAATAGTAAGGAGAAGGCCAAAAAAAATGGCGATGCATAAAAATGCCCTGTGAGGGTTTAAATTTTTAATCATTATTCTTCAGGTACCGCAGTTTTTTTTGTAAATGTATTCAATACCGGTGATTATGTTTATCCGATATAAAAAAAGTTGTGTTGGAGTTTCAACTGGGATTATCTGCCGGTGAGCCGTTTTTGGGGTAGTTTTCCTGAATATTCCGGAGTATACTCTGAAAAAAGCAATGAACAAAAATAGTGATTGAATAGAACCCCGGAAATATAGCTTTCCGATGCCGGAATGGAATGATAGCATGGTGTTGACTTATAAGTCGATCCGGAATTTGATTACTTCAATACAGCATTATCCGTTAATCGGTATTGAAATTTGAATTTAATTTGCCTATAGGAATTGCAACGGTCCGCCGGTATGGTGTCGTAGGCGTTGCGTTGCACTGGTTTTGCCATGAAAGTTAACAAATCGCGGCTTACCTTCCTGTCTCCCGGGGCACGACACAGCCTATGCACTATTCCGGCTTAGCGGCCGGCAGTTAAAGTTTTTATATAGCTCTCAGGAGTTAACACTCCTATATCACTATTTGTGTAATCTTTGACATTACGTGTCAGAATCACTTCGATAAATCCTGATTTTATAGCAGAAAAGTTCTGTAAAGAGTCTTCAAAGTCATTAAACCCAGAGCCAAGCGCTTGAAGAACAATATCTCTATCCATGGACAATACATCTATAATTGTCATTAATTGACTTAATTTTTTAATAACCTTGTCGTGTTTGGCTGTTTGTCTAAGGAGATAATACAGATTACTACAGATTACAGGCGTTACATAACCTTTTATTTTCTTTGATTCACAGAGTGAGAGAATCTGAGCAGCACTTTCTGAGAATGGCTCCCTGTCAAAGAAGAAATCAAGTATTACGTCAGAATCGATGAGTACTTTGTCCACTTTACAGATATTTTTGAGATAATCCCTTTGATAATTCCTTTTTGTAATCGAAATCTTTTGGTGCTTTGAATGAACCTCTTAAAGATTTGGTCAACGGTGTTATCTCAATATCAGTTTTGTTCTCTTCCCTGGTAATAACCTTTAAATAATTCTCAATTATATCGGACAAGCTCCTTCCTCTCCCCTTAGCATACTTTTTAGCTTTTTCTATGATTGTTTGCTCGATTGTTAACGTAAGTTTTGTATTCATGACACTTCTATTAATTTGTCAAATTATACGTGCAAAATTACGTAAAATACATTTTCCGTGCAAAATATTTGCAATTTATACGTGTCGTCTTGCTGCTTGCCGCTAAATGAGGCGATAAACGCAGTTCCGGTCTGAGAACGGAGAGATTTTGAATGAGGAAGTCAAAGGGATTTGCCAACGGAGTTGAGCAAATTTCTATGACTGTCTCGCAGGCGGCGAAGCCACCGTAGCGAGCCTCATACAAAATACCGGGAGTTTGAAGAACAGGACCAGATTGCGTTTTATCGTAAGTTATCGGCCGTTTTGGTCCGATGCCCCGCTTCGCGGAAAGTTGATTCATATAGTCAAGCAATTTGGTTTATCGCCTCATTCATCGACCCTGCTATAGGTTGCAATGTGCCGGAGGCACGCAGAATGGTCGATGAACGTTTGAAAATATGGCTAGTTGCGGTTTGCGGAGCGCGTCATTATCCACAGAGATGAATTTTGAAGCGGGCTACAATGCTCAAAAATACTACTATCCCCGTAATTAGCTATATTGTGTGTGTGGCGTAAATTATTCATTGTCAATATTTATCAGTTGATATCACGAAGGTATATTCATTTGATTCTACTGGATTTTGATTAAAATTATCTGGCTCATCATAATTTATTTTCTCATATATCCATGTAGATGTCTCATCAAACAAGTTTTCGGAGTAACCAATTACTGAGTCAGGATAAAATTTCATAATTGTATTATTCTCATTTGATGGAACAACGTAAATACTATCAAATATTTTTAAAGCTAAATTATATGGTTCTTGGTTCAAATCAGTTGTGATAAATATCCAGTTTGATTTATTTTGCTCAATATCAAAATCTTTATCTCCATAATCACCGTTGCCAAGGTCAGAATACATATATAAATCGCTCCTATTTTTCATTAAGAACTCAGGCTTTGGAAATAATTGGACTGTCTGTTTACTACCTGTTTCATTTTTTATTAGAATCTCCATGCGATAACTTGTTTTTTCATTACAAGCGCTAAATAAAATTGAAATGGACACTATAGATACTATTAATCTCATAATATTTTGGTTTAATCAATTAACTGAATACAAGTAACTTTCTTATAAAAATCTTCACAAGAACCTGAAATATTTTCATAATCTAATTTTATGTTAATCGGGAATCCGGAAGTTTCCAATATATCTCTAACTTGGCTCTCAATAGGGAGATTTAACACTTTAATTGTATCGTTTCCAGTCTTAATAATCCATCCGGGGCAACAACCGCATTCAGTTCCATTATAATCAATAATAACACCTGATTGTGAGCAATTTAAATTCAAATCAAACTCAATGCATGTCATTATCCTGTAAAAATCGGAACATGTACTATTATCATTTTTGTATTCGTATCGAATCGGAATTGGGTATCCGTAAAAATCAACTAATTCTTGAAGATATTCATTTTGTGGAACAGTTAAGAATTTTAAAGTATCTGTATCACGGGTAATCAACCATCCGGGACAACAACCACATTTATCAGGATTATATCCGATTACATTTCCTGAAATTTGACATACAGAATCATCTTTACTTTTTGAGCATGAACTAATCAGTAAAACCGAAACCAGTAAAATAATTGTCAGGTTACTTTTCATATTTCCTTTTTTAATCAGGATGATATATTTATACGAAGGTTGCTTTTTATTCCATACTAACATCTCCATAAACTCAATTGTGTTTATGGGTATTTATAGCAAACCTGTTTCATTTCCGGTAATTAAGATATCAGCCTTTTCAAACCCACATAAAAATAAGCTTTTCGGGGATGGAAGTCAAGAGGAGGGCGGGGGAAAAACAATGGGCAGATTGCATATTCATGCTTTGGCCCAACAGGATTTTTACCGGTTCTTAAAATTTTTCAGAACCGGAAATGCCGCTAACATAACAGCCGATGTATTGAATAATCCGGTATAGCCGTATAAAACACAATTGAGCTCAATACTAATATTCTTCAGACATTATTTTAAGGCAGTGAGTTATCTAAACGACTGCCTTTTTCTGGCTCAACTGTGCCTTAAATCCTATATTATTGTACATAGGGCGTTATTAAATTTTATTTATTTTTATTGGATTTTGCCTTGTATCGAAAATACTGGCAATTTTGACATAGTTATCTTCAATCCAATAGATGATCTTATAATTACCTTCAACCAGATATCTATATTCAAATTTCTTTTCCTGAAGTAGTGGTTCTTTTGGTCCGCTATACGGATTTTTATCAAGCTGTAAGGTTCTATCAATAAGCTTTCTAATTAAATTCTTCGAGGATTTTAAACTTGCTTTCTCCTTATAATAATCAAAAATATCTTCCAACTGATTCCTTGCAGTATCAGTCCAAAATATTTTTTTTATCTCCATGTATCAACATCCTTTTTTAAATCTTCTGCTGATGTCAACCTACCATTGATTGAATCAGATTCAGCGCTATCAATTATCCTGTTAAACTCGTCGTGTGTCATTGGAGATAAATCTTTCTCATATTCTTTCTTTCTCTCAGATTTCAGAACTTTTTCAAGTTTATCAACTATTTCTTCGCTTTTAATCCTTAAGAATTCTTGAACAAAATTTAATTTCTTAGTTTGTAAATCCATAATTGAAATCTTTATTCAAAGATACAAAAGTCTGTTTAATTTAATCTGATTATCTAAGGTCTGAATGTTTTACGCCTTGTGTTTATCGTTACCTGCCGGCAAAAACAGGTTATGGCAAATCTGTTTTATTTCCGGTAATTAAGATATCAGCCTTTTCAAATTCACATAAAAATAAGGTTTTCGGAGATGGAAGTCAAGAGGAGATGGGGAAAAAACCATTGGCTGATTGCATATTTATGCTTTAGCCCAACAGGATTTTTACCGGTTCTTAAAATTTTCTAAACAATATTTTTCAGAACCGAAAATGCCGCTAACATAACAGCCGATGAACTGAATAATCCGGTATAGCGGTAGAAAACACAATTGGGCGCAAGTTTTTCAACCTTAAATCGTTGATGACAGGTAGTATTTACGCTGACTTACTGCCTCTTTTTTTGGCTCCACTGCGCCTTAAATCCTATATTGTTGTGGTGCGTTTTTCTGTATTTTAATCAATATTTCTTCTTTATCCACTTTTTCCTCTTCGATGTCGTAATCATCCTGTAATCCAAGCCAAAACTTTGCTGAATTTCCGAAATACGAACTAAATCTAAGTGCTGTATCGGCAGTAATCCTGCGTTTACCTTTAATTATCTGTGAAATTCGGGTCTGAGGAATATCCGTGTCTTTTGACAATCTATATGCAGTTATCTCAAGAGGACGTAAAAACTCCTCAAGTAAAATCTCTCCGGGGTGAATGTTTGCTAACCTGTCCATTTTTAATCTTCCTTTTTTAATGATAATCCATTATCTCAACATCGTGAGCGTTATTGTCAATCCACCGAAATGCAATCCTCCATTGGTCATTTATTCTGATACTATAAAAATCGGAACCTTGTAACTTCTCAAGTCTGTTGGATGGAGGCATTCTCAAATCAGTCCGGTTTTGAGAGTTGTTTATCATCCTTAACTTTCTTCGTCCGATTTGTTGTATTTCGATCGGTATTTTTTTGACACGTTCTCCATGCCAAATTTTCTCAGTATCCTTTGAACCAAATGAAACAACCATACTGACTCTTTACATTACTAACGTCAAAGGTAACTATTTTGTTTCAAATTACCAAATAATTGCCGGAGCATTCGGTCAAATGCACCACAAACATATCCATAAACACAACCTGCTTGCACCTGCCTGAAGCCTACCCTGCCTAACGGCAAAGGCAGCTTATAGCAAATCTGTTTCATTTCCGGTAATTAAGATATCAGCCTTTTCAAATTCACATAAAAATAAGCTTTTCCGAGATGGAAGTCAATACAAGGGCATCGGAAAAAGCAAGAATTTGATATGTTATTGGCTAAATGCCTGGGTGGGGAAAGGAGATTGAAAGATAAGACGGCTGAGAGGATATTGGTTGTAGGGATGGATGGGAGGGAGGGGAGGATTGCTTTTGGGGGAGTGAAGTAAATAAAAATTGGTAATTCTATAATAATATAAATCATAAAATATTTCAGGAACTAGTTTTTATTAAGATTTAACGAACGCTTATTAGAAGTGTTAACTTGCGTAAAACTTCACTTTAGATTGGTTTAATATCATTTATTTATTTCATAAGCTGTTCTTTGATTTTGGAAATTAATAGTTCTTTTTTGAAAGGTTTAATTATAAAATCGTTGCAACCACATGCAAAGACTTTATTCTTATCAACATCTGTTATATAAGCTGTCTGGGCTATTATTGGCACATCCGGCATAAAGCCCTTAATTTGCTTTGTAGCTTCATAACCATTCATTACAGGCATTTTCATATCCATTAACACCAAATCAATACCCTGATTTGTCTTGCAAATTTCAATTGCTTCCAAACCGTTTATTGCCCTGATAATTTTGAAATTTAAACCTGACAATATTACTTTTAGAAGCATAAAATTAGAATCCTCGTCTTCTGCAATCAATAGTGTTTTGGCTTCTTTAATTTCAATTTTTAGTTTGTTGATGGATCGCTGTTCTGATAAAGCATTCTTATGAACTTTTTTATAAGGGACGGTAAAATAAAAAGTTGAACCTTCATTTAATTCAGATTCTAACCAGATTTTTCCGCCAAACAGTTCGATATATGCTTTTGAGATGGACAAACCTAATCCAGAGCCACCGAATTGGCGCGTGACGGTGCTTTCGACCTGACGAAAACGTTTAAAAATTTCTTCATGCATTTCCTTCGGGATACCAATTCCGGTATCTTCGACATAAAATTCGATATGGTTATCCTTTACATGATATCCGAAGTCAACATATCCCTGTAATGTAAATTTAAGGGCATTACCCACTATATTGTTAAGTACCTGCAGCAACTTGGTTTCATCGGACTTAATGTTAGCTTCGTCATTGGAAAGAGTGGTTTTATATCGGAGAGTAATATTCTTTTTCTGAGCTATGGAGGAAAACTGTTCGTGTACTAATTTACAAATTTCATTGATGTTGATATCCTTTTCCTGAATTTTTTCCTGCCCGGTTTCAACAGCAGCAATGTTTATTATATCGGTAATTATAGAAAGTAACTGATTGCTGTTTTGTACAATCATATCCGTGAAATGTTTACGATTTTTGGAAGATAAACTGCGTTCGTTAAGAAATCCGCAAAATCCTACGATTGCATTCATCGGTGTCCTGATTTCATGAGAAATGTTATGTAGAAAAGCTGTTTTAAGGCGGTCGCTTTCTTCAGCCCTCTCTTTAGCCCGTTGCAATTCTTCATTAATTTGTTGAAGTTCTTCGTTTAATTGCTCGTATTCTCTGTTTCTGGCTTCAATTTCCTGGTTTTTTTCTTTGAGAAGCAATTCATCATTTTTACGCCTGGTAATGTCCATGGATATACCGAATGTGCCAATAATGTTTCCTTCTTTGTCGCGCAGGGGTAGCTTGGAAGTTGATACCCATGTATCGGGACGATCAGCCCATGTCTCCTTTTCTTCCTTGATCAATGGTTGGCCGGTACGAATAATTTCCTGTTCATCTTCGTATGCCTGGCGCGCATGTTCCTCTGTGAAAAAATCAAAGTCTGTTTTGCCCTCAACCTCCGAAGGATCATTCAATCCGAATAATTTAGCCAAGGCCTTGCTTATCCTTATGAAGCGGCTTGCCCGATCTTTAAAGTAAATGTTGTCAGGAATATAATTTATAAGAGCATGCATAAGATACTGTTCCTGAGCCAGCTTTTCTTCAGCCTGTTTGCGCTCTGTGATATCCAAACAATGTCCGATATAACCGGTGAATCCACCTTTGCTGTCAAAACGTGGACAACTTTCATCAATTATCCATCGGTACTCGCCATCGTATCTTCTTAAGCGATATTCCATACTAAACTTTTCACGCCTGTCAAATGCCTCTGTATAAATTTCTAAACAGCTCTGCAAATCATCCGGATGAACGCTTTCAGTCCATCCGTTTCCCATTTCCTGTTCAAGTGTTCGCCCGGTAAATTCTATCCATACGCGATTGAAATAATTGCAAAGCTTATCGGTTCCGGCAGCCCAGATCAATGCCTTACCGGAATCTACCAAAGTTCTGTAGTTTTGTTCGCTGTCCCGCAACTCTTTTTCTGTTTGTCTACGTGCTTCTATTTTTTTTGTTTCTTCAAGCGCCCGCTTTATAGAAAAAGGAAGTTTTTTTTGTCTATCCTTTAAGACATAATCAACCGCTCCCTGTTTGATAAGTTCAATAGCGGTTTCCTCGCCGATGGATTCGGAGATGCAGATAAACGGAACATTCGGGCATATCTCATTACACAAATGCAGCGCTTCGAATGCATCAAAGTCGGGTAATTTGAAATCAGCCAAAATAATATCAAATTTATTGTTGCAAAGTGATGATTTAAATTCACTTTTCTTATCAACGCGGGATAAATTCAAAATATATCCGGCATCGATCAGTTGTTCACGAATGATCTGAAAATCTCTGGCAGAGTCTTCAAGTAATAGTACATTTAACACTGTTCCTGCTTTTATTTTTTCATTCATATTGCATTTTTCATCCAGATTCTTTTAAACTAGATTTTCAAACTCACATAAAAATAAGATTTTCGGAGATGGAAGTCAGGAGAGGGGGCGGGTGAAAAATAATGGGCAGATTGCATATTCAAGCTTTGGCCCAACAGGATTTTTACCGGTTCTTAAAATTTTTCAGAACCGGCAATGCCGCTAACATAACAGCCGATAAACTGAATAATCCGGTATAGCCGTATAAAACACAATTGGGCGTACGTTTTTCAACTTTAAATTGTTGATGGCAGGTAGTATTTACGCTGACTTACTGCCTCTTTTTTTGGTTCCACTGTGCCTTAAATTCTATATTGTTAGGGGGCGTATATTTTTACGAAATCCATAATCTGATTATTTTATCGATTACCCATTTATCGTTATCTTTTCTTATACATACGATATCCCCATGTCCACATTCTCCTCCACATGAGAATGAGTAA
Source organism: uncultured Bacteroidales bacterium (assembly GCA_964503885.1). Lineage (GTDB taxonomy): Bacteria > Bacteroidota > Bacteroidia > Bacteroidales > UBA10428 > CAZDCD01. Next base: position 93,560 of record CAZDCD010000017.1, read on the forward strand.
TAGAAGATGCCAATATTTTTATTTTTATTAAAATATATTCTTGAAATATGTATTACACCTCCAAATATAAAATCATATTCTTTTTTCCAAATATTAAATCCTTTTGGAAATTCAGATAAGTATTTTAACCTGTATTTTCCTGTGTTTATAATTTCATCTAAATTAATAGGAACATTTTTTTTAGGATTATTTTTAAAGGAATTTAAAACATTCAAATATTCTGGAGAAGGTAATTCATTTTCAATGTAATCAAAATCATTGATATTAAAAAAAAATAATGAATCATTAACAGCCAATACAATTTTTTGGGTGTTATTTTTAATCTTTTGAAGTTGTTCTTTGTATTTATCTAATAAAAATTGATATTTAACTGAATCAAAATTCATTATATTATTTCTCTCATTTAATGACAGTGGTGGTGGAGGGGGAGGTGGGTATATTTTATAAATATACATTGAATCAGTTAATTCAATAAAAATCTCATTTATTGATTGAATTTCATTTTCAATTTCAGAAGATTGGCATGAAATCATTTCTATGAAAATAAATAATCCTAAAAATATTTTATTCATAATTCGGATTTTTTATATGTGTGCCCCCTAATGAGGCGACAAACGCAGTTCCGGTCTGAGAACGGAGAGATTTTGAATGAGGAAGTCAAAGGGATTTGCCAACGGAGTTGAGCAAATTTCTATGACTGTCTCGCAGGCGGCGAAGCCACCGTAGCGAGCCTCATACAAAATACCGGGAGTTTGAAGAACGGGACCAGATTGCGTTTTATCGTAAGTTATCGGCCGTTTTGGCTCAATGCCCCGCTTCGCGGAAAGTTGGTTCATATAGTTAAGCAATTTGGTTTATCGCCTCATTCATCGACCCTGCTTTAGTATGCAATGTGCCGGAGGCACGCAGACTAAAGCTCCGCGAAGCTGAATGGTCGATGA
>CAZDCD010000018.1:0-93201 GCA_964503885.1 uncultured Bacteroidales bacterium
TGATCCCTTGTGGGGAGGTCCCTGCAAATCAATTCAATTGCAGGGCTCCCGCCCTGATCATTTTTATTTTCCTCTCAATTGCTCAAACAAGTTTGGCAATTGTTCGAAAATAAAAATCCCCCTTTAGGGGTAATTGAATTGATTTGCGGAGAGAGAGGGATTCGAACCCCCGGTACCTTTCGGTACAACGGTTTTCAAGACCGCCGCATTAGACCACTCTGCCATCTCTCCGGGCGCAAAAGTATACATTTTTTTTTAATCCCCGGAATCGGCAAGTCATTTTTTAAATAATGCCTGTATTACGCAATATCAGTATCATTGCAAGGAATTGATCAAGACAAGCTAAACCAGTTCCTTTCAAACTGTACTGTATTGTTTATCAAACAATTAATTTCATATTTTGTCTTTATCGATACATAATTTGCTTAAAATCAATGTAGAAATAGGCTGGATTCAGCAATTTTTTTTGTCTTAAATTTGGCAAACATAAGAAATAGTCTATATTTGTAGAGGATTTGACGAGTTACATGATCATTATTTACTAACCCTAAAAATTTTTTATTATGAACAAAGCACAACTGATTGATGCAATTGCAGCCGATGCTAAGTTATCCAAAGCCGACGCCAAAAAAGCCCTCAATGCTGTTATTAATGCTACTTCAAACGCTCTGAAAAAAGGTGACCGTGTAGCACTGGTAGGATTTGGTTCATTTTCTGTATCAAAAAGAAATGCCAGGACAGGTAGAAATCCGCAGACTGGTAAAGAGATTAAAATTCCTGCAAAAAAAGTTGTGAAATTCAAGGCAGGCGCTGATCTGGCTAAAGTTGTAAAATAGTTGGATTTAAAAAAATGAACGGGAGCAGGTTGCTCCCTTTTTTTTTATATTCAGCCCAATGACATCTTCGATGCAGGAAGAGTTATACCGGCACATAAAGACATTCATAACCCCGCGCAGAGCTGGGCTTATCGATAAGGTTGCAGAGAACCGGACCCGGTTCATTGCTGTAGTACTTGAAGACATTTATCAGCCGCATAATGCAAGTGCTGTGTTAAGAACATGCGACTGTTTCGGTATCCAGGATGTCCATATCATTGAAAATAAAAACAGGTACCGGATTAATCCGGATGTTACCCTGGGATCGGATAAATGGCTTAGCATCTTTAGATACAGTAAACGTGAAAACAACACGGCAAATGCTATAAAGAAGATCCGGGAAAAAGGCTACCGTATTGTTGCCACCGTACCTGGTGAAAAAGCAATTAATGCGGGAGATTATGATCTTTCACCGGGGAAAACCGCCCTGTTTTTCGGGACCGAGTTAAACGGCTTGTCTGAAACCGTTCTCAGGAATGCAGATGCACAAGTAAAAATTCCCATGCTGGGTTTTACCGAAAGCTTCAATATTTCAGTATCCGCCGCTATAATTATATACCACTTAAGCAATAAATTACGGGAATCAGGCATACCCTGGCACCTTTCTCCCGACGAACTTTTAGCGCTTAAAATTCAATGGATTAAAAATAGTTTGAAGAATGGTGATCTTATTGAAAAAGAGTTTATTACAAGGTTTAAACCGCGCCAATAACGATCACCCATTATAATCGGGTTATATTAGGATTGAATTAATTTTTTTTTATATATTTGGTCTTATTATTGATCAACGCATCGTTTTTATTGATGAAAATCCTCTATTATGAATTGTATAATAATCGATGATGATTTGATGTCCAGAAGGATAATTGAGGAATTTGTTAACCGGACAGACCAGCTAAACCTTTTAAATTCTTATGAAAATGCTGTTGATGCAATCAATGCTTTCAATAGTGAAGAAGATATCGATCTGATTTTTCTCGATATTGAAATGCCTGAAATGAGTGGGATTGATTTTCTTGAAACCCTTACGAATCCGCCGCAGATAATAATAATTTCCTCAAAGGACAAATATGCGCTTGAGGCGTTTAATTATGATGTTACAGATTACCTGCTGAAGCCCATTTCCTACAGCCGGTTTTTTAAAGCAGTGAATAAGGCAAATCTCAGGTTCAAGAATAAAGTCGAAAATAAAGATGATGAGATATTCATTAAAAAAAATTCTGCCCTTGTTCGCTTAAAATACGACGATATTCTTTGGGTTGAAGCCCTGGAGAACTATGTGATATTTGTGACATTCGCGGAAAAATACACCATTCATTTTACCATGAAGGCTATCGAACAGAAATTGCCTTCAAATAAGTTTACAAGGGTACACCGGTCGTATATCGTGAATACCAAAGGCATTAATATGATTGAAGATAACTCGGTGATCATTAAAACCCACGACGGCAAAAAGACCATTCCCATCGGCAAATCCTATAAAGATAAGCTGCTCGGAGATATTAACCTGATCATCAAGTAATATTCCCGGAGTCCCTCATCAAAAAACAAATGTCTTTAGAATTCTGTTGGTCTTGTTTTTGTATTGAATTTGCAAAACGAATGTGTATGCAAAAATCCGGTTTCCTGTTGCTCTTTCTGTTTGCTGTACTTCCCCTGTATGAAACCATTGGCCAGCAACCCGACAGTATTGAGCTGAAAACGCTTGAAGATCGAATATCGGGACTGTTTTCACAAATGAATGAAGCTTCTTCTGACAAGGATAAGGAATTGATAAACACAGAAATTAACGGACTTTTTGAAGAGGCCATGGACATTGAATCCTCTTTCAGGTATCCCTTCGATTCCCTGAAGCATGTGGGTAAAATAATCACATCAGATAAGAAATTGCGCATCTATACATGGAATCTTCCATATAATAATGGTACTCATAAGTATTCCGGCTACCTTCAGTACAATCCGGGTAAAAACGAAAAACAACTAGTATTCAGGCTTATCGACAAATCGGAGTATATTACCAGTCCGGAAACCAAAATTCTGCAGCCGGAGGACTGGTTTGGAGCTTTGTATTACGATGTGGTTACTACCAAATATAAAGGCCTGGTCTATTACACCCTGCTGGGATTCGATTTTAACGATATTTTCAGTGCAAAGAAAATTGTTGATATTTTGTATTTTATTGATGAATACCAGCCCAGGTTCGGAAAACCGGTCTTTGAGTATGAAAATAGAACATTGTGCAGGATAATTTTCGAGTATTCGGCCAGGGCAAGTATGAGCCTCAGGTATAATAAAGAAATGGACCTTATTGTATACGACCATTTATCACCTTCACGACCATCCTATGAGGGTAAATTCCAGTTTTACGGACCTGATTTCTCGTATGATGCCCTTAAATTTGAAGACGGATTCTGGAAAGTTGTAAAGGATATCGATATCCGAAATCCGATGTATTGATAAAGGATGATGTTCGGATTTTTGTAAACCTTTATGTTTTAAAATCCGCATAGTCTGTTGTGCAGGTTAATAACGAGAGACGATTTGAAACACGACCATAAAGGCACAAACAAGCCTGCATAACTTGCAGGATCGCGACAAATAGACTGCGAAAGTTGAAAAAAATGAACCATTTAAGATTAAATAATATTCATAGCAAAACCCATATTTAAATAAATCTACTATGAAAAACCAGACCCTCATTCTGATTGTTACTTTGGTGCTGCTTTGCAGCATATCATGTCAACAAAACAAGCTTGTAAAGTATGTATATGACTATGAAAAGGTATTCAGCAAAGATCAGGAACAAAAGCTGAATGACCTGTTTAAAACGCATGATGCCAGAACCGGCGATGAGGTTGTGCTTGTCACCACAGCCGATTATGGTAAGGAAGAAAACATACGCCAATATTCTATCGGGTTTGCTGTCATCAATGGCTTTGAAAACGCCGAAAATGATAATTGGGTGATCATTGCTTTCAGCAGAAAAAACAGCCAGGTGTCGATTACCCCGGGAAAAAGTGCTGAAAAAAACCTCACCAGTGAACGGACTAAAATAATCATCGACAGCATTATGATACCACAGTTTAAAAAAGAAAACTACTACGAAGGATTGTGGCTCGGAAGTAATGCTGTGGTGGAATTTCTTCGGAAGCCGGGAAAATGACCTGCATGTCAGTTAACACTATTTTTTATGCCGGTTCCTGTCAATTATTGTGCTGAATGCCAAAAAAAATGACGTATTGACAGGTTGTTAAAAATGGCACATCCTTTGAAAAAACAGAAACAAATGAAAAAATGTTGAATTTTAAAACCATGTGCTATGCAGACAGGAAAAATTGGCGTAACTACTGATAACATTTTTCCGATCATTAAAAAGTTTCTTTATTCCGACCACGAAATATTTTTAAGAGAACTGATTTCCAATTCCGTTGATGCGACTCAGAAACTCAAGACCCTGGCAAATCTTGGTGAATTCAAAGGTGATCTCGGCGATCTTACCATACATGTTGAGGTCGATCCCAAGAAAAAAACGTTAACAGTTACTGACCACGGGGTTGGCATGACAGCAGAAGAAGTTGAAAAATACATCAACCAGATCGCCTTTTCAAGTGCAAATGATTTTCTTGAAAAATACAAAAACCAGGAAAATGCAATCATCGGGCATTTTGGCCTGGGTTTCTATTCCTCGTTCATGGTGGCCGCTAAGGTTGAGATCTTTACAAAGTCCTACCACGACGGATCAAAAGCAGTAAAATGGGTTTGTGATGGCAGTCCGGAATATACGATCGAGGAAATTGACCGTGAAGAAAGGGGAACTGAAATTGTTATTCATATCGACAAGGCTTCGAAAGAGTTTGCCGAGGAGAACCGTATAGAATCTTTGCTGAAGAAATACTGCAGGTTCCTTCCTGTGGCGATTGGTTTCGGCAAGGAAAAAGAATGGAAAGACGGGAAACAGGTTGAACTGGATAAAGAACGTATCATCAATGAAACAAACCCATTGTGGACAAGAAAGCCGGCCGATCTGAAAGATGAGGATTATTCAGCCTTTTACCGCGATCTTTATCCGCTTTCTGACGAGCCGTTATTCAACATTCACCTTAATGTGGATTATCCGTTTAAACTTACAGGAATCCTTTACTTTCCAAGGATCAAGAACAATATCGAGATCCAGAAAAATAAAATCCAATTGTACTGTAACCAGGTTTATGTAACCGATTCTGTTGAGGGTATTGTACCTGAATTTCTTACACTGCTGCATGGTGTTATTGATTCGCCCGACATTCCGCTGAATGTTTCAAGAAGTTACCTGCAAAGCGATTCCAACGTTAAAAAAATATCCAGCCACATTACCAAAAAAGTAGCCGACAGATTGCATGAAATATTTAAAAACGATCGAGAACAATTTGAAAAGAAATGGGATGATCTGAAGCTTTTTATCATATACGGGATGATATCCGACGAGAAGTTCTTCGAAAAAGCGGAAAAATTCGCATTGTTCAAAAATACCGAAGACAAGTATTTTACATTCGAGGAATACGAAAAAATTATCAAAGAAAACCAGACCGACAAGGATAACAACCTCATTTACCTGTATACGACGGATAAGGAAAAACAGTTCAATTACATTGACAGGGCCAGGAATAAAGGATATGATGTGCTGGTGATGGATAACCAGCTCGATCCGCATTTCATCAACCACCTTGAACAAAAATTCAAAAACTGCAGGTTCAGCAGGGTAGATGCCGATATTGTTGAGAATCTGATTAAAAAGGAGGAAAAGAAAGAATCCAAACTTACTACCGGACAACAGGCAAATCTAAATTCGGTATTTAAAGGACAACTGCCAAATGAATCCAATTTCATGGTCTCTTTCGAAAGCCTTGACGAGCATGATAATCCGATTACGATCACCCAGTCGGAATTTATGAGGCGCATGAAAGATATGGCACAGTTGGGTGGCGGATTTGGCTTTTACGGAGAGATGCCCGACAGCTATAATGTGGTCATCAATTCCAACCATCCGCTTATCGTGAGGATATCAGAAGATCTGATCAAGAAACATGGCGAAGAACTGGAAAAAATCGAGGAGAAGATAAAACCCATCAGGTTGAACAAATCAGAACTTGAGAAAGTAAACTCCGGTAAAAAAGACGAGGAAATTACCCAGGCAGACAAAGACCGGATTAAGGATCTGGACAAAAAGATCGGTGAGTTCGATGACAAGCGTGAAAAAATGCTTAAAGGATTCGGCACGAAAAACAAGCTAATTAAACAGTTGATTGATATTGGTTTATTATCGAACAACATGCTTAAGGGTGAAGAATTAACCAAATTTGTGAATCGAAGCATAGAACTGCTTTAAGGTATTAACCACTTTAATAGTTGCAGATAAATTCCGGGACCAGGCATGATATATAGCCTGGTTTTTTCTGCATAGTATTGCATCCGAAATTGCTGAATTTTAATTTATTTAAGGGATCTTTAAGAACTAATTTGTAACTTTAAATGAATGGTCAATATTCATTATGGAAGGTATCCGCAAAAAAAACCATAATTTCTTTGATAATAAAGTTACTGAAGAGCTCGAAGCATTAAAAAACACGCTGGTAAACAGTGTTCTTATAGCCATCTCCGTCATTGGTCTCCCGAGTTTAATCATAGCAATATCTGCATCCAGGTTCTCAGGAAATTTCCCTATTATCAGCACAACTGCATACCTGGGCATTGTAGGCTTAATGCTGTTTTCCAAAAGATTGCCGTTATGGCTGAAAACATGGCCTATACTTCTATTTGGCTATTTTATCGGTACATCAGGCCTTATAACAGAAGGATTGTTAAGTGACGGGTTCCTCTATTACATCATTCTGAGTGTTTTATCTTCCATGTTACTAGGCACATTGGCAGGGGTCATCACCATGATTTTTTGCATGCTGAATGCAGGCATTATCGCTCTGGCATATCAAAAAGGGATGCTCAATATCGACTTTAATGTCGAAAATTACCTCGTCTCATCTTCGGTATGGATGAGTTTTATTCTTGTTGTTTTGCTCTTCACATCGCTCATCCTGATTGTTTCTCACCGGATCAATGCATTCCTGTTAAATATCATAAGAAATTTATCGAACCAAACTGTTGATCTGAACTTAGCCAAAAAGGAATTGGAAAAAGAGATCCAACACAGCAGGGTTATCGAAAATTCGCTGACCAAAAGTGAAAGGAAATTTCAGAATATTTTCAACCGCATCCAGGACGGGATCATCATATTTACCAAAGACAATCTCCTGATTGATGCGAACCAGTCTTTTTTACGAATGACAGGTTTCGATCGTAAGATCCTTGATAAATATTCACTATCATTTGTTTTTGAAGACTTCGATGCGGTTAAAGATATGTTATTTGAAGAGGGATCTAACCAGCCGTACATTTATGATACCGAAATATATCTGAAAACCCGCGATCAGGATGTCCATATTCCCGTAGAAGTTACTACAATGCCTTTTCATGAACATGATCCCGGTTTGTTTTTGGCTGTGCTCAGGGACATCAGTTCAAAAAAAGAATCCGAAAAGCTGGTGCTGAATGCAATTATTCAGACAGAAGAGACGGAACGGACAAGGATTTCACAGGACCTTCACGATTCGCTGGGTCCGTTGTTGTCGGCAGTTAAACTATATTCGAACTCGCTGCCTGATGCTTCAAAAGATGAGAAAAGGGCAGATATTTCAAATAAGATAAACGAACTGATGGATGAAGCCATCAGTACGGTCAAAGAGATATCCAATAACCTGAGTTCCCACATTTTAAATAGTTTCGGACTTTACGAAGCCATAGAATCGTTTTCTGAAAAGATCAAATCTACATACCCGGTAAAGATCTTAACAGAGTTCGATCCACGGGTGGAGATTTCGGAAACAATTCAGGTAACATTGTACAGGGTAATTGTTGAATTGATAAACAATACATTGAAATATGCGTCAGCCCGAAAAATAAAAATTTCAACCGCCATGCTTAAAAACAAGGTCGTTTTACTTTACCGGGACGATGGCACAGGGTTCGATGCAGATAAAGAGATCAGGGAAAAACGGGGAATGGGATTATTCAATATTCACAGCAGGATCAAATCACTCGGGGGAACTGTTACCATACAAAGCGGAGAAGGAAAAGGAACTCATGTAAAAATAGTGCTGTAAGAATTATATAGAATTGTCGGTTGGATTTATGTTTAGATACATATAAAAGCGCGTAAAAAGATAAGTGGGGATCGTAGCAGACGATCTCGGCGTTGACAGGTTAAAACTTATATTTATAGTTAGGCTAAAGTATTCAGTTCTTCCCTGAGAAAAGAGATCGCGTCGGTTGTCGGAATTTTCTTCATGCCCATCGTGGCTTCCAGTATTGCCTTGCTCAGTGTAAACGAGGGTGAATCAGGTTGGACTTTCTCAGCCGTTATGTTGATCAGGTGAAGTGTATTTGTTTTTGCTGCTTTGATCATTTCCCAGGCTTTTCCTGAAATATAGAGCTGCTGGGCAAGATTATGCTCAAATTCACTCCTTATTGTTTCCAGCAATTGGCTATGAAGCTGTTTGCTGGATATTCCGGTCGTGTTTATACGCAGAAGAAGACTTTCAGGAGATATCCGTTCAAGAAAAAGGACATATCGTTCGTATGCCTGCAACCGGAGAGGTGTAATAAAATCCTGATTTTTCAGAAGTATCTTTTCCCTGCGTTTCCCTTTCTCATCTTCAAAGTATTTTCTTACCATTACAGATACCACCAGCAATATAATAAGTGACGGCAAGGTAAACTTGACTATTTCAAACAGTTCGTTCAGGTAATTCAATTTATTCAACGTTTAACACCGCTGCAATATTAATAATTTATTGGCAAAAGACTATTTTTACCATCGTAAATTCATGGATAAACATCTTCAGAGAACATGGAAATTCTGTCATCACGTTTGAGAAAACTATCTCCTTCGGCCACAATGGCCATGAACCAGAAAGGGAAAGACCTTAAAGCACAAGGTATTGATATTATTAACCTGAGTGTCGGCGAACCCGACTTCTTTACTCCGGATCATATAAAAAAGGCTGCAAAAAAAGCCATCGATAATAATATTTCTTTTTATCCGCCTGCACCAGGATTTCCTGAACTGTTAAAGGCTGTTTCTAATAAATTCAAAAGAGAAAATAACCTCGATTTTTCGCCGGAACAGATCGTGGTGTCGAACGGTGCAAAAAATTCCCTGGCCAATGCCATACTTGCCCTGGTCGACTCTGGTGACGAAGTTATTGTTCCTACTCCCTACTGGGTAACCTATACTGAACTTGTAAAACTGGCAGATGGTGAGAATATCTTCATTAGAGGATCCATAAACAACGGATTTAAGATCACACCCAAACAGCTCGAAAATGCCATCACCACAAAAACCAAAGCCCTGCTTCTGTGTTCCCCTTCGAATCCTGCAGGAAGTACATACAGTAAAGCAGAACTTGAAGCCCTGGCCAGGGTAGTGGAAAAACACCCTGAAATAATGGTGATCACTGACGAAATTTATGAGCATATTAATTTTAAAGGCGGCCATGAATCAATCGGGCAGTTTGACTTTATTAAAGACCGGGTAGTTATCATAAACGGCGTTTCAAAAGCCTATGCAATGACCGGATGGCGTATCGGTTACATGGCAGGCCCGATCTGGCTTGCAAAAGCCTGCATTAAATTGCAGGGTCAGCTTATTACCGGAGCCAGTACAATAGCCCAGATGGCAGCTTTGGAAGCACTTAACGGGGATCAGACCTGTGTTGCTGAAATGAATAAAGCCTTTTTACGGCGCAGGAACCTTGTCCTTGATCTGATGAAAGACATTCAGGGTTTGCAGACTGTAGTGCCCGACGGGGCGTTCTATGTCTTTCCTGATGTGAGCGCTTATTTTGGGAAACAATTCAATGGTAAACCAATCCTTACTTCGAACGATCTTTGTCTCTATCTGCTTGAGGAAGGGCATATTGCCACTGTTCCGGGTGAGGCGTTCGGTGAACCCAGGTGCATCAGAATATCGTTTGCAAGTTCTGATGAAAACCTTACTAAAGCCATTAAACGGTTGAAGGATGCACTTAAGAAGCTGAATTAAAGGTCGCCGCTTCTCAAAACAAACTAAATATCCTGATTTTGAGAATTTAATGAATTCCATAAAGGGCAACTGAAATCATTGGTTACTGGTCATTAGTAATCTGTTGTATAATTTCTGCAAGGTACCCCCGGATAACCAATACCGTGTCCCTAAAGAACTGTCCTTTTAAAGACTAAATAACAGTAGAAACGAAAAGCGCCTGTTGACGCTCAAAATCACATAGGGACACAATAAAATCAAAGCATACAGCAGTAATCATGAGATTTTATCGGACTGTAGTGATTACCTGCTACTCAAATCCACCGTATGATAATCATTAGCTTAATTTAATTGGTCTTCAGATACCATAACCTTTCATTAATTCAGGCTTCCTGAGTTCTGTAATTTGGTGTGGACTCTTTTAAAATTAAGATCCGGTATTCGATATGGAATATCCTGTAAAGGATAAAATGTCCACCATATTCTGACAATTTATCCACCCTAGCTCCGCCATTCAATATTAATTTTACAGCCAGCGCCAAACCATACAATTCCGCAATTGAACTACCAGAACAATATAAAAAAATAAAACGGGTACTCATGGTTTCCGTTGTAACAGAACATGCATGTATCTGATTTTGAATACGTGACGAAAACTTAATTACGCCTGTAATAAAAAATATTGATATGATTAACCAATACTAAACTATAAAACTATGTACAGATCAGTAAAAGTGAGCTTAAGGGATCCAATGCAACGGATAAGAACAGGGATCCTTGTCAGCTGCCTAATGCTTCTGAGTATACCTATGGTTTCTGCCCAGGATATTCAGATCAGCGGGTCGGTTACCGACGCAGCCACCAAAGAGCCCCTGCCGGGTGTGAATATCATTATTGAAGGGTCACAATCCGGTAGCGTGACAGATATGAACGGTAAATACCAGATATCGGTCAGTTCTGAGGATGCTGTTCTGGTATTCTCCTCGATCGGTTTTAATACAGAAAGAATCAACGTTAATGGCCAGTCTGAGATCAATGTGGTTATGGTACCGGATATAAAAACGCTTGATGAAGTAGTGGTAATTGGTTACGGGACCGCACGACGGGGCGACCTCGCCGGAGCCATTTCTTCAATCAACAGCAAGGCGTTAAAAGACGCCCCTGTTTCTTCCACTGCAGAAGCCATAACAGGACGGTTGCCGGGAGTACAGATATTAACCACCGACGGATCGCCTGACGCAGAAGTTGTTATCCGGGTCAGGGGCGGTGGATCAGTTACACAGGATAATTCTCCGCTATTCATTGTCGATGGTTTTCCTGTGAAGAACATTAATGATATCCCCCCCACCGATATTGCCAGCATCGATGTACTTAAAGATGCTTCTTCTTCGGCCATCTACGGAGCCCGCGGAGCAAACGGTGTGATCATCATCACTACCAAAAATGCGCAGAGCGGTAAAACAGTTGTATCCTACAACGGGTATGTCCAGAAAAGATACCTTCCTAAGGAACTGAATGTTCTTTCCCCTTATGAGTTTGTACTTGCGCAGTATGAATACAATCTGTTAAGAGGTGAAACAGACCTGAATAAATTCACCAAATATTTTGGTGTTTACGACGACCTGGAATTGTATAAATACCAAAAGGGCACCGACTGGCAAAATGAATTGTTCGGAAGGCCAAATTATTCACAGTATCATAATATAAGTATTACGGGCGGTACCGATAAAACAAAGAGCAGGTTGAGCTTTACAAATAATAATGACCAGGGAATTCTCGTGGGATCGGGTTATCAAAGAACCAATATCGATTTCAAGCTTAACCACGAAATATCAAAGTCACTAAAGCTTGATCTTAATGCACGTTTTACCAATACCGATGTGGACGGGGCAGGTACTTCAGGAACAGCAAGCTTGCGTATAGGCGACGGCATAACAACCCGTCCGGTCAATGGCATTGCCGATTTTATAGAACTCAATCCGGGTGATGCCGGCAACGACTATGAAGAATTTATCAGAAGCCTTACCAATCCCAAACAGCTTGCCGCTGATGACTACAGAAAAAAAATCGATAAAACACTTAATATGAACGCGGCTATCGACTGGAATATTATGAATGATCTGGTTTACAGGACAGAATTCGGGGTCGATTACAATTTTGAGGACAAAAAAAGAGCTTACGGTCCGCTGACTTCGGAATCAAAAAACAACGGTGGTAACCTGCCTATCGGAGAAATTACATCAACAAACGAACAGGATTTTCGCTGGGTAAATACCTTATCGCTGAACCGGATGATCGGTGAATTGCATAGTGTGAATTTTATGGTCGGACACGAAATGATAATCAATAAGGAATCTACTGAGAAGTTCAGGGCAAGGGATTTCCCTGCTTCGATTGAACCGGCCAGGCTTTTAGACAATATGGCCTCAGGAATACCCGAAACCCAAAAAACTTTTATTAAACCGGACGAAAAATGGATCTCTTTTTTTGGAAGGGCCAACTATATTTATGCTAACAAATATATTCTAAATACTACGTTGCGCGCCGATGCTTCCAATAAATTTGCCACCGGTAACCATTGGGGGTTTTTCCCGGCTATAGCACTGGCATGGCGAATTTCTGAAGAAAATTTTATGAAGGGAATGGACTTTATTTCTAACCTGAAAGTCAGGACAAGTTATGGGCAGGCTGGTAATGACCGTATTCCGGAAGATTCGTTCAGACCAATATTTCAGATTGAAACAAAAAATCCTCCGGGATTTGGAAATACAAATCAACCCTACTATGTACCGGCATTTGATATAAATAATCCCGGTGATATTATTTTACCCAATCCTGATCTGATTTGGGAAACAACAGTAACAAGAAATGTCGGGCTTGACTTCGGGTTATTGAACAGACGTATCAGTGGGGCGGTCGATTTGTACTGGAACACCACAAAAAATCTGCTTGTGAAATCGGATATCCCTTCTTACCTCGGGTATAAATACCAATGGCGGAATATAGGTCAAACCTCAAACAAGGGAATAGAATTTCAATTAAACGGAACCATCATTGAAAAGCATGATTTTACCCTGTCCGCCTCATTCAATATCGGGTTTAACCGCAATAAAATCGACAAACTCGATGGTGTGGATGAAAAAGCCTTTAACTCTGACTGGACGGGAACCGATCTGGTAAACCAGGATGATTATCGGGTCATCATCGGTGAAACGGTCGGGTTGATTTATGGTTATGTCTCAGATGGATTTTATTCGGTTGATGATTTTGAGTCTTATGATGAGGCTACCGGAAATTATGTTTTGAAAGCCGGTCAGCCGAATGACGAAGGAATTCTCGGGAGCCCCATCGGGGGCCTGAGACCGGGCATGTTAAAATTAAAGAACCTTGGCGGAGATTCAACCATAACATCACTTGATGACCGGACGATCATTGGAAATGCCAATCCGTTGCACAGTGGCGGATTTAATATCAATGCTAGTTACAAAGGGTTCGATCTGTCATTGTTTTTCAACTGGAAATACGGAAATGATGTGTATAACACAGGAAAAATTGAATTCAACATGTATCACCGAACTTTATTCGGTAATATGCTGAATACCATGAATTCCGAAAACCGATTTATGTACATCGATGCAAACGGTGAAGAAGTTACTGACCTTGCTGAACTCGGCGAGTTGAATAAAAATGCCACCATCTGGACGCCTTTCTCAAGCGGTAACGCCAAGCCCCTGCTGTCCTCCTATGCTATCGAGGACGGATCGTTTCTGCGGTTGAATAATGTTACCCTGGGATATTCGTTACCGGGAAGTCTGATCTCAAAAATCAGGATGACCCAGTTCAGGTTTTATTTTACCGTTTACAACGCATGGTTATGGACGAAATATACAGGCTATGACCCCGATGTAACTACCACACGAAAAAGTGAATATCCCCTGTTAACTCCGGGTGTTGATTATTCGGCTTATCCCAGGAGCCGGTCATTTACACTGGGAGTAAACATAACATTCTAGTTTCAATTGAACAGATTACTATAATAAATGAATATGATGAAATACAGAATAGTATATATTTTAGCAATAATCCCGGTACTTTTTGGTTCATGTGAAAAGTACCTGGAGTCGGATTCTCCGTCGAGATATACCGATACGTACATTTTTTCTCATTTGGAAGACGCCCAAAAGATAGTAAACAGCATTTACCAGTGTTTTCAGGAAGATGCTTATACCACACGGCTATCGCTGAATCCGAATTGCAACACCGATGTCGAGGTGGGTATCGCATCTTCGGCGCCCGATGGAGGCAGAAGGGATATATGGACATTTGAATGTACGCCGACGAATTCGGATATCCTGGTCCCCTGGAACAATGCTTACCTGGCAATCAACAGGGCCAATGAATGCATTGAAGGGATCAGCAACAGTCCGCTTAAAGAGGACCCAAAAATGATCCAGTTACTTGGTGAGGCAATCACGTTGCGCGCCTACTGGTATTTTGAGCTGGTGCGCAACTGGGGTGATGTTCCTTTCAAAATAACGCCAACAAGGGCAGGAGATGAATTTTACCTGCCGAGAACTGACCGGGATACCATTCTAACCCATGTTATCCAGGATATGATTATAATAGAACCCTATATGAAATGGGCTGACCAGTTGGACTATGGCATAGAACAGGTCAGCAGGGAATTTGCACAGGGCCTGATCGCACGTCTCGCACTTGCACGAGGCGGATATTCTCTTCGCCCGGACCTGACCATGCAGCGAAGTTCTGACTATCTCGATTATTATCAGATTGCCAATACCTATTGTCTGAAAGTGATCGAATCACAACGGCATAGACTAACCGATAATTTCGGTACTATATTTTTAAATGAGAATACGTTCATTGTTGCTAATAATGGAGATATGCTGTTCGAAGTAGCATATTCGCCTAACCGGGGCGAAGTAGGCTACTGGATCGGTGTCCGCATGGAAGCAGGCGGGACACACCCTTACGGCAGCGCCAGCAGTGCATTTACCTTTCCCCCGACGTATTACTATTCATTTGATTCACTGGATACCCGCCTGCCGGTTACTTGCGTCCTGTACTATTATGATGCTGACCTCCAGCAGCAAATAGTAAATTTCAACAGCATTGCTGTGGGTAAATGGAGTAAAAGACTGTATCCCAATGGAATGGGAACTTCATCAACCAAGGGTACCGGTATAAACTGGCCTGTGATGCGCTATTCAGATATTCTCCTGATGTATGCTGAGACTGAAAATGAACTGAACGGATCGCCCACACAAGCAGCAAAAGATGCCCTTGCACTGGTGCGCAAAAGGGCATTTAACGCATCCGACTGGCCGGATAAGGTCACCCATTATATCGACAGCATATCAACTGATCATGATGCATTCTTCAATGCGATTGTCAATGAGCGTGCATGGGAATTCGGTGGTGAAATGATCCGTAAGTATGATCTTATCCGCTGGAATTTATATGGAGAAAAGATTGCTGAAACGAAAAATACACTTACCCAGATGGGGATTGATGCAAATTACGGCACCGGTGAATTTGCGGGTTATCCTGCAGATATTTTCTACAAGGTCGATAGCCTGAATGTATTTTCCGTATTTGGTCAGTACAGAAAACCGGCTGTTGAACCACCCATCATAAACTATCCGAATGTCGGTGATAATCCTGACGGATATACCCGGAAGGCGTGGCTTACTGAATTATATGATACGACCACTCTGTCTCCTCATACCTACATTGAATATGAGTGGCGGGGATATACCGACAACTCGGGAATTTTGCCTGTTCGTTATATTCTTCCGGTTCACAGCTCAATAGTTTCAAGCAGTCTGGGAGTTTTACGAAACGATGGATACGGATACAGCGACTAAATCTAATCATTGAAATCTTAAACATGAATAGCATGAAAACAAAATATTTCTTAATCGGTATACTCCTTCCGGTAATATTGGCGGTAATACTCGTCACGGTTGCATGTGAAGAGAAGGATGAGTTGCTGGAGGCTCCTCGCCTGTTCAGACCGGTATCGAGTGAAGATAACCTTGTATCCGGGGGTAACTGGCTTTATGTATCCTGGCAGATCATAAAAGATGCGGTCGCTTATAACGTGGACATCAGTCTCGACACGTTCAAAACAATATATACCACCGAAACAGTCGATACGAATTTTGTTCTTTTCGAGGACCTCGGCTGGTACACATTATATCAGGTACAGGTACAGGCTATTGCTTCGGACCCATCCAAAAATTCCAGGATCGCTTACCTGGGCGAGAAAAGAACAGCCAAATACCCTTCTATACTTGTTACACCCACTCCTGACCTGGTAACCGATGTGGCCATGAAGGTGAAATGGACCAACACTGGTGATGAAGTAACTTCGATCAGGGTCATTTTAACTGCCGACAGCTCCCTGGTCAAAGAGGTTGAACTGACACCTGAGGATATTGATGCAGGAGAAAAGGTCATAAGCGGGCTTACAGCTTCAACCGGTTATACGGTTTATATTTATAGCGGTGAGAATAACAGGGGATGGGAGGATTATACCACCCGGCCCTCCATAATCAATCCCGGTGATATTGGTATTGACCTGCGTGAAATAAACGATTCGCTGGTACTATTCGACACGTTGCCTGATATCCCGGATGGCAGTGTGGTGATTTTAAAGCGGGGAATGACCTATTACTTTCCTGCCTTGCTGACATTAAGCAAATCAGTTACGGTACTTAGCGGATATGATTTCATTCCGGAGCTGGCAACGATCGATCTTGCAAGCAGTATAACATTTGCCTCGGGAAGTGTGATCGATTCTTTTGTTTTTAAAGAAGTGCAACTGCAAAGTATCTCCACAGGGTATGTTTTTAATCTCGATGCGGCCTGCACGATTGATCAGATAAAATTTGAATCATGCCGGGGGCATAGTTTCAGGGGATTTACCAGGATGAAATCTTCCGAAGTGGCAACAATCAACACATTTTCAATCAATAACTGCATCATTGACAGCCTTTCCAATTATGCACTGATCACTGTTGACAATGTTGCCTGCACCATTGAAAATATAGTCATTACCAACAGTACGGTTTATTATGCCGAACGGTTTATTGTCAGCAGGTCGAATTCGACTTCAGTCACTATCGAAGCCTGCACATTTAATCAACTGCCATCGGGCAGCAACTATTTTATCTATTACCGGGATGATAAGGGTGTAACTATGCCGATAAAATTAAAAGATTGTATCATCGGCTCAAGATTGTATCTGAATAACGATTCCACGGCAATAACTGTCGTGCGGGCTGGCGATGCAACGACAAGCGTTGATGTACAGAATACATATATGACAGCAGATTTTAATGGTACGGATGGCGCTGTCCCGGTCCTTGATCTGCTGACACCATATGACAAACCGTCTACCGATTTATGGGTAGATCCGGATCCTAATATAGCAGATTTTAATATAAAAGATACAGGCTTTTCAGGAAAAAGAACGGCGGGTGATCCCCGCTGGCGGGTTGATTAATCAGGTTGCAGTTTCTTTTTGAAAATAAAGTGAAGCAAAAATTCCTTTCCTTTATTTTTAATTGGGTTTGCTGTGGATTCTTAAAAAGGTACATGAAAAAGGGCATTAAATTGCCGGTGAGGAATGTGATTGTGTTGCCTGAGAAACGGATGTTTACGATCATCAAAAACCAAAAGTCATAAATAGAACTAAAATGAGGAAATTAAATCTTACTATGCTGGGATTTGCCGTTGTACTCGGCTGCATTTCTCGGGTAAATAGGCCTATATCGGATAAATGGAAGCTCGCCGAAACTATTCTGAATGAAATCAACGTTCCCGAATTTCCTGATATAACATACAACATAGTTGATTTCGGGGCTGTTGCTGACGGGATCACACTAAATACCGAAGCCATCAACAATGCAGTAAAACAGGCGCATGAAAAGGGCGGAGGAATAGTACTGGTACCTGACGGGACCTTCCTCACCGGAGCCATCCATTTGTTAAGCAATGTAAAGCTGCATTTGAGCGATGACGCGGCACTTAATTTTACAACCAATCCGGAAGAATACCTGCCTGTTGTGCTCACACGTTGGGAAGGAGTCGACTGCTATAACTACTCCCCGTTAATCTATGCGTATAAACAGGAAAATATCGGGATTTCAGGAAAAGGTAAACTGAACGGCCAGGCAAGCATGCAAAACTGGCTTAAATGGAAAGAACATTCGGTAACCCGCACTGATGCGGCCAGAGGGGACCCCGGTGGCAGAAATATATTGATGAAATACAACGATAATCAGGTTCCGGTTGAACAGCGCATATTTGGAGAAGGGTACTACCTGCGTCCCCAATTCATACAATTCAATTCCTGTAAAAACATCATTGTTCAGGATATTACCATCGAAAATTCACCTTTCTGGGTTATCCATCCTTTGCTATCAGAAAACATTACGTTAAGGAGAGTGCATATAAACAGTACCGGCAGCAATAATGACGGCTGTGACCCTGAATCATCCAAAAATGTTCTGATCGAAGACTGTTATTTCAATACCGGAGATGACTGCATTGCCTTAAAATCGGGCAGAAATAGTGATGGAAGAAAATGGAACATGCCTGTTGAAAATGTGATTATCAGAAATTGCAGGATGGAAAACGGACATGGAGGCATTGTAATCGGTAGTGAAATTTCAGGAGGTTGCAAAAATATTTTTGCAGAGAATTGTGAGATGAGCAGTCCTGAGCTCGATCGCGCCATAAGGATTAAAACCAACAGTCAGCGTGGTGGAATAATTGAAAACATCTATGTGAGAAACATTAAGGTTGGTCAGGTTAAAGAAGCGGTAATAAAAATAAACTGCAGGTACGATCTATCTGAAAAAGACGGGAATTATATACCCCTGGTGAAAGATGTTTATATTTCGAAGGTACAATCGAAAAAATCAAAATATGCCATTTATATGATGGGCTTAAAAGGAGAAACCAGTATTGATAATATCAATATATCGGATTGTGATTTTGAGGGAGTGGAAAAAAATTATATGCTGCAGGATACCGGAAAAGTGGTATTAAAAAATATCAAAATAAACGGGATGGAAACCGGAAATGAATAAAGGATTTCATCTAAACAAAGAAAAAAGGTTATGAAACGATTCAAATGTATCGGTGTATGGTTGTTTCATCTGATGGCTGTCATCGGATATTCCCAGGAAATGCCTATAGGCTGGGCTTCTCTGAATGGAGGCACAACAGGTGGTGCGGGAGGAGACACCATTTATATTACCACTGAAAATGAGCTGGTCAGGGCAATAAATCTGAAGAAGAAGAGAATTATTGTTATCAGCGATACTATTGTATTAAGCGAAGACGGAGAGAAAATCAAGTATGGTAACCTTACGGTGCTGGGTACCGGTAATGCCATGCTCCGAAATGGCGGACTAAAGCTGGAAGCCGATAATATTATCGTCAGGAACCTCTCCTTGGGCGATTCGTATATCAACGGACACTGGGATGGTAAAGGCAATGCAGGCGGTGATGCCCTGACAATTTACGGTAAGAATATCTGGATCGACCATTGCGTTTTATTCCATTCGTTCGATGGCCTGCTGGATATTAGCAAGAAAGCGGACTTTGTTACAGTTTCATGGACAAAGTTCACAAACCACAACAAAGTTATGCTGATCGGCAGTAAAGATACCGATACCATAAGCCGCGGGCACCTGAATACTACTATTCATCATTGCTGGTTCGACGGCTACAGTACTTTTTATGATCCTGTGGATGAAAAAAATCACAGGATACAGCAGCGAATGCCCAGGGTAAGGTTTGGTAAGGTTCATGTATACAATAACTATTATGAATCGGCAGCCGATTATTGCATAGCTGCGCGCATTGAATCGGAGGTGGTCGTGGAAAACTGTTACTTCCGGAACCTGTCCGATCCGCTGATCATCGATGACATAGGAAAAGGCCTGAAAGACCCTGAAATGGTTGCGAAGGGGAATATCTATGACAATGTGAAGGGCGATATCAAAACCAACGGAGATGCCTTCGATCCATCTGCATTATATACCTATAAACCCGATAAGACTATTGAAGTACCTGCCCTGGTAATGAACGGAGCGGGTAGATTTAACCGGAATAATAACCGACCACCTGTAGCAACCAATGATACCTTTCAGGTAAAACAACCGGTTGAATCGAACCTGTTGGTTCTGCGCAATGATGAAGATCCGGATGGGGATTCCCTTCGTATCTCGGTAATACTGAATAAACCGAGAGGATCTGTAGTTGTGTTCCCCGACCATATCGGCTATAAACCGCCCAAAGCATATTATGGAGAAGACATAATCGAGTATCAGGTAATTGATTATGAAGGAGGAACGGCCTCGGCCACATGTTATATCAAAATTGAATAAAAGAAACAGCGAACAAAATAAAACGGGAAAAATTATCATAGAGGGCTACTTACAGGGAACCAAAACCTGTTAGATGCAACCATAAGAAACTCAGCTAAACAGGGCTTTTTAGCCCTCCCATAACAGCATTTTTGTAATCTCTGGGTGAAGAACCGAACAACTCCTTGAAACACCTGCTGAAGTATTTTACATCGTTAAATCCTGTGAGATAAGCGGTTTCCGAAACATTACGGCCGGATTGTTTCAGGATGGTCGCAGCAAACCTGAGCCTCATCTGCCGTAAAAAATCAACGGGAGATAATCCTGTCAGTCCCTTTAATTTATTATACATCACCGTTCTGCTGACGGTGGAAAACTCCGCTAGCCTTTCCACATTGAACTCGGGATCGTTGTAATGGGTTTCAATGATCTGAACAATGTTCTTCATGAATTCATCGTCTTTCGGGGTAATTTTCAGTTCGGCAATATCTTCAAACTTGTCGCGGTATTTCCTGATCACGTATTTGCGCTGTCTGAGCAGGTTTCTGACCACTGCCAGCAGGTATTGCGTGTTAAAGGGTTTAAGCAGGTAGGCCTCGGCCCCCGATTCAATACCAATGATCTGGTCTTCAATGGCTGATTTGGCAGTAAGCATAACCACAGGTATGTGCGAAGTTTCAATATTTTCCTTTAGTCTTTTAGTCATTTCGATACCGTCTATGCCGGGCATCATGATATCGGTAACAATGATATCGGGATGGAAGCTTTTGATCTTTTCGAGTGCTTCGTTACCATTTGCTGCTGTGGCGACCTCAAAATATGTGGAAAGATCCTCCTTCAGATAAAGAATGATCTCCTCATTATCTTCAACAATAAGTATCTTATTCGGACTTCGGTCAGCCGTTTTTTGCAGTTCAGGTATACCATTCTGATCATCAAGCGTTTCAAATACTTCCGGGTGTTCTACCCTGGGGCGATCAATTGCCAGTCCGAGATCCACATTTTTAAAGTGTGTTCTGCCAAGCTGCAGCTGGATCCTGAAACTGGAACCTTTGCCCTGCTCGGTGTCTACAAAAATGTCTCCTTTATGCAATTTCATGATCTCATACGACAGGTTCAGTCCTATACCTGTTCCTTCAAGTGCTGATGTAGATTCAGATAAGGGGGTAAACCTTTCGAAAATCATATTGAGCTTTTCAACCGGTATACCGGATCCCTGATCTGTAACCGTAACCTCGGCATGGGTATTGTCGGGTCGAATTATGGTAAGTTGAATGGACTTACCCGAACCGGTATACTTGAATGCATTGGATAAAATATTAAATACTACCGAATCGAATTTATTCGGGTCGACAAAAACCATGAGTCTGGAAATGCTGGTAACAAATCTAAAATCAATGTTTTTATGTGTTGCGATAGGTAAAAAATGCTCATATATTTCTTTAACGAATTCAACCAGATCAATTTGTTGTATCTTAAGATGCATTTTGTTTTTCTGAATTTTACGGAAATCCAGCAGTTGGTTTACCAGCCTCAACATCCGTTTCCCGTTCCTTTCCATA
Source organism: uncultured Bacteroidales bacterium (assembly GCA_964503885.1). GTDB lineage: Bacteria > Bacteroidota > Bacteroidia > Bacteroidales > UBA10428 > CAZDCD01. The sequence continues at coordinate 21,956 of CAZDCD010000018.1, forward strand.
ATAACTATCTTGTCGTGAATAATTCCCGGTAGATTCTTAATTGATTTTATATCTTCAATGGGGCCAAGAATCAAGGTTAATGGTGTTCTTATCTCATGAGATATGTTGGTAAAGAATTGCAGTTTGATATCATTGACCCTTCGTTCAACCTTCAGATCGTTTTGTAACCGGTAGTAATTCAGAAACAGTTTGCGTGATATCAGCAAAATCAAAACAGCCAGGATAAAATAAACAGTATAGGCAGTTTTGCTTTTCCACCACGGTGGAAGAATCTTAATATAAACTGTCCTGGGATTTCTGTTCCAGGTTCCGTCCCAGCTTGAAGCTTTAACTTTAAAAACATAATCACCCGGGGAAAGATTCGTGTACGTTGCTTTCCTCTGGTTGTTCAAGTCGTTCCAGGATTTCTCGAAATTTTCAAGTATGAATGAATACTTGTTCTGATCGGGGGCAAAATAACTCAGCGCTGCATACTCAAAACTGAAACTCGACTGGTAATGTTTCAGAACAATCGTATCTAAGGTCTCAATAGCAGACCGGATGGGTGATTCAGGGTCTCTGAAATCCACGTTCCGGTTAAACAACTGAAAATTGGTCAATACAACGGGAGGTATATATTGATTCTTATTCTGCTGTTCCGGATTGATTTTCAACGTACCGTTTATACTCCCGAAAAGCATCTTCCCGTCCCTGTCGAGACAACAGGTATTTTCAGAGAAATTTTCAGAATACAATCCACTGTTCCTGTCATAATTTTCAAATTCAGAAGCCGGTTTTCTGTACATCGAAATGCCCTTTTCCGTGCTAAACCATATATTCCCCGATCTGTCCTCAAGGATTGCAAAAACTGCATCATCGATCAATCCGTCGGTTTTTCTGAAGTGCCTGAATGATGCCTTCTTTTCATTCAACTCCTTAAGCAGGTTCACGCCTCCTCCAAATGTGCCGAACCATAACCGTTTTTCAGAATCTTCGAAAATATGTATGATATCGTTATAGCTGATGCTTTGCATATCTTGCGGATTATTAAGGAAGGTTCGGAATACCGGTGAATCCATTGCGCCGTTCAAATCTTCTATAAGATTCAGACCGAAGGTTGTGGCAATCCACAACCGGTTTTCCGAATCTTCTAAAATATACCGTACGTCATTGCTTGAAATAAGGCTGTTCTGGGTATTGAATCGCTTGCACACAAGATTTTCCGGATTCCTGGAAAGTACCTTATTCAGCCCGCCGCCATATGTACCGATCCAGATTGTTTTTTTTGAATCCTGAAAAACGGAGTAGACAAAATTGTTGCTAAGTGAATGTGTATTTTCCGGCTCGTGTTTATACAGTGAAAATCTCAGTTTTTTATAGAATGCCAGATCATCTGAAATGGGTCTGTTACTCACTGCTATACCTCCTCCTTTTGATCCCAGCCAAATAAATCCGTCAGAATCTTCCAAAATGGTATACACATTGTATCCGGGCACATTCTCTCTAACCAGAGGCAGATAGTTCAACACGGTAAACAACACGTAATCAGGAGTATAAATATAGATCACACCCGATTTTGTAGCCATCCAGATAAAGCCATTGCTGTCCTGAAAGAGGCATCTGATCACATTATCAGCCAGGTCATCAAGTTCCTTTTTTGGCAGGATTTGCTGAAAGGCAGGATTTGCGGTAATGACCTTATTAATTCCCCCGTTAAATTGTCCCGTACCTACCCAAAGCATGCCCGATTTATCTTCCGTTATGCAATGAACAAAATTTGAGCTTATTGTATTGGGTGAATTGGGGATGTTCCTGTAAAATACAAAATTATCCCTGATCCTGTCGTACCAGGATAAACCTCCGCCATGGGTCCCGATCCAGAGATCACCGCTGGAATCTTCATAGAGGAACGGCCGTTCATCATCAATTACAGGCTGGATTTCGGCCGGTGTAAGTTCATAATGCTTTATTTCAGCGTTCAGGGGATCGATTCTCGAAATGCCGAATTTTTCTGTTTTAAACCATACCATCCCATAGCTGTCTTCGAAAATAAGCCTTACCTGAAGTCCGGATTGCCTGAAGTTTACGAGGTGTTTATTTGCAAGGTTATACAGGTAAATGCCTTTATTGGCTGTGCCGATAATGAGGATATTCCTGTTTTTGTTTTGCCTGATGAATATAATATCCGAATTTTCAAGCAATTTAAGAGCATCTCCGGAAGATTCAAATTTCCCGGACATGTTGTGTTGGATAAGTATGCCGTTTCCTCTGGTACCGAAATAAAGAATGCTGTCTTTAAGTAATGCACAGTTGAACTGGTAATTGGCGAACAAATGCCTGATTGAAGGTAGTTCTTTCCCGAACTCAGTTCTCTTCAGGTAATTCAGACCCCGGTGTGTACCAATCCAGATGTTCCTGTTCCGGTCGCAGACAATAAAGTGCACATTGTTATTTGTGATGCTGCTGATCCCCCTGCTGAGAAATTGTGTCGAACGGTATTGCCTATGAATTGTGTCATATTTCAGATAATATGCCCCGGAGCTGCTCGAGCCTAACCAGATTTCTGTTTTTTCGGGCTGAAAAAAACAATTGATGCTGCTGTTTTTCTCTTCCTGAGATCTGTTATAATAAGGGAAGGTAATAAACTCCTCACTTTCCCTGATATAATAATGGTAATACCCTTCATAGGTTTTAATCCACAAATAGTTGAGCGAATCTTCCCAGAATCCGGCAATTCTGTTATGGGTCAGGGAATTGACCTTGCCTTCCTCTGCCTTGTATATCTTAAAAGTATACCCGTCATACCTGTTCAGACCGTCCATGGTACCGAACCACATATAGCCCAGGTAATCGCAGTACATGCTGAGAACGCTGTTCTGTGACAATCCGTTACGGCTGTCAATATGCTCGAATCGTTCTATGTCAATGGAATGCAGACAGATAGTTCTGAAAACCAATACCAGTATAAAAAACAATTTGGGTTTCCCTATGCAAAAAATGCGAAAGCTGACCATACCCGCAATCATGTAATGATTAAGTAAATGTATAAAAAATGCAACAGACAATAGATGATATTCATCGGTTTTGCAGATTTGGTGAACCTGAAACATCAGTTTATCTACCATAATCTGATAATTTGTCTACTACCTATCCTTTTGATACTCATTAAATTTGTAAGAATTGTGCACAAACCTGAACGCACAATACAGATCATAAAAACAGTGCGCGGTCGTGATAGAAATAATGCAATTCAGTATGAGCTCCCTGTTTACCCGGTAACCAGGCATCAGCTCAATGAGAACACATAATATCAATATATGAAGTATATCTATTGTTTTATTCTGATTTCTGCTGCATTTGTTTCCTGTTCAAACAGACCGGTTCCCGGGGACCGGGATACGGAATCATGGGCGGTCAGAATAGCAGATGCTGTTATCCACCGCAATGACAGTCTCATATACTATGCCCCATACGACAAACCCAAATGGCGGTACGATGTTGCCATGCTTGGGCAGGCTATTGATAAGCTTGGCGTTATCGATACAGTATACTCCAGGTATTTTGAGGATTATATGAATTATTTTGTGCAGGATAACGGAAAAATCCTGACGTACAAATTGTCCGATTATAGTCTCGATAATGTTAATCCGGCAAAAGGTCTGATAACGCTCTATAAAAGAACCGGCGAAGAAAAATATCTTATTGCAATCAATCAGATTATTAAACAGTTGACAGAGCAGCCCAGAACACATTCAGGAGGCTTCTGGCATAAAAAAATATATCCCTGGCAGATGTGGCTGGATGGGATTTATATGTCGTCCCCGTTTTTGGCACAATATGCACAGGAATTCAACAAACCTGCCTGGTTTGATACCGTTTCGAGACAGATAACACTGATCTATTCAAAAACGTACGATCCGGTTACTGGCCTGTTGTATCATGCGTGGGATGAATCGAAATCGCAGCAATGGTGCAATCCCGAAACCGGGCAATCGAAAGTATTCTGGGGACGTGCCGTAGGGTGGTATATGATGGCCCTTGCGGATGTTCTGGATTATCTGCCGGTGGATTACGGATACAGAGACTCTGTTATTACCCTGTTTAACAATACAGCACAGGCATTATTGAAAGTGCGGGACAGCGAAACAAAAATGTGGTATCAGGTTCTTGATAAAGCGGGACAGCCGGGCAACTATCCTGAATCATCGTGTTCGGCAATGCTTGCTTATGCTTTTGCCAAAGGTGTAAAAAAAGACTACCTGCCCGCCAAATTCCTCGATATCGCCAGGGAGACATTTCATTCCATTATTGAAATCGATGTTGTTGAAGGGGAAGACGGATATCCGGTTCTGAAAAACACTTGCGGCGGGGCAGGCCTGGGAGGAAATCCTTACAGGGACGGCACTTATGAATATTACATTAACGAGAAACGTGTGGACAATGATCCCAAAGGTTTAGGACCCCTGATTTTGGCAGCACTTGAATTGAATGAATGAGAACAAACCATTAGAATATTAACCAAAACCAGACGATTATGAAAAAAATTTACTTGTCAATTCTTTTACTTTTAGCAATGGTATTTACGATCCATGCTCAAAGTTGGGTGGTATATGATGCAACCTATTTGCCGGATGCTGACTCCCTGCATTTTGTACCGAGCAATACCGGCGGCAGCACCCCGGAAAATACGTTCAACACCATTGTTGCTGATCCTGACGACAGCGAGAATTCGCTGTTGGAAATGATCGTTAACGGTGACGATGCAAGGTATATGTGGCGCCATGATTTGCCGAATAGCATTGATGATACGATAACCGTTGTGATGCGGGTGAAAGGGATCACAGACACACTCGACAGGGTGATGGAACTTGACCTTCAACAGGCCGGATACAGGGAACGGTTGTACATCAATTCAAACGGGACCTATGAACTTAAAGAAAGCAATATCAAAACCGATCTTCCCGGAAGTCCAATGGACTGGCAGATTTACAGGTTTACAAAAGTCGGCGATTCGGTAAATTTCTATTTTAATGAAAACCCGGTACCGTTGGCTACAGTGAAAACACCAACTGCATCTACTTCAAATTACCTCAGGTTCGGCGACGGAAACGGCAGTAACAGGTTATCCGCGTTGGTTGACTGGGTAATCTGGGACACAACTGGTGCCTATGCTCCCGGTGAAGGGGAAGCTTTTCCCGATTCACTGAGCCTTTCTACTCCCGCATGGAAAGTTTATGATGCAAAATACGAGCCTTTGGATAATCCGGATCCCGTTTTTGTTTCAAGCAGCGGTGGAACTCCTGAACAGGAAATACTTGTTAATCCTGAAAGCGCAACTGATTCGATATTGCAGATGATCGTGTATCCGAACAGCAACACACAATACTGGCGGTATAATTTCCCAAATAGTCCGCAGAAAGAAGTTACACTTGTTGCCAGGGTCAGAGCTATTACCGATACGCTAAGCAAAGTCATGGAGTTTGATTTTCAGCACGATGGCTTGCGGGAACGGCTATACATTTATACAGATAATACGTTCAGGTTAAATGAAGCAGGATTGACCGATACGCTGTCAACCAGCGTCATGAACTGGCATATTTACAGGATAACAACAAATATGACCGATAGTATTGTGACTTTCTATTTTGATGAAAATCCGGTTCCACTGGCCACTGTGAAAGCAACCACAACTTCTGGCAGTAATTACTTCAGGTTCGGTGACGGGAACAGCAGTTCAAGTATTGCCGGGCAAATTGACTGGATCATCTGGGACGAAACAGGTGCATATGCTCCGGACAGGGGTCTTTTCTTACCCGATACTCTTATATCAAGGGCAGGCTCAGATGATGCCCTGTTAATGGATCTTGCGGCCGATGCAGGTACGCTGGATCCGGCATTTGATCCTGGTGTGGATAGTTATGACCTGGTATTGCCGGCAGGAGTCGTCGCGGTAAACCTCACTGCAACGGCAAGCGACAGTCATGCCTCGGTGGAAGGGGCAGGAGCACAGACTTCACCGTCTGTTGCAAGCATTGTGGTGACGGCAGAAGACGGAGTAACCCAGATGACCTATACCGTTAACATCAGCACACCAGCATCGGATGTTGCCACGCTTTCAGCGCTTACCACGAGCGACGGTACGCTTAATCCTGCCTTTGATGCGGGCACCACAACCTATGCCCTTGAACTGTCTGCAGGAACAAACAGTGTAACGTTTACCGCAACGGCAACAGATGCCAATGCCAGTGTGGCCGGCGATGGCGAATTTACAGGCATACCCGGTACGGCTGAGATAGTGGTGACTGCAGAAGACGGGACCACCACAATGACATACACTGTAAACGTATCACTTATATCAGGCCTGGATAAAATCAATGCAGAAAACCCGGTGATTTTCTATCCGAACCCTGTCAACAATCAAATCACTATTGAATCGGCAGACCCGATATCACGGATAGTGATCTACAATGCTACAGGTATCAAAGTCCTGGAAATATTGCCTGATACAAAATCGGTTGAACTCCAACTGAAAAATCTCAGGTCGGGTATTTATTTTATTAAGATCGAGAGCAATGAACTAATCAAGATTGGTAAAATAACCAAGAATTAGTCTTATGTTTGTTTTCAGAACCCGGAATGTATCCGGGTTCTGTATTTAAAAAAAAGTATTTACTGATTTAAATAGTTGATATTGCGGGTAATGAAAAAAATGGTTGTTTTACTCATTGCAGTGTTTCCTATACGACTGGCTGTTGCTCAGCAACTGGCTTTTCCGGGAGCTGAAGGATTTGGAAAATATACTACAGGAGGCCGCGGAGGCGCTGTCATCGAAGTCACCAATCTTAATGACGATGGTCCGGGCAGTTTACGTGCAGCGATCAGGCAAAGCGGTGCCCGCACGATCGTATTCCGGGTCTCCGGTACAATTTACCTGCAATCGAGACTATCCGTCAGTAACGGAAACCTCACCATTGCAGGTCAGACAGCCCCGGGCGACGGCATTACGCTGGCAAATTACAATTTCAATATCAATGCCAGCAATGTAATTATCCGGTACATCCGCGGCAGACTGGGAGATAAAGCGAATCAGGAAGATGACGCTATGACATGCCGAAACAAGCAAAACATTATCGTTGACCATTGTACTTTCAGCTGGGGTATCGATGAAGTGGCATCGTGTTATGACAACAGCTATTTCACCATGCAATGGTGTATAGTCTCCGAAAGCCTTTACCATTCTATACATGTAAAGGGGGATCATGGCTACGGAGGTATATGGGGCGGTTCCAGGGTTTCATTCCATCACAACCTGCTGGCCCATCATACCAGCCGGAATCCCAGATTTAACGGTGCCCGCGAACATATCCTTCCGTACGAAGAACTAGTTGACCACCGGAATAATGTAATCTACAACTGGGGATTTAACAGTGCATACGGCGGTGAGCCCAGCAATATTGACGGATCCAAAGCAAAATATAACATAGTCGGAAATTATTACAAATATGGCCCGGGCACCGATAGTGGAAGCAAGTATTATAGAATTCTGAATCCGAGTGCCGACGCGACATACGGATACAGTCAATGGTATATCGACAGCAACTATGTTTATGGTTACCCGGATGTTACCGCCGATAACTGGACGCTCGGAGTTCAGGGTCCGTCCGCCGCCCAAAAGACTGTCATGAGAAGCATGACACCCTTTGAATCTGATACGCTGGAACATCAGACGGCTGAAGAAGCTTATGCGAGCATACTTGAGAATGCCGGCGCAATTCTGCCGAGACGCGATACGGTGGATAAAAGAATAGTCATGGAGGTTGAAAACGGTGTGGCAACATATGGCGGGGCAGCCTGGGGAGCAAAAAGCGGAATTATAGATTCACAGAGCGATGTGGGTGGGTTTCCTACATTGTATTCCGCACCGGCATTGTCCGACCGCGATCATGATGGCATGCCTGACTGGTGGGAAGAGGATAACCTGCTTAATCCGGACGATCAGTCAGACCGGAATGGTGATATGTGGGGAGAAGGGTATACAAACCTCGAATATTACCTGAACAGCATTACTGCATACCATGATTTTCTGTACCCTCCTGACAGCCTGAAGGCAGAGCTTACCGATGTGAACCAGATTACTTTGTCATGGAAAGATCGTGCCTATAATGAAGAAGGATATTGTATTGAAAGACAGGAGAATGCCGGCGAATTTTACCTTATCGATACCATACCTGAGAATTCCGTTGCTTTTACCGATACAGGGTTAAACTATTCCACTCAGTTCACCTACCGGGTTAGGGCTATCAGTCTTTCCGACAGTTCCTTATATTCAAATACCGCAACAGCTACAACCCTTGATGAAAATGCCACTCCGCTCAAGGCGTTCAATCCGCAACCCGAGAATGCTTCCATACATATTAATACAGATGTAAGGCTTAGCTGGGATAATGGATTAGGAACCCAGTTGCAGACATTGTACCTGGGAACATCTGATCCGCCCGATTCAGTCGCTACACAGGAAGGCTCTTTTTATGATCTCTCTGATCTTCAGAAGGGAACTATATACTACTGGAGGGTAGATGAATCAAATTTTAATGGAACCACTACCGGTGATATGTGGACTTTCACAACCCGTCCGGTTTTGTCTGATCAACTCACAGGGCACTGGCATTTTGACACACCTCCGCTGGCCGATGACTCAACGATATACGGCAATGACGGCCAACCTGTTAATATGACCCTGAATGACTTTGTCTCCGGTATTATCGGTGGTGCGGTTCGCTTTAACGGAACCGATCAATACATACGCATCCCCAATAGCTGGGTATGGGATTTTAACACAGAATCTTTTACTATCTCATGCTGGATCAAACAGGACCCGGCATTAACCGACCCCGAAAAAGAGTACAGGTATATCGTCAAAGGATCCAATATACAGGATTCTGTCTCCGGAAGAACCGGTAAACGGTACGAATTGTATTATAAACCCTCAGCCAGTACCTTCCGGTTTGATGTCGATGATAACGTGGTTAAGTCTTCTGCAGAGGCCGGTTACAGCCATTTTATAACAAATGAGTGGGTGCATGTGGTTGCCATCAGAGATACGGCCTCAGATAGTCTTAAGTTATATTGTAACAACGTATTAATAGGCATAAGTAAAGACAGTACCGGAGGTATTTCACAGAACGAAGATATGTATTTTGGATACTCTGTGGATTATGGAAGCTTTTATAACGGCCTGTTAGACGACGTCAGAATATATAATTATGCCCTGAGCGAACAGGAAATAGCTGCGCTTTATCACCGTGTGGTCCCTGTCCATATTGATCACATTGAACTGAATACAAGTACTTCTGACCGGATCTTCATCTTTCCGGTCCCGGCATCCGACAGGTTAACCATAGCGGCACCTCCGGAACCACTCCAGAATATACATATTCGCATTACTGATCTTACCGGAAAGGTATTTCTTCAGGAAAAGATTGAAGGCAATGCATTTTCTGCAGGCAAAATCGAGCTGGATATCAGCCATCTTGAAGCCGGCACTTACATCGTTCACATGCAATCAAGCGGAACCATAAAGGTAAATAAGCTGATTGTGGCAAATAAGTGATTAAGTGATTAGGTGATTAAGATTTGAAGCAGGCAGAGCGCTTTTTGGCCTTTTGCTTCCCGGCAGGATAAGCTTCTGCTACCGGAGTCCCCATTGCTCCCAAACATGATTCGTGACGTATCGATTTTCCGGATTCATATTCTTCCCCGGAGTTGAAGAACGGGATCGTTGTTTTCAGAAGATCTGCCTGATTCGATAATTCTTCAGCCGCTGATGCCAGCTTTACTGCTCTTGTTGCCATTTCCCAGATGCAGCGGCATTTTGCTGGGTTATCTGGTTTAACTGCTGTATGGCCCCATTTATCTCTTCAGCTCCCGGATTAATTTCCTGGTTTACAGCAACGATCTTATGCACAGGTTTTGAGGTATTGCGGATGTAAGCTATGATTTTTATTTCCTTATATCAATATGATTTTAAATAAATTTACTTGTGGATAGTATTAGCACACAATTTGATGATGGTTTCATCGCAAGTATTTCCCAAAAAAGGTGTCTAATGATTCGTAACCTTTTATATCCCGATGACGGAACAGGAAATTATAGATAGACTCAGGAAAAAAGACGAAACGGCCCTTAAGGAACTTATTGACTGGTACCAGGTTTCGTTGTTAAAGCTAGTGAACGGGTTTATCCATGAAACCGAGGAAGCAAAGGAAATTGTACAGGATGTTTTTATTGAACTGTATTTTGGCATTGACAATTTCAGGGGTGATTCGAAATTATCGACATGGCTGTATCGTGTGGCAGTGAATAAATCACTGAATCAGCTTAGGCGGAATAAGAAAAGACAAATTTTCAGCCGGCTGAATCCTGCACTATCGAGGGCCGGGAATTCGGATATAAAGGACACCGGAAAAGTCCCCGGAGAGATGCTGGAACGTTCCGAACGGATAACACTGATCCGGAAAACGATCAATTCACTGCCTGAAAATCAGCGCATAGCTTTTATCATGAACAAATACCAGGACCTGTCCTATAAAGAGATCTCCGGGGTAATGGATATTACATTGCCGGCTGTTGAGTCGCTGGTGCATCGCGCTAAGATAAACCTGCAGAAAAAATTGGCTAAACTCCATAAAAAAAACCTGCTCTGATGCGCAAGTTTAACCCATGAATGGTGTCAAATAAGATAAAGAACACAGTGAATGAAATGCAGAACCGTACATACCAACCTGATCGATTATTTTGAAGGAACCCTTAATACAAACCTGTCTGAACGGTTGCGTTTGCATCTTGCCGGATGTGAAAAATGCACCGCTTTTGCTGTTGTTGTTAGGGAAACATTAAAAACAATTGAAAAAGAGAAATCTGTCAGTTCAGACCCTGATATGTATTCAGGGATTATCTCCGGTTTGGTTCGCCGGGAACACCGGGTACAATTGCCGTATACCGCTGCTTTTATTTTCCGGCGTATTGCGGCAGTACTTATTTTATTGTCAGGATTATCGGCCGGAATCATTCTGGGAAACAGCTATCTGAGCAGGGAAAAATTAACGGCCGATTACAGGAACGAAATTTATTTCCTTGATGGAATTCACCAGGAGACGATTGAAAATATATTGCTGCCGGAATAAAATCAAGACTATGAAAACATTCTTTAATCAAAACAGGATACTGATCTGGTCGCTTGTCTTTCTTTTTGCACTGAATATCGCCGCCATCGGCACCATATTCTACCATAACATACAGATGAAGAAAGAGCTTGGTTACCTGCCGCAGGAAGTATATATTCCGCGAATGCCTGTACCGGCCGACGGAAGGTTTATGCGTGAAACCCTGAATCTCGATGAAGAACAATTCAGGCAGTTTAACCTGTTGCGCCACTCATTTCACCGTGAGGCAATGAAAATCAGATCATCCCTGTTTTCGCTGAGAACCGATCTGCTGCGGGAACTTTCAAAACCTGAACCCAGCATGTCAAGAATCCGGCAGTTAACCGATGAGATCGGTAAAGATCATGCCAGCCTCAAACTACTTACGAGTAAGTATTACCTGGATATAAAAAAACTATGCAACGCCGGACAGAAAGAAAAGCTGAATGCTTTTTTCCTTAAACTGCTCGATCATGAGCCCTATGTTCCCATGAACAGGAGAGAGCATCACAGAGGATGGCGGCATGAGAACAGGAACACCGATACACAACCATATATGGATTCAATGTAATGTCAAACTAAATAATGGAAAAATGAACAGAAATCAGTATTTAAGCAGGATAGCCCTGGGAATTGCACTTGCCGTTGCAGGTACAAACCTTATGGCTCAACCCGGGGCGGGTATGAAACACAGAGGGGGACCGGATAATGATCAACATGCTTTCTGCATGGCGATCCCCGGACTTACCGATGAACAGGAACAAAAATTAGATCGGCTGAGAACCGCTCATCTCAAAGAGATGACGGCATTGCGGAACGATATTGCCGTAAAGCGTGCAGAGATTCAAAAACTCGAAACAGTTGATAAGCCGGATATGGCCCAGATCAATAAAACCATTGATGAACTCGGCTCGGTAAGAACTGAAATGGCTAAAAAAAGGGCTGCTCATCTTCAGCAGGTAAGAAGCCTCCTGACGGAAGAACAGAGGGTGTATTTTGATGCGCTCCATTACGGCAGAGGTAACGGATATGAAGGCCGTCACAGGGAATTTGGCCACGGATACGGAATGGGACCCGATTGCCCGATGCAAAAATAATCTCTGCCGAAGAGGCAGGATTTTTTCAGGAGGCTGGTGCAGAAACAGGTTGGCAACAAGTCAACGTGGCACCAGCCTTTTTTTATGGCAGACAAATTCGGAATTCTGTGCAGATTTACATAATTTAGAACCGTTATAAATTACAATATCAAAGATAAATATATGTATATATTTATATATATTTGCACGAAATATTGAGAAATGAACCCGGTTGAAATAGAAAAAAGGTATACACAACTGGCTGAAAGCAGTTGCTGCATGTCGTGCGGGGATGCAATCGACTTTTCAAACCCTTCTGAAGGAGAAGTTTGCCTCGATCTGGGTTGCGGACGGGGCAATGATGTATTAAAGATGGCGGGAAAAGTTGGTCCCAGGGGCCGTGTATATGGCGTTGACATCACTGAAGGGATGCTTGAAAAAGCCAGAAGAACAGCTGAAAAGATCTCAGCGGGTAACGTGGAATTTATACGGGCAGACCTTGAAAAAATACCACTCCCGGATCAATCGGTTGACCTGGTGATATCGAACTGTACAATCAATCACGTCTCTGATAAGAAGAGCACATGGAAAGAGATCTACAGGATATTAAAGGACGGGGGCAGGTTCGTTGTCAGCGATATCTATGCCCGTGAACCGGTACCTGAAGAATACAGGAACGATCCGGTAGCTGTTGCGGAATGCTGGGCGGGTGCCGACACACGCCATGTATACCTGCAGACATTAAAAAATGCCGGGTTTCAGAAGATTGATATTCTTGAGGAGAGCACACCTTATGAAAAAGGCCGGATAACTGTTAGCAGTTTCACACTGACAGGAAAGAAAGTCAAAACATGTTGTTGTTCATAAAAAAATAATTCACCATGAAGAGTCTGATACAGAAAAACAGGACAGGGAAAAAGGAAGTTGCGCAATGTTGTGCCAAGCAATCAAAAATAGTGGCTGGATGCCATGACTGATTAAGCCGGCATCGGATGAGTATTTGTTCAGGGCCGGTATCAGGCTTCCGGTTTCGCAGTTTCAGGCCGGAAATTCACAGATTTCAGTATAAACTGGTCTCTTTATGAGCCGGCATATTGCCGGTAAAAGTAAAAGCAATTATAGAAGTACACCGGAATCGCAAACCTGGTATTGCTGAAGTTTATCACTGTTTTATATTCCATATGGATATCTGTATGTATTTTTCAAAACATAACATTCTATCAAGGATAAGGGGTTCGGAAAACTTTTTTCTGATGAACCTGTTATCGGAACATGTGGATATTCTTACCGCTGAAGAGGCACGTGAGGTACAAAACGGACACTACCGGAATCAGGGGGAATTTGAACAGAAAGGATACCTGGTGGATCCTGAAGAGGAAGAAAAGCTTTTCCGGGAAAAGTACCTCGAGTTCCTGGAAATGCGCGATAACGATGAGATCCAGCTCTTTTTTGTACCCGGGTATACCTGCAATTTTAACTGTTCCTACTGCTACCAGAATGCATACGGCTACCTCCCGAATAACCTTACCCGTGAAGTGATCGATGCATTCTTCAGCTATATTTCTTCTCAATTCGGTACCCGGAAAAAATACGTAACACTATTCGGAGGTGAGCCCTTGCTGCCTGGAAAGAAACACAAAGAGGGTATTGCCTACTTTCTTGCATGTGCAGCCCGGACAGGGCTTGATGTGGCCCTGGTGACCAATGGTTACCATCTGGCAGACTACCTGAATGAACTTAAGCCGTTTAGGATCAGGGAAATTCAGGTAACGCTTGACGGCACCCAACCTGTTCACGACAACCGGAGAAGACTTAAGAACGGTAGCGGTACATTTGCCCGGATCGTGCAGGGAATTGACCTTGCACTTGAACAAGGTTACTCTGTAAACCTAAGGGTGGTGATCGATAAGGATAATATCGGTAACCTTCCCGATCTGGCCAGGTTTGCGATTGAAAAAGGATGGACTTCTAACCGTTTGTTCAAAACTCAGCTGGGCCGCAATTATGAATTGCATACCTGTCAGGCAGGCAGCGAAAAATTATTCAGCCGTATTTCCATGTATGAGGAAATCACGCGTCAGATACGGAAACATCCTTATATCATGGAATTTCACAAGCCAGCATATTCTGTCTCCAAATTTCTATTTGAAGAAGGCCGGCTGCCTCAACCTCTGTTCGATTCGTGTCCGGGAACAAAGACCGAATGGGCTTTTGACTGTTACGGTAAGATCTATTCCTGCACGGCAACAGTTGGAAAACCCGGGGAGGAACTTGGCCGCTATTTTCCGGATACCGCATTGGACACTGAAAAGATATCACTATGGGAAGACAGGGACATCCTATCGATTGCTGCCTGCAATAATTGCACGGTTCAGCTTGGCTGCGGGGGCGGCTGTGCGGCAGTAGCCCTGAATAAAACAGGATCTTTGCATGCTCCCGATTGCCGCCCGGTGAAAGAACTGGCGGAGATGGGCATCGGGCTTTATTTTAATGATGTAATTCACGCATAACCAAATAAAATGAAAGAAATCAATACCATCGATTTTGAAAAAGAAGTGCTCGGGGGAAATAAGGTAGTCCTTGATTTTTATTCCACAGAATGCCCGCCATGTGAAGCGCTGGCTCCAAAATTCGAAGCCGTGAACGAACTTTTCGGCAGCGAAGTGAATTTTCTTAAGATCTTTCGCCAGGAAAACCGTTCACTGGCTGAGCAGCTTGGGGTAAAATCATCGCCCACCGTGTTGTTTTTTGACCGGGGTAAAGAAGTCGGCCGGCTTTCGGGTGGAATAAAACGCTCGGAACTCATCAGGAAACTGGGAGCCCTGCTGCCTAAGGAAAAGATTCAAAAAACAACAGCTAAGATTAAACCGGTTCTTACCGAGTGTGATGTGGCGATCCTGGGTGCCGGCCCGGGCGGACTTTCAGCAGGATTGTACCTTTGTCAGGCCAGGATTAACACCATACTGGTTGACATAGCGTTGCCGGGCGGACAGGTGTCCACAACCCACCAGGTATCCAATTATCCGGGATTTATCGATCCGGTTCCCGGTTACCTGCTATCGCATAATATGTCGGAACAAACACGCAAATGCGGTACCGAATATAAGGTAGCCGTTGATGTAACCAGGGCCGACCTTTTTAAAAAAGAGATCCTGATCGATGAATTTGAAACATTGCGTGCAAAAAAGATCGTCATCGCTACAGGTACTTCGCCCAATCTGCTGAATGTCCCCGGTGAAAAGGAGTTCAAAGGAAACGGCATTTCCTATTGTGCCACCTGCGACGCCAAATACTTTAATGATAAAGAGGTGATCGTGATCGGCGGAGGAAATTCTGCCATCGAAGAGGCCGATTTTATCTCAAAATTTGCAGCAAAGGTTACCATAGTTCATCAGTTTGACAAACTTCAGGCCAATAAGGCCGCACAGGAAAAGGCGTTTGCCAATTCAAGGATCAGCTTTGTCTTTGAACATGAACCCAGATCATTCAAACGGATTGGTGATAAAATGCATGTAGATATCGAAGATCTCAGGACCAACGAACGAAGAACCCTTGTTGCCGATGGTGTTTTTATTTTTATCGGCATGAAACCCAATCTCGATCTGCTGAAAGGCCAGCTTGAGCTC
This sequence comes from uncultured Bacteroidales bacterium, assembly GCA_964503885.1. GTDB lineage: Bacteria > Bacteroidota > Bacteroidia > Bacteroidales > UBA10428 > CAZDCD01. The sequence goes on from CAZDCD010000018.1 coordinate 37,838, forward strand.
GATAAGTATGGATATGTCAAAACCGATGAAGACATGCGCACTAATATAGCCGATATTTATGCCGTGGGAGATGTGGTCAGCAAAAAATACAGGCAGATCACCACAGCGGTTGCGGACGGTACTATTGCCGCCATTTCCATCACCCGTGAGCTCGACGTCAATTAAACAGCGATGGCTGCGCTGACTTTTATTGGTATGATTATTGAATAGAAGCAATACATGGCAACAATGAAGAAACGCTTAAAAAAATACGGGATCTATCTGATATTTGCAGGTATCGGAGCGGCCGCCGGATTTGCATACTGGTATTTCATCGGATGCAAATCAGGCACATGCCCCATAACATCAAAATGGATGAATACAACCCTTTATGGTGCACTTCTGGGCTACCTTGCCGGAGACCTTATCCTGGGTATGTTTAAAAAGAAAACGAAACAGCAGCCGGGCTCCGGAGAAACTACGAATCAACCTTAATACCAAAGAAAATGAGCTATTATATCAGTAAGATCGTTAAAAATGCTTCGTTTGAAAATTCCATTGAGATGGTTACCGGACTTTTGAAAGAACAGGGCTTTGGTATTATTACCGAAATTGATGTGCAGGAAACCATGAAAAAAAAGCTGGATGTGGATTTCAGAAAATATAAGATCCTGGGGGCATGCAACCCTCATTTTGCGCACAAAGCATTGGAATCCGAAGATAAAATAGGTACCATGCTGCCCTGCAACGTTATTGTTCAGGAGCTCGGCAACGGGGATATCGAAATTGCCGCAGTGGATCCCGAAGCCTCAATGGCGGCCGTTAAAAATCGTGCACTTACTGAAATAGCCGGAGAAATCAGAGATCGCCTTAAAAAGGTTATTGATCGTGTGTAGGAAAAACTGTATGTGTTGAAAAATATACGTTTACTCCAATAAGCCTTGGGATTTTCACTATAGCCATGATATAAATCTTAATGCAATAGAAGAAGCTGATTCATAAAGGATCAGCTTTTTTTATACTCCATAGTTCCAGCTTCATATTGTGATCGGTTCCCTTTATATAAAGAAGCCGGATGAGGTATTTTTCTGAGATTCTATCCTGTTTTTCTAAAACGGTTAATAAATAAGTGCTTTACAAATCGCTTACCTATTTTAATATTACACAATATACATTATCTTGCATAATAAACTTATTAAAACAAACTACTATGAAAAGGAAACTATTGTTTTTATCTGTATGTATAGGTTCAACACTATTCCTTTACGGTGGGGGCATCATCACCAATACGAACCAGAGCGCTTCATGGGTTCGCATGCCTTCAAGAAACGCAACGATTGGTCTCGACGCCGTGTATTACAATCCGGCAGGATTAGGCCTGTTGCCAGCCAACGGATTGTTTCTTTCCCTGAATAACCAGACTATCGGGCAAAAAAGAACGATTACCAGCACCTACCCGCTCCTGAATAATTCCGAATTTACGGGTGATGTTTCCGCTCCCCTTTTCCCGAGCATCTTTGCCGGATATAAAACAGACAAATTCGCCGTGTCATTCGGTTTTATGCCGATCGGCGGGGGTGGCGGCGCAACCTATGATGCCGGGGTGCCTTCTTTTGAATACCCGATTACCGACCTTGTTCCGGGATTGGCTGCAATGGGTGTAACTGATTACAGGGCAGATATCTTCTTTGAAGGGACTTCGGTTTTCTTCGGTTACCAGTTGAACTTAACTTACAACATCAACGATATGATATCGGTTGCAATCGGCGGAAGATATATTTCTGCAAAAGAAACGTATGCAGGCCATTTGAGAAATATCGAGGTATATAATTATGGTGGCGGCGGAACATGGACAAGGGCCGATATCATTATGACCGGTATTGCCAATAGTGCTAGTCAGGCAGGTACAAGTACACAAGCTATAATCGATGCCAATGTAACATATGGCGATCTGACATTTGCACAGGCCGAATCTTACGGTATTATCAACGCAACTGAAAGAGCCCAGCTCGAAGGCGGACTGGTTTCGTTCGGAGGGAATCCGGCAATGACCATAAACCAAGCCGATGCTGTATTTGACGGCGCATATGCCCAGTATACTGCAAGAGCAACAGTGCTCGGTGACCAGGAAGCCGATGCAAAAAAGGTTGGTTCAGGTTTCACTCCCATAATAAGTGTGAACATCCACCCCTCTGACAAGCTGAATATTGCCTTGAAATACGAACACAATACAAAGCTTGAGCTTGAAAATCAAACCAGTAAAGATATTATTGTAGGGTATACACCTACGGGAACACCCATCACGCAATTCCCCAACGGTGCAAAAGCAAGAATGGACATTCCCGGAACGATTACCGCCGGCGTTACATACAAGCCGGTTGATAAATTGCTCGTATCTGCAGGGATGTTCTATTACCTCGACAAAAGCGCCGACTGGGACGGCAGGCAGGATTCTCTTAAATCCAATGGGTATGAACTTGCCCTTGGTCTTGAATACAATATTACAGAAAAAATACTGGTCAGCGGAGGATTTTTATATACCAAACCCGGCACTACTCCGGAGTATAATAATGACTTGAGCTTTAATATACAGTCGAATACCTTTGGTTTGGGGGCAGCGTATAAAGTGAATGACATGTTTGAAATCGAACTTGGAGGTTCGTATACCATGTATGCCGACGGAAAAAAGGACGCTGTACGCAATACTCTTGTATATACCGAAACATACGATAAATCCACCTGGATAGCATCCATTGGATTGAACCTGTATTTTGGAAAATAAGGTATGTTGTTTATCCTGAAAGAAGCCCTGTCAGCAGGGCTTTTTTTTACTGGTCAGCCTGATGCATTCAGAATTTCAGGATGGCTGTTTATCGCAGGAAGCGACAGGAAAAAAGTCGTACCCTTGTCTTTGTTCGGTTCACACCAGAGCTTCCCTTTTAACAGTTCCGAAAGTTGCTTTGAAATGGCCAGGCCCAGTCCGAAACCCGGGTAAACCCTCCCCCTGAATGAACTCATCTTGGTAAAACGCTGGAAGACCTTTTCCCTGAATTCTTCAGTGATGCCTACGCCGCTATCTTTTATGTAAAAGATCACATCGCTGTTTTCACTCTGACACCCGATTTCAATTTCTCCATCTTCGGTGAATTTCAGCGCGTTACTGGTGAGATTAAGTAAGATTTGCTTTAGCCTGAGTGCATCAGAACAGATGACCAGGGCGCTGCCGGAGATGTTGTTCCTGATAATGGTGCGGATATGTTCTTTATCTGTTCTCTCCTTCTCTCTTTCCACATACAGTGAAATTTCTTCGAGCACATCCGAAATATTCAATTCCTTCATGATGAGGTCAAGTTGTCCGGCTTCAATCTTTGAGATATCTATAATATCATTTATTAACATCAGCAGGTGATCGGATGAGTTTTTAATATACATGGCCATCTTTCTTGTTTCATCTTCGGAGAGAGTGCGTTCCGACATCAGGTAAGAAAATCCGACAATCGAATTCAGCGGTGTGCGGATCTCATGACTCATATTGGCAAGAAAGGCCGATTTTAGTTTATCGCTTTCTTCGGCCTTTTTCTTGGCTTCGATAAGCTCTCTTTCAAATTTTTTCTGCCTGGTGACATTTATTCCTATCCCCCTAATACCCACTGTTTCTTCATCTTGCACAATCAACGAGGAATGGATTTCGAAGGGAAAGGTCGAACCATCCTTTCTCACTGCGTTAAAAGTCAGGCTTATAGGTTCCCTGCCATTGATCAGCTTTTGAATACTCTGGTTTATATAGTAATGTTCTCCCGGAGAGATCAGGTCTGGAATTTCTATACCGCTGACGATTTCTTCCCGTGAATATCCGAAATTTTCCCTGCCGAACTTATTCATGAATATTATTTTGCCTGAGATATCACATTCAAATACTGTTTCAGGCAACATCTCGGCGATTTCCCTGAATTTCTTCTCACTTTCCCGGATCTGTCTTTCTGCACGAATTCTCCGTATTATATTCAGAAATAACATGAGGACAATTCCTGAAAGTACCAATATCAGTATGAGAGTTGATACCACTTCTTTCCGGTAAGCACTTAAAATTGAAGGTGGTCTGTTTATAAAAACAGTATTTTTAGGAAGGTTGCCAAAGTCAATGCCGTATTCTCTGGAAATGCGGTAATTAAAAATAAATTCGCGCCGGGGGATTGTAATTTTTGGCACTTCAGCACGGTCGGTTCCCCGGATTAACATCAGAGCAAGGTTTGCAGTTTCGATTCCCTGTATCCTGCCGGATCCTACATAGCCTCCGATGGCACCCGAATCGATAAGGCTCAGGTAACTGGTATATACAGGCACATTCGCATTTTTGATAATGGCAACTCCGCATTTTTCCGCGTTCACCGGCTGATCCAGGTAGTCGGTTCCGATACCCGGATAATAAATCACACTTTTGCCGCTGATCTCCTTAACATGTTCGATTAAATTATTATAGGAATAATTTTCGATATAATTCACCCTTACTTTGCTTCTGTATGTATTGAATGCCTTTTCCACTGATCTTTTTCTGATCATGCCTGTGGGACTGTTCTCTACTATAAAGTAAAAACTTTCGAAATCATCGCCTTGGATGCTTATGATACAATCAAGGATAGGTTCCCAGTCGTCGGTTTCGATAACACCATACAGGGCGGCATTTTCAAGATCGTAATCCTGGTAGTTCGAGATGCCGCAAAATGCTACGGGAACGGTTCCATCCCTATTCAGTTGATTTGCCAGCACAAAATCAAGAGCATCGTTATCTGAAGTAATAATCACTCTGAATGATAATCCGCTGTACTTCTCAGAAATATGTCTCCGGAACTCCGCAAAGTGCAGTGAATCGCTGAAACGCTTGGAATCGAGGTATTCCACAAAAAGATTCACATTGCCGTTGTTTTCAAGAGTCTGCCTTATTGCTTCGGTGATTTCGTCGGTCCATGAGAACCCGCGGTGATAGGAATTCAGCAGCAATATATTTTCTGATGAATTTGCAGCGTGATGCCATAACAAAAACCCAAATACCAGAATTAATCTTCTGCACATATTAGGCTACTCTTGAGAATAGAAAGTTAAATAGATTTTATTATTAATACGAAATTTTTTTGTGAATGTTATACACCGGTCATCAACTCCACCGGATGCGAACGGGAATCCGGCTGAAAGTGAATCCCGGGAATGCCGCGATGATTCACCTTTTAAATATCCCCGTTTACCCTTAAATTTGCAGAAAGCATTTATACTTCAAATAATGAAGATTATTGCATTCTCCGATATCCATAACGAATTGTCCGGCTTCTCGGAAATTACAACGCAAATCGCTGCATCAGATGCGGTAATTATTGCCGGCGATATCACGCATTTTGGATACCGAAGGGAAACGTTACGGATAATGGAAATCCTGGCTTCACTGAACCCGAATATATTTGCTGTAAGCGGAAATTGTGATCATGAAGAGGTCGAGCAATATCTGAAGGAGAAAGGGATGAGTATCAGCAATACAGTGCATTCAACCGGCGGGTATGCAATTGCAGGACTGAACGGTTCCCTGCCCTGTCCGGGTAAAACTCCAGTTGAATACAGCGAGACGGAATTCACGGAACATATTGCACAGATCAGAAAATTGATAAACAATGAACAGCACACCATCCTCGTCACACATCAGCCTCCGTTCAATACGGTAACCGACCGGGTGTCTCCCGGAATTCATGTGGGAAGCCATTCCATCCGAAAATGGATTGAAGAAATGCAGCCTCTGATCTGCTTTACGGGACATATACACGAAGGTGCAGGTATTGATGCCATCGGCAACACCAAGGTGGTGAACCCGGGACCCTTCAGGTATGGAAGGTATGCCTCTGCGACACTCATAAACGGTGAGATCGTCGACCTTGACATAAAAAAGATATGATTATCTGAACACTATGGTATGCTATACCGGTACATCGGGATGGACCTATAAACATTGGAAAGGGAATTTCTACCCGGAAAAACTTGCCCAGAAAAACTGGTTTGCATATTATGTGCAAAATTTCAATGCTGTTGAGATCAATGCCACCTTTTACCGGAAATTCAGGGACGAAGTATACATCCGCTGGAAAGAGGCAACTCCCGAAAATTTCAGGTTTGTATTGAAAGTGCCGAGATCAATCACCCATGAAAAATTGTTGCAGGCTACCCAAATAGATATTCAACTGTTCTGCAGGCAGGCACTGCTGCTGGGTGAAAAACTGGGATGTGTTTTACTGCAGCTTGCTCCCCGGACCCCATACGACCTTAAATTGTTTGAACATGCAATTGAAAGTTTCGACAACCGGCTGAAAGTAGCCGTTGAATTCAGAAATAAAATATGGCTGAATGATGCTGTGAAAAAAATTCTCACTATCAGGAATGTCGCTTTTTGCAATGCAGATTCACCCGATTCGGGATTAACCGACTGGTTAACTTCACCTGTTGGGTATATAAGGCTACACGGGAAAAAAAACTGGTATTCATACGATTATTCTGAACATGAACTGCGTGAAATTGCCGACGTGGTAGCTGCATACAACAAGCTTGGCGCTGATACCGTATTTGTATTTTTTAATAATGATTATCACGGAAATGCTCCCAGAAATGCAAAAGTATTCATGTCAATGGTTGATCTGTAACCGGTATTTATCCTTCACTTTTCATTCTTTTTTGTAAAATAACCCGGGTTTAGTGCATCGTATTGTATCCACCGGTTTAAAAAATTAATATCTTTACGTAAATAAAGACCCCAATGACATGAAAAAACCCCTCATTATCGTCACTGCAGCCATTATAATGGTATTCTCATGCAGTAAAGACGATTCGCCAACCACCACCGAACTACTGACCAAAGCCCCGTGGCAGATCACATCGAGTATCATCGACCCGCCTCTTGTTGTGGAACAGGGTACTATAATTGATGAAGTTGCCGCACAGTCGGGTTGTATTAAAGATGACCTGTGGATATTGAATTCCGGCGGTACGTTCTTCAGGAATGAAGGAGATACAAAATGCCAGCCCGATTATTACGACGTGTGGGATATGGGATTATGGGCATTAAGCCAGGATGAGCTTAAGATCTATGAATATGAGCTTCTGTACACCTATGATTATATCGAATATGATATATTAAACCTTACACCTTCCGAAATGCAGCTCAGGTTCTATTTTTTCTCTGACAGCGTTACGGCTCACTCGGTCACAAGAACATATCAACATCCGTAACCGGTTTTTCCGTCAACCGATGCATCATGCCTTTTCCAGACGGATAGCCGGTAAAATGCATTATTTTACCGATCAGAAAGGAATCATCGAGCGGTATATAAATGAAAAAGAGAATTGGGACAATCACCTTACACATTGCAGGAATTTTCTTATCAACACCTTGAAGGATAAATCATATTCAACAATTTCAATACTCGGAAGCGGTTGGTTGCTGGATATACCAATTGATTTTCTGGCTGCCCATTTCAGGAAGATCTGCCTGTATGATATCCGCCATCCTCGACAGGTTCTCCATAGATTGGGTAAATCGGAAAATTTTGAATTGATCACTGCTGATATTACCGGTGGGTTTACACGGCAAGCATGGGATATGATGAAAACTTACAAAAGAACAAAAACAAAGCCAGGGCTTGACTCAATAAAGTATCCTGTATTTGAGTTTACAGCCGATTCTGATTGTTATGTCTCGGTTAATATTTTGAATCAGCTCGATATCCTGATTGCCGATTTCCTGAAGAAAAACTGCATGTACTCCGAGACCGAACTTATGCCGTTACGTAAAGCAATCCAGGAAGCGCATATCCGCTGTTTACCCGGAGGAAAATCGTACATCATTTCAGATTACGAAGAACTGATCTACGATATGGATGATCGTCTTATTGAAAAGAAAACGCTCGTATATGCCCCATTGCCCGAATCTGAAAACCGGCAGAAATGGCAATGGGTATTCGATACACAGGGAATATATAACCGGGATCATAAAACCGTATTCAACGTATTTGCACAAGAGATTTGATGGGATATATGATTGCAGCAAAGGAACTGTATACCGGCAGGATATCGTCTTTTAAACATACTCGGGATGTTCTGAAACAGAGGCTGATAGTGATCTCTTTCCTCAGGCTTTTAAGTTTTGGCGCCATTATTTTTTGCCTTCTGTATATTACAAAATTCTCAGTTCCTGCAGTAATTGTCTCTTCTGGATTTGCACTTGCCATCTTTCTGTACCTGGTAAAACGGTATAACGCGATAACCAGAAAAAAAGAGCACCTTGCCAGGCTCATTACCATCAATGAAAATGAGGTAAAGGCGGTGAACTATGAATTTCATCAGTTTGAAGATGGTATGGAATTCATCGATCACAAACACCCTTTCACATTCGATCTCGATATTTTCGGAACCGATTCGGTATTTCAGTTCATTAACCGTACGGTAACCCTGCAGGGTAAAAGAATTTTGGCATCGTGGTTATCGGGGACCGAACCGGACATCAAAAAAATAACGGCAAAACAGGAAGCCATCAGAGAACTGGCTTCGCAAACCGATCAGCGTCAAAACTTTCAGGCGGCCGGAAAACAGTATTCCGAAAAAGAGGACGATATTACCTCGATCAGATCCTGGCTATCAGAGCCTGCCTTTTATATTGAAAAAAAGATCTATCATATGCTGGCTATATTCTTACCCCTATCCGCTTTGCTGATGACCGTTCTTACTGTCCTTAACACTGCCTGGTTCTCGGGACTTGTGATGGTCTTTCTAATCCAGCTTCTCATTACCGGTGCTCATCTGCGAATAAATAACAGGGTGTACACGATCCTGGGCGTCAAACTCGATCTGCTGAAAAAATACGGGATATTGCTTCATTACATCGAAGTTGAAAACTATGGTGCAGAAATATTGCAGTCACTCAGGCAAAAGCTGGCTTCCGGAAACCAATCGGCCCGGAGCATAATCAACCAGTTGTCCGGCATTGTTTCGGCTTACGATAACCGGCTGAATCTTTTCGCAGGATTTTTACTCAACGGGTTCCTTCTGTGGGATATTCAATGCATGCTGAGGCTTGAAAAATGGAAAAAGCTCCACCATGAAAAAATCGATCGCTGGTTCGTGACCCTTGGCGAATTCGATGCATACTGCAGCCTTGCCAATTTTGCATTCAATAATCCCGATTTCTGTTATGGCAAACCCGGTAATAACACTGTTTTTCATATCGAGGGGGCAGGTCATCCGTTAATCAATCCTGCAGAATGCGTAAAAAACAACCTGACCATCGAATCTGAAGGGATCTTTATTATTATAACAGGAGCCAATATGGCCGGGAAAAGTACATTCCTCAGAACGGCTGCCGTGAATTTTATTCTTGCCATGTGCGGGGCACCTGTTTGTGCAAGTGAGTTTACTTTTTCCCCTATGCAGGTTTTCACAAGCATGAGGACCAGCGATATCCTGCTGAAAAACGAATCGTACTTTTATGCCGAATTAAAGCGGCTTAAAGAACTCATTGAAATGGTTAGTGCAAAAAATAATGTGTTTATTGTCCTGGATGAAATATTGAAAGGCACAAACTCCATCGATAAGCAAAAAGGTTCAAAAGCATTTCTTGAACAGCTGATTTCGCATAAAGGAACAGGATTGATCGCTACCCACGATCTTGAGCTGGCAAGCCTCGAAGAAAAATTTCCGGGAGCTTTAAGGAACATGTGTTTTGAAATTGAAATACGGGGCGCCGAGATTTTTTTCGATTATATTTTGTATGATGGCATAACCCAAAAAATGAACGCTCTTTTATTGATGAAGCAGATGGGCATTTTGCCGCAAAATGAATGATATTTTACACCTAACCTACTGCACTATTGATTTTTATATTGCTACATGTTCCTCATTTGATTTTTAACATTTAGCTTGATATCTTTAAAAATATATGTAAGTTTGTGTGATTGTGAAGTGAACGTATTCCTGAAATACTCTTTTTATACAAAATGGCAGATGAATCCAACATATTTTAAAAAAAATGCCTGACCTGCGATTAACCCAGAACCGGCAACCAACTGAAACCATAAAACCAACATGAAAAGATTTACAAAAAACGGCCGACTGCTGATACCTTTGAGTCAGCGTGAAAAACTTAAATCTTGCCTCAAGGAAGACAATATTAAGTATGTAGTGACCGAGGCCTATTGCCCTAACGGATGCAGCGCCATTGACAGGGAATATCCGATCAAAGGTTTTCCCGGGATCAGGATAAAATTTTCCCGCCCCGGTGTCGAAGGTGTACTTATCATTTCCGCTGTAGAGGGTGATTTTGAAAAGATTATGCTGTCGGGTGAACTGAAACATGGAGTCAAGGATGAGTTGTATTGCCCTCACTGCGGCATTCTTTTTGAAAAGCTCATCCATTGTGGATGTAAACAAGATGCCGATATGGTTGTGCTGGATCTGACTCCGCGGCTCGATTTCAACAATGCCATTACATTTTACAATGTCACCGGATGCGACAATGGTACTTTTGTTAAGTCGGGAACCATTCTCAGGCACATCAGGTTGAAAAACTGGTAGTCCATCTGCTCAATGCCTTAACCGTAAGGTTTGACAACCTGTGCTACATGAACCAGGATCGGATATCCGGATTGAAACCTTTTTCAGAGCTTCAGGGTGACCGGACGGTATGCAAAAAGAGGGATCGCGATAGCCACAGTTCATGAATAAAAAAGCGTACTTCATTGGTATTCAAAATAATAAGTTATGGAAAGAAAATGCTTACAATGCAAAGAACCGTTAACCGGAAGAATTGATAAAAAGTTCTGTTCTGACTATTGCAGGAATATTTACAACAATATGTGGCGATCGTATACCGACCCGTATATCAAAAAAGTGAACAACCTGCTGAAAAAAAACCGGAAGATCCTGGCCGATCTGAATCCTACCGGAAAGACCCGGCTTCATAAAAGCCATTTGAGCCGGCTTGGTTTCAGGTTTGAATATTTTACAAACAATTATACCACCAAAAACGGGAACATATACTATTTTTGTTATGAACAGGGCTACCTGCCTCTCGAAAATGATTTCTATGCACTGGTAAAAAAAGATTTGAAAAATGAAAGACGCAGTTGAATATCCCGATTATTTTGCACGATTTTATGACCTGATCTATCACACGGTAAGGTCTGAAACCGACACCGGCTATTATCTTGAACAGATCAAAGCATGCAAGGGAAAAGTGCTGGAGATAGGCAGCGGTACAGGCCGGTTATTTATTGATGCATTGAATGCCGGTGCAGACATTTACGGTATCGACATAAGCAAAAGCATGACCGATGTGCTCAAATCAAAACTTCTGGAAGAGGTGCATAACCGGATTATGAACGGGGACGCCTGCTCCATGAAACTGGAACAAAAATTCGACCTTATCCTGGCTCCTTTCAGGGTGTTCTCGCATGTTCTGGATACAAAGGATCAGACAGCATTCCTGAATAATGTTTATGATCACCTTACCGATAGCGGAGAATTCATTTTAGATCTTTTTATTCCCGATCCGGTAATGCTTGCTAATGGAATTTATGACGAGGTGGATTTCGAAGGGGAATACGAACCGGGTAAAAAAATGAGACGCATCGTTACATCCATTCCCGATATCGTGAACCAGCTTCTTGATATAACAATGCGGTTCGAATGGGATGAAAACGGAACATTACTGTCAAAATCGTGGAAATTGAAAATGAGATTCTTTTTCAGATATGAGCTTGAATACCTTATCAAATCATCAAAACTTCACCTTAAAAAAATATATGGAAATTTCAATGGTGCATCGTTAGACAAAGATTCGAGGGAATTTGTGACGGTTTGCAGCCGGAGCTGAACGCTCACGGAGCGAATTTTTCGGTATCAGGTTTATAATCCGTGATAAATATCGATCTTGCCGGGAATTATTCGTTTATAATAAGGGTAATTGTCCTATTTTTGTAGCGGAATTTAACAAGCCAGATGGAACAAGACCCAAAGGTGGCAGTGCTTGGAAGCGGAAGCTGGGCAACAGCTTTGATCAAGTTGCTGCTTAACAATGTAGACCGTATTCAGTGGTTTATCCGCAATGCCGATACCATTGGTTTTATCCGGAAATACCACCACAACCCGAAATACCTGAGTTCTGTTGAAATTGAAACCGGCAAGATCGATTTCCACGAGTCGATCTCGGGAGCCATTGAAAATGCCGAAATCCTAATTTTCGCCATCCCTTCTCCGTTTCTGAGGGAATCACTTGAAAAACACAAGGACGGATTCCAGAATAAAACCATTGTTTCAGCCATTAAGGGGATCATACCGGAATATAATCTCACGATTGCCGAATATTTTAATACCGTATACCATGTGCCTTTCAGGGATATCGGAATCATATCGGGCCCGTGCCACGCTGAAGAAATAGCTCTTGAAAGGTTGTCGTACCTGACAGTGGCATCGGCCACAAAGCCAAAAGCCGAAGCCATTGCAGCCCTTTTGCGTTGCCACTTTGTTCAGACCATGATCTCAAAAGACATATACGGAATTGAATATTCGGCGGTTTTAAAGAATATTATGGCAATAGCTTCAGGAATATGCCACGGACTGGGGTATGGAGATAATTTTCAGGCTGTGCTTATTTCGAATGCCAGCCAGGAGATCAAGAGGTTCCTTGACAAAACGTATAAGAGCAAACGAAAGGTAAACAGTTCTGCCTACCTGGGTGATCTGCTGGTGACGGCATATTCCCAGTTTTCACGTAACCGTGCATTTGGTACAATGATCGGTAAAGGATATTCGGTAAAATCGGCACAGCTCGAAATGAATATGATCGCCGAGGGATACTATGCCACAAGTTGCCTCAATGAAATAAATAAAAAGTTCAAGGTCAAAATGCCTATTCTTGATGCCGTTTACCATATCATCCACGATAAAATTTCACCGGCCCTGGAAATAAAATTACTGACTGAAAAACTTAAATAAAATTTGCGCCATATGGAACACGTATCGTTAAATATTGAACATGCCATTAATTTTGTCGGTGAAGAGAAGATCCTGTCGCTTAAGGAAAAAATTCATTCGCATATAGGGTCGTTATACAACAAAACCGGTGCAGGTAGTGATTACCTGGGCTGGGTGTCGCTTCCTGCAGAAATACAAACTGAACACCTGAAAAAGATCACCGAAGCAGCTGATTCCCTCAGATCAAAAGCCGAAATTGTTGTAGTGGTCGGCATAGGCGGTTCATACCTTGGTTCCAGGGCTGTTCTTGAGGCATTGTCTCATACTTTTGCTCATTTAAAAACCGGAGGCAGTAACCCGCTTGTAATCTTTGCAGGACATAACATCGGCGAAGATTATCTCACCGAATTGCTTGATATCCTGGATTCAAGAAAATACGGAATTGTGGTCATCTCAAAATCAGGAACGACAACAGAACCGGCTATTGCGTTCAGGATCCTTAAAAATCACCTCGAAAGCCTTATAAGCAGGGATAAAGCAAAGGAACTAATTGTTGCAGTCACCGATTCCAGAAAAGGAGCATTGCGTACTTTAGCTGACAATGAGGGTTACAGGACGTTCGACATACCCGATGATATCGGGGGCCGGTATTCAGTCCTTACTCCGGTAGGACTGCTTCCCCTGGCTATTGGAGGGGTGAACATTGAATCGCTGGTAGAAGGAGCGAGGTCAATGCAAAAAAATACTGGTCCGGAGGTGCCGTTTGAAAACAATCCTGCGGCCTTGTATGCGGCCACCAGGTATATGCTCTACAAATCGGGAAATAAAATTGAGATCCTTGCCAATTTTGACGGGAAACTTCATTACCTGGCCGAATGGTGGAAACAGTTGTACGGTGAAAGCGAGGGCAAAGAAGGCAGGGGAATCTTTCCGGCAAGTGTAGACCTTACGACCGATCTGCACTCCATGGGACAATACATACAGGAGGGCCAGAGAATACTTATGGAAACCGTGATCTCTGTCGAAAAACCTGAACACACATTAAGGATCCCCCACGATAAAGAAAATCTTGACAGCCTCAATTTCCTCGCCGGTAAGCGCATAGATGAGGTGAATAAGATGGCGGCGCTGGGCACCATGATGGCCCATGTTGACGGAGGTGTGCCGAACATTTCGGTAACAATACCCCGCATCAGTGAATACTATTTGGGTGAACTGATCTATTTTTTTGAAATGGCATGTGGCATAAGCGGATACCTCCTCGAAGTGAATCCTTTCAACCAGCCCGGTGTCGAAGCCTATAAGAAGAATATGTTTGCCCTGCTTGAAAAACCGGGATATGAAGAAGAAACGAAAAAGATAAAATCGAGGTTAAAGGCAGGCAATATTTGAAAAAATATTTTTACATCTACTAAAGGTGTCGTAAATTTAAAGCTGATCAATGATATGCATATACCGAATACATGAACTATCTTGCCCATTTATATCTATCCGGACAGGATGAGGAGATCCTTATCGGCAATTTTATCGGGGATTATGTGAAAGGCCACAATTTCAGAAACTACTCCGAAAAAATCAAGTCGGGCATTTTACTGCACCGCAATATTGATATGTTTACCGATACCAACACAATTGTGCGGGCCAGCAAATCAAGGTTTACAGAAAAATACGGAAAATACTCGGGTATTCTTATCGATATTCTTTACGACCATTTTCTAACTGTGAACTGGCATAAATTTACATCCTACAATATCAACCGTTTCGTGGTAAAGGTCCATAAAATTCTTGACAAATATTTTGAATCGCTTCCGCCGGAAGTGCAACAGTTCATTCCTTCATTCATCAACAATAACTGGCTTGTGGCATACCAGTCTGTCGAAGGTATTGAAGTCGTTCTACAAAAAATGTCAAGAAGAACCTCACTTCCCGATCATACCGAATATGCAATACACGTACTTAGGGATGAATACGATTTTCTCGATGAGGAATTCATGACTTATTTTCCGCTTCTAATTGAATTTGTCAGGAAGAAATTCAATGTGGAATTGATCTGACCTTTATGAGCACATTGACATGGTATCGATATCTTCATCCGGATCAAACTGGTGCTCGTTCATCTTTTCCTGGATTACATTCTGGAAATCTTTCTCATAGAAAAATTCACGTTCGCCGAAAGCAGGTTTCAGATCATTCAACCAGTATGCATTTTTATCGAACCTGGCAAAGAATGGCCTGCCTGTCCAGGAATTATCCCTGGCCTGTAAAAAATTCAGTGCAAATACCTTTTCATTTCCGATATTGCTTACTCCCACTATCTGAATTTTACCCGGTTCACACGACATGCTCGGTCCCCTGACGGTACGTGCAAGACCGCTGACCTGCGCATAAGCATCCCGAAAAATTCTCCAGGCATCATGAAGTGATACCCTGAAAAATTTTTGTGCACCTGTGTCACGTGCAATAAACATATAGTAAGGAATAATCCCGAGATTCACCTGGTCTTTCCAAAGTTTTGCCCAGATACTTGCATTGGCATTGATATGGTTCAGTAGTGGCGATTGCGACCGGATTCTCGCCCCGGTCTTATGAATATTCTTAATAGCATTATAAACGGCCTGCGTTGAAAGTTCAACAGGATGGCTAATATGTGCCATTATTGCCAGGTGCTTGCCTGCTTTTGTAACTCTCCTGAAAAGCTTTAACAATTCCGGTGTATCGGGATCTGAAACAAACCTGTAAGGCCAGTAGCTCAATGCTTTGGTTCCAATGCGTATGGTTTTAAGATGTGAAATATTCGCATCGAGAATGGCATTAAGATGCATGCCCAGTTGAGAAGCACCCATAATCATAGGATCACCTCCGGTGATCAGCAAATCGGTAACCTGTTTATGATTCCTAAGGTATTCAATCAGAATATCGGTTTCCTTCAGGGCAAATTTCAATTCTTTAATCCCAATGAATTGGGGCCACCGGAAACAAAAAGTACAGTATGCATGGCAGGTTTGACCCTGTGAAGGGAAAAACAATACCGTTTCTTTATATTTATGTTGAAGTCCTTTTAATTTCTTACCATTCAGGAACGGAATATTAAGATCCAATTGTCCGGCAGGATGCGGATTGAGTTCCTGCCAAATCTGTTCCAAAATAACATTTGCGATTCCATCCCTTGTTTTATTGCTGTAGAGTGAACGTAACTTTTCAAAATGAGTGGGTTTCAGCATTTGCCTGCCTGGAAAATTTAACCTGAATATCGGATCAATTTCAGCATGTTCCCAGTCAATAAGCTCGTCAACCACATAATTGTTTGTTTTGAAAGGAAATACCTTTGCCAGTATCTCAATCTCATCTTTCAGTGCGTCAGGCAAATATTGAAGTTGAGAAATAGTACGAAAATTATATGAGTTAAAAATGTGTAACATGAAAACTATTTCAAATTATACGATAGGATGCCTAAAAAGTTATAAAATGAGATCGCGGGGTTAAATAATTATTGTAAAAATTACAATGTACGAAAAAAGTGGCAAAAATGCAAAGAAAGACTATTTAAGGTATGCCATCCTGGCTGCATCAAGCCTTACGAGGATAAATAACAACAGGGTAAAGGAGAGCAGCGATGACCCACCGTAACTGAAAAATGGAAGTGGAATTCCGATTACAGGAAATAACCCTATGGTCATGCTGATATTGATGACAAAATGAAAGAAAATAATCGATGCCACTCCGTACGCATAAATGCGTACAAATTTTGATCGTTGTCGTTCGGCAATAAAAACAATCCGTATCAGCAATCCTGCGAACAGCACCACTACCAAGAAAGTGCCGATAAATCCCCATTCTTCTCCCACGGTGCAAAAAATAAAATCGGTGCTTTGTTCGGGGACAAAATCAAGTTTTGTCTGGGTTCCTTCAAGAAAACCCTTGCCGGAGAATCCGCCTGAACCGATAGCGATCTTCGACTGGTTTACATTATACCCATAGCCTTTCGGGTCGATTTCTTTTCCCAGCATTATATTGACCCTTCTCTGCTGGTGGGATTTTAAAAAATGATGGAACACAAAATCAACAGAATAGGGTATGGCTATAAATCCATAAAGAAAAACCAACACCAGAAGGGCATATTTTATTTTAAAGCTCAGAATAAGGATCACAAAGATAAGGGTGGAAACAAGCAATGTGGCGATAACGATATTGGCAAAGCTGTACCCGGCATTCAGGGATCTATTGATACTGTTCAATCCGAAAAATACCAGCAGCATGATGAAAAGGCCGAGCACAGGTATTTTGAGTTTCCGGCTGAGCAAATAATATACAGCAAGCGCAATAATTACCAGGGCAATGATGATGTTCACTGCAGGATAAAGCAACGAAAACAGGAACAATCCTCCGAGGAATACGATCAGTAAAAGTATCCAGCCTGGTAGTCCCTCTCTGAAAAGAACAAACAAAAATGTAAGAAACACCAGCGAAGTACCGGGATCGGGCTGTACAAGAATAAGCAGGAACGGTGCTCCTATAAATGCCGAACAGATAAGAAATGTCCTGAATTTGAATTTGGTAATGTTATACCCGCTCAGGTATCTTGCAAGTGCCAGTGCAGTTCCGATCTTTGCCAGCTCAGATGGCTGGAAGCTGAATCCGAAGATCCTGAACCACGATCTGGCACCATGAACTTCGGCACCGAAAACCAGCACAACAATAAGGGAAAAAATGGTAAGCCCGTAAATTGCATAGGCAAAGAAGTGGTAAAACTTGTGGTCGAGAATGAATACAACAAGAATGGTGGCCAGTGATATTATGATCCATACAAGCTGAACACCATAATTGGTATTCAGGTTGAATACCGATTTAAAACTATCGTTGTATCCCGATGCAAAAATATTCATCCAACCGAAGGTTATCATGAACAGGTAAAGAAATACAACTATCCAGTCGATATTGGCCAATATGTTTGTCCGGCTGCTCATTTTACGTTCAGTAAATTGCCTTCCATCATTCTTTTTTCAATCCATGCACGGCTTATTGTATCATTCATGTATTTCTCAATAATAAGGCTGGCTATTGGTGCAGCATAACTTGAACCCCATTTGCCATGTTCAACATACACCGCTACTGCTATTTTCGGGTCGTCTTTAGGCGCAAAGGCAATAAATACCGAATGGTCTTCGCCCTGCGGATTTTGTGCAGTACCTGTTTTACCGCAAACGGTGATACCCGGTATCTTCGCTATCCTGGCGGTTCCTCCTTCAGGACTGTTTACCGCGAGTTCCATTCCTTCAATAACAGGTTCAAAATTGACAGAATCAATGGTGGTGAATTTTCTCGATGTGTATTTATGGTCGATTGTGTCAATGCCCTGTATTCTTTTAACGACATGCGGTATAAAATATGATCCCCTGTTTGCGATTGTTGCTGCCATATTCGCCATCTGAATGGGCGTTGTAAGTATTTCACCCTGACCTATTGCCAATGAAATAATTGTGAGCGATCTCCATCCGTTCTTTCCATAGTACTTATCGTAATAGGAAGGCGCAGGAATAAATCCACGGAGCTCGTTGGTAAAATCAGATTTCAGGGTTTGTCCGAATCCAAAGGAAAGCACATAGTTCCTCCAGGTTGAAAAAGCCTCTTCAGTAGATGAATATTTGGGGTTTTCAATAATCCTTCTGAAAACATTACAAAAATAAGCATTGCAGGAGTATTGAATAGCTCCCGGAAAGTTCAGGGGGGAAATATGATTGTGGCACCCGATATTTATACTGCCTGCATGATAACCCAGGTCGCAGTAGAATTTAGTATTGTAGGTTACTACACCTTCCTGGAGGCCGATCAACGCATTTATGGGTTTGAACGTCGAACCCGGAGGATAATTTGCCATAAGCGGACGTATGAATAGGGGTTCCAGCGAATCTTTTTCAAGGATCAGGTAATTCTCCGTGCGCTGTCTTCCGACGAGAAGTGAAGGATTGTAGGTAGGAGCAGACACAAAAACCAGGATTTCTCCGGTTGAAGGCTCTATGGCAACAACACTGCCTGTATAATTCTTCATCAGCTTTTCGGCATAATCCTGAAGGCGTGAATCGATGGTGCACACAATATTTTTGCCAACCACTGCATCGCGGTCGTATTTTCCTCCCTGGTATGGGCCCAGTGTACGGCTGTGTACATCCACAAGGAAATATTTTCTTCCTTTTTCGCCTCTGAGAAACGGTTCATAGGATTTTTCAATGCCGCTTATGCCGATATAGTCTCCCATGGTATAATACGGGTCCCCGGCGATAATCTGCTCATTCACTTCACCTACATAACCCAGAAGGTGGGCAGCAATTTCCCTGCTGTATTTCCTGAGTGTTCTTGATTTCACATAAAATCCCGGGAATTTATACAGTTTTTCAAGCAGCAGCGCATAGGTCTCCGGTGACAGCTGCTTTATGAACGGATCCCACCGTTTAACAACCGAACTTTTTATACCTTCGCGCAACCGCTGGATATTGATGCTGAGCAAATCACAAAGTTCAGTGCTGTCAAAAGAATGAAGCTCATAGGGGGCAATCATCAGATCGTACGAGGGTTGATTATATACCATAAGCTTCCCGTTTCTGTCGTATATCAATCCCCGTGCAGGATATTCGATCTCGATACGCCGTGAATTGTTTTCGGCAGAAAGTTTGTATGTACTGTCAATAACCTGAATATAGAAAAGACGTACAATCAGAATTAATACCAGGGCAAGAAAAATGGCCCCGACAATGTATTTTCTCTCCGCAAAATTATCCATCCTTTATCGTCGAAATACAAAGTATTGACTAATAATTATCAGCAGTAAAGTTATGGCTGTACTTAGGATTACCCTGAAAAAAGTTAGGAAAAAATTTCCAAAACGGAAAATTTCTATGTAAAATAACACAAAATGATGTGCGAATACAAGTATTCCCGCATATTTCAAAAACCAGGTCAGCCCGTAATAGGTTATTCTTGGTTTTGATCCGGTTTCATAACCATCGCGTGGCTCTATAAAGGCAAGGACCTGTGGCCTGAGAAACGCCATGAACACAGTTGATACCGTGTGCATTCCCAGTGTATCCATAAACAGGTCAATGGAAAGTCCGAGGGCAAACCCGAGGATCAGAAGAACCCATCCCGGTGTCTCAAAAGGCAGCAGCAATATGTATAGGATGTAAATATAAGGTATGATAAAACCCGATATCCTGATGTTATTAAAGATGAATACCTGAATAAGTACCAGTATAACAAACCTGAAGATATTTTTAGGCAGGGTTTCAATCATCTTTACTGGAATTTTCCAACATAAGCTGTTCCTTACGGTAGAAGATTTTGATTACCTGGACATTTTTCAGGTTCTTGAAATCGGTTGACAGGTCAACCGTCACTTCGTAATAATTTCCTCCTTTCAGCCTGAAATCGCTGATGATACCAATCATATATCCTTCCGGGAACATGGCGGAATATCCTGATGTAACAATGGTATCTCCTTTTCTAATCACCACATGGTGCGGGATATCCCTGAGCACAGCCTTCCGGTAACCTTTCCCGGTCCATTCCAGCGGCCCGAAGTATCCGCTGCTCTTTATCTTAGCACTGATCTGAAGGTTCCGGTTCAGAAATGAAATCACGGATGAAAAATTGGCAGACACTTCCTTCACCACCCCGACAATACCATCGTTGCAAACAACCGCCATATCCGGTTCTATTCCATCTTTTTTCCCCTTATCAAGGGTTATATAGTTATACTGTTTGTTGGTGGAATTGTTGATCACCCTTGCTGATGTATAGAGATACCGGCGGCTGGTGGTGGTGTCGTTGACCATCAGCTTTTCGATGGTCCTGATTCTGTACGAATTTTTCAGCAGGTTATACAGCCGGTTATTTTCATTGATCAGTTGCCGGTTCTCCTCACGCAGTGAAGCATAATCCCTTACCGATGAAGCTTTTTTCGAAACATTGCCAAGGACATAGTGCGTGAATCCCACAAATATCGCCTTCTGGTAATTGTTGTTATTCACAAGAATCACCAGGGCAAGGGTTTCTAATATGATGAAGGTAATGACAAAATGATGTCTGACGAAAAATCTGAGTAAATCCTTCATGGTGGATACTCCGAACTGCTTATTTTATCTCATTAAAAATGAAAACTTATCTACATTTTTAAGGGCAATGCCCGTGCCCCTGGCTATTGAATGCAAAGGATCTTCAGCAATATGAAAAGGTATGTTTATTTTATCGGTGAATCGTTTTGAAAGACCTCTTAATAATGCCCCTCCGCCGGCAAGGTATATTCCTTTGCTCACTACATCGGCGTAAAGCTCGGGAGGTGTCTGTTCCAGAACTGCAAGAATTGCCG
This sequence comes from uncultured Bacteroidales bacterium, assembly GCA_964503885.1. Lineage (GTDB taxonomy): Bacteria > Bacteroidota > Bacteroidia > Bacteroidales > UBA10428 > CAZDCD01. Next base: position 59,172 of record CAZDCD010000018.1, read on the forward strand.
ATTCAACCTTTGACAGTGATTTATCAAGGCAGTGGGCTATCTCCTGGTAAGAAATGGGTACTTCAATGGGCATTGCGGTCATGAGGTTTGGTCCCCTGACATTATAATCCGGAGGAGGATTATCAATATCGGGAAGAGCAGAGCCAACATTTATTTTAATATCTTCAGCCGTTCTTTCACCAATTTTAATATTGTGCTGATGCCTCATATATGCCTGTATGTCAGCCGTAAAACCATCACCTGCAATACGTATGGATTCATTACAGACAATTCCACCCAATGCTATGACTGCTATTTCAGTGGTTCCACCACCGATATCCACCACCATGCTACCTTCGGGAGCCGTAACATCAATCCCTATACCTAAGGCGGCAGCCATGGGTTCATAGATCATATATACATCACGTCCTCCGGCATGTTCGGAGGAGTCGCGCACAGCTCTGATTTCCACTTCAGTGCTTCCGGATGGAATGCAAACAACCATTCGAAGTGACGGTGTAAAAAACCTGTTTCGGGGATTGATCATTTTGATCATTTCCCTGATCATTTGTTCTGCAGCATTAAAGTCTGCAATTACGCCGTCTCTAAGCGGGCGTATTGTTTTTATATTCTCATGAGTTTTTCCGTGCATTTGCCATGCTTTATGACCCACTGCAATGATCTTATTCGTGGCCTGATCGATTGCAACTATTGATGGCTCATCAACAACTATCTTATCGTTTGTAATAATTATTGTGTTTGCTGTTCCCAAGTCAATAGCCAGTTCCTGGGTCAAAAAAGAAAAGATTCCCATACATTTACCTGTCAAATAAGTTTAATCCGTAAAAACATACCTTCGTTTAACGAAACTAATAAAAAATTGTTTGTGTTTTTTAAATATTAATAAATACTTATTTTAAACTGTGTAACTATTTTTAGAGCCTTATGCAGGTTAGTGTTTGAAATGCCTTATTCCGGTGAATACCATTGCCATATCATGCTCATCGCAATATGCTATGGAATCCTTATCCCTAATAGACCCGCCCGGCTGAATGACCAGCTTGATCCCTGCTTTGTCCGCAATCTCCACGCAATCGGGAAATGGAAAAAAAGCATCGGATGCCATTACTGCTCCCTCAGTGGTGAATCCGAAATTCCTTGCTTTTTCTATCGCCTGTTTCAATGCATCAACTCTTGAAGTCTGACCAACACCGCTGGCAAGCAATTGTTTGTTCCTGGCCAACACAATGGTATTCGATTTTGAATGCTTCACCAGCTTGTTTGCAAATTCAAGATCGGCCAGATCCGCTTTGGTAGGTTTACGTTTTGTCACCGGCTTCATTTCCACGGTCGATTCAATATGCGTGTCCCTGTCCTGTTCAACCACACCGTTCAGCAATGTCCTGAACTGAATAACCGGAAGGTCTGTTTCCTTTCTTACCAGGATGATCCGGTTTTTTTTCGTCCTCAGAATTTCGAGCGCTTCTTTTGAAAAAGAAGGTGCAATGACCACCTCAAAGAACAACTTTTCGATCTCCTGCGCTGTGGGACTGTCGATTTCCGAATTTGTAATGAGTATCCCGCCAAAAGCCGAAATGGGATCGCCTGCAAGTGCATCTTTCCAGGCATCGGTAAGCTTATCTCTTGAGGCAAGTCCGCATGCATTGTTGTGCTTCAGAATAGCAAAGGTGGTTTCGGTGAATTCATCGATAAGGTAGACAGCCGCTTCGATATCAAGCAGGTTGTTGTAAGAGATCTCTTTACCATGGAGCTGGGTGAATAATTCGTCGAAATTACCGTAAAACACACCGTGCTGGTGCGGGTTCTCGCCATAGCGCAATACTTTTGACCTCAGGATACTCTGTTTAAATACCTGAACATTTCGGTCGCTATTGAAATACCTGAAAATGGACGTATCGTAATGCGATGAAATATTAAATGCCTCAAGTGCAAGTGCTCTGCGGTTTGTAATGGTGGTGATCCCATTTTTGTTTTTCAGGATGTCGTAAAGTACCGGGTATTGGTCTTGTGAAGGAATAACCACTACATCGCTGAAATTTTTAGCTGCAGCCCTGATCAGGGAAATTCCGCCGATGTCGATCTTTTCAATGATATCCTCTTCGGCTGCACCGGACGATACTGTCGATTCAAATGGATACAGGTCAACCACAACAAGGTCGATACCTTCCATACCATATTGCGAGAGCTGCCGGATATCGGATTCGATATTCATCCGTGCCAGAATTCCCCCGAATATTTTAGGATGCAGGGTTTTAACCCTTCCGCCGAGAATCGGTGGGTATTCGGTTATTTCTTCAACACCTGTTACCTTTACTCCCAGGTTTTCAATAAACGTTTTGGTACCGCCTGTGGAGATTATCTGAACCCCCAGGTCGTTAAGTTTCAAGATTATCTCATCGAGGTTCGTCTTGTGGTATACAGAAATTAATGCTGTGCTGATTTTTTTTTCATTCATGATAAAACAGTTATTATGCTATTTGATAATGGTTTTAACTATATGATATTCAATGATTAGAAGATAAAGTTGTGCTTTTTCGGCAGCCGGCAATTTATTAATTTTTTTAAATAATAGCGCGGTGTTTTGTATATTTGTTATAAACTATAACGGGTAAGTTTTCAGCTTTATCATTATTTCTTACAACCAGTTCAAATGCATCTAAGGTATATTTTTCAGGAAAGCCTGCAGTCGGCCATAAAAACAATCTCGGTGAATAAGTTGCGTACAATTCTCTCTTTACTGGGCGTAACCATTGGAATATTCAGCATTATTACCGTACTTACTGTTCTTGATTCGCTTGAATCAAACATCAGGGATGACTTGTCATCGCTTGGCGACGATGTAATAAACATCGACAAGTTTCCGTGGGCTCCTGAAAACGGGGAAGAATATGAATGGTGGAAATACATCCAGAGGCCGATACCCACACTAAGGGAATATATCGAAATAAAAAAGCGACTGAATAAAGCTAGTGCGGTAAGTTTTATTGCCGGCTCACAACAACGCATCCAATACCGGAAAAACTCGGCAGATAATACTGTTATTTGGGGAGTATCTGAAGGTATTGAAGTTACACGAAAATTTGATCTCGAAGAAGGAAGGTTTTACACCGATTTTGAGTTCCGTTCGGGTAAAAATTATGCAATAATCGGAAATACCATAGCCCGAAGGTTATTTGCAGACGTAAATCCGCTCAACAAATCGTTCAAGATCGGCGACAATAAAGTACAGGTAATAGGTGTCTTTAAAAAAGAAGGTAAATCAATCGTAGGTGGAGGAAGCCTTGATGAGGTCATCTGGTTGCCCATAAATTATTTCAGGACTTTTGTCAACATACGCGATGAAAGTACTAATCCAAGCATTTGGGTTAAGGCCGCAAAAGGGGTCAGCGCGAATGAATTAAAGGAAGATATCAGGGGTGCTATGCGGGCAATCAGGAGGCTAAAACCTTCTGCCGATGATAATTTTGCTTTGAACCAGACCAGCATGCTGAATGCAGGATTATCACAGATCTTCAGTGTGATCAACCTGGCCGGGTGGATCATAGGGTTGTTTTCTGTTCTGGTAGGAGGTTTCGGGATAGCCAATATTATGTTTGTTTCAGTCAGGGAAAGAACGGCGATCATTGGCATACAGAAAGCCCTGGGTGCGAAGCGCCAGTACATATTGCTGGAGGTATTGTATGAATCGGGTATCTTGTCGGTTATCGGCGGAATAATCGGCCTGATTCTTATTTTCCTGGGAACAATGCTGGTGAACAGTTCCATGGACTTCAAAATCTACCTCACATTCGGAAATATAATAACCGGCATCCTTATTGCTGCATCGGTGGGCGTTGTCGCCGGAATAGCACCGGCCATGAATGCCTCAAGACTGAATCCTGTACAGGCCATCTCCAGCACCTTCTGAGATCAGATTTTTTTTCAGGCTGAATGGTATGAGGTTCATATTAACCGTTTTTATGGGTTTGTTCTATGTGCAGGGTTAGTGCAACAAAATCTTCTACTGTCAGCTGTTCCGGCCTTATCTGTAGCCCTTCGGTATCTTCATTTAAATTTGCCAAAACAGGTTTAAGCGAGTTCCTGAGTATCTTTCTCCGCTGGTTGAACGCAGTCTTTACTACCGTAAAAAACAAATTTTCATCACAATCCAGCTTTGTTGTGGAATTCCTTGTCAGCCTTATCACGGCAGATTTAACCCCAGGCGGTGGGTGAAACACCGACGGATTCACCGTAAACAGGTATTCAATGCGATAATAAGCCTGGAGCAGAACACTTAAGATCCCGTAATTTTTACTTCCGGGCGGTGAAGCAATCCGCTCTGCCACCTCTTTCTGCAACATGCCCACAACCTGGGTCACCCTATCTCTGAATGATAATATTCTGAAGAGTATCTGGCTCGATATGTTATACGGGAAATTGCCGATCACTGCAAATGGTCCGTCAAACAGTTCGCCGGGGTCGGTCCTGAGAAAATCGCCGGAAATGACATCGATCCTATTTTCAAATGCTGCGTTGAGATATTCCACCGATTCCCTGTCAATCTCAACGCACCGGATGTTTTTCCCGGGGAGGTCAATGAGATACCGGGTGAGGATTCCTTTCCCCGGGCCAATTTCAAGAATGTTGCTGGTGCCGGCCAGATTCAGGCTGCCGACAATCTTGGCGGCAATATTCTGATCGTGCAGAAAATGCTGCCCCAACCTTTTCTTCGGTCTGACATTATACATCTGTCATATTCCTGAGGTTAAACATTCCCTAAAGGTATAGGATAAATTGTTAATTTCGTGCATGATCAGCGGATCAATATTAACAGGAACCCGGCACCGGGATAAATTCCTGCGGCTGATCGACAAACTTTATGCCCGGTTGAATTGTTCCTTCCTGAATAAAATGATGGTTGCATGAAATACAATTTTGACAAGCCGGTCGACAGGACCGGCACCAACTCGTTCAAGTTTGATTTCCGGAAACAGGTTTTCGGAACTGATGATGTACTGCCCATGTGGGTTGCAGACATGGATTTCAAAACTCCTCCGTTTGTGCTCGATGCCATTAAGCGCCGACTTGACCACGAGGTACTGGGTTACACATTCAGGGGCGACACCTTTTCCCGGACTGTAGCTGACTGGATGTACCGGAGGCACGGTTGGCATGTTGAAAAAGACTGGGTATGCTTTTCACCGGGTGTTGTGCCTGCTTTCAATCTTGCGGTTTTGGCTTTTACGAGTCCTGGTGATAAGGTTATTGTGCAGCGACCTGTATATTTCCCGTTCTTTCCGGCCATCGAAAACCACCACAGAGTGCTTGTGAACAATCCCCTGAAACTCATTGATGGCCGTTACCATATTGATTTTGATAATCTTGAGGCAAAGATCAATGACTCAGTGAAGATGATCCTTTTCTGCTCGCCGCATAACCCTGCAGGAAATGTCTGGCACAGGGATGAGCTGCAAAAGCTGGTGAACATTTGCGCCGAAAGGAATATCCTTATCCTGTCTGATGAGATCCATTCAGATCTCATTTATGGCGGAAACACCCATATCCCGACAGCTTCTCTCGGCATTGAGGCATCAGATAGAACCATTACCTGCGTTGCCCCAAGCAAAACTTTCAACCTGGCAGGAATGTCCACCTCGGCCCTGATCATTTCGAATACCGCACTTAGAAAAAAATACGAAAAAATACTGGACGACATCCATGTCGGCGGAGGCAATATTTTTGGTTTCATCGCATTAGAGGCTGCATATACCCGGGGCGATGAATGGCTTGAGGAATTGATGGCATACCTGAAAATAAACCGCGATTATCTCACCGGGTATTTCTCTGAATACATTCCCCTGATCAAACCTGTTGTGCCCGAGGCTACGTATATGGTTTGGCTCGACTGCAGAGACCTGGGAATGGATGATGAACAGCTCAGAAAGTTTATGATCAATGAGGCAAAACTGGGTCTGAGCGATGGTACGCTCTTTGGCCCTGAAGGGAGCGGTTTTCAGCGGATGAACATCGGCTGTCCGTTAGCCACATTGCTCAAAGCCCTGGGGCAACTAAAAAAAGCTGTTGTTAAAAGATATCCCCGCTAAATATATATTTTTTTATTAAATTGCTGACAAATATCCATATGGATGAAGATGGTTATCTGCCGTGAACAGGCTAAAAAAATCAGGTTCATGATCGATTTCCATTTGATGTAAAATTTTAGTACATTAGATAGATAATTTATCAACCAGCAATCTCCAAAAAGAGAGGTATATGAGATTAAAAATTGCAGCTAAAATAGGTCTTGGATTTGGTATATTGATTATCGCTGTAATCATCTATGCATTTATTACCAGTTCAGCACTCGAAAAAAGCCGGTCGGTCAACGACAGGATAACGAACATCTATTCACCTTCCCTGTCTTTTATCAATGATCTGTATTCGAAGATCAGCGATTCAAGAATGCTCATTAAATCATGGGTATTCATCGATAAGTTGTCCGATACACCTGATAAACTGAAACTTAAACAATTGCATGAGAAAACTTATGGTGAAGTAATGGATACCCTGAAATACTTTGCCGCCAAATGGGGAGAACAGTATCCCGAACAGGAAGCCTTGCTCTACCATATCGACTCGTCGATCGTGGATACGTTATTTCCCAGGCATCAGTATATCATGGATCTGCTAAGCGATTTCGACAGTTACGACGATCCGTTCATAGTATTCGAGGTAACGCCCATGACCGAGGAAGGAGGCGAAGTGATGGCTCTTACACAGCGGATACTCAACAACATAGATGTGCTCAGGCAGGCCCAGGAACAGCATGTGAATGAAGGCAGGATACAGATGGAACAGACATTTAACAGTTTCAAAAAGACCATCTTTATCGTACTGATTGTACTGGTCTTCGGCGGTATCGCTATAAGTGTGCTTACCATCAATTCACTGGCACGTCCGATCAACCATACCAAGAATATACTCCTCTCCATGGGCAAAGGTGTACTGCCCAAAGAAAAACTGAAGGAGGGAAGCGATGAGGTAGGCCAGATGGCAAAGGCACTGAATCTTGTCGTTCAGGGACTCAAAGACATCTTCAATTTCTCCATGGAAATCGGCAAAGGAAATTTTGATACACAGTTCAAACCACTTAGTGATGAAGATGTTCTGGGGCATTCGCTACTTGAGATGCGCAATGAACTGAAAAAAGCTGCTTCGGAAGAAGAAAAACGGAAAATCGAAGACAACCAGAGAAACTGGGCTACACAAGGGGTTGCCGTTTTCAGTGATATCCTCAGGAAGAATAACGATAATCTTGAAGAACTCACTTATGAAGTGATCAGCAATATGGTGAAGTACACCAATTCGAATCAGGGGGGCATTTTCATCGTGAACAATAACGATAAGGATCATGTTTTTCTTGAAATGAAAGCCAGCTATGCTTATAACAGGCAAAAATTTCTTCTGAAGAAGATTGAAATAGGAGAAGGGCTTGTAGGAAGATGTTACCAGGAAAAGGAAAAAATATTTCTTACCGACATTCCCGATGATTATATCAAGATCACTTCGGGACTAGGTGACGACAATCCCAAATGCCTGTTGCTCATTCCTCTTGTTTATAATGATGTTATTTTCGGAATTATTGAAATAGCATCATTTAGTGTTTACCAGCAATTTGAAATTGAATTTATTGAACGGATAAGCGAAAGCATTGCCGCTACCATCTCATCCACCAAAGCAAACATCCAGACAGCCATGCTCCTTGAGCAGTCGCAGCAGCAAGCCGAAGAAATGTCGTCGCAGGAGGAGGAAATGCGGCAGAATATGGAAGAACTGAGAGCCACACAGGAACAATCTGCGCGGCGTGAAGAGGAACTCAAGCGCGAGGTGGAAGAGCTTCGGAAACGGTTGAAGGAACTGTCGCAGGTATGATGCTGTAGGCAATTATACAGTGACAGGGTATTTCCAGCTGTTTATTCATACCCGTTTTTTTGACCATTATTCATCAATTATGGCAATTCCGGTTGTATTTGAAGATCTTGGAATGATCGATTATATGGAGGCCTGGAACTACCAGGAAAAGACCCATGATGCACTGAAGAATGCAAAACTGAACCGGCGACCGGAAAATGTACTGCAAAAGATCCTGTTTTGCGAGCATCCCCATGTATATACTCTTGGAAGAAGCGGTCATGAAGAAAACCTGCTTATCCGTGAGAATCTCCTTAAATCTATTGGCGCAACCTATTATAGGATCGACCGTGGAGGTGATATTACATATCATGGCCCAGGCCAGATTGTCGGCTATCCGATTGTCGATCTTGATATTATCGGAAAGGGGGTGAAGTCATACATTTTTTTGCTTGAAGAAGCGATCATTGGCACACTCGGTGATTTCGGGATACAGGCATCAAGGTTGCAAGGTGCTACCGGCGTTTGGCTTGATGTGAATAACCCGGGAAAATCGCGAAAGATCTGTGCCATTGGTGTAAGGGTAAGCCGGTCGGTAACCATGCACGGATTTGCACTAAATGTGTGCTCTGACCTGAACTATTTTAGTTACATCAACCCTTGCGGATTCCAGGATCGCGGAGTTACATCCATGAAAAAAGAACTAGGTAAAAACCCCGGAATGAATGCGGTGAAGGAGGTGCTCAAAAACAATCTCTTCAGGGTTTTTGATTTTGAAGAGGAGGGTAAAATTTCAAGCCGTTGATCGCTAATACCATGAACCCAGGGAAACCCGATATTTTCAAATAAGTCGTATTATAGCATGTTTAGCCTGTATATTTTGCGTACTTTTAAATACCGGTTTTGTGCAATATAAAAAGAGCAGGATTGTATGTCGAAATTATGGAAAATAAAGGAAAACGGCCATGAAAAGGATATAACCAACCTTGCTGCAGAACTCAATATAAATAAAGTGCTTGCCACTCTTCTGGTACAACGCGGTATAAGAACCTACGAACAGGCCAGGGCATTTTTCAGGCCCGGACTGGAAGACCTCCACGACCCTTTTCTGATGAAGGATATGGACAAAGCTGTGGAACGCATTGATTACGCCATTGCCGAAGGAGAAAAAATATTGATTTACGGCGATTATGATGTCGACGGAACCACTTCGGTTACCCTGGTCTATTCATTCCTCAGAAAATATTATAGCAAGATCGATTACTATATACCCGACCGGTACACTGAAGGATATGGTGTGTCTTACAAAGGGATCGAATATGCCGCATTGAACCGGGTTAAGCTGATTATAGCCCTCGACTGTGGAATCAAAGCCGTAGATAAGGTACAGTTCGCCCACGAAAGGGGCATCGATTTTATTATCTGCGATCACCATAATCCCGGAGGAGAGCTTCCCGATGCAGCAGCGGTTCTCGATCCCGAAAGGGCCGACTGTCTTTACCCATATAAACACCTGTCGGGTTGCGGGGTCGGATTTAAACTCATTCAGGCATATTGTACCAGGCATAACATTTCCTACGACGAGATATGGGAATATCTTGATCTTGTTGCTGTAAGCATTGCTTCAGACATCGTTCCGATCACCGGCGAGAACAGGATACTGGCATATCATGGATTGAAAAAGCTGAATGAGAATCCACGTACGGGACTTAAAGCGATCATTTTAATAGCAGGAATGGAAAATAAACAAATAGCCGTGGAGGATGTGGTATTTAAAATTGGCCCCAGGATCAATGCAGCCGGAAGGATTGAATCGGGTAAACAGGCTGTTGACCTGCTGATCTCCGAGACCAGGGAAGAGGCATTTCTTCACTGTGAAAAGATCAATACACACAACCTTACCAGAAGGAATATCGATAAGAACATGACCGATGAGGCATTGAAGGAGATAGAATCATTCGGTAATAAATACAAATATTCCACACTGCTCTATAATCCTACATGGCATAAGGGGGTGGTTGGCATTGTGGCATCAAGGCTGATCGAGACATATTACCGGCCCACCATAATACTTACAGAATCGAACGGGCTTGCCAGCGGTTCCGCCAGGTCTGTCAACGGATTTGATCTGTATAAAGCCATCAGTGCCTGCTCCGATCTCCTTGAAAATTTCGGCGGGCATACCTATGCTGCAGGCCTTACCCTTAAGATCGATAATGTTCCGCTTTTGCGCGACCGGTTCGAAAAGGTGGTCAGGGAATCTATTTCTCCCGAACTCCTGATGCCCCAGATAGAAATCGATGCCGAACTTAATCTTAGGGATATCAATGAGAAATTTTTCAATATTCTCAGGCAATTTGAACCTTTCGGCCCGGAAAACATGAATCCGCTCTTTTTTGCTGAAAATGTGGTGGACAACGGGTACAGCCGTATTGTGGGTTCCGGTGAAGAACACTTAAAACTTTGCCTTCTTCATGAAGACGAACCTTATACGGTCTATGACGGAATAGCCTTCAACCAGGCGCATCATTTTCCGAAAATCAAAAAGGGACTGGGATTCGATATTGCATATAATCTCTCGGAAAATACCTTCAGGGGCAATACAACCTTACAGCTCAATGTGAAAGACATTAAGATCGACTGAGCCTTAAGCGCCCCAGATTATCACTCAATCACTTATTCACTCTTCACAATTGGCAATATAGATATCCAGAAGGTCATATCCAACCTTTTCGAGATACCCGAGAAGCATTGCACGGAAAAGACTGTTGCAGCCTTCTTCCTTATTGTCTGATGACAAATACGCAATACCCCTGAGCTTATGCGTTTCAGGGTTGTTTACATCGAGTGTTAATGATCTGTTGATGATGAGTTTGGCCTTTTCATACTCTTTCATCATGATGTAGGACAATGCGATCTGGTTAATCACTGCAACATCTCCCTGATGAAGCTGTAAATATTTCCCGAACATGGCAACGGCTTCCGGATACTGTGTGTCCATAAAATAAAGTTCTCCATACAGCCTGAATGCCGGTGCATAATCCTCCCCGGCGCCGGTTATCCTGTCGAGGATCATTTTTGCATCATCGGCTTTCTTCATTTTAATATAGATGTCTGCGAGCGGCATCAGTATGCTGACAGAATCGGGAAAAAGCTCTGCGGCCATGCTGAAGTCGTCCAAAGCCTTGCTGTACTCGCCGGAAGCTTCGTATACCTTACCCCTGCTCAGATAGGCTCTGAAAAGCTGATCGTTGCCTGTAAATCCGTCGATGGCTTTGCCAAAAAGCAGCAATGCACATCCGTAACTTTCGGTAACCATACATATCTGTCCCCTGAGAAAATATACTTCCGGCATATTGGGATACCGGCTCTGAATCAGGTAACAATCCTCGATGCATTTATTGTATTGAGCCAGAGCAAGATTGATACGAGCTCTCAGCAGGTAGTAACCGGCATCTGATGAATCCGAGGAAATGGCTTTATTTATGTTTGTCAACGCCTCACCATATCTTCCCGATGTAAGAGCAATCTCGCCCTGATGAAAATAATCCGATGCTTTCTGGGCAGGACATAGAAAAACATGAACCCAGCAACAGGCGAGAATGATCAGGATCTTCGGTTTAAAAATTTTCATATGATTGCGTCTGATAACAGGGTCAGCGCTAAAATGCGTTTATTAACCATTAATCAACCTTGAACGAATAGGTATAGACCTCCGGTCCTGCATACATTTTAATCGTGTAGTTACCCTTTGGAAGCTTTTCTAGGGTATATTTTTTCCTTAATGGTGCATCGGTTAAATTCCGCTCCTCAAAAATAATTGCATGGTTCAATTCAAAAGATATGTGTACCACATGGTTTTTCGTATTCCGGTAAATAAGACCGAAAGTATTGTTGTCAACCGCCTGAAAACTTGGAGGGACTTCACCGGCCTCCAGGATGATCTCAGCTTTGCCATTGCTTACCTTAAACTGCCTGGTAATATTTTCATTGTTACCGGTAAGCTTAACATTATACCTGCCGTCGGGCATTTTTGATAAGTCCATAAGCTGAAAATAACTTTTCTCCTTCTGCACGGTTTGAGAGAATAAAACACGTCCCTGCAAATCAGCGATCTCAAGATTCAAATTACGTTCACACCTGTTTATTACGCCGAGGCGGGCCATGTTTTGAGAGGTAATGGAGAAGAGAAGGACGTTTTCGGTGCTACCTGTCAGAAGCTTCGGGGAAAAAAGGAAAAGCAGGCATAGCAATACTTGATTACCTGGTGACATAGGGTTAGTAGGTTTAGGTTAAGACACCAAAAATATAAAAGTTGTGATAACTATCCAAAAATCATCTGTTTAAGTATTGAAAAAAATGCAAAAGAGATTGGGATAGAATCCTAAATAACAACTTATAGTATTAATATCCAGACAAATAATGAGGAATTAAAAGAGAAAACAGATCCGTTCATTTTTCCGGAAACAGGTTCAAAATGGGGTCGGTTTTACCGTAAGATAACAGGATTTTATCCCAAAGTTGATCACCTGATCGTCCCCGGAAAGCTTCAGTGGGCATTTAGTCAATCAAAACCACTTCTTTTTCCTGAAGAAAAAAAGACCGATCCCCGATAACAGTACCGAAATAACAACCACGAGACCGAATCCCCAGGTACTTCTTTCGAACGAATTCGGAATGTTCATGCCGTAAAAACTGGCTATCAATGTGGGGATCATCAAAATAATGGTTATGGATGTCAGTTGCTTCATGACCACGTTCATGTTGTTCGAAATAACCGAAGCAAAAGCATCCATCATTCCGCTTTGTATGTCGCTGTATATCTGGGCCATCTCTAGTGCCTGCTTGTTTTCAATCAACACATCTTCAAGCAGGTCGTCATTGAATTCGTTAATGTTGAAGAATTTCGAGTTTCGCAATTTGGCCAGCAACAATTCGTTCGATTTTAACGAAGTGATAAAAAAGACCAGGCACTTTTCCATCCTGAGCAATTTTTGCAGTTCTTTATTCCGGGTGGATTCTTCGAGGTCTTTTTCGATGATTGTGGTTTCCATATTGATCTGTTTCAGGTATTTAAGATACACTTTTGCAGAAGACAGGAACAAATTCAGGATAAAATTGATCTTGTTTTCAAAATCGATCTTCTTATTCCTGATGGGTTGTGTGATTTCATTTAGAATCTCATTTTGCGACAGGCATATGGATACCAGGTAATCGTTCAGCAGCAGGATACCGAAAGGAATTGTGTAATACGGAATACCGTTGCCCTTATTGTGAATGGGGATACGCAGGATCAGTACAATCCATTCTTCGTCAACTTCCAAACGGGAACGTTCGTCCACGTCGAGAATATCACTGATAATATCCGGCGGAACATTGTAAGTGCCGGTAAGGATGTTGATTTCTTCCTGTGTGGGACTCAGAACATTAATCCAGCAATTTTTTTCAGGCGAGCTTATTTCATGTAAACCGGTGCCGTTTTTCCAGTAAGTGATCATGTTTTGTACCTCCTGCAATTTTTACCCGAAGGAGGCACGACAGAACGGCCCCTTAAGGTAAGGTTAATAATCGTTGGTATCTACTCTCCGAACTGTCGTCCATTTTTCACTTGGTTTGTTTGACGCGCAAATTTAGTATTTTATTTTACAGTTTATCAACACATGGGGTAAAAAATATCAATAATTGTAATTTATTACCGCATATCGGTGATCAAACCGGACCTGTCGCACGATAAAATCACACCTGTGTATGTTGCTTGCCTTTTTTGACAGTTGCCCAGATTATTGTCACGTATTTATACAAATGTTCAGATTAAACCATATCGGGGACCAGGGTTTCGAAAGATTTTACGTGTGGAAAAAATATATCCTTTTTAAACAGGTATCCCTTGACCCGTGGCGGGTCAGGGGATAGTAATGAAATATGGAAAACAACCACGTTTTATACCAGTCCCTGTGCCAGCATTGCATCGGCAACTTTGATGAACCCGCCGATATTCGCGCCTTTGACATAGTTGATAAAACCCAACTTTTCTTTGCCGTATTTTACGCATGTGCTGTGAATACTGGTCATGATCTGGTGCAGCCTGTTATCGACCTCTTCACGTGTCCAGGGCAAGCGCATTGAGTTCTGGGTCATCTCAAGTCCCGATACTGCAACACCTCCTGCGTTGGCCGCCTTTCCCGGGCCGTATAGTACCTTTGCATCAAGAAATACTTCGACAGCTTCGGGCGTCGACGGCATGTTTGCGCCTTCAGAAATCACAAAGCATCCGTTTTTTACAAGTACCTTTGCTTCGTCTTTGTTGATTTCATTCTGAGTTGCACACGGAAGGGCTATATCGCACTTCACCAACCATGGGCGTTTTCCTTCAACATATTCTGCTTTGAATCTATCAGCATATTCCTGTATCCTTCCCCGTTTAATGTTTTTGAGTGTCATCACAAAATCGAGTTTTTCCTTAGTGATGCCATCCTGATCGTAAATATACCCCGATGAATCGGAAAGCGTTACCACTTTCCCGCCCAGCTCAAGAATTTTTTCGGCAGCAAATTGTGCTACATTCCCTGAACCTGAAATGGCTGCCGTGGTTCCTTTGATATTCTTACCAGCTGTTTTTAGCATCTGTTCGGCAAAGTATACCGCACCGTACCCTGTAGCTTCTGGCCTGACAAGGCTCCCACCCCATTCAATGCCCTTTCCGGTGAGGACGCCTGTAAATTCGTTACGAATCCTTTTGTATTGTCCGAACAAATACCCGATCTCCCTGCCTCCGACACCAATGTCTCCTGCCGGAACATCGGTATCCTGACCGATATGCCGCTGCAGTTCGATCATAAAACTCTGGCAGAATCGCATCACTTCATTGTCTGACTTGCCTTTCGGATCGAAATCCGACCCTCCTTTTCCACCGCCCATAGGCAATGTGGTAAGGCTGTTCTTGAATACCTGTTCAAATGCCAGGAACTTAAGGATCCCAAGATTTACCGTGGGATGAAACCGCAGGCCACCTTTATAGGGACCGATAGCGCTGTTCATTTCAATCCTGAAACCCCTGTTCACCTGTATGTCACCCTTATCATCAAGCCAGGGCACCCTGAAAATAACTACTCTTTCAGGTTCAGTGATGCGTTCGAGGATTTTGGCATGCCTGTATTTCGGGTTTTCTTCAATAAAAGGCATAAGCGATTCGACAACTTCTTTTACTGCCTGGTGAAATTCTGATTCACCGGGATTTCTGGCAATTACCTTTGCCATGAATTCATTGACTTTTACATCTAGGATATCGGCCATACTTTTGTAATTTTTGTTTTATTGTTATTCGAAAAACAGGGAAGGTCTGCCTGATTTAAGGAATGCTTCAATGGATTATAAGAGGTATAAAGACAATAGACTTCCCTGTTTATGACGCACCTAAAATAGGAAAGATTATGCCATCTTATTCACTGCCTGCTGCGTTTTCCGTGTTTTACTGATAAAATTACGTGATCTTCTGAACCGGCTATTCACCGTTTTGTCCTTCTGTTGGCCTGACACTGCCTAAATAACTTTTACCGTTTACTGATTACTGCTTACCAATAACCCAGCAAATAGGCAAGTTTTAAAACCTCCGGACCCTAAATCTCAACAAGGTTATTCTTGATCGCAAATTTCACCAGGTCGACAATGGTCTTCAGGTTCAGCTTCTGCATGATATGGTTCTTGTGCGATTCAACGGTCCGGACACTTATAAACAGTTTATCGGCAATGTCCTGATTTGAATAGCCGTTGCCCCAGAGCTTTAATATTTCGATCTCGCGTGAGCTTAAGTTCCTGATATTGGACATATTGGAATCATCATCCGATTTCAGCCTGGCAATGTATTTATTTAAAAGCAGGTGTGTAATTGATTTGCTGAAATAGTCATGGCCGTTTCGCAGCGTGTATATAGCCTCAACAAGTTCAATGCCGCCGGTATCTTTCGCCAGAAATCCCTTTGCACCCGCCTTGATAGTCCTCAGAACCTGCTCTTCATCATTGTTTACCGAAAAAACGAGGATGCTTATCTTCGGAAAACTTATGGTGATCTGGCTGATGAGGTTGTGAAACTGTGTATCGAGGTTATGCAGATTTATAATAAGCACATGTATGTGATGTTGTTTCAGCATTTCGTTTATCCCAGACCTGTCGTTCAACGTGACCGATACTTCAATATCCTCTACACCCGATAATATGGAGATCAGCCCCTCCTGTACGATTTTGTGCTCATCGACTATGCCTACTGAGATCTTGTTCATATCGTGTCATTCTTTATAAAGAATTACAGACTTCCTGCTCTTGCCCTCCATATATATGGTAAGCGGCTTCTCAAACCGCACATGCCTGAAAAAACTCGTCTTCTTCACCAGTCTCTGATTGGTTATAATGTCCCACTTAATATATTCGACCGGGGAGGAAGCCTGTACAGAAAAATAACCGACATTCATTGATGTGACATTATGAAAGAAATGCGATCCCAGAGACGAATCAAGCGGAAAATTCGCCATGCTGACTTCAACAATCACCCTGGCGTTCGAAATCTGCGGCCATATAACGGGAATACCCAGGTATTGTTCGCGCGTACCCCATCTGCCGGGACCAATAAGCACATATTGCTGATTTTGTTTTACCATATTTGCATTCAGTTCCTCTATTTCATTCACCATTTCAAGTGTTTTGAGCTTATCGAACCTGTTCAGGTCAATGAAAATAATGTCGCGGATATGTGAAATTTTACCGTTCCCCAGGCTTGAAGTTGTGTATAGAATTGTACCGCTCCTGTCAATTTTTTCGAGGCTTACCATATGCTCTGCCTGTGATTCAACCATGGGCTTTATCTGCAGAAGGTAGAACGAAGGAAGGTGGTTGTGTGCTTTATTCAGATCTACTGCATATTCGATCTCCACTGGAGAACCTACTGCGTCTTTTATGGTATGCAGCATGATGTCGATAGTCTCAGACAGGGGTATATAGTTGTGTTTCAGGATATCGGCAAAATTAATGATCCTCGGTCCATATTCTTTAAGGCCATCTTCAACAATATCGTTTTCTGAATTATATACGGAAACAAGATGCTTAATGGTCCCGTGCTTTTCCGCTTCCATGATATCGAGCGATTCAATGCAGGCCTTTTCGCCGTCCATAAGAAGGTTGATTATTTCTTTTTGCATATCCACCGCATAAAAATTCACCTGGGAACTGTTCAGAAGGTCCCTTGTGGAGAACATCTCGATCTGGGGATACTTTGGTGAAAACCGGAACGCTTTGCCCCCTTCAACGACATAATAGCCCAATCCCAGTGCAGCTATGGCAAATCCCTCCTCAGGCTGCATATGAGAGACCGGATAATAATTATACGAGCTGGCCACACCGCTAATATGAGGGTAGTAATACCGGTCGTATTGCGATCCGACTAACTCCTGCAGGATAACTGCCATTCTTTCTTCCTCAACCTTGTGATTTATAGCCCTGAAATAGGTTCTCGCCTTGTCGGAATATATCGAAGCATAGACCAGCTTAATAGCGTCGACCAGGTACTCAAGCCGTACCGATCTATCAGGATGGTTGTTGGGAAGCACATAGGTCTCGAATACACCCGCAAAAGGCTGTGTGATCGAATCTTCCGATAGGCTCGATGATCTTACTGCAACAGGTATCTGAATATGTTCGATAAAGACCTCAAGCTTCCTAAGCAATAAGGGTGTCAATTGTCCTTTGAAAAAATGTTCCCGTATTTCGGGATAGGTGATCTCCGGATTGAAAAGAATTTCCCTGAGGTTGTTTTTTTCAATGAAGATCTCAAATTCGTCGGTACCAATTATAAAGGTTACAGGTGTACGGATATTTATGCTCGATGACAAATGCGAGAAATCGAGGTTATAAATAAGAGTATTGATGAATGCAAGGCCCCTCCCCTTTCCGCCGAGTGAACCGCTCGACAGGGCAACAATATTTCTTTCGTTGATCTCTGCATCTTCATCGAAACTCAGGATCTTTCCCTTTTTCTTCTCTTCGAGATAATTATTGATGCTGTTAATCATAAAGATCCTGAACTCTTCCATGGTGTTAAAATCGCTGATCTTTATGGGATTAAGCAATTTCGCCAGGTGAATTTCACCCCGGCCCATCAGCCACAGGGAAAACTGGTTGTCGATTCCGTGATAATACAACGATTCTTCAGGAACCGTATGAAGCAATGTAATAAATTCGTTCATCGATCTGGCTATGGCGATCTGCTTTCCGTCCATATCCCTGAAAACAAAATCACCAAATGCCAGGTAGAAAGTCAGGAACCGCTTCAAATCACTCAGCAGGCTCTCCGAATTCTTGTTTACAAATCCGACACCCAGTTTTTTGGCTACTTCAAAGTTATTCTTATCGGCCGACTGCAAAATTATGGGCAGGTTTTTAAAGTGGGTCTTTACATATTTTATGAAATTTATGCCTGCCGTCTTATTCAGTTTTCCTTCCTTTTCAAATTCCACGTCAGAAATAATGCATAACATAAAATCTTTATACTTGTGGAACATATAAACGGCATCCTCATAATTTTTAACATGAATGATCTTGGGCCTCGATCTCATTTTGCATATCTTATCAAGCTCGTTCTTCTCCACTTCGGCAAGCAGCTGCTGCACCTGTCCGAAAACAATGGAATAGAGTATCGGAAGGTATTTTGAGTAATACTGTGCCGAATCCTCGATAAGCAGGATAACCCTTACCAGACCGATGGCCGTGTCGTTTTCCACATTGGTCATGTCTTCGGTCGACTTCACGATGGCAAAAAATATCTGCGAATCGCCATTCCACACAAACAATTTATCGATGGTCCTTGAAGCCGGGATGATATCCTCAAAAAACTTTATGTTGCTTTTCTGATTGAGAAGCAGGTATATGGGCAATTCGGGTTTTTTCTTCTTGATCTTTTTGCTGAGGTCTATCGGGGCCACCTGGTCGATACCCGCCATTAAGATCACCAGGTCGAAATGTGTGGTATCAAGCAATTCGAGGGCTTCCCCCGAAGTGGTAACACCCGTTATCCGGGGTAATGAAAACAGGCTGTACTGGTAGATCTCACCCATAAACTGTTCAAAAAAATGGTCTTCGTTCTCCAGCATAAAGGCGTCGTAGAGGGTAGCCACAAAAAGGATCTCACGCACCTTAAATTTCATCATGTCGAAATAGATGTACTTATCGATGATCTGCTTGTTAAAAAACAGTTGCAGGGGTTGCTTGTCCTTGATCAGCGATTTCCGGTATTCGACGCCCCTGTTCTGAATGGAGGTCTTCACCAGTTTTGAGTGATAAATTTCCCTCCCTTTCAGGTTATTGATGTAACCGCTGATGAGTTTGGCAAGGTTTATCAGCAGGTTTCGTTCCTCCGTCAGGAATGGCCCTTCATCGGCTTCGGGAAATTCTTTCAGGTAAAATACCTCGATCGATCCTTTTTTATTATCAATGGTGATAAAATTCTCTTTCTGCGTGTACGGGGTAACTTTAAACGCCATGCTCTGGTAGTGCTTTCCTTCGAACCTGATACGTACAGCGGTGTACTTAGGGTATTGCCACGATTTCGGCAGGATATGGCAAATTTCCTGAAGGGTTTCATCCACCGATTTCCCTTCGGCGATAATCTGGGATGTCTGGTTTATACCCTTGAGTTCCTTTAACCGTTCCCTGTTCTCGTACAATAACCTGTCAAGTAACTCCTTTGTGGCTGATCCGGCAATGAGGTTGGCCAGGTTGATCAGCAGATTGCGTTCTTCTTTGAGAAAAGGCCCTTCGTCTTCAGCCGGGAATTCCTTCAGGTAATAGATTTCAATGATCCCTTTTTTGTTTTTCGGGGCATTGAAAAATTGCCGCTGCACCCATTGCGTCTCCCTGAACTTATCCGAAACAAAGACTTTCTTTTCAAATAAGATCCTTGCTGCCGTATATTCGGGATATTGCCATGCCTCGGGAAGTATTTTACAGATTATCTGAAGTGATTCTTCAAGTGACCTGTTCTGGCTGAGGATAAGAGAAACCTGGTTTAATGCCCTGAGCTCTTTCAGCCGTTCAGTATTTTGATAGAGGAGCTTTTGCAGGGCGTTTTTCGATGCCGTGCCTGATATCAGCGTAGCCAGGTTATCGATCAGGTTGCGTTCTTCGGCCAGGAAAGGACCTTCGTCTTCAGGCGGGAATTCTTTCAGGTAATATATTTCAATCGATCCGCTTTTGTTTTCATGTGTTTCAAAAACCTGCTTCTGGCACCACGGGGTTACCCTGAAATTTTTGCTTGTGAACACCTTGTCTTCATACCTTATGCGGGCAACAGAATATTCGGGATATTGCCATGCCTCGGGAAGAAAATCGCAGACCTCCTGCAGGCTTTCTTCGACGCTGGTTTTATTTTTAAGGATCGACGCCGTGAAATTTATCCCTTTCAGTTCTTTGATCCGTTCCCTCATATCATAATGAAGCTGGGCAAGCTGGTATTTCGAGAGCGACCCCGACAGGATCACCGAGAGATTCTCGAGAAATATGCTGTCATCGAATCCGTTCCCGTTTTTTGTGCCCGCTGCCTTTTTATCTTCAAAAAACACCTCTATTGCACCGGATTTGTCATTCGGTATGGCAAAAGGCTTTCGTTTTAATACCGCAGATTCCCTGAACCCCCTGCTCAGGAACTCCTGTCTGTCGAAGATAATTCTTACGTGCACACTGCCCTTATCGGGATAGAACCCTGCGACAATATTGCATATGCTGCCGAGGCATTTTTTCAGGTCACGGGTGGTTCCGAGAACTTGGATGATCTTTTTCAGGACCTTATATTCCTGGAGGGTATAATCCGTAATGATATTTGATGCTGATCCTGCCATGTCAATACTGAAATGAATGATAATTCAGCTCACAGGTTCTTAATTAAGTGAAACCCTGAAAGCCGGTTCATTCGGTTACAAATTCAACGTAAAATGAAACGTGACCAGCGTAATATTATCAAATTTTACGATAAATCACCAACGATTCCCGGATTTATTCTGCACGTGGTTTTTAATACCTTGTAATGAGATAAAACTTCAGCATACCAGAAATGTGTCCGTAAAATGATATCCTCCGAACCGTTCATGAAACAACGGCGGATCTCAAAAGATGAACCGGGCGGAAAAAAGGACGATGCTAAAGATGGCAATAACGCCACGTAAAAAAATGCTGTCAGCCTATCCTGCCATAATGTTTCATGAACTGCATGCGTTCATACACAGCAGGATTCGGGATATTGTTATAGCTCATTTTACCCTTGAACTGGCCAATTGAATTGTACCTTTTGCCGAACATCCATTTCTCAAGATCGTTGAGGATCACGGTTATATAATCGATACCGTTCAGGTATAAGGTCGATACCAGCTGTACTGCATCGGCTCCCGCCAGCAATTGCTTGATCATGCTGTTCCCGTAATGAATGCCTGTGGATGCCGCAAGGCTGCATTTAACCTTGTCAGACAGCAGGGCGATAAACCTGAGGGGCTTGACATACTCTTCGGGAGCGCTGAACTTATTGGCCGGCATTACATAGAAATAATCGATATCGATATCGGGACTGAAAAACCTGTTGAACAGCACCATACCTGAAATTCCGGTTTCAGAAAGACGTATAAGCGTCTGGGCAAGGTGTGTAAAACAGTTGCTGAGCTTTACCGAAACAGGTATTGAAACGGTTTTCAGCACTTTCTTAATGATCCTGGTTGCCGTTTTTTCAAAATCCTTGTCGAGATTATCACTTGAATTGAGGAAAATATTCAGTTCAATAGCATCGGCACCGGCTTCCTCAATCTTGCGTGAAAAATCAATCCATTCAGAGTCAGAGATACAATTGATGCTCGCAATAACAGGTATCAGCACCTCTTTTTTTACATCCCTGATCAGCTTCAGGTAGTTTTTCAGGTTTTCTTCCTTGGTATGCAGATCGATATAATCGAGGGTTTCGGACATTTCGGAATAGATCAGGTTGTTTTTCTTTGCCTCCTCAAGGTTACCGGTTGTCTCCACAATAATTTCTTCCTCGAAAATCGATTTCAGGACTACGGCCGCCGCCCCGCATTTCTCCATCTGTTTAATATTCTCGGTTGATGCCGTAAGGCCGCAGCTTCCGACGATCACAGGGTTCTTTAAAGTGATCCCCATATAGTTTGTTGTTAGATCTGCCATAACGTATATATGATTTAGGGTGTTTTTACTACGGATATTGATGACCGTTCATCAGGTACCGGTGAATCCCCTGGGCAGCCTTCCTGCCATCTCCCATGGCCAGTATCACGGTGGCGCCCCCTCTCACAATGTCGCCCCCGGCAAACAGGTCGCTTCTGGCCGACTGCATAGTAGCAGGATCTATCTCAATGGTTCCCCATTTGCTTATTTTCAGGTCAGGCAGACTTTGCGGGATAAGCGGATTGGGAGACACGCCCACACTTACGATCACCAGGTCGACATCGACCTCATACTCCGACCTTTCAACCGCCACAGGCCTTCTTCGTCCCGAACCGTCGGGTTCTCCCAGCTCCATTTTCTGAAGAATGGTTTTGCTGACCCTTCCGTTCTTGTCGGCAAGGTATCTTACCGGGCTGTTCAGGTTCATGAACTCTATGCCTTCTTCCTCCGCATGATGGATCTCTTCGATCCTCGCCGGCATCTCATCGAACGACCTGCGGTAAATGATCATTGCCCTCTCAGCCCCCAGCCGTTTAGCAGTTCTCACCGAATCCATGGCGGTGTTCCCGCCCCCGATAACAGCCACATGTTTTCCGGCCAGAACAGGAGTATCGTATCCCGGTTTTGATGCCCCCATGAGGTTTACCCTGGTGAGGTATTCGTTCGACGACATAATGCCCACAAAGTTTTCTCCCGGAATGTTCATGAACCTTGGCAGTCCTGCGCCGCTTCCGGCAAAAAAAGCAGAGTACCCCTCGTTCGTCAGGTCTTCAAAAGAAGCTGTCTTTCCGACCACGAAATTCGTAACAAATTCAACCCCCATCTTTTTCATGACCTCGATTTCAAAATCAACGATCTCATTGGGCAGCCGGAATTCGGGGATACCGTATTTTAGCACTCCGCCCAGCTCATGAAGCGCTTCGAATACCGTAACCCGGTATCCGAACTTCGCCAGGTCACCTGCCGCCGAAAGGCCTGAAGGGCCCGAACCGATCACGGCGACCATGATATTGTTTTTATCCCTGATTTCAGGAATGAACACATCTCCCGAGGTTCTCTCAAAATCGGCGGCAAACCGCTCGAGATGGCCTATAGCCACAGGTTCTTTTTTCAGTTTTCCAGTGTAAAAGCATGTCGCCTCGCACTGCACCTCCTGTGGACATACCCTGCCACATACAGCAGGTAAGGCGTTGGTTTCCTTAAGGGTTCTTGCTGCAGAAGCAAAGTTCCGCGCTTCAATGTATTTGATGAATTTCGGGATATTGATATTTACCGGACAACCCTGAATGCATGTGGGGTTGGCGCAATCGAGGCAACGTTGTGCTTCGGTTACTGCCATATCTTCGGTCAATCCCTTATTCACCTCCACATGGCTCTTTATCCTATGCAAAGGTTCGGTCTCAGGCATTTTAACGCGTTCCGTTGCCGTCCTGTCTTTTGCCCTGATCTGTTTCCTTAGGTTCACGCGCCATTCTTCCTCGCGCTGTGCCTTATAATATTGCTGCTCTGTTTCGTTCATCTCAACAGGCTTTTAACTCGTTCAAATAGCTGGTGTATTGCACCAGTTCCTCATCTTTGTATGCATTTAACCGCATCAGCAACTCATCGAAATCAATGTCGTGTGCATTAAACTCGGGCCCGTCGACACACACAAACCTGGTTTCGCCGGCCACGGTAACCCTGCATGCACCGCACATTCCGGTACCATCCACCATGATGCTGTTCAGGCTGGCCACTGTGGGTATGTTGTATTTTTTTGTGAGCATAGCTGCAAACTTCATCATTATGGCGGGACCGATCGTAACGGCAAGGTTCACTTTTTCGCGGTTGATGATCCGTTCCATTCCGTGGGTGACAAGTCCTTTTTCGCCGTAAGATCCGTCATCGGTCATGATGATCACCTCACCGGAGCAACGGCGTATTTCGTTCTCGAGGATGATCAGCTCTTTTGACCGGGCAGCAAGCACGGTGATCACCCTGTTACCGGCCCGGTACATGGCTTCGGCAATAGGCAGCAGGGGCGCGATACCCACACCTCCGCCCGCACAAAGCACCGTACCTGTATTTTCGATATGGGTATGATGGCCCAGCGGGCCTACGAGGTCGGTAACCGAATCGCCGGCATCGAGGTTGCACACTTTATGGCTTGTAACGCCCACTTTCTGGATGATGAGGGTAATGGTCCCCTTCACCGGATCGGCACCTGAAATGGTCAGGGGAATACGTTCCCCGGCCTGTCCTATCCTAAGGATCACGAAATGTCCCGCTTTTCTTTTCGCGGCAATACGTGGTGCTTCAATCTCAAGTTTTACTACATTTTCAGAGAGATTTTCCTTTGCGATAATCCTGTTCATTTTATGCCTCTAAATTGAGGCCCTTAAAATAGGTACTTCTGACCAGAAAAGAAAATATAATTGGAAAATCCGTGTTTTTTGTAAGTGTTTGACTTAACATCTCGCGATCAGATTTATTTTGAGTGATTTACAAGCTAATCTTGAAGTTATCCTTTAAACAGGACAGGGTTGCCAAAAAGCAATGTACAGCTGGTAATAGGATTGTATTGTAGTGAGGTTTTATTCGTATCCGAAAAAAACTTTGATTCTGACCGTGATTTTTTCTCAATAGACCTTATTCCGGACCACTTGTCCTTTTTCGGTATAGCATACCCATTCACCTGTTTTACGGTTTCCTGCATATTTTCCTTTTTCCCGCACCTGGCCGTTGGCATACCAGTTTGTACAGTCACCGTTCATGGTATCGTTCTTAAAAAGAAGTTCAAGTGTCTTGTTTCCGTCCTCGTTCCAGAATACCCATTTGCCGCACATAAGCCCGTCTTTATAGGATCCCCTCCATTTCAGCTGTCCGCTGGTATAATAGCTGCTTGCTTCACCATCGAGTTTTCCCTGGCTGAAATGCAGCATTTCCTTTATGAGGGTTGTATCGGTGTTAACTACTTTGCACCTGCCGGTGTATGGATCAATTTCTTGTTCGATGTAAAACAGGTCGTCGCTGATCTCGTTTTCAGTGATAATGATTTCTTTTGAGCAGGAGATCGCAAGCATAAGCACGAGCGGAACTATGCCTTGTTTAATATTCATTTCTATTGCCTTGAGAACTGGGTGAGCGTATGTATAATTTAACGATTTTTTGTGATTTAGGTTTCTACTTAGTTGACAAAAATTGATTTTGCGGCTACCGGCATTGGTCAAAAGGTGCGCGTTTAGCAGTTCTTAGCCTATTTTCGATGCAACTTTCGGAGCAGCCTCAAGAATGCATTGTCATTGCAAACACGGCGAAAAACCCGGAAAACAAATGCCACATAATGGGTAAAAATTGGCATCGGATCTCAATAATTAATTTTCGTTATTCGATAATTCGAGTACTGTTTCATGTTAAATAATCAAGGATTATTTTTTATGACTATTTCGATCTCACGAATCCCAAATATTTCTTACTTTAGACATAACTATCCGAAATTTTCCTCCTTTTGTGAGCTCAACTCCATCCAGATCGATATCTATTTTCATATCCGCCATTAATCCTTTCCTTAATTCTCTTTTAATTTCATCTTTTTCTTCCTGTGTAGGATCTCTCAATTTCGATATTTTTATTATCAGATGATCTATATCTTCCTGTATTATTTGATATTCATTTACCCATGAATTCCTATACAGGGGTTCAAACCGATTAAAAAAAGCACCATGAATAACACGTCCATCTTTTAAAACAACAAAATCTCTAATACGACCATGCAATTCTTTAATTCTTGGAAGCTCTCTTCCGCATTTGCATTTTTCATAAGTAATACTTCCTATATCACCTGTATCATAATGTATGAATGGAAATGCATAATTATGCAATGAGGTTGAAATTATTTTCCCAATACCGTTATCATTTGCCGATAAAATTGCAACATAGGCTGATTCACTATTGATATGATACCCGTTATGATACTCACATTCAAATGCGATAATTCCTCCTTCAGGACAACCGTACGAATCAAAGACAGGAACTCCGAATATTTCTTCAATATCTTTTCTCTGGTTTGGATATAGCATATCTGAAGTAGTATACACAGCTTTCAGTTGTGATTTGTTTTCAATATTTTTCGATTTGGCAAAAGTGGAAAGCAAATGCAATGATGAAGAGGCACCATATATAAATAATGCTTTGCTCCTGTTTATTTTATTCCATGCTTTTAAAAGTTCCTGTTCATCCATATGGTAATTTGAGATCCAATCGGCATTTTGAAGGTAGAAATACACCGCTCTTTTGAAGTAGCTATGTTTTGGCAATAATGAACCATGCGCATTGATCATAAATTTATTGCCAGGTTCATAACCCGAGTATATGCTCCAAACCCTTAAATTATTAGCCGCTAAATAACTATGAGACCAATAATCGTTATAAGCAACCAAAGGCTTTCCTGTTGAACCACCCGTCTTATGCACTCGTGGCTTATACATATCGAAGTTTTTTGCCTTAAACAGGTCATAATTTTTTCTGATAATCTCTTTTGTTAAAACAGGAAGTGCTTTGATATCATCCGCTTTTTTTATATCCTCAGGAATAAAATTGTATTTTTTAAACAATTCAACATAATACGGAATGTTTTTCCCGCTGTGTATCAAAAGTTTTTTAAGGTACTCAAATTGCAGCTGGTCAAGATTTTCTCTTGTAAGCCACTGGCTTTCCTTTATTTTTTTATAAACGCCTAAGGCATTTGTTTTTCTGAAACAATCTGCTATCCTGTATTTAAATCTTTGAATCATTATTCAAATATTTTTCAATAATGGGTACAATAGTTGACCACGAGTCATTTTTAACTTTGTCAATACCTTTTGATATTCTAACGGTATTGTCAAGATTAATTGCATTATCCAGAGCTTCCAGAAATTGTTCTTTATTATCAGCTAAATATATAATATCGGAATAATACTTAACAATTTCTTCAATAACCGTGCTTACTACAGGTTTACCAAGTGACAAATATTCTTTTAATTTTAAAGGGGAACAGTTTTTAATCCATTCTCTTCTAATCCAAAACATGATGGCCACATCGAAAAATGAACCATAGACCGGAATTTCCGAATATGATTTTTTTCCAAGGAAAAAAACATTTTTATATCTTTCAAGACCTGTATCCGGTATGTCTTTTCTTCCGATGAATACAAAATTATAGTTGGGCCGGTTATCTGCACAATATTTAATGATCTCCCAGTCGTTTGAATCGGTCAAGGTGCCATAATAGCCTATAACAGGGCTTTGTATATTCTGAAGATCTTCAGGTTTTCCCAAATTATTTGTATTATTAAATAGCTTAAAGTCAACCTGGTGGGGGTAATAGATAACCTCATTGCTGGTTTTTTTCTTTAATTCATCATAAATTAATTGCGAAGCACATATTATCAGGTTGGCATTGGTATAAATCTTTTTATCCAAAGTTTCAATAAAATCACGGGTTTTTTGAGTAAATTCTCTAAATGCCGAATATTTATCAGAATAGTAATAGAATGAAAATTTATGCCTGATTATATCTAATGTATTGGCAAAAATCGGACTTGTATAAAATAATATAGGGTTTTTTATTCTAAGTGCAATGAAGATTATTTTTATCTGGACTTTAGATAATTGGGTGTTTACTTTTTGAATAAAATTCTTTTTAAACGAGGGAAATATCAGTAAAGTGGTCACATAAAAATTATCATCAATTTTCTTAAAAGGTTTTAAAAGCGTATTTATCTTTCTAAAGATTTTTTTCCGGAATCCCTTTTTTTTCATTGATGGTATCCTCGAACCAATCGGATTTACCCATAAGATTTTATAGGTCTGGCTTAAAGCCCTTGAGAGATGTAAACGGGAATGAGGATTGCTTTGCCAATAATCATCAGCTGAAAAATGAATTATCCATTCCGTCTTAGACCCAGCTAAATTTTTCATAAATATTTTTAAGTGTGGAAAAGGAATAATCCTGTTGTTTTATCCATTTAAGGTAATCTTCTACTAATATAATTTTTTCTTCCGAATTGTGATACCTGTGATGAAGCAATATTCCAATTGTCCTGTATTTTGAATATTTCTTTGTTTCTTCAATCAAATATTCAAGTGAGTAGAGTTCAGCATCAGTTTCTTCGTTATGGTACTTTTTAATGAAAGATACATTCATATCAATTTCAAACAAATTCGTATTGGGATGATATTGTAAATTCCATGAAATTCGCTTTCCAAACATCTTGCCTTGCCCTAATAAATGTCCCATGAAATAAAACAGTTGTCTGGATAGTTTCCTGTTATAGTGAGAACTGAACACTTTAAAATGGCAATCATTCAATGCCTTAATAAAGCTGTTATTATAGGGGCCATATGGCAGGGTAAATGCAGAAAACCAATTATCATTAAAGTACTTGTTCAGCAATGTGATACCTTTTTTCAAATCGGTATATTGTTCCTCATAGGTTCTATCGCCACCAAATTCCCCTTTTCTGCCTTTTACGATTACTTTTGGTTGATGATCATACCCGTGCTGTATAATTTCGATAAGAGAAGGATATTGTTTCTTCAAATCTGTTAACCAATCGATTACTTCCGGAGTAATATTTGCAGGTTCTACTGCATGGATTATAGGTATTTCATATTTAATAAACAACTTCGTTAAATCCACCAGTGATTTATCCAGTGTATCGCGAACATCATCATTTCTAAAAAATACAACATTTTTCATTTAACTAATTTTTAAACATTTAAGTAAACAGGTTTATTTTGAAAATTTCCTGTAAATATTTTCAAACGTTGAGACATTATATTTTTGTTTCATGATCCAATTAAGATAGTCTTCAACCAGTTTAATCTTTTCTCCGGTATTATGGTATCTGTGATGAAGCAATATTCCAATTGTTTTGTAAGCTGAATATTTTTTTGTTTCATTTATCATAAAATCCAAAGAGTTCATTACACAGCTCACCCCGGCATCAATATATTTCCTTATGAAGCTTATATTCACATCAATAACAAACAGGTTCGTTTTGGGATAATTCTTTAGATTCCAGGAAACCCTGTGCCCCCATAATAACCCTTTATTTAGAACATGACCAGCAAGATAAAATACTCTTTTAACCCGATTTCTATCAAAATTGGTGCTTAAAACCTTAAAATTGCAATCATTTAAGGCAGTTATTGCTGCCCTGTTAAACGGGCTATAAGGAAATGTGAATGCAGAGAACCATTGATCTCCAAAATAGTTATCCATTAATTCTTTTCCTTTTTTCAATTCCATAAATTGTTCTTCATATGTTCTCTCTCCTCCAAATTCTCCTCTTTGCATGATGTTTTTAATTTTATGATCATATCCATGTTGTATTATTTCGATTAATCCTGGATTTTTTTGTTTCAGGTCTAATAACCACTGGACTACTTTTTGCGAAACGTTTGCCGGCTCAATGGCATGAGAAACAGGAACCCTGTACTTAATGAAAATATCGGTTAGTTCCTGTAATGCAAGGTCCAAATCTTTGCGAACATCATCATTCCTAAAAAAAACATAGCTAGAATTCATTATGCAATGAGTTATACAAATTATCTATTTTTTCAACTTTTGATTTCCAAGTATAATGTTTTTTTATAACCTCGTATCCTTTTATGATGTAATTGCATCTTTTATTTTTATTCTCAATAATTTCTTTCAGGCATTGAACAATACTTGTGCTGTCTTTTGGTTTTACCAGGTAAATACAATTGCCATATCGATTTATATCCTCACATCCCTGTCCTTTAACACCAACCACTGAACATCCTTTTGATAAAGCTTCAAGATAAACCATTCCAAAAGCCTCGTTATAGCTTGGCAAAATAAAAATATCATTTTCTATTAAGAGTTTCATTACTTCTGTATTATCCAACCTGCCGGTAAGAGTCACACGGCTGTTTAAATTATAGCCATTTATTTGATTCACTATCGATGTTCTCATCGGGCCGTCACCAACAATAGTATAATGAAAATTAATTTCATCTTTTACTGAATTTAATGCCTCAACTACATATTGAATACCTTTGATTTTTATGAGATTCCCGACTGAGATAATTTTTACAGGATCGCTCAGTTCAACGTTATTTCTTGCAACGCTTCCATCAATGCCAAATTCAATAACAGATACATTTTCTTTAATATTAAATAATTCACTTAACAATAATCTGGTTTTATTACTGTTACAAAAAAAATGGGATGCATTTTCAAAGACCAATGTTATATCATCTTGCTCCTTTTTGGTAAGTTCCCTATATTGTTGAACTTCAAAGCCATGAATATGCATTATATAAGGTATCTTATACTTTTTGGATACTTTATATGCCATATATCCATCAGGATTAACACGATGAATATGAATTAAATCAATTCGATTTTCTCTTATGAAGTTAATTATACCCTTTTTAGTCTGTAGCCAGCATAGTTGTGAATTATACCCTGTAAGCTTTGAAATCCCAAATATTGGAAAAAATAATTTTTGCTTTTGCAGTAAATTCGGAACCTGATAATAATAATTTTTGTTACAAATAAATTTGGTGTAATTCTTTATGTTAAGTTTTTTCCTCTTCAGATAGTCTTTGTTTATGATTTTACTAGGTATAATGACAAAAAAGTCATTTTCAGAATATTTAAGTTGATTCGCCACAATATTCTTTATAAATATTCCTGAGTGAGGGTTTATAATATTCGGCCACTGGTATGTAATATGAAGTATATTCATCATGTTTTTGTGTTGGTTATTGTCTGTTTTCTGTACGATATATCCCTGCAATATTTCCGGCTATAAAAGCATAAGATGATACATCCATAACTCGTTGAATAACAGGCATATTGGTTATATCAACCTTATGATCCTTAACTGACAATATGATTTCCCGTTGCATCATTACACTGTTTAAATAGTTTAAGGTACCCGAGATTTTTAACCTATCCCGGAGTTATTAAAAATTCCAATAAAACCACACCTGCTTATGTTGGCCGGTTTTTCAATGTATTCATTTTTACCGGATTTTTAAAAGATATTTTTTATACGTATTTAACATATTATTCGTTTCCAGCAGAACTTTATAGGAATACCAGGACTATTCCCTTAAGTTACAGTGCGTGGATAAAAATACAGAAATAAAATTTTTCGAACAGCCAATTTTACAGCAAATTTTAAGGTTTATCGGTAGCGAGTTTTTAGATTTTAATTTTAAGTTGTTTGTCTGGCAATACCTGAATGACAATGACTATTTTATATGGTAGTGCCGGATCCCGTAATCCGTTGGTCACATTCCTGTGGAAGCTGGAAATTGGGGTCCCAGGGCATGTCTTTAGTGAATGAAGAGCAATGGCAGTTTCGCCTTCACCCAACCTGTCTTACGACAGGTAAAGCTTCGGTGAACTGAGAGCAGTGACATGAGCAGTTTTATTTTGGCAAGCCTTGAGTAATTTATAATAAAGGGAATTCTGGTTTTTTACACATGTTAATTACGTTCAAAAAATAGTATCGATTTTCAATAATTAATTATCGAATTGTGAAAATAATCCACTAAAAAACGTAACGTATTTCAGAACCTGATCAATTCAACGTTTAAAACCTGGGAAAGCGATAGAAAAGCCGCCTGTTTCTAGCCCAGGGCGAAGCCTGGGGTTATGAATCCACAACAAAACCACGCGTCATCCGCGATGATCATTCAGTGCAACGGCAATCCATGACGCGCAATCGGGATAGCATTGTTAATTTATGATTTCCTATCCGTTCTTTCCTTAGATGAAAGCAAGGGGCAAGATATTGCCAGAAAAGAGAATTTGATTATATTTATGTTGTAGTTGATAAAAAATCAACTGGCTTTTTAAAATATAGTACTTATCCGCGCTATTTCTTCAACAAATAACTATCGAAAATGAATGGAGAGATAGGCAGGATAACCATGATAACCAAAAATAGAAAAAACAATGGTGCAATCGTCCTGCCTTCGTGATAAACTCCGACAGGTAAGTACATCAGGCAGATCCGATGATAAATTACATACGCTATAAATAACAATAAGCACAATTATGTTTATGGGATTGTTGGTAGTCATGCAAGAAAACCGGCAGCACAATAGATTATGAGTGAAAATTATTTTGTAGATACGACTAAATTCTCGATTGATAAATTCCGAAATATCTTAAAAACCAAAGATATTTTGCCAGGTCGGATTGTGCTCAAGGATAATATTGATGAACGATTTGATATGTTAAAATCTAAAGCGATATATTCACTTAAAAATTTGCTTGAGACACTTAAAACAAAACCCAAAATTGACAGATTTTCAAAGGATTCCGGATTAACCGTAGATTACTTAATGATTTTGAGACGTGAGGCAAATAGCTATATATCAGTTCCAGTGAGATTCGCGGCTCACTTCGCTCGCAGGCGCCTAAACTGGAAACTGATGAGCGCTGAATCCGGCAACTACACATATGCCAAACTTTTGGCAGTAATATTGCCACAACATAATTGTTCAACCTTTAAATAAGGAGAAATTAAAATGAAAACAAAATTAACATTTCTTGCAGTTTTAATATCTATTGCAAGTGTAAAGGCTCAGACCGAAAATAATAAGCATTTTGAAATAAGTGCATCAGTAAATTTTTGGACACCTACATCCTTACATATTAAAACTTCTAATAGCGTTACACAATATGCTTATCCTAATGGTACTTATTCTTCAACGGGAGCTTTGAGTGGATTTGGAACTTCGTTTGCCCCCGGACTTAATGTGAAATATTACTTTAATAGCAAAATAGGCATATCATTGGGGTTCTATTTGGTTCATATGGATAATGAATTATATGTACAAAAGACAGATTCAACTTTTTCCAGCTATGAGAATATTGCAGACATATTCAATTTTACTTTGGGAATAACGGGGAAATTATTGACTTCTGAATCATTTCAATTATTTTATGAAACAGGTATTAATTTTATTCCGGGTTATGGTTTAGAATTGCAGTATAGCGATGAAAGTTCAGACCCACCGGATATGAATGCAGAAGGACCGGCATTAGGAGTTTATTGTAAAACGGGTGTAAATATTAGGATTGTGAAATCACTCTACTTTAAAACAGCTCTGATGTACAGTTATATTCCAACAGAGATTGAATACGCCAACGGCGAAGCAAGTGTAAAAATGAATGAAAAAACTAACTTAGGCGGTATTGGTTTAGAAACAGGCTTATCATTTAACTTTTAATAAATTTAAAATAAGGAGTATTGGCATGAAAAAATCAGCATTTCTTTTTTCAATTGTTGCATTAATGATTTCAACGAATCTTTTTGCACAAAGAACCACAGATATTGAAGGAAGTAAAGATTATCCTTTGGTATCAAGATTTAAAGGGTCGATAATTGAATGGTATCAAGTTAGAAATTTTGACAGATACTTTATTCTTTCATTGAATGATAATAAAATATCTAACTTTGAAATCGATGGAAAAATTACAAGAATTCAATATTCGGTTGGGAAAGAACATTCAGTATTTGAAATTTTTAATAGCTATGAAAACTCATTAAAAGGTTCTGATTTTGAAATATTAACTACTTTAAATGACAAAAATTGTGGGGCTAATCTACAAGAACAACTTTATAATGATGAGTTTAACGGTTTAAACAAATTGCCAAGGGAAGCATTAAATCCAGGTGATGATGAGTTTTATTATCTTGCAGCTAAAAAGAATATTGAAAATAAAAATATTTTTATTGTTGTTTATACAGCTCTTGAGAGAGGGGATTTGTTAGTAACATTTGATGCAATCGAAGTTCAAGCTTTAGAAAAGGGATTGGTTACTGTTAAAGATTTGGATTCAGATTTGTCCCAAAACGGACATATTGCTATTTATGGTATTCATTTTGATTCTGGTAAGTCGGAAATAAAACAAGAGTCT
>CAZDCD010000019.1:0-16835 GCA_964503885.1 uncultured Bacteroidales bacterium
TAAGCATATCATTACTGGACAAAACTCCTATAAGAGAGATACTTACAAAGTGCGATTACAATAATGTCAAAGAACTACAAAATAAACAATTAATAATCAGTGGGTTTTAATTGCCCACTAATGATACCGAATAACAGGATATAATTCGATTTTTATGGGATTTTCTTATCTTAAAGATACTCATTAGCATATATGATAACATGCAGGTGAGAGAGCATTAATGACCATTTACTTACTCGGGGCTGAAAATAACCATTTATAAGGATGTATCAGGATTTTATTTGGACCATCATAAAAGTTTAACATTAATCATTAACGAAGCTTCTGATCTATAACTAAAAATATATATTGTTTCATTTTAACAGTTAATGCTTTTAATATATTTGTAATACTTTTTAAATTATATAGTTACCTTTATGTATAACAAAACTTATATTATCCTAATTGCCTTATTAATTTCTACCGGAAATTCACACTCCCAGGATATTCTCATTGGTGCTACTTCAAAAGGTGGTACACATAATGCAGGAACAATTTACAGGATCAATACCGATGGTACAAACCATTTAATACTTAAGGAATTCAGATCTGAACCAGGCCAGCCATATGGTAGTCCTATAGTTGGAAATGATCACAAACTTTATGGAATGACATTTAAAGGAGGTGAAAATAGTTATGGTGTTATCTTTAAAATTGATCCTTCAGGTGACAATTTCACTGTTTTATATCATTTTACCTTATCAGATGGCGCTAGTCCATTTGGCAGTCTTATGCAGGGACTAGATGACAAATTGTACGGAATGACCCATAGTGGCGGTACGAATAATTCCGGAGTGATATTTAGCATAAATTCGGATGGTTTGGAATACTCAAAGATATTTGATTTCTCAAACGAAGCAGGTATTTATCCGTTGGGAAGCTTAATACAAGATACATCAGGAGTGTTATACGGCATAACATCATCGGGCGGCGCTTCCTCTGGCGGAACTTTATTTAAAATCGGTGCCGACGGCACAAATTTCGAAGTTATTCACCATTTTAACAGTATTGCTCAAGATGTAAATTCAAGTTTTGGAAGTCCTGCATTTGGACCTGACGGATATATTTATGGTACAGGACCTATGGGCGGTGAAAATGGTTATGGAGGAATTTTCAGGATTAAAAGTGATGGCACCGATTATAATGTGTTCTATTCATTTGAAAGTGGTTCCAGTGTCTATCCATACGGAAAGTTCTTGCTGGGATCGGATGGAAAATTATACGGATACAGCGGAGGCACGGTCTATTCAATTACGCCAGGCGGTAATGATTTGGTTATACTTTATAGTGATAATTTCAATTTATTTTATTCGGATAATTTAATTGAAGGTCTTGACGGACGAATTTATGGGATGTCAACTAATTGCATTTTCAGCCTAAATAAAGATGGTAGTCTGCTTTCAATCCTTCACATTTTTGACGGTGAAAATATTGAAGAGGGCAATTCGCCATACGGACAGCCTGTCTTTATATCGGACAGTATAATCGTCGGAATGACTAGTCATGGCGGTAAGCATAATGAAGGTATAATTTTCTCAATAAAAGTTGATGGAACAAATTACCAAATTTTATATCATTTTAATGAGGAAGGAACTGAACATGATCCCGGAAGGAATCTGGTACTGTCTAAATTGAATAATACTATTTATGGTTATACATCATATGGAGGAACAGAAGGAGGTGGAACACTATTCAAGTTAGATTATAACAGTGCAATTTACACAAAAATTTATGACTTCAGGAGAAATACCGGTTTTTCACCAACCAGCCTTGTGGAAGATATAAATGGAACCCTGTGGGGGACATACCAAAATATCGGTTTAAATTCCAAGGGTGGCGTTTTTAAAATTAATAATGATGGATCGGACTATGTGAATATAGGTGAATTTGATGAAACAACCGGGTATGAGATTCGCGGTAATTTTATAGAGGGACCTGACAATAATTTATATGGTACATCAAGTATCGGAGGTGATAATGATGGTGGAACAATCCTTAAAATTAGTACCGTATCAAATGAAATAATAAAATTGTTTGACTTTGAAGGATACTCATTAAGTGAGAATACCGGTAATGGTCCCAGTGGAAACTTAATTTACCATTCGGATGGTTATTTATATGGTAAAACACTGGTTGGTGGCATTGATCCCAGGGGTGGAGTATTGTTCAAAATAAAACCGGATGGTACAGATTTTACAAAATTGTATGATTATTCAGATGGAACAGGAACAGTGCCGACGGGGAATATTTTTTTAAATAATGATAATTTTATTTATGGTTATACTTTATATGGAGGGGCTAATGATGTAGGGGTATTGTATAAGATAGGTCTGGATGGAATGAATTATGAAGTAATATATGATTTGGCTTATTCTATTAACGATTATGGAGGTGCATTAATAGATACTATAAACAATACTGTTTATGGAGCTTATTTCTATCAGCCGGGTGAAAATGAAGGAGCTCTTTTTTCTGTTAGTACAAATGGAACAGGTTACAAAGAATTTTTAATTTTTGCAGGAGATAACGGCTCTATACCATTAGGAAATCTTATTTTAATCAAAGACATTGAAACAATAATCAATAATAATTCTGTAAATGAAGATATTAAAATATTTCCCATACCTGCAAAAAGTATAATTTATTTATCATCAAAAAATGACGAAATTATCTCTGTTAAGCTTATTGATGCAATTGGGAAAATCACTCCTTTGAATCTTCTGAATTCAGATAATATCAGGTCAATTGATATTTCAGATTTTGACCGTGGGTTGTATTTTTTAAGAATTTCAACTAACCAAAACAAAATAATGTATAAAAAGATTATTGTTCAATAATATTAAAAATTGAATGGTTATTTTGTGAAAATTTTGACCTGATTTGAGACAATTAAATAAAATGATTATTCTTAATTGTACCTGAATTTACCATACCATGTATCTTCTATCGCAGCATCCATAAGTCTTTCAAACAAATTAAAACCAAAGTATCGTCTGTTCGTTTTGTAACAAAATTCATTTCCTTTTTTATTCAAATTTAATGAATGATGGTACATAAGCGGATACAAATATTTTTTTAAAGTTACCTCTGATTCTTTGCATGCATAACAGTTAAAATCAAAACTAACGTAAACAATATTTTTGGCTTTTATGTTTCCTCTTTTATGTGCATAAATATTTTTCAACTCGTACTCATTTGTTTTAATCCGTTGAATTATCTTTACAGAATAATTCTCCTTTAAGCTGTCAATATAATTATTTAGCAATTTTAATTTTTCAATTGCACCTAAATAATAAGCTCGCCTGCGCTCTTTGTTTTACTCAGAGCTTCGGCGAGCGAAGGCATTCCGGACGGGATTGCCTTTCCTGCGGAAAGTCGACCCTTCCCCTGCCGGGAGCTACCTGACAAAGCTTCAAAATCCGAATCTACTCCGTAGCTTCGGTTTTTTATTTCCCCTTCTTTTTTGAATGCCAGCATTCAACGCTCAGGGAAATAAAAAATCCGATGTATACTCATCGGATTTTGAATCTTCAGCGGTCTGGACGGGACTCGAACCCGCGACCCCGTGCGTGACAGGCACGTATTCTAACCAAGCTGAACTACCAGACCAATATTGGGTAAAAGCATGCTTCGTACGAAGCGCCACAAAATTAATGCATATTTTATTACTTCCAAATAATAAAACGAAAAAAGGTGCGAAATGCCTCACTGATCCTCCGAATTTTCCTGTGAAAAGATACTGAAATGTACACTGCCGTATTTGCGCAATTCCCTGAAATGGCTGTGCCGGGTGAAATTAAATTTTCCCGAGTGCTCAAGGATAAACCAGCCCGAAGGTTTCAATAATTTGTTTCCGAAGATCAGGTCGGGAAGTTCTGCGATGCGTTCATGCAAATAGGGAGGATCGGCGAAGATCAGATCGTAACGTCTGGTACACCTGGCAATATACTGAAATACATCCCCCCGGTATGGATTAATCCCGGCGATATCCAGCTTCCTGATCGTCTCGTTTATGAATCGGTACGACTGAAAATCCGATTCCACAAGGTCGACGGACATGCATCCCCTCGAAGCGAATTCGAGGCTTATGCTTCCGGTACCGGCAAAAAGATCGAGGGCAATGATTTCATCGAAATTATAATAATTGGCAAGGATATCGAACACGCTCTCTTTGGCAAAATCGGTAGTAGGCCGGGCTTTAAAATTTTTATGAACTTGGATACGCCTTCCCTTGTATTTACCGCTTATTATTCGCAATTGTAAAGGTAAAACAGGTTAAAAAAGCGGTGGGTGTTTATTTTCCCGAACGCATCACTGAATCCGGGATATACGGGTTCAAGGTATACAATGTTGGGCAGGTATTCTTTCAGTGCATCATAGTAGACAGGCTTATCACAGTGTTCGCCGGACAAGGTCGTAAAGGTAGCAGACAATTCCACCTTCAGTTGCTTGAGCACATACAGTACAAAATACAACAAGTCGGTATCGTTCTGGTAATGAAATGTATTGTAAAGCGAAAGCATGGATTGATCTTTTACGACAATATCAAAAAAATGGCTGTTCAGATTGATATGTACACCCGAAGGTTCGCTCAGGCCCGAAATTACCGATTTAATGAACGGAGTGGCCTGGTGATAATATTTTGAATTCCTGTGTGCATTGTAAATAATATTTGCCAGGTAGTTGGGTATGGCAAAAATAGTATAGGCATCTATTTCGGCAATATAATTGTAATGAATCTCATCAAGGTCTTCAAGCACATGATTGAATTCGAAGTAATTCCTGATTTTTGATTCGTCGAAAAAAGAGTGGGGGATAAGTGTCGATTTTTGCGTCAGGTACAATACAGAAACGCCGGAGTAAGATAATCTTAGAAACTCATCTTCTTTCATAATCTGCTCGAGGCGCTCAAGTTGCATTTCTGCACTTCGGATACGGCTGTACCTATATTTTCTCAGCAGCACGTACTTCTCATTACCAGGGTCGAGCACAGAAAAACAAATTCCATCCGGGTCAACCTGAATGGAGAGATGGTATTGATTTGATTTTGATCGTTCGAATGAGTGATCGATAAGTTCTAGTTCAGCCATACAAGGCCTTATTTCTCCCAGTTACCAGCATTGTTTGTGGCTTCGGTAAGTGAACCGACTTTAAGACCGGGAAATTTAGTCACTTTTTGTCGTTCATAAATGTAATTCGTAACAAGCTGTCGGTCAAGTCCGGCCAATAGGGTATCATATAACGCATATACCTCAAAAACATTTACCACAACACCCGATCCAGTTTCCACCTTACCCGCTCCGATATGAAATTCTATGCCTTTAGTGTAGGGTATAATCCGCAATTTGTCGATTTGGAAGTCTTTGCTGAACAATGAATCCCGGACACTTCTCTTTGTTTCCGATACTTTGATAAGTCCTCTTTTTATGCCTTCAGCTTCTGTATAAAGATCAGGATCCCAGCCGGGCAGCAATACTTTACTGATGATCGGAAATGAATCGTATTTAACAAAGTTTAAAAGCGTATCAAAGCTTCCGGTATACTTGCCTTTCACATCTTTATAAGCCACCTCAGATGTTCGGATGTCTTTTAACCGCTCTATCGTTACGTCTTCTCTGGCCTGTACTTCCTTATTGAAACGGATGGGTTTCTGAATGCTTTCGATAAGCAGATATACCAGTATAATGATAACTACAATTAATACAACCTGTATTGCTGTTCTCATTTTGAATATCTTTGGTTATGGTTTGGTTGCGAATTTATAAAAAAAAATTAGATTTAAACTTCAACTGTTCAATAATTTCCCCGAAATGCTAAAAAATCACCTGTCGATTGCAATCACACAAAAATTAGGCCATTCACCCACTGCCAGCCAGTTTAAGTTGATCGGAGAACTCGCCGATTTTGTGGCATCGGATGATCAAAACAAGCTGTTTGTGATCAAAGGGTATGCGGGGACCGGTAAAACAACTGTGATCAGTGCTCTGGTGAGGTTTTTCGATGAGCTGAAACTGAAGTCGGTGCTGCTTGCCCCTACCGGACGGGCAGCTAAGGTTTTATCACAATATGCGGGGAAGCCGGCCTTTACGATACACAAAAAGATATACCGTCAATTATCTGCGAGGGACGGTTTTGGAAAATTTGTGCTCGAAAAGAACCTGCATACAAATACATATTTTATCATTGATGAGGCATCCATGATCGCCAACCAGCAGGGTGAGATTTCAGTCTTTGGTTCCGGACGGCTGTTCGACGATCTTGTTAGTTATTTGAACCAGGGTATAGGATGCAGGATGATCATGATCGGTGATACAGCACAGTTACCACCTGTGGGTCTGGATATAAGTCCTGCGCTCGACAAGAAATTTCTTGCAGGATACTTTATGAATATTCGCGAATGTGAACTTACTGATGTGGTAAGGCAAAGTAAAAAATCGGGTATCCTTGAAAATGCCACAGCCTTACGCCAACTCATCTCTGCGGGTCAGTCACACTATTCATGGACAAAGTTGTCAGAATACACAGATGTTTCCAGGATTACAGGCAGTGATATTATTGACAGGTTAAACGCTGCATACGAAAAACATGGTATTGACCAGACTATTGTGATCAACCGTTCAAACAAGCAGGCCAACAAATACAACTACGGTATCCGCAGTCAGATCCTGGGACGTGAAGAGGAGATCGTGCCCGGTGATATGCTTATGGTGGTAAAGAATAATTATTACTGGATCAGAAATGAAAAAGCTTCGGCCGATTTCATTGCAAATGGCGATATTATTGAAATAGAAAAGATTATCAGGTATTATGAACTTTATGGTTGCCGTTTTGCCGATGCCAGGGTGAGATTACCGGATTATGGCATCAGCCTTGAAACACGGCTGTTGCTGGATACACTTACTGCAGAATCGGCATCCCTTACAAGCGAACAGAACAAGAATCTCTTTTATTCCATCTATGAAGATTACTCAGATACAAAACCCGGAAAAAAAGGGTATAACCTGGTGCGTGAGAATCCATTCTTTAATGCCATGCAGGTTAAATTCGCCTATGCGGTAACATGCCACAAAGCCCAGGGAGGCCAATGGAAATCGGTATTTATTGACCAGGGATATTTGCGGAACGAGAACATCGATCTTGAGTACCTGAGATGGCTATATACCGCCATGACCCGAGCTACAGAAAATGTTTACCTGGTAAATTTCCCCGGGTTTCTTTTCAATGAATACTAAATAACGTGAGTTCGAAATAAGAATTTCCATTCAAATGTGCTATATTGTTGTTAATAAGCTATAACCGTGAAGCGCCTGCCTATCGGTAGACAGGGTTAAATGTGAATAGCCACAGGTGAAACCTGTGGCTGACATGTTGCTGATTATCTTATTGAACCCCTTCAGGGTTCTGTTTTAGAGTTTGATGTATTACCCCCGGATTTTATCCGGGAGTATTCATATTTAACCCCTCCGGGGTTTCCCCTATAAGAGCATTTTAACCAATAAGATCTTAAATCTTGTTGATCATACTGCATAAGCCAAATATATTTATTATACCGAACTCACATTAATTACGGTATTCCGGCTTTAGCTTAATGGCTGATTTGCAAATGATTATTTCATTGCAGCAGAATACTCATCTTATTTTGTGGTGGTCACAGATTGCGAATATTTTTCTGCAAGTTCAAGCGCCCGGTAAACATTGAGCACATCCCCTGTAACCGAAAGTTTTCTGAATTTTTCTTTCTTCTGCTTTTTCGTGTCGCTGTCATGAGGCACCACCACCCTGAGTGCGCTATAATCAGTACCTGAAGAAAGTATGATCGCTTTAATCTGACCGGCAGTAAGTTCGGGATAATACGATTTTATCAACGCTGCTGTGCCTGCTACCATTGGCGATGCATAACTTGTTCCATCCTGTATATCGTATTTATTATCGGGCTGCAGAGAATAAATATCCACACCGGGTGCAAAAATGTCTACCGATTTCCTGCCATAATTTGAGAAAACACCGGTCAGCGTTTCATCCTTATTTATCGTTGATGCACCAATGCTAAGCCAGTTTGAATTGATCACATTATTATCGGCATCAAGATTTGTAGGGTATCTCGGTGACTTATCGGTATTCTGGTTTTCATTTCCTGCAGCATGAACAAGAAGCACGTCATGAGCTGCGGCAAACCGTAATGCTTCATCAACAAACTCTTTCTGCGGTGACAGGTCTTTTCCGAAGCTCATATTTATGACCTGGGCTCCGTTGCGTACGGCATACTTAATCGCATTTGCCACATCTTTATCGCGTTCGTCACCATCGGGGACAGTTCTTACCGACATTATTTTCACGTTATCGGCAATACCCTGCATACCTGTGTTATTGAACCGGTCAGCAGCAATGATGCCCGAAACAAAAGTCCCGTGATTGGGATCGGGTCCGGTGACATCGTTATTGCCATAAATAGAATCGTTGATATCATAGGGATCATCACCCACAATTTTCCTGGGATTGAAATTTAAATTGAAATGATAATTCACTTTCGTTCCCACATATTTTTCATATTTATCAAGGACCCCTTTCGAAAAACCTTTTTCATAAAGACTCAAAAGCATGGCTTTTGCCTTAAGGGCATCGGCATTGCCTACTGCATCAAGGCTCTTCAGATCATCCACATCATAATCATTTTTGTTCAGCAGTTCTTTTGCTATGCTGTCGGCCTTGTTGAAGTTTTCCTCGAATTTCTGGATGAACATCCATTCGTTAGCCGCTTTTGTATATTTTTCAAAATATGTTTTTTTTGCTGCTTCATAAAGGTTAAACTTATCAAGGTCTTCCTTACTGATATCTTTTTTTTCCTTATTGCCAAATACCGGCTTGTATTCACGGTATATACGGGTAATTTCATAGTTCTCCTGATCGATATCCTGACCGTCTTTTCCTCCTATAAAGTTCCAGCCGTGAACGTCATCGATAAAACCGTTGTGGTCATCATCAATGCCGTTATCCGGAATCTCGTCTTCATTCGTCCAGATCTTGTCTTTAAGGTCTTCATGATTGATATCCACTCCGCCATCAATCACTGCAACAATGACCATGGTTGAAGTTTTATTTTTTAATAAATTCTGATATGCCCTGTCGGTACTGATACCGGGAATATTATCCTGCTGCGGATCAAGGTTAA
This sequence comes from uncultured Bacteroidales bacterium, assembly GCA_964503885.1. Classification (GTDB taxonomy): domain Bacteria; phylum Bacteroidota; class Bacteroidia; order Bacteroidales; family UBA10428; genus CAZDCD01. The sequence goes on from CAZDCD010000019.1 coordinate 9,209, forward strand.
ACCAGTTAAAATATTTTGCCGAATCTTCGGGATCAAAACCTTTGGCTTCTGTTGCCAAAGAGATTACACACATGCCCGCAATCGCCGCAACTACTAATCTCTTCTTCATCTTTTTCAATTTTCTTTTTTTTTAACGTAGTATATTCTGAATTGTTTTCTTTTTCCGGGATAAAGTTTTTTAACTTTTTTATTCACCGATTATTTTAACAAGCACTCTTTTTTTTCTTTTTCCATCGAATTCGCCGTAAAAGATCTGTTCCCAGGGGCCGAAATCCATCCTGCCTGCAGTCACTGCAACAACTACTTCTCTTCCCATGACAGTGCGTTTCAGGTGGGCGTCGGCATTATCTTCGAATCCGTTATGTTTATATTGAGAATAGGGTTTTTCAGGAGCCAGTTTTTCAAGCCATACTTCAAAATCATGGTGCAGGCCGCTTTCATCATCGTTGATAAAAACACTTGCACTAATGTGCATGGCGTTGACCAGAACAATACCCTCACTGATCTCGCTTTCCCTCAGGCATTGTTCCACGTCACGGGTAATGTTAATGAATGCCCTGCGTGTTGCTGTATTGAACCAGAGTTCCTTCCTGTATGATTTCATAGAGCAGTTAATATTTTATTTTCAAAATTACCTGATACCCAGGTCTTTAATTATTTCTTCAATTTTTTCATTCAGCGTAACATCTGAATTATGATATTCGGTAATATTGTTCAGTGGTTGCCTTATTCCAAAATAAAATTTTATTTTAGGTTCTGTTCCCGAAGGTCTTATAGATACCTTGCTCCCGTCGCGGGCAATGAATTGCAGCACATCCTCCCGGGGTATACGGATGCCGCCGTTTCTGCTGTTAACCAGATCGAGTGATCTTTCATCGAGATAATCAAGCACTTCGGTTACCTCAGAATGATGGATGACAGACGGCGGATTTTCCCTGAAATCTTTCATCATCCGTTGTATTTCCTCAGCACCTTTTTTACCTTTCCTTTCAATAGAGATCAGCTTTTCTTTGTACAATCCGAATTCGGCGTATATGTCCAGGAGAATATCAAATAACGATTTCCCCCTGTCTTTAGCCCATGCGGCTGTTTCGGCGATAAGCGAACACGATATGATGGCGTCCTTATCCCTGACAAACTCACCTGCGAGGTATCCATAGCTCTCTTCTCCTCCACATATGAATGTTTTTTCCCCTTCAAATTGTCTGATCACACCGGCAATATACTTGAACCCTGTAAGCACATTGTAACATCCGACCTTGTATTTTTTTGCAATATCATCCAGCAATTCAGTAGTTACAATTGTTTTAACGATATACTCTTTTCCTGTGATTTTTCCTTTTTCTGACCACATGGATACCAGGTAATGGATCAGGATAGCAGCGGTCTGATTCCCATTCAGGATGATGTAATTCCCGTTTTGGTCTTTTACTGCAATCCCGACACGGTCGGAATCCGGATCGGTTCCCATGACCAGGTCGGCATCGACCTGCTTTGCTTTTTCTATGGCCAGTTTCAGTGCAGCACTTTCTTCGGGGTTGGGTGATTTTACAGTAGGAAATTCCCCGCTGGTAATATCCTGTTCAGGCACATGAATAATGTTCCTGAAGCCTATCTTATGCAGCGACATCGGGACAAGACGCACACCGGTACCATGAATTGGAGTATATACGATTTTCATGGCGTTGTTTCTTTCAATCGATTCAGGAGAAAGGGATAATGATTTGATATTATCGGTGTACAACTCATCGAGCTCTTTTCCAATGATCTCAATATGTTCTGGGTGGCCGTTAAAATTCACAGCCTCGGGAGAAGTGATTTTGCGCACTTCATCTATGATTTCTTTATCATGAGGCCTGATGATCTGGCCGCCGTCTTCCCAGTATACTTTGTAGCCATTATATTCTTTGGGGTTATGTGATGCAGTGATCATCACTCCGCTCTGACAACCGAAATGCCTGATGGCAAAAGATAATTCGGGTGTGGGCCGCAAATCGTCGAACATATAAACCTTAAATCCGTTTGCAGTGAATACCTTTGCTGTTGTTTCGGCGAAAAGCCTGCTGTTGTTCCGGCTATCGTGGGCAATCACAACCTTCACACGATCCAGGCTCTTAAACTCCTTTTTCAGGTAGTTGCTCAGCCCCTGTGTGGTCATGCCCACAGTATAGATATTCATGCGGTTCGTTCCTGCTCCCATGATACCCCTCAATCCCCCGGTGCCAAATTCAAGGTCTTTATAAAAAGATTCGATGAGTTCATTTTCATCTGATATGGTAAGTTCCCTGATTTTTTGTTTGGTTTCTGCGTCAATATTTGCGGTAAGCCATTTGTTTGCCTTATCTCTTACCATGTTGATCAATTCATTGTGAGCCATACCGTAGTTCTTATTTTTACAAAGTTCTTAAAATTTATGCAAAGAAGCCAGAGTTAATCGCATGCTCTCATGCCAGTGCGGTATAGATAGCCCAAATGTCTGTTTTATCCTGGTTTTGTCCAGAACGCTGTAATGCGGACGCGGAGCAGGTAACGGATATTGCTGTGAAGTCACAGGAATTACATCAGCCCCGAAACCGGTTGTTTTTTTTATCGCCATGGCAAAATCGTACCAGCTGCACACTCCTTCGCTGGAATAATGGTATAAACCAGGCATGAATGATTCTTTTTCAGAGAATTCCACAATTTTCATGATCGCCTGAGCCAGGTCGAACGCGTTTGTCGGTGATCCTATCTGGTCAGATACAACCTTTACCCAGTCTTTTTCAGTACCTAAAAGCAGGATTGTTTTAAGAAAGTTTTTTCCGAAACGGGAATATAACCACGATGTACGGATGATGATCACGTTTTTTCCCTGTATGATCTTCTGTTCCCCTTCAAATTTGCTTTTGCCATAAACCGACTGGGGATCGGGCGGATCTTCTTCTGTATATGGTTTATAATTTTTACCATTAAATACATAATCAGAGGACAGGTGTATCAGCTTTGATCCTGTTTTTTCTGCAAGAATGGCCAGGTTCAGAGGTATGTCGGCATTAATGAGGTATGCCAGCTGAGGTTCTTCCTCGGCTTTATCAACTGCAGTATAGGCTGCACAATTGATCACATAGTCAGGTTTTTGTTTATCGAAGTATTCGGTAACCATATCATTATTGGTCAGGTCGAGGGTATCGATATCATGAAAATCAAATTGAAACGGGGTATTGAGTTTAGCAAGTTCAGCCAGCTCGTTTCCCAGCTGACCCGAAGAGCCGGTTACCAGAATTTTTTTCATCCGGCCTGAATTTTGAAATTCATTTCTGCCTGTCCGAAAGCCGGCAGTTGCCGGTCTTTTTCAGAAATGACAGCATCGGCACCCGGTATTTTCCAGTCGATATTCAATGTGGTATCATTAAATGCTATCCCTCTTTCCGCTTCAGGGGAATAAAAATCGTCACATTTATACATGATGACAGCCGACTGGCTAAGCACCGAAAATCCATGGGCAAAGCCCTTGGGTATAAGAAGTTGTTTGAAATTCTCATCAGAAAGCTCGATACCAAACCACCTGCCAAAAGTTTGCGAATCCTTTCTGAGGTCCACGGCAACGTCAAAGATAGTCCCCTGAACCGCCCGTACCAGTTTGGTTTGTGCGTAAGGCTCAATCTGGTAATGCAGCCCGCGGATCACGCCGTAAGTTGATTTCGACTGGTTATCCTGGACAAATATATATTTCAGTGAAGCATCATGAAACCGGTTTTCGTTATAGCTTTCATAAAAATAGCCCCTGTCATCGGGAAAAACTTTGGGCTCAATAATAACCAGTCCGTCAAATCCGGTATTTATAACAGTCATTTGGTCTAAAATTTTGTTGTTCTGGTTTAGCCATCATACATGTCGCTGTCCTTATCGCCGAATGTATTGATCCTATCTTCCACAAGTTTCATGAGATATTGTCCATAGCTGCTGGCCGACATTTTCCGGGCAAGATCCGCTATCTGTTCTTTCGAGATAAATCCTCTTTTATAGGCGATTTCTTCAATACAGGAAATTTTTAATCCCTGTCGCATCTCTATTGTCTGAATGTAATTTGATGCCTGCAAAAGGCTTTCCTGTGTTCCGGTATCAAGCCATGCCATTCCTCTCCCCATTATTTTTACAATCAGTCTCTTTTCAGCAAGATAAAGTCTGTTCAGGTCGGTTATTTCAAGTTCGCCACGTGCAGATGGTTTTAACCGTTTTGCTTTTTCAACCACATCGTTGCTGTAAAAATACAATCCTGTTACCGCATAGTTTGACCGGGGTATTTTCGGTTTTTCTTCAAGCGTAAGCACACGACCGGTCCTATCAAATTCCACCACGCCGTAACGTTCGGGATCATTCACATAATAGCCGAAAATAACTGCTCCGTCCTTAATTCCGGCAGTGTCCATCAGCACTTTTCCGAAACCGTGGCCGTAAAAAATATTATCGCCCAGTATAAGGCAGATGTTTTCCATGCCGATGAAATTCTCACCGATCAGGAACGCCTGGGCAAGACCGTCAGGCGATGGCTGCGTGGCATAGGAGATACTCAATCCCAGTTGGGACCCATCGTTAAAGAGTTTACGGTAGAGTCCGATATCAGCGGGCGTGGAAATAATGAGGATCTCCCTGATGCCGGCAAGCATCAGTACGCTTAATGGGTAATAGATCATCGGTTTATCAAAAACAGGCAGGAGCTGTTTTGTAATCGACATGGTGATCGGGTACAACCTGGTGCCGGATCCGCCGGCAAGTATAATTCCTTTCATGAATTCAGATTAGCATGAATTTAAAAAATCAAAGATTCAACAACTCCCTGAAATATTGTATGGTTATTTTAAGCCCGTCCTCGAGCTGCACCTTTGGTTCCCAGTTATTGAGTGTTTTCCTGGCAAGCGCAATATCGGGTTTTCGTTGTACAGGATCATCCGAAGGCAGGGGCAGGAAAACAAGTTTGGAGGCTGATTTTGTAAGGGCAATGATCAGCCTGGCAAGCTCAACAATGGTAAATTCATTGGGATTGCCTAAGTTAACCGGCCCTAAGATATGGTCAGGGGTATTCATCATCCTGATCATCCCTTCGGTCAGATCGTCAACAAACTGAAAACTGCGGGTCTGGTTTCCGTTCCCGTAAATAGTGATATCCTTATTCTGTAAAGCCTGAACAATGAAATTTGATACTACCCGGCCATCATTGGGGTTCATGTTCGGACCATAGGTATTGAAGATCCGTACTATCTTTGTTTTTACCCTGTTCTGAATGTTATAATCCATGAAGAGTGTTTCTGCACAGCGTTTTCCTTCATCGTAGCAGGCACGCCGGCCAACCGGATTGACATTTCCCCAGTAGCTTTCCTGTTGAGGGTGTTCCTTTGGGTCGCCATAAACCTCGCTTGTTGAGGCCTGCAGGATCTTGGCTTTTATCCGTTTGGCGAGGCCGAGCATATTGATGGCACCCATTACCGAAGTTTTTATTGTCTTGATCGGATTACACTGGTAATGGATCGGAGAAGCGGGACAGGCAAGATTGTATATCTCATCGACTTCGATAAAATACGGATGGGTAATGTCATGCCTGATGAGCTCGAAGAAGGGGTTTGACAAAAGATGGATGATGTTACTTTTGGATCCTGTAAAATAGTTATCCAGACAAACCACTTCATTGCCTTCATTTAAAAGCCGTTCACACAGATGTGATCCGATAAATCCGGCCCCTCCCGTTACTAAAACTTTATTCATCACAATTGTAAAATCAGTTGATTAATACTGTTATACAGTTCGTCCAATGCAATAATATGTAAAACCATGCTCTTTCAGGTCGGAATAGTCATAAATATTCCTGCCATCGAAAATAATTTTCCGGCTCATTAGTTTTGTCATGACCTTGAAATTAGGGATCCTGAATTCTGGCCATTCGGTCACCAGTATAAGTGCATCCACATCGATGACGGCTTCATACATATCTTTGGCATATTCTACCGATGTGCCGAGAATCCTTCTGGCTTCATCCATTGCCGCCGGGTCATAAGCCTTAATCCTTGCTCCTTCTTCAATCAACTTGTTCATGATCACAAGTGAGGGAGCTTCTCTCATGTCGTCGGTATTGGGTTTAAATGATAAACCCCAGAGACCGAACTGCCTGCCTTTCAGGCCGTCCTTAAAATGTTTTTTGATCTTTTCGAAAATGATCTCCTTTTGCCTGCTGTTCACTTTTTCCACCGACTTGATGATATCGAGCGAATAGCCCAGTTCATCGGACGTTCTTATCAATGCTTTGACATCTTTCGGGAAACACGAACCTCCATATCCGATACCCGGATAAATAAACTTATTACCGATTCTGGGATCGGAACCTATTCCCTTTCTCACCGAGTCGACATCTGCACCCACAAGATCGCAAAGGTTGGCGATATCGTTCATAAAGCTTATTTTGGTCGCCAACATTGCATTGGCGGCATATTTGGTGATTTCTGCCGAAGAAATATCCATGAAGATCAGGGGATGTCCGTTCAACAGGAATGGCTTATACAATTTCCGGAGTATGGTTTCACTTTTTTCGGTTTCAGTTCCGATAATAATCCTGTCGGGTTTCAGAAAATCATCCACAGCTGCTCCTTCCTTCAGAAATTCAGGATTTGATGCCACATCAAAATCAATATCTGCTCCCCGCTTCGCAAGTTCATCCCGGATCGCATTCTTAACACTTTTTGAGGTTCCTATGGGTACCGTGCTTTTTGTTACTATTACGAGGTAATCTGAAATATGCCTGCCAATTTCCCTGGCGACACCAAGTACCTGGCTCATATCTGCGCTACCGTCCTCATCAGGGGGCGTACCCACAGCAATAAAAATAACTTCACAATTTTCAAGACTTTTTTTCAGATCTGTGGTAAACGTTAGCCGCTTTTTTTCAAGATTGCGTTTTACAATTGCTTCCAGTCCGGGCTCATAAATAGGGATAATTCCCTTCTGAAGCCGATTGATTTTTTCTTTATTTATATCAACACAGCAAACCTGTATACCTGTTTCTGCAAAGCATGCACCGGAAACCAGACCGACATATCCTGTGCCAACAATACTTATATTCATCGAAATTTATTTTGGTTATTGATTGTAAAAAAAACTATAAAGTAAATGAATATTTTTCAACTGTAAAAAACCGACTATTTTTTGCGATTTTTTTCATAAATTTAGTTTTTTACACCAGAATAATTTAGCTTTGCAGCTCGATTTTAAAAAATATATTGTCTAACCCATTAATTATTAGTTTATTTACATGGTAGAAAACAACAAATCAAATGTTGATGAACAACAAGAGGAAATGATTGATAATCAGGTGAATGCGGAATCTGATCAGGCTGAAACGAAGAGCGAGGTATCGGGCAACAACGAAGATGCCGAAAATACTAACGATTCGGAGATTACTCCGGAAGAGAAAGCGGAGAACATAGAAGAACAGGCCGGGGCTGAGAAGCAATCCGAAGTAGGTTCAGGAACTGAACAAGAAGAACAGGCCAAGGCTGAGAAGCAATCCGAAGTAGGTTCAGGAACTGAACAAGAAGAACAGGCCAAGGCTGAGAAGCAATCCGAAGTAGGTTCAGGAACTGAACAAGAAGAACAGGCCGGG
>CAZDCD010000019.1:16935-75983 GCA_964503885.1 uncultured Bacteroidales bacterium
CGGGGCTGAGAAGCAATCCGAAGTAGGTTCAGGAACTGAACAAGAAGAACAGGCCGGGGCTGAGAAGCAATCCGTAGTAGATTCAGGAACTGAACAAGAAGAACAGGCCAAGGCTGAGAAGGAATCAGAAGTAGATTCAGGAACTGAACAAGAAGAACAGGCCGGGGCTGAGAAGGAATCAGAAGTAGATTCAGGAACTGAACAAGAAGAACAGGCCGGGGCTGAGAAGCAATCCGAAATAGGTCCGGGAACTGAACAAGAAGAACAGGCCGAAACTGTTGATGAAACTGTAGAACCGGCATCCGCAGAGCCCGGCGGGGATGCCATAAATGCCGGTGATGAAACCGCCGGCCCATCCGAAGTTTCAGAAGAGACCGTTCAGGTTGAAGAGGTTACTGAGACTGCGGAAAAAAAGAAAACCACTGAAAAAAAGACCACTGCCAGAAAAAGAAGCGGCAGTGCAATAAAAAAATCATCTGCTGCAAAATCCCCAGTGGATACACCGGCAGCGGACGGTGAATTTGACTGGAATGCATACAGTGATGACCAGGACCTTTACAAAGACGGTCAGCGCGAAGAGTACGAAAAATTGTATGACAAAACTCTTTCAACAGTTGCTGAAAATGAAGTGGTTGAAGGAATAGTATTGTCAATGAACAAGCGCGAGGTGGTCATTAATATTGGCTATAAATCTGAGGGACTTGTATCATTGAACGAATTCAGGTATAACCCTGAACTGAAGATCGGCGATACGGTTGAAGTGTATGTGGAAAGCCAGGAAGATAAGAAAGGCCAGCTTATCCTTTCCCATAAAAAGGCCAGGGCCTTAAAATCATGGGACAGGGTTAACGAATCGCTTGAAAAGGATGAAATCATCAAAGGGTATATAAAATGCCGCACCAAGGGAGGAATGATCGTCGATGTCTTTGGTATAGAAGCGTTTTTACCGGGTTCGCAGATCGATGTCAAGCCCATTCGCGATTACGATATTTATGTGGGCAAAACCATGGAATTCAAGGTCGTTAAAATCAACCATGAATTCAAAAATGTGGTTGTATCGCATAAAGCGCTCATAGAAGCAGAGCTGGAACAACAAAAGAAAGAAATTATTGCCAGACTCGAGAAAGGACAGATTCTTGAGGGAACGGTAAAAAATATTACATCATACGGGGTATTTATCGATCTCGGAGGAGTAGACGGATTGATACACATCACGGATCTTTCATGGGGAAGGGTGAACCATCCTGAAGAGATCGTTCAGCTGGACCAGAAACTGCAGGTAGTTATTCTTGATTTTGATGATGAGAAAAAGAGAATAGCTCTCGGGCTCAAACAGCTCTCGCCGCATCCGTGGGATTCACTCGACACAGCACTCAAAATTGGCCATAAAGTAAAAGGAAAAGTTGTGGTGATGGCCGATTATGGCGCGTTTGTTGAAATTGCACCAGGTGTCGAAGGGCTTATCCATGTTTCTGAAATGTCATGGTCACAGCATTTACGCAGTGCACAGGAATTTCTGAAAGTAGGTGATGAAGTGGAAGCTGTGATCCTTACACTCGATCGCGAGGAACGAAAGATGTCATTGGGTATGAAGCAATTAAAACCTGATCCATGGGAAAAGATCGAAGAAAAATATGCACTAAATTCAAAACATACTGCGAAAGTCCGTAATTTTACTAACTTTGGCGTATTCGTTGAAATCGAAGAAGGTGTTGACGGGTTAATTCATATTTCAGATTTGTCCTGGACCAAGAAGATCAAGCATCCGGCAGAGTTTACAAACATCGGGGATGAAATTGAGGTAGTGGTGCTTGAAATTGACAAAGACAATCGCAGGCTGAGCCTTGGTCACAAACAACTTGAAGAAAACCCGTGGGATGTATTTGAAACGATATTCACCGTGGATTCGATCCATGAAGGTACTATCATTGAAGTTAGCGACAAAGGAGCAGTGGTAGCGTTACCATACGGTGTTGAAGGTTTTGTAACTCCTAAACATCTTGCCAAGCAAGACGGATCACCTGCAAGGGTTGAGGAGAAGATGGATTTCAAGGTGATTGAGTTTTCAAAGTCTGCGAAAAAAATTGTTCTTTCACATAGCAGAATATTCGAAGATGAGAGAAAGGCTTCCGGCGATACTGAGAAAAAGCCGGTTTCCTCTGCAGCCAGAAAAACTCCCAAGAAAGTCAAGCCGAACATAGAAAAGACTACACTCGGGGATATCACAGACCTGGCGGCATTGAAGTCAGAGATGGAGATGCAGGAAAAAAAGGACAAACAAAAAAAGCAAGAGAAGAAGACAAAAGAAAAAGATAGTTAGTCATTAAAAATATCTAAAACTTCTCAATATGGAATTCAAAATTGAAAAGCGAAGCAATTATACTTTAATTCAGGTATTGGAAGAGAAACTGGATACTCATATTGCTCCCACGCTGAAATCAGAACTGGTTTTGGTATCTGGCAATGGTGAGAAGAATATCGTACTTGATTTAAGTAAATGCCGCTACTGTGATTCCTCCGGCCTCAGTGCAATATTGGTAGCAAACCGTTTATGTAAAAATGCAAACGGCACTTTTGTACTTACGGGGTTAAGCGATGCTGTTGAAAGACTTATTACTATTTCACAGCTTGATACTGTGCTGAATATTACAAGCTCGGTTGAGGAGGGAGATAAGCTTATCGCTGAAGCTGAAAAATAGATTAAATACTATGTCCTTTTCATTGACGATATTGGGCAGTAGTTCTGCATTGCCCACGTCAGAAAGATTTCCCAGTGCTCATGTAGTAAACGTACATGAGCATTTTTTTTTGATTGATTGTGGTGAAGGCACCCAGATGCAACTCAGGAAATACAAAATCAAAATGGGACGCCTGAACCATATTTTTATAAGCCACCTTCACGGGGACCATATTTTTGGATTGCCGGGCCTGCTATCGTCATTTAATCTCCTGGGACGTAAGGCTGACCTGCATATTCACGGGCATGCGGAATTGAAGAATATAATCGATTTTTTTATCCGGTTCTTTGGTAAAGATATGCAATACCGCATCCTGTTTTTTCCCTTCAAGGCAAGGCGCGATGAATTGGTCTATGAGGATAAGAACCTTACGGTGCACACTATTCCGCTGAAACACAGAGTACCAACCTCGGGATTTTTGTTCATGGAAAAGGAAAAACCCAGGAACATCAGACCTGAGATGATCGAAGAATACCGGCTTTCGATTCGTGAAATAATAAGGATAAAATCGGGTGAAGATTTTATTTCACAGGATGGTACGGTTGTCCCAAACTCACGGTTAACATTGCCCCCTTTTAAACCAAGATCATATGCATATTGCACCGATACAATTTATATAAAAAAACTGGCGGAGTGGGTAAAAGGTGTGGATATACTGTATCATGAAGCTACATTTCTTGAAGAGGATAAAAAGCTTGCCAGAATCACGTTTCATTCCACTGCCGGACAGGCTGCAAGTGTTGCCAGAGATGCAGGTGCAGGCAGGCTTCTTATGGGACATTTTTCTTCGAGGTATAAATCAACGGAGTTGTTTGAAGAAGAAGCAAGAAAAATCTTTCCGGCATCAGAGGCAGTGAACGATGGATCGCATTACAGCATCAGGCAGGAAAGAGCCGGTGTATGATAACCGGAAATTCGTGAAGCCAATTTACAGATTAATGGTATCTTTGGAGCTTAAATTTTAATATTACCACGTGCAGGAAAAGATCATCATTTTGGATTTCGGCTCGCAGTACACGCAACTCATTGCCAGGCGTGTAAGAGAACTTAATGTATATTGTGAAATACATCCGTTCAATAATATTCCGGGTCCTGATGATTCGGTCAAAGGCTATATTTTATCCGGTAGCCCTTCATCTGTGCGGGAGAAAAAGGCACCGATACCGGCGTTGGATGGTATTAAGGGGAAAAGGCCTATTCTTGGAATTTGTTATGGCGCCCAATTTCTTGCGCAATTTTATGGCGGTGAGGTTTTGCCTTCAAAGCATCGTGAATATGGTAGGGCAAATCTTGAAAAATTCGATAGAAATTCGGAACTGTTCACCGGGTTGTCAGACAACACGCAGGTATGGATGTCGCATGGCGACACCATTGCACGGATACCATCAGCATACAAAATAATAGGGAGCACACGTGATGTAAAAGTCGGGGCATTCAGGATTGAGGATGAACAAACTTACGGTATTCAGTTTCACCCCGAAGTTTACCATACCACCGAGGGATCCCGGGTGCTGTTTAACTTTGTCGTAAGTATATGCCGGTGTTCGCAAAACTGGACTCCCACATCATTCATTGAATCAACCGTGGCCGAATTAAAAGGCAGGATAGGAAACGACAGAGTGGTTCTCGGGTTATCGGGAGGTGTCGACTCATCGGTGGCAGCAGTTTTACTGAATAAGGCGGTAGGCCCGAACCTGACTTGTATTTTCGTCGACAACGGATTGCTGAGAAAGAATGAGTATGAGAAAGTGATCAATTCATACCAGCATATGGGACTAAATGTCATCGGAATTAATGCGGGGAAAGACTTTTTAAGCCAGCTGAGAGGGGTAAGTGAACCTGAAAAAAAACGCAAAATTATCGGTAAGGTTTTCATTGATATCTTCGAGAGAGAGGCAAGAAAAATCAAAGAGGTAAAGTGGCTTGCACAGGGAACGATATACCCCGATGTCATTGAATCGGTTTCTGTTAATGGTCCTTCTGCCACCATAAAATCGCATCATAATGTGGGCGGATTGCCTGGAAAAATGAATCTGAAAGTAGTTGAGCCGCTAAAATTGCTGTTTAAAGATGAAGTGAGGAAAGTTGGAAAAGCACTTAATATCGATAGCATAATATTGAGCAGGCATCCTTTTCCGGGTCCGGGACTCGCGATAAGAATACTGGGCGATATCACCGAACAGAAAGTTGCCCTGTTGCAGGAGGTTGATGATATATATGTTGAAGGGTTAAAAGAGTATGATCTCTACGACAAGATCTGGCAGGCGGCTGCTGTTTTACTGCCGGTTCAGTCGGTAGGGGTAATGGGCGATGAAAGAACTTACGAAAATGTGGTTGCCCTCAGGGCAGTTACATCCACCGATGGCATGACGGCCGACTGGGCACAGCTGCCTTACGATTTCCTGGCCGGCATTTCAAACAGAATAATCAACAACGTTAAGGGCATCAACAGGGTTGTATACGACATTAGTTCCAAACCGCCGGCAACAATTGAATGGGAGTGATTTTAAACAATTCAGTTTTTTTCTAGGGCTATTTGGCAAAAATGATTAACTTTTGGCATCAAAAAAAAATCAGAATCAATGGAAAAACTTGATATTAAAGCCGGCAAATTAACCCCGCAGGTAACTTTTGATCCCGAAAAAAATGTGTTTAGTCTTTCCGGCTCTTCACTTCCAGAAAATGTGCATGATTTTTACAGACCTATTATCCAATGGCTTGACGATTATGAAAATCAGCTTGATGCTATTAAAAAACCGTTGCATATAATCATTAAATTTGCCTATTACAATTCGGGTTCCATGAGGTATATTGCCGATATTTTTGGTAAAATAGCCGGGATCCACAAGAAAGGAATTAATACCATAGTTGACTGGTATTATGAAAAAGAGGATGAATTATTACGGGAAGCCGGACAAGATTTATCAGAACTTGTCGAACTGAAATTTAATTTTATAACCACCTGATAATTATCCGTATAATTTTCCGTTTTTATAATCCCCAAAACCTTTATTGTATTTCCGGGGTTTACTAAACTCATTAATAAGACTATTGCATGATGAAGAGATTGAATTATTTTATTGGATTGTTGTTGTTGCTAGCAGGGCCAATTCAGGATGGCATCTCGCAGGAATTCTATGAATCAGCCTTCAAACTGGGCAGGGTGATTGATTATATCGACAGGTATTATGTCGATTCGGTGAATGAAGATAAACTTGTCGAAGATGCCCTCAGGAACATGCTGAAAGATCTCGACCCGCATTCTTCCTATATAAGCAGCAAAGAGGTGAAGGAGATGAACGAACCCTTACAGGGAAATTTTGAAGGCATCGGTATTTCATTCAATATTCTTGACGATACCATTTTTGTGATATCCACAATTTCCGGCGGACCCTCTGAAAGAGTGGGTTTGCAGGCAGGCGACAGGATCGTTAAAGTTGACGGCAAAAACGTGGCAGGCATTGGTATTACCACAAACGATGTATTCAGTCTGCTCAGGGGTAATAAAGGAACCAAAGTGAATGTATCTATTTTGAGAAGAAAAACTGCCGGTCTGCTTGAGTTTACTATCGTACGTGATAAAATACCTATATATAGTATCGATGCTTCATACAAAATAGGCGATGACATCGGATACATAAAACTCAACCGGTTTTCGCTCACTACAATGAGCGAATTTGATTCGGCTATGAAGGCACTTCAGAAAGAGAAAATCAACAGCCTTATTCTTGACCTTACCGGAAACGGAGGTGGATATCTTGAAATTGCTTTTGAACTGGCCGATGAGTTCTTAAACGACAGAAAACTGATTGTATATACCGAAGGATTGCACAGCCCGAAACGGGAATATTTTGCTTCTGAAAACGGAGCCTGGGAAAAAGGCAATCTTGTGGTAATCATCGATGAAGGATCAGCTTCGGCAAGCGAAATATTAGCCGGTGCAATTCAGGATTGGGACCGTGGAATTATCATCGGCCGCAGGTCATTTGGCAAGGGACTGGTGCAAAAACCCTTTCCGTTGCCGGATCAGTCGGAAATCAGACTTACAGTTGCCAGATACTATACACCTACAGGAAGACTGATCCAGAAGCCATACAATAACAGGAAAGATTATGACCTGGATATTCTGAACAGATATGTTTCGGGTGAGCTCACGAACAAAGACAGCATTCATTTTCCTGATTCGCTGAAATACCGTACCTTGCTGAGATCGAGAACAGTTTATGGAGGTGGGGGCATCATGCCCGATATTTTTGTCCCCATAGATACTTCATATTTTACCGATTATTACCGTTACCTGATCAGGAGGGGAGTACTCAATCAGTTTATTCTTACTTATGTGGATGAAAACAGAGTTTTGCTTAATAGTCAGTTTCCTACATTTAATGCCTTCAGAACTGAGTACACCATTACCCCGGAATTGTTTGAAAAGCTGGTTGATTATGCAAAATCACAGGATATTGAACCGGTGGAGAAGGATCTGGAAATTTCAGAGGAGCAGCTGAAATTGCTGATGAAGGCCTATATAGCACGTGATATTTGGAGCAGCAATGAGTTTTTCCAGATTCTGAACAGCAGTGATAAAAAAGTAACCAGAGCTGTTGATATCATGAAAAACTGGGATAAATACCAGTCGGGTTTAGGAAAATCAAGGTAACTGGAAGATAAGCCTTAAATACCAGTATGCCGATGTTGTTAACATGGTTAGCCAGCCACTTTCTTGAGATCATAGCCCTCATCACCGGGCTGTTGTATATCATCTTATCAATCAGGCGCAATATACTCTGCTGGCCTTTTGGTATACTGTCTTCGGGATTATATGTATATGTGGTCTACAGATCGGGAATTTTCGCCGATATGGTTCTCTACGGGTATTATATACTTATCGGGTTCTATGGATGGTATCATTGGTTATACGGCAACAACAATACAGGTAAAAAAGAACTCAGGATAAAAAAAACAGGGTTGAAGGCAGGTATTCTACTAATCGTTTCAACATCTGTATTGTTTATCTTAATCAGCTATTTCCTGAAGAATTTCACTACCAGCAATGTTCCTTACTGGGATGCATTTACCACAGCCCTTAGCATCACCGCCACCTGGATGCTGACCCAGAAAATGATCGAACATTGGCTCGTATGGGTTGTAGTTGACAGCGTTACAATGGGTTTGTATTCTTATAAAGGATTGTATCCTACAATATTGTTGTACTTTGTATATACTGTACTGGCAGTTGTGGGATATGTTGACTGGCAACGTGAATGGAAAAAACAGGAAATACCGGCAGCCTGATCAGGATTGTCATTACAGGTCCGGAATCAACCGGCAAAACAGTGCTTGCTGAAAGGCTTGCAAGGCATTACAATGCTCCTTTTATTCCGGAATACGCCAGGGATTATATACAGCAGTTGAACAGGAAATATAATGTTGAGGACGTGGAAAAAATCGCCTTCAGACAGGTTGAACTCGAGAAGGAATACTCGGAAAAGGCCGATTCTATACTTTTTTACGATACCTACCTGATCATTACAAAAATCTGGCTCGAAGTGGTGTTTAAAAAACACCTGGAATGGATCGATGATATGCTAAAAGAAAGGCACATAGATCGTTATCTTTTGTGCTACCCCGATATTCCATGGGAGGCTGACCCGGTAAGGGAAAACGGTGGCATCATGAGAGAAATTCTGTTTGAGAAATACCGCCTTGAACTTGAATCATATCAATTATCTTATAGGATAATTAAAGGTGAAAGCCGGTTTGATCTTGCTGTTGAATCCGTCAATGAACTCATTAATACAACAAGAAATGGCTGATAACCGAGAAAAATACTTTCGTTTAACTGCAAAAACACTTGGCGGACTGGAGGAGGTTTTAGCAGGGGAACTTAACACTCTGGGTGCTGAGGATGTTCGGGTTTCTCATCGTGCGGTAACATTTTCCGGCAGCAGGAAGGTATTGTACTGTGCTAATTATTATTGCCGGACCGCAATTAAGATTCTGAAACCTATTTTCGAAGAAAGGATCAGGAACGACATTCAGTTGTATGATTCCATCCGGTCAATTCCATGGAGTGATATGCTGGATGTAAAGGGGACATTTGCCATCGACAGTGCGATCGCATCGCCCCTGTTTACCCATTCACTGTATGTGACGCAACGTGTGAAAGATGCAATTGCAGATCAGTTCAGGGATAAATTCGGGACACGGCCCTCGGTGAATACTGATGATCCCGATCTGAGGATCAATATTCATATTGCGAATGATCAGCTGATAACCTCACTCGACAGCTCCGGTGAATCGTTGCATAAAAGAGGGTATCGCCTGGAGCAGGGACCGGCACCGCTGAACGAAGTGCTTGCTGCAGGCCTCATTTTGCTGAGCGGATGGAAGGGAAATACCAATTTTACAGACCCGATGTGCGGATCAGGCACTTTGCCCATTGAGGCGGCACTGATTGCATACAACATTCCACCGGGAGTATATCGGAAAGCTTTTGCATTTGAGAAATGGGCCGATTTTGATGAACAGCTCTTTGATCAGATAACCGGAGCACATATCGAGAATAAAAAGATTGAATTTTTAGTTACCGGTTCTGATATTTCTGAACGATCCGTTTCCAATGCCAAACGAAATGCTAAAAATGCATTTCTCGAAAATAAAATAGCACTATCCAGAGCGTCAATCGAGGAAACGAAACCACCCGAAGGAGGGGGCATTGCCATTATTAATCCCCCTTATGGCAAGAGGCTGAAAACCTTCGAGATCGAAGCGTTCTACAAACGCCTTGGCGATGCCCTGAAGAAAAAATATGCGGGTTATGAAGTATGGGTATTTACGGCAAATAAGGAGGCCCTGAAACACCTGGGTTTAAGAACTGCCAGGCGTCTGACACTTTATAACGGCCCTCTTGAGTGTAAATACCATAAATACGAAATGTTCAGCGGAACGCGAAATTAAAACGATATTTTCTGTAATGGAACTCCCGGGGATTTAGATCATAATATTACGGCTGTTCATCAATAATATGTATTCTATTTTTGAACACTACCGTATTATCAGAAAACCGGATAAAAAAGGAGGAGATATTCATTTATTTTCTGAAATTTGGTTAAATTTATTTACCGTAATCGAAGAGACTAAAAACCGCTATATTTTCTATATAAGAAAGTTAATTTTCAAAAGACAATATTTTTTATATATTTGTTGCTGCTAAACCGGTTGATCAAATAATGTATTCGAAAAGCTAACAGAACTCTCTATGAGCTTTAACATCAAGGAGTATTTTGAGGAATTGAGCAAGGGTGACGTGCTGATTGCCTACAAGGGAAGCATAACATCCGAGCTTATTAATGATGTTCTTGACGCGGTGGAGAAAAAGCTTGAAGATGTAAACGAAGAGGGAAAAACACGCAAGAAACTGTACAACGTACTTGTGGAAAGCCTCCAGAATCTATACCATCATATCGAAGAGACACACGAAGGAATTGAAGAGGATCTTGACCCGAAATTCGGTGTTTTGGTGATCACACGTGAAAATGCCGAATACAAAGTATCCACGGGTAATTTCATCAATTCAGCCAAGATTAAGTACCTCAAGGAGAAAATAGATAAAATCAATTCATTGAGCAGGGATGAACTTAAGGATATGTACAAGTTCATCCTGAACCATCAGAAACTTTCGGCCAAGGGCGGCGGAGGTCTGGGTCTGGTTGATATTGCCCGAAAAACAGGTTCAAAGCTGACGTATAGCTTTTACAACTATAACAACAATTATTATTTCTTTAATCTCGAAATAAAAATATAAGACAGGAAGGAAGATCATCATAATTTTTTGATAGTATGGAATCTATATATATCGAAAGTACGCCGAAGACGCCGTTGGTTAGGTTTGATGAGGAAAAGGGGGTGGTTGAAATAAAGGGAAGATCGATTCCTGAAAATTCAATTGAATTCTATAAACCTCTTGTTGACTGGCTTGATATTTATGCAAAAAGTCCACTGGTAAAAACCATTGTTAATGTTCAGCTTGAGTATTTTAATACCAGCTCCTCAAAATGCATACTTGATGTATTCAAAAAACTGGAAGGCATACATAAATCAAATCACGAAGTGGTGATCAACTGGTACTATGAAGAAGATGATGAAGATATGCTGGAGGCAGGAGAAGATTATGAATCGATTATCAGGGTACCTTTTAAGATGATAGAAATTGTCGACTGAATATTAGATAACAGGAATAATAACAACCATAGGCGGTTTTTTTATGCCTGTTTTTTCCATCTTTCTGAAACCTGTTCCATGCAATCCAGGAATTTCTTAAGCAATCTGAAATATAAGACAATAAACAGCAATATCGACATAAGCCAGATTACTCCGGTATTTACCCAGAACGTGCTGTAAAAATGACCAAAGATGTTTTTCCTGGGGGCATAAAAATGAGCTTTTATGAAACTGTGTTCAGGATCAAGGTATATCGGATCAATTTTCTGATATAGCTGTCCTTTAACTTCAACAATCCTGATTACCTCGTTCGTGTTTTCCACAAACTCAGCCAGTTTGTCGTTATGGTAATTGCGTTTCAACTCAAGAAATTTTTCCTTATCCTCAGGTGTACTCTGAAAATCACGAATAAGCCTGTCTCGTTTATCATTTGCCCTGTTATAAATCCTGATATATACCCGGTTTATATTCTTAATGAAATCCCTGGTTTCCCGCAAAATATGCTGATTGATATGTTCAAGATCCAAACTGTCGAGATAATTGAATTTTAGTTTACCCTGTGCCCTCAACTTCATGATATGTGGCAGGTTCAGCTCTTTACCGATCTCAGTGTGGAGCACTTTCAGGTTGTACCTGTTCTTGAGGTTATAGTCCTCATCTTTAAAGTTATTTTCAACATAATCGAGCTTGTTCAGCAGGTTTCTTACCCAGTAATTCTTTTTGAACTCGGCCTCACTCATTATTTTATTTTCCTGGTAGAAATGCCTCATATACCTGTTTTCCATAAACTGGGTAACAGCCAGAGCTTCATAACCCCACCGGGCTGTCATAATTTCACCGTAAATGGGTATTTTGCTGGGTGAGGATATTTTGGGATTCAGTTTTTCATACTTTACTATTACACCACTGAGAATTATTTGCGGGATGACAAGGAAAGGGATTAGTATGTATATGGTAACTACCGTTTTGAAACTGTCTGATATGACCAGACCCATAAGATTGGAAGCTGCCCAGGCGCTGAACAATATAATCCAGTATTCGAGGAACAACCCTCTGATCTGCATGATGGTGTTACCCACAAGCACAAAGGTAAATGCCTGGATCGCCGAAATAGCCAGCATTACTGCCACTTTCGACATCAGGTAACTTGCCCAGCTTAAACTAAGAAATGCCTCACGTTTTAGGATCTTCCTGTCCTTAATGATCTCTTCAGCACTCACAGTAAGTCCCATAAATATAGCCACGATCACCGACATAAATATGTAAACCGGAAGATTGCTGTTTCCCACAAAGGTATACCCGAGTTCATTGGTTGCACTTGCATCATAATACTTGATGATGAATGAAAGGATAAATGCCAGCAGGGGAGCCTCAAGTAGGGTTATAATAAGGTATTGTGTATTGGCCAGTTTCGATAGTACATCACGCGTAATAAAAACAAAAAGTTGCCTGATCTTATTGGGGATCCTGAAGGAAATTTTAGGCAGATCACCGGGAACTTCAATGTTATCCCTATGATGGCTTTTATAGTCCCGGTAAAACTTGTTCCACTGCCTGGGAGATATCTTCCTGGTGTGTGTCTGCTTACCATATTCGTCCACCACAAGCGATTCAACAATGTTAAACACCTGCTCTGGATTCACATTTCCACAGATGTGGCACTCGCTCTCCGACCAGTTGGCCTGGTGAACCCTTGATTTGAAATATACAATCGAGTCAATCGGATCTCCGTTGTAAATGAGGTAACCTCCGGTATCAAGAATGAGAAGGCGGTCAAACATTTTGAAGATGTCCGACGAAGGTTGATGGATCACTACAAAGACGAGTTTCCCTTTCAGGGTCAGGTCTTTCAGGAGGTCCATAATGTTTTCCGAATCCCTTGAAGAAAGGCCCGATGTGGGTTCGTCAAGAAACAGCACTGCCGGTTCCCTGAGCAGTTCAAGGGCAATATTCAGCCTTTTTCGCTGTCCACCGCTGATTTTTTTGTTCAGAGGGGTCCCTACCTGTACATCCTTGATTTCAAAAAGGCCGAGATTTACGAGAACCTTGTTCACAGTCTGTATAAGTTTGCTTTCGGAATGGTTGCTGAAACAAAGTCTGGCATTATAATAAAGATTCTGGAAAACGGTGAGTTCTTCAATGAGAAGGTCATCCTGGGATACATGCCCGATTAATCCTTCGATCTTGTCTTTTTCGGTATGAATATTAATGCCATTTATTAATATATCACCTGTTGAAGGTTTTGAAGAGCCGTTGAGTACATTGAGCAATGTGGATTTTCCCGCACCGCTGGCCCCCATGATCCCCACCAGGCGGCCTGATTCTTCGGAAAAACTCATCGGACGCAGACCAGTCTGGTTGTTTTTAAACTGGTAACTGATATTTTGAACTTCAAAAACAATTTTCGATTCAAGCCTGTCATCCCTGAACTTGCTAACTATGTCGCTGTAATATATAGGCTTAATATGGTGATTGCGGATTGACGACCCGGTGTATAGCACATATACCTTATTTTGCTGAAGAAGCTGTCCGTTCACATACATCTCATTTGAACCGGTATATTTCAGGAAATACATGTTGGCTGATTCCACATATACCACCCTGAGTTCGCCGACAAGAAACTCGGAACAATAGTGTTTGGTAACGGGGTGGTGGAATTCTTTGTGATTATCAATGAGAAGTATCTTGGGAGAGTCGGGTATTTCGTTAAAGCTGCTCAGCGTAAAATCCTTGATAAGGTTGTAATCTTCTACAGGAAGGTGAAAAGAGGAAGCCACTGTTTCAATGAATTCAAATTCCTGCCGGGTGATCTTGTCATCATCAGAATTTACAAATTCAAAGAGTTGTACCAGTACAATAACTTTTTGTTTCTGCTTCAATTCTTTGTTTATCTGGTCGCTGATCCTGAGAAGCTTAACGGAATCGGGACCGATTCGTTTTTGCCCCCGCTCAATATTCAGTGTCTTATGCTTTGAATAAAACTCGTCAAATACATCGAGATATTCCTTTACCAGTTCAAAGTTAAGCTGCCTCATCAGAAATGATTCAACCACAGTTCTCCTGTCCTGTGAATTGCTCTCAGGTCTTGCAATAATTGCAAATAATTCCATTAAAGCTTTTAGAATCTGTTCGCTCATCTTATTCTATAGTTCCCGGAATGCCACGAAAATAATACTGGAACTGTTGTTTGTTCCGGATATGAGAATATTACGAAAATATCAGGCAGATGTTACGCTAATTCTTTACATTATGTTGTTTAATACCCTTACTGCCATATTATTATTGCTGAAAATACCATTTATACCGGTTTAAAGGTGCAATTATATCTGGTATTGATTTATATACTCCTTAAAGACAGAATTATATGACTATTATGCCGAACCAGGTCTGTCATTCTGACAGCGAAAGGCACCAAATTAACGATAAAATGACATCAAAATCAAGGAATGCATATCTGGTAAAGAATTTGAACAGTGGAACTATAAATAAGCAACGAAAAATGAATTTGGAAAATTTCACGATAAAAGCGCAGGAGGCTGTTCAACAAGCCTTTACAATAGCCCGGGGCTATAATCACCAGGCTGTTGAGAACGGGCATTTGGTTAAAGGCATTATCAGCCAGAGTGAGAATGTTACATCATACCTCTTTAAAAAACTAGGTATAAATATTACCACATTCGAGAATGTGCTCAACAAAATTATTGAATCGTATCCCAAAGTTTCAGGTGGAGAACAATATCTTTCTACCCAGGCGGGCAAATCGCTTCAAAGGTCTGTGGACTATTCGAAAGAATTCGGAGACAGTTTTGTTTCCGTTGAACATCTCCTGTTGGGAATTCTCAGTTCAGGCGACGAGGTATCACGAATGATGAAGGATCGTGGAATGAGCGAAAAGGAACTTAAAAGCGCCATCAGCGATCTGCGTAAGGGATCAAAAGTTGAAAGCCAGACTGCTGAAGACACGTTCAATTCACTGAACCGTTTTGCCATCAATCTGAATGAGATGGCAAGGAGCGGTAAGCTCGATCCGGTTATAGGAAGAGAGGAAGAAATACGAAGAATTCTTCAGATCCTTTCGAGGCGCACTAAGAATAACCCCATTCTAATTGGTGAGCCGGGTGTCGGAAAAACAGCAATTGCAGAGGGGTTGGCACAAAGGATAATAGCCGGTGATGTGCCCGAGAACCTGAAATCCAAACAGGTATTTTCACTTGATATGGGTGCACTTATTGCCGGTGCAAAATATAAAGGAGAATTCGAGGAACGATTAAAAGCCGTGATCAAGGAAGTGATTGCTTCAGAAGGTGAAGTGGTGCTGTTTATTGATGAAATACATACTCTTGTGGGAGCCGGTAAGACAGAGGGCGCCATGGATGCGGCAAACATCCTTAAGCCGGCTCTGGCAAGAGGTGAACTCAGAGCCATAGGGGCAACCACGTTAAGCGAATACCAGAAATACTTTGAAAAAGACAAAGCACTTGAACGAAGGTTTCAGATTGTTATGGTGAATGAACCGGATATCCCGAGCTCGATTTCAATCCTCAGGGGGTTGAAGGAACGGTATGAAAATCATCATAAAGTAAGGATAAAAGATGAAGCCATCATTTCAGCAGTTGAGCTTTCTGTAAGGTACATTACAGAACGGCAGCTGCCCGATAAAGCTATCGACCTGATCGATGAGGCAGCTTCAAAGATGAGGCTCGAAATGAACTCGGTGCCGCAGGAACTCGATGATATTGAACGCAGGATCCAGCATCTTGAAATTGAGAAGGAAGCCATTAAACGTGAAGGAGATAAAGTGAAAGTGGGAAAACTGAATGAAGAAATCGCAAATCTTAACGATGAAAGAAATAAACTGAGGGCCAAATGGGAATCAGAGAAGTCGGTGATCAACAGCATTCAACAGTACCGTACAAATATTGAAACCTTAAAATTCGAGGCCGACCAGGCTGAACGGGGTGGTGACTATGGGAAAGTAGCCGAGATAAGGTATGGAAGGATCAAAGACATGGAAAAAAAGATCGATGAGCTGAATGAGCAACTCATCAAAGCACAGGGTGAAAAGGCTATGATTAAAGAGGAAGTCGATTCGGAAGACATAGCCGAAGTGGTTTCAAAATGGACAGGCATACCGGTAAGTAAGATGTTGCAGAGTGACAGGGAAAAGCTGCTGAACCTTGAAAGCGAATTGCATAAAAGGGTAGTGGGGCAGGATGACGCTATTTCAGCAGTTGCTGACGCAGTAAGGAGAAGCCGTGCAGGATTACAGGATTCAAAACGACCCCTGGGATCGTTCTTATTTCTTGGTACGACCGGCGTTGGCAAGACCGAACTGGCCAGGGCGCTGGCCGAATTCCTGTTCAACGATGAAAACCTGCTCACCCGTATTGATATGTCGGAATATCAGGAAAGGCATTCGGTATCACGACTTATAGGCGCTCCACCGGGGTATATCGGCTATGAAGAAGGTGGTCAGCTTACCGAGGCGGTACGAAAAAAACCGTATTCTGTGATTTTGCTTGATGAGATCGAGAAAGCCCATGCCGATGTATTTAATATTCTTCTCCAGGTGCTTGATGACGGAAGGTTGACCGACAACAAAGGCCGTACTGCCAATTTCCGGAATACGATTATTATCATGACATCGAATATAGGGTCACATATTGTCCAGGAAAACCTGGAAAAGATGAGCGAAAAGGACAGGCAGCAAGTGATCGAGACTACAAAGTCCCAGGTTTTTGATCTTCTCAGGAAAACCATGAGGCCTGAGTTTCTGAACAGGATTGATGAACTGGTGATGTTCTCCCCCCTGAATCTTGATGAGATCCGTCAGATAGTAAGGTTGCAGTTTAACCTGATCATTAAGATGCTGGACAGGGAAGATTTGAAAATATCCATCACAGATGAGGGTATTAACTGGATAGCAGACCAGGGATATGATCCCCAATACGGGGCAAGACCGGTGAAACGCATTCTTCAAAAATGGGTGCTTAATGAATTATCACGACAGATACTATCCGGAACAATTCATGAGAAAGGATCGGTGATCATTGATAAAGGCGAACAGGGACTTGTATTTAAAAATGGTTAGCAGGCTAAAGAGTCAGCGGGTTTTGGGATAATTGCTATGAAAAGCTTTTTATGCATTGGTCGAGTGTTTCATAGAGCTCAAAAATATTGTGCAATTGAAGCAGCTTGAACAATTCCATGACCTCAGGGGCAATATTACAGATCTTAAACTGTCCCTGATTATTATTTGCAGTTTTCATAATGGAAAGAAAAACCCCGAAACCCGAGCTGTCAATAAATCGTATCCCTTCAAGATTGAGAACCAATTTAACTCCGGATCTGTTGTAAAAACTTTTCAGGTCTTCTTTCACAGGTTCCGTAATAAGTGCATTAAACCTGTCGATCTTATCGAATTTAACGACCAAAATATCGTTTATCTTTTCAGTTTTTAACATGGGCTGAGCTATTTAGAGATACATTTCTGGATTTTCTATAACCTGGTTTAACTCATGAACAGCCTCGGATGTTTCTTTCTTGAAACGTTCAACAATAAGAATGTATTTTTCAGGGTCTTTACCCGACCTGGCCATTAATTCGAGCGATTTAAGTTCGCCTGCGAGATCAGAGAGACCCATAATAGATATTGAAGATTTTGCCTTGTGAGCAAGCTTTCCCAACAGCTCGTATTCCTGTTTTTCAATGTGCTCTTCCATTCCTTTGCTGAATTCATCAACCTGCTCACAGAAAATGGTGATCATTTCACGAATAAGTGACTGATTGCCGGCTGACATCTCCTGTAAATAAGACAAGTCTACCTTCATAAAACACCTTAAATATGCTGAATAATCTCAAAGATAAAAAATTGAATCCATTTATTATCCACTAAAACCGAATTTATTTTTATTTTTATCAAGCCCCGTCAATTGAATCGGGCTGCAGTTTTCTGTTGTTCTTGCGGATCAATTAAACTATCCCTTGAAGGATAAGATAAAAATATTTATCATTAAACAGTATAAAATTAATACATTACGAATATTTAATGCATGAAAAAGTATCCTTATGGTTGAAGATTACGTAAGAAATAATACCTTTAGTACTGAAAAAGCAACGTTGTATTTCAAAGCTTCAGTTTATGAAAAACCTGATTATTCTTATTATTGCTTTTCTCTTTATTCTCCCTGCACATCCGCAGAATGTCGGTAATTTTAAAGTTAACAATAAAGATAAACTACAGGCAGAGCAAGCATACAATCTTGCAGTAGATAAGATCAAAAGTGAAGATTATTATTCAGCAATGGGTGACCTCGATAAAGCTATCCTGCTCAATCCCATGTTTGCCGAAGCCTATCTGCAGAGGGGGAAAGCACAATATCAGCTCCATAACGAATATGCTGCTCTGGCAGATATCAGCCGTTCCATTGAGTGGAATACCACCTTGGGTGAAGCTTATTTTTGCAGGGCATTTGTCCAGCTTACACTCGATACCTCCCAGGTAAACATGTCCGATCTTGATATGGCCATTCAGTATGGGTATACCGATGCCCATGCCTTTTATTACAGGGGACTGCTAAAAGTGATCCGTAATGAGATCGAATCTTCCATTGCCGATTTTACAAGGGCTATCGAATCGAAACCGAACTTTGCCAAAGCATACCATGACCGAGGTACCGCAAAGAAAATGTTGGGTGATAACCAGGGAGCGATCTACGATTACCGCATGGCGTTGAATTACGATCCCAAGATGGTTACAGCATACGATAATATGGGCAGTGCAAAGAAACTGATCGGTGATTTTCAGGGTGCTGTAAAGGACTATTCTCTGGCTATTGACATTGATTCCACTTTTTATATGGCATACAATAACAGGGGAGGAGCAAAAATTGTGCTGGGCGATTATGAAGGAGCCAGAACTGACTTTGAAAAAGCGCTTGAGCTGCATCCTGACTTTGTTAATGCCATTTCGAATATGGGCAATGTGGAAGCAAAAACAGGTGATTTTAATAAAGCAATTGAATATTATGACAAGGCAATTTCATTGAAACCCGACTTTGCCGCTGCATTCCTTAACCGGGGACTGGCCAGGGAACTGTCAGGAGATTTGTCGGGCGCATGTTCAGACTGGAATATGGCCTATGAGATGGGAATTGAAGAGGCGGGTGAGTATATCAAGGAATGTGATCAATAATAAATACATTTTCATTTATGAAGATCATCAGATTGTTTATTATTCTCGGATTTATTCTGGCGGTGGCTGGTGAGAACAGCCATGCCCAGCAAATGCTGAAAATCAAACGCAGTGAATTTAAAATAATCGATGTGGGCTTTAAAGAAGCCTGGAGAGCTGTGAAAGAAGGGAATAAGCTTGTTGCTGCCGGTCAGGGAACCTATCGTGATGCCAGGAAAGAATACCTCAAAGCCTACCGGTATAATCCCAATAATCCCGAACTCAATTACATGATCGGAATATGTTACCTGTATACAGATGACAAATTCGAGTCGATCAAATACCTGAAAAAAGCATTTAAAGCCGAACCGGATGTATCGGAAGACATCCGGCTTATGCTCGGCAGGGCATACCACCTTGTTCTTGATTTTGATAATGCTATGCTTGAATACGGGGAATATTTACAGACCCTGACCCCGAAGGAACTTCCGTCCATAAAGCCGGGCATTGATATACTGATTGCAGAATGCAGAAACGGAAAAGACCTGGTTGCGGAACCAAAACGCCTGGTAGTGCTGAACCCTGGTAAAGCCATTAATTCGGAATACGACGATTACAATCCGGTGATCCCGGTTGATCAGACCATGATGTATTATACATCGAGAAGGATGCATGATGAAAAAAGCCCGAGAAATCCTTTTGACAATAAGTTTTATGAAGATGTTTACGTATCGGTGAATTCCGGCGGTGAATGGAGGCCTTCTGAACGATTTGATGTGAAAATAAACAAGAAAAAGAACAAGGAAAACAATGCTGCAGTGGGTATCGGCAAGGATAATAAAGAAATTTATCTATATATTGGCAGATCAAATTCCGGGGATATCTATAAAAGCACATTTAAGGACGGGAAATGGACATCGCCAAGACCCTTATCTGGCAGGATCAATTCAAAATACAGGGAAACATCGTTATGTTTTTCATCGGATGGCAGAACAATGTACTTCATTTCGAACGATCCCAAAACATCAAATGGAGGAGCAGATATTTATGTAAGCCGTTTGGATGAAAAGGGAAAATGGCAGCTCCCGAAAAATATGGGACCTGTAGTTAATTCCAGCGCCGATGATGTAGCCGTAAGCATTTCAGCCAACGATAGTGTGTTATATTTCAGTTCCAAAGGTCATAAATCCATGGGAGGTTTTGATGTATTTAGGACTTCACTGAGCGAAACAGGATTGTGGTCTGTTCCTGAGAATATGGGCTATCCGATAAATACACCAGATGATGATGTATTTTTTGTGGCAATGCCTGACTACCGGACCGCCTATTATTCCACCATACGTGAAAGCGGATTGGGAGGCAAAGATATTTTTAAGATAATATTTCTCGGTGAGGAAAAAGAAATGCTGCAAAGCGATGAAAATGTGCCCCTCATAGGGTTAGTTCCTCCCTACGACAACATTTTCTTTACAGTCCCCGAAAAACTCGAAGTGGATACATCGCTTACCATGGTTGGCCGGATCACCGACAGCGAAAACAACAAAGGGATTATGGCTAAGATGGATATCATAGATGTGGATGTGAGCAAGGTTGTGGCCACGGCATTATCCGACACAGGCGGATATTACAAGATCAAAATACCCCTGCCGAAACAATACGGTGTGGAAATTGTGGCAAAAGGCTACCTGCTGTATCTCGATGCGGTCGATCTCAAAAACGAATCATTCAGGCAGGATATAATCAGGGATTTCAAACTCGAACGGGTTGAAGTTGGGGCCAAAGTGATCCTTAAGAATATTTTCTTTGAATTTGGAAAGGCCACACTTAAGCCCAAATCATATGCAGAGCTCGACAACGTGGTCAAGCTGCTTCAGAATAATGAAGGAGTAAGGCTGGAAATATCTGGACATACCGATAATATAGGTTCACTCAGGACCAACATGAAATTGTCGGAAGAACGTGCCAAGGCGGTCGTGGAATACCTGATCAGCAAAGGAATCAGCTCATCACGGCTCGAATTCAAAGGCTATGCTTACACACAGCCGATAGCGCCAAATACTACAGAGGCCGGCCGCGCACTTAACCGGAGAGTAGAGTTTAAGGTGCTGAGTAAATAGGAAATAACCAAACCGGATACAATGAAAGTCCTGCAATGTGCAGGACTTTTTTTAAAAATCTGAATTTAACAATAGATTTCGATGGGTAGGTAGTGAAATACCTCAAAAGTATACAATAAAGAGGCTTGTGAACCGCTCCGTATTATCTTTGGTAACTGAGCAGTTCATCTGCACTCCAGGTCCCGTCGATTTTTTCTTCGTACCTGACAAAAATATGCGGCTCGGCCACTGTAAAATAAAGATAGTACTTGTCTGTAGCAAATAACGATTGCCAGCCACCTACTGATAACTCAAGGACATAACATTCAAATGTTCCTGATTTTACAGCTACAGTTTTTTTCCCTTTATTAACGAGGTTCATGTTCAAAACGCCTCCGTACTGATATATATACGATTTGAATGAAACACTATTACCTGTCTTAAACGGGAAGCCCCGGAATGAAAAATAAAAAGCCAGGGGAGAATATATATTCGTTTCATGGGTGATAAATGTCTTGTTTATCCCTTTCTCGGCATTGTAAAATTTAACCGTATCACCTGATTTTTCATAAGACTGAATAACGGTATTGGTCCTGAGGTCGGTTCTTTTTTCTGAAATGGTGGTCAGATCGGTATACCTGACTTTTATTGTATTCAGGAATAAGTCACCTTCCTTAACGTGGACCATATAATATTTTAAATGGTTTTGCACAATGAGCATAATATCGATTTGGGTCGTAACGCGACCGATTTTCGGATCAACCAGTTCATAAATTTCAAAAGATTCTGAACCGGGCAGCCCGGGATTCTTAAAAACAGGCTGAGCCAGGCAGTTGAATAAGTTCAATATCAGAAAATAAAGTATAATTGTAGTTTTCAAAAATTTGCCCCTCCATATATAGATGAAATGCAGTGTATTCATAGAATTATATCATATAACAAAAAAACGGCTGAAAAGTAAGTTGATTTTTCCCATTAAGATAATGAAATTTTATCGGACAGTAGAGATTTATAATAGTGATGCTGTAAGTCCACCCCCGCCAGCGGGAAATAAAAACTCTTTTGCAGATTCTCGCAGAGGCCTCTCAGAAAGTAAAAGTATGTTCTTCTTTTGTCCTGAATCTAATATTCAACTTCCTGTATTTTAACCGATTACTAATCAGCGATTGCTGATTATTCCCCATGTCAATCCAGCATCCAGTAACCAGCACCAAGCACCGTCTAGCTTATTACTCCCGATCCGATAAGCTCTTCCCCATCATACCAGGCTGCAAACTGCCCGGGGGTGATACCACGCTGTAATTTGTCAAAAACGATATACAATCCGTTTTCCCGCAAAAATAACCTGGCTTTCTGCAGCGCCTGCCTGTACCGTATCCTTACCAGGTATCTGCGTTCTTCACCGGGTTTCATGGCCAGGTCGGTCCTCAGCCAGTGAACTTCCGGTTGAGCTATAAATAATCCGTAACCGAACAAGCCCGGATGATCCTTACCATTTCCGGTATATACGATATTATGTTTGACATCTGTTCCAATAACAAACGATTGTTCCGGCCTGCCGCCAATGTTCAGTCCCTTGTTTTGTCCGATGGTATAAAAATGTGCGCCATTATGGGTACCGATATCCAGGCCGTCTTCAGGACTATAGCGGAACGGGTCCGACAATTTTTCGAGATCCTCATTGCCAAGGGCATGATCATGCTGAACCTGCCGGTATAACTCATATTGTTTCAGATCTTTCGGTATTTCCACAATAATGCCTTTCTTTGTTTTCAGCTTTTGCTGAAGAAATTCGGGCAGACTGACTTTCCCCACAAAACATATTCCCTGTGAGTCTTTTTTTCCGGCAGTCGCAAGTCCCTGTTCACGGGCAAGCTCCCTTACTTCAGGTTTGCGCATGGTTCCTATAGGAAACAGCACATTGCTTATCTGATCCTGTGAAAGCTGACACAGAAAATAACTCTGGTCTTTATTGGTATCAATACCACTCAGCAACCTGAATAGTATTCCGTCATCTTTTTCTACAGTCTCTTGCCTGCAATAATGGCCGGTAGCAATGAAATCAGCATCATATCCGAGTGCTGCCTTACTGAATAGGTCAAACTTAATTTCGCGGTTGCACAATACATCGGGATTCGGCGTCCTTCCCCTGCGGTATTCCGAAAACATGTAATCCACAACCCTTTTGCGGTATTCTTCGCTGAAATCAATGGTGTGAAACGGTATATCCAGTTTACGCGCAACCAGTTCGGCAAACACCAGATCATCGTTCCACGGACAATCTCCCGACAGGGTGCCGGCTGTTTCATGCCAGTTTATCATGAACAGGCCTATCACATCATACCCCTGATTCTTCAGCAGGTATGCTGCAACACTGGAATCAACTCCTCCCGATAATCCGACTACAACTCTTTTTTTCATGATCCTGTAAGTACCCCGGGGTGCAAAAGTATGAAAAACAGATGAAGATTCCGTATCCGGTTGGTTCGGATCATTCAAATTTTAACAGGTATTGTCATGATAAGGATTAGAATTTTCAATCTTGATTCGTGCAGATCCCGCAGAATGAGAATGGTATGAAAACTGCTTTAAAGCAATTCGGTATTGATTGGAAGCTACGCAACTAAACAGGTTGGATTTTCATCTCTATGGATGACACTATCCATTATTTACCAAAACTTATGAATACTATGAAACCTTTCAGAACAATCTTTTCAGTTACTTACTTTTTGCTGATGGTATGCCTGAATTCCGGTTTTTCCCAGGATTCTGCCTCGGAAAAAATGCAATTGCTCGACCTGAAATTACAACTCATTGACTCAAAACTCGACCTGCTCGATTCAAAAATCAAGCTGTGGGAAACCAAGCCAGGGGAGCTTGATCAACAGCTCAGTGAGCTGAATAATAAAATAAACAGGCTAGCCTTTGATCCCGATGCATTTAATGTAAAATTCAGGCTAATCGATTCAATGCTTCTGGAACAGAAAAGACTGATGGAAGAAAGAGCATTGCTCCGCAATCAGCTTACCGCACAGAAGTATATTTCGTATGATTCCATCGTATATAAACCGCGAAAATATACCATTGCAATCAACCCGATAAGGGTATTTGAAGGGACACTCGAAATATCCGTTGAACGGGTGATCAACAGCAGGAACACATTTGAAATATCAGGTATGGCAACCTATGTATCAAAATCGGGGATAACGAATTACTATTTGAGGAACCAAAGCCTTGAATATTATAATTCGTCACTAAGTGCATATGATCCCTATGAGAGCGATAATATTGCAGGGATTGGCAGCACGCTTCAGTGGAAGAATTACCTGTTGCCGGGGATCAATCCAAGGTATACCGTGCTCAAAGGTTTGTATGCCGCACCGTATATGATGTACCGCAGGATATGGATCTCAGGCCTCGACATGCAGTATATTGAAGAAGTAGATGCATGGCAGGATGTTGAGATTGTCCAAAAGCTGAATGTATTAGCCGGAGGTGTTATTATCGGCTGGCAATTTCCTGTTGCCAGGGTGCTGTCGGCAGATGTATTTATCGGAAGTGTGATCAGGCTTAGCCATTATGACGGCGAAAGCGGGCTCTCCAAATACAAACCATGGGAAAACATCGATTATTCGGGAGTTTTACCCAGGGCGGGAGTGAAAATAGGGATCCTGAAATAAGAATGGAACTCACGCTGACCGTGTTTTAATAAAAACCAGTGCGGCAATCCTGTAAATAAAATGTCCGAATTTGGTATATGGCGCATAGATCACGATAAACCACACGAGTACAAGGTGAAAGAAATAAATATGATACGCTGACGACCAGTTCAGAAACCTGGCTGCTTCTACCACCACCCCTGAGACGGTAAGCAGCAGCAGGGAAATAAGGAACAGCCAGTCGCTGTATGTGCTTT
This sequence comes from uncultured Bacteroidales bacterium, assembly GCA_964503885.1. Lineage (GTDB taxonomy): Bacteria > Bacteroidota > Bacteroidia > Bacteroidales > UBA10428 > CAZDCD01. Next base: position 42,079 of record CAZDCD010000019.1, read on the forward strand.
TACCGTACTCATTTTTATGGAACAGGCGGTTAACGATCATGATTCCGAGGCCGGTAGCAAGCATTATGGCGGATAAGTTACCTGCAACTTTGAAAGGATTCCGGAACGTTAGCGGATATCTTCCGGTAATGGCAGCAAAGATCGCATAAAGGGTTACCGCAAGAAGCATGATGAATCCGTAAAAAACCAGTATATGGGCAAGTTTTCTGGATTTCTGTGTTTCGCAGCCGGAAAAATTCGTATGCAATATAATGTCTTTTCTCAGGGCTATAAGGCTTTTCAGAATGCCGCTCTTCTTTGCGGGTTCCGGAAGTTGTTTTTTGAGGTTCTTCCTGTACCTCAGCAGGCCCGAAAAAGTAAAACTTACGATCAGGAACGTAATGGCAGTGAACGAACCGTTCAGCCAGGCATGGGGAAAGAATTTCGAATAATTTACGGGACCTTCGGGGATACTGAATGTTCCGGCTGAAAGTATGATCAGTGATATAATTAGAACAGGGATAAGGATGGCAACTGGCAACAGGGCCGGGTTGTTCAGGATCTTTCCAAGGAATTTTGGCCGGGCATAATACAGGTATGTATTGTTTCTCACTGAGGCAAGCACATCGGCAGGTTTCACACCTCTCGGGCACCAGGCTGAACAGTCGCCGCACTGGTGGCATAGCCAGATATCGGGACTGGCCATTAACTTTTCCCTGAGTCCCCAGCCAGCCCAGATCATTTCTTTGCGCGGAAAGGGCCTGTCTTCCGGTGACAATGAACATACCACAGAGCAGTTGCCGCACTGCATGCATTCTTTCAGGTCGGGACTTGTTTTAATCAGTGTTCTGATAAATCCGGTATCGGGTTGGATCAACATTTTCAGATATATTTTAAATTCACAGCCATCCTAAATCTATGGTTACATGCCTTTGAACGGATTTGGTCCGATCATCTCAATTTCTTCAACATAGGCATTTATGATCCCGGGTATTTTGTTGTAATCGGTTATCTCCAGGAATACGGTCCGGATCCTTTCCGGTTCCAGCATCATGGTCTGCAATGTTTCACTGATATTTTCCCCGCGTTTTTCGGTAAGTTCGCTGCCATGAATAAAATGACACTGGTAATTATCACCTGGTTTACAGCCTATCTGCAGTATTCCGTCAAAACCTTTTGAAAGTGCATCGGAAATCCAGACTTTGTTTACTGATCCCAGGCATCTTACGGGTATTATTCTGACAAAAGGACTATAATTGAGACGGTTTATCCCGGCAAGGTCAAATGCAGGATAGGCGTCATTTTCGCAGACGAATGCCAATATTCTGGGTTTGTTCTCAAATTCATCGGGAATGCTTACTGACTTGATCATCTGTGATACGCTGTTGATGGAATAATCGGCAAAATTAATGATCCTTTCCGGGCATGAACCCAGACAGATACCGCATCTTCTGCATCTGGTGGGATTTGACAGCGGAGTTCCTTTTTCAGTTTCGTCGTACGAGCCGAAGGGGCACTCTTCAGTACACCGCTTGCAATCGGTACAGCGTTCCAGGTAAAGATCAGGGTATGTGATATCGCCCGATCTGGGATGTACGGCTTCACCGCGTTTTACCGATTCGATGCATTGAATGGCTTTGAGCATTGCCCCGGCTGCATCTTCCATGCATGAAGTGCTGTCCATCGGTGCCCTCAGGGCACCTGCGGCATAGATACCGGTGCGCCTGGTTTCGTATGGAAAGCAAATGAAATGTGAGTCGGGAAACTGATATTTTAGTTCAGGTAATCCTTTTCCCTGCCTGTATTGAAGATTCAAATCAAGAGTGCCTGCAGGGGTCATTCCTGTGGCTAGTACAACCATATCCACAGGAATGGTGATTTTCTCACCCAGAAGGGTTTGATCTGCTGTAACCATGATCATGCCGTCCCGGACTGAAACATCAGAAATTTCACCCTTCGTCATAAAAAGCAATTCATCATGTGTCACCTGTTTATAAAAATTCTCTGCCAGTCCCGGTGTGCGTATGTCTTTATAAATCACATAAATCAATGCATCGGGAATGGCTTCGCGGATGTATCTGGTTTGTTTCAGGCTGGTCGCACAACAATATGAAGAACAATAGGGGAGATGTTCCTTGTCGCGTGAACCTGCACACTGAATAAACAATACCTTCTCCGGCGGTCTGCCGTCGGAAGGTTTACATATTTTCCCGTTCATGGCCATCTCTTCGAGCTCAACACCGGTGATCACATCGGGATATTTTCCATATCCCAGCTTGTCAAGCCTGGCGGCATCATAGGGTTTCCACCCCATAGAGGCAATTATGGCGCCGGCCCTGACTTTTATTTCCTCGCTATCCGACAGGATAATCTCGAAATCGCCCGGTTGACCTTTTACCGACCTGATTGATGTTGAGGTGTAAACCTTCACGTTTGGAAGGCGCATCAGCGTATCTATCTTTTCATGTATAACAGGATCAATAAGCGTATCATACGGATAATCCACAGGTATTTGTTTATGAAGGCCCGTAAGCCTTCCACCGAGCTTATTCTGCTGTTCAACCAGGATCACATCGTAACCTGTTTTTGCTCCTTCGATTGCTGCAGTGATCCCTGTAATGCCTCCGCCTACAACCAGTATTGCCGAACTGATCTTCTGCAGTATCATAGGTTTTGGGATATCAGTATGCCGGATCTTAGCCACAGCCATATTCACGCTGTCAGCGGCGAGGGATTGTGTGTCTTCATTCATCGTTGCATTGCACCACGCAACTTGTTCACGAAGATTTACACGCTCGGTCTGTATCCCTGAGCCAAAATTAAATACATCTGTATTTACCCTGGGCGAGCAGGCCGCAATAATTACACCATTGATTTTCAGGCTGCTGATAGCGGATCCTATGCGTTCAATTCCATCGGACTGGCAAAGCGCATGATGGCATTTCTTCTGAATGATCTCCGGAAGATCGGATACACCTGTAAGAAGTTCTTCAGTAGCGATACACCTGCCGATCTCACATCCTGAACAAACATATATTCCGATTCTTTTATCCACCATAATCCGGTTTAGAGTGTTGACTGAATTGCTTTAAGTGCAACGCCGGTGGCATCTTTCAGTGATGAAGCCACATCCATAGGTTTCTTCGCACAACCGGCCACATAAATGCCCTCCTGCTGGCCTGACGATAAAAATCCTGACTGATCGCGGTTTAACCGGGTATTTATTATAATTGAGGGCATGATACCCGTTGCCAGCACCACAAGTTCTGCCTCATCCCTGATCTTGCGACCTGACATGATATCTTCCGCTTCAACAAAAAGATTTCCGGTAACCTTATCTTCGGTAATTTTTCCCACTTTTCCCTTGATCAGTTCAATGCCGGGATCAGATTGTACTTTAACAAGGAAATCTTCATTCCGGCCTGCAACACGAAGATCAATATAAAATATTTTTACCCCTGCATTGGGGTATTTTTCCCTGAAAGATAGTGCCTGCTTTAACGACGCAGAACAACAAACCGCAGAACAATACGGAAGATTGTTTTCATCGCGTGATCCTGCGCACTGTACAAATATTATCTGAGTGGGTTCTTTCTGATCAGTTGGTCTGCAGACTTTTCCGTTACCAGGTCCGTTGGGTGCCAGTAACCTCTCCATCTCCACATTGGTAACGATGTTCTCTGCCAGGCCTGAATTGTAATTTTCAATAGTGTCGGCAAAGTAGGGCATCCAGCCGGTTGCAAAGACTATTGAAGATGCTTCAACAACCGATTCCACGACTTCGGCTTTCAGATTGATCGCATTATGCGGACACACTTCTGCGCATTTACCGCATTCTTCTTTTGCACAATAAATTCCGTCAATTGCGTACCTGTATGGAAATGACATTTCATGAGGCAAAAATATGCACTTCGTGGCATTCAGGTACTGGTTGAACTCATCCGGGCGGTCATCATACGGGCATACTTTTTCACATTCACCGCAGGCAGTGCACCGGTCGTTCACATATTCAGGTTCACGTTGCAGGGTGATCCTGAAATTGCCTTTTTGTCCCTCAATGGTCTTAATGATTGTTTCGGTTTTTACCGTGATCCGGGAATTTTGCCGGATACGCCTGAAATTGATCTCCAGACCACATGAAGGTGGGCAGAGTTTCGGGAAATAATTGTTCATTTTCATGACATTTCCCCCCAGGTAAGATTCCCGTTCGATAAGGATAACCTCTTTACCTACATCGGCAATCTCACAGGCAATGGTAATGCCGCTGATTCCGCCACCGACAACAAGAACGGGCTTGCTCATAAATGGTGTTGTTTCTTCTTTCGTGTTTGGTGTTTTGGGATTCCTGATAGTTAATTCTATATTTATTCACTGTTACTGCCACTGCCGCAATTGTTATAGCTTCTGCCTTCTATGCTCAGAAATATCCCGCATTACAGGACTTCCTTTCTCATCATCTCCCATTCTTTTGTGGCCGGGTTCCACCTGCAGTTGGCAAAGCACTTCCATTCTTCATTCATCTCAGGAAAATCGGTTCTGAAATAATACCCGGGCCAGCGTGTTTCTTCCCGGAATAGCATGGTACGGATGTGTGCTTCGGCCTGCCATAGCCGGTGGATATTCTCCCAGCATCGCATCAGCTCATGAAGACCGGATGCCGCAAGGTAACCTGCATCTTCTTTCATGAATCCCAGAAATTCCAGTCCCTTTTCCATCAATGCCTTTGAAGTCCTGAATCCTACTGATGCCCCACCTGCATATTCGTCCATAATCTTTTGCAGCCTGAACATAAACATCTTGGGCTTCAGAAAATTCGGATTTACATCTTCGTCATTTGCAAAATCCCTGTGTTTTTCATAGGTGTCGAGAGGCTGAAGGATCTGTTGTTTTAATCCTTCTGTTATGCTGGCATCAACATGTATTTCTGATGGATTATCTACACAAAATGCCAGGGCTGATTTGGCTGCAATCCGGCCTTCAGTGAACGAGCCCGATGAAAACTTATGGCTTGACGCACCTGAGGCATCTCCTGCAGCAAACAGTCCTTTCACTGTTGTCATGTTTGCATAGCCCCAGCGATAGGGCGGGGGGGCCAGATCTTCGGGACCGCTGATCCAGGCACCGGAAGCACCTGAATGCGAGCTGATAAAATAGGGTTCACATGCAGCGATCTCGGAAGGTTGCTGATCAGGCATAATGTTCATTGAAGCCCACATCAATGCCTGGCTTATTGTCATGTCGAGAAAATCTTCCCATGCTTCGGATTCGAGCATTTTCATTTTTCGGAGCGCTTCCTTTTCATCAGTGATCATGCCCGCCATTTCTTTTATCGCATCGTCAGTGCGCATATAAATCGGGCCTTTTCCTTCTTCCACTTCAAGCATCATAAGGTAATTTCGCAGATTTGCCGGGGTAGGTTTGGAAGTACCATACGGGGCCCATTTTTCCAGTTCCTTTGCCCTTGTCTGCATATAATCTTCTCCGAGGGCATTGGTTGCTTTGGCCTTGAAAAGCAGAAACCACGCACCCACCGGACCATAAGCATCTTTAAAACGCACCGGTACAAACCTCACTTCCTGGCATGTCATCTCAGCACCTGCTTTCAGGGTGAAATAGGAACTGGCACCTGAGTTGAAAGGGGGATACCACGATCTGCCCAATCCTTCGCCGACCGAACGGGGCCGGAATATATGCACGGCACCTCCCATGGCATCAAGCACAGCCCTGGCCCTGAAAATATAAAATTTGTTCTCGCGGACACTGAATCCTGCCGCGCCCACGCAACGGTCACCGTTCATAACCGGTTCCGTAATAAAGATCCTTTCGAAATATTGTCCGTTTTCACCCAGCTCTTTGAGGGCGCTTTTTGCGGCTTCAGAAACGATAGGCTTGTAAGATTCACCGTGGATCATGATCTGCCATCGCCCTTCATTGACATACCCTCCGTTTTCGTCTTTCCAGATGGGCAGGCCCCATTTTTCAAACAGATGTACCGTGGAATCGACGTGACGTGCAATATTGGCAACTAGATCATCGCGGGCAATTCCCATCAGGTCGTTTTTTACATACTTCACATAATCTTCAACGGTGTTTTTCCCCTCTTTCAGTCCCAGGTACAGGTTGATGGCCGACAGGCCCATTGCCACCGCGCCGCTGCGTTCCATGGCGGCCTTATCCACCAGGGTGACCCTGAGGTTGTGTTTCTTTGCCCAGTGTGCCGCTTCATAGGCAGCTCCGCAAGCTGCCATTCCGCCGCCCAGGATGAGAAGGTCAGTGGTGATTTCAATGGTTTCGAATGTATCGGGGTTCATATCTGGAAATTATCAATTTTAGGAATCAAGGGTATTTCTACTATTGTATAATTATTTTTCAGCTTTTTTCAAGTGATTCCGGTTCGGTCCTTAATACCTGACTCTTGATATCATCCGATCCTGTTCCAAACCCCGCATCCGGAATGATTGATCCTTCGGGAATGGTACGGATCGGGAATTTAAAACGTTTTACCGATTTGTTCCTGAACCGCACAGCCCATAATATAGTATCTGTGCTTCGCATTGGCTGCACCACTGCACCCATGGGCATGAAGTCGGCATACCCTCTGACCTCTATGGCCTGGGTCGGACAAATCTTCACGCAACTGTAACATTCCCAGCACATCTCCACTGCCCGGTTATATGCTTTGTTCTTTTGCTTGTCCAGTACCATAAGGTCGTTCGGACAAACATACTGGCATGCGGTCTTATCCTGTGCTTTACAGCCATCGCATTTTTCGCTGATTACAAAACTTGGCATCGAAATAAGTTTTAGTGTTCGGGTACCGGTGCAAACATAAAAAAATTATGATCACGAAAAGCAACATGTATTCTGGGAACATGCCGGAAGAATTGCAGAATAGATTGTAAATAACATAAGATCAATCACATAAGTCTTTATTCCTCAAAATGGTGAAATGATGTAAGGAGATAATTTAGATTTAAACAAAATAAAGAGGGAGTACAGGAAGCCTGAGCTATGGAAATAATTGTTTATTCAGTGTGATCATTTTGATAGCCGTTATTGCCGCTTCAACACCTTTATTTCCATGCTTACCGCCTGAACGGTCTTTGGCCTGGCTAAGATCATTGGTCGTGAGTACCCCGAATATAAAGGGGATGCTGTATTTCACATTCAATGAAGTAATTCCCTGGGTCACACTTTGGCAGATATAGTCGAAATGCGGGGTCTCTCCGCGGATAACACAACCCAGGCATATGATCCCGTCAAATTTTCTGGAATCGGCCAGGATCTTCGCACCGGATATGAGTTCAAAGCTGCCGGGAACCCGTAATACTGTGATATTTTTTTCTTCGACTCTGGATTTTGCAAGGGTATCAAGGGTAGCTCGCAGCAAGGCATCGGTAATCTCGCTGTTCCATTCGCTGGCGGCAATACCTATTTTCATATGTTTTGCCGGAGGTACTTCATCGGGGTTGAAGGATGAAAGATTTTTAAGGCTCGTTGCCATGTTGAGGTTATTTTAGGTCAATATAGGGATCAGTTCATGAATCCCTTGTGGTGCTTGAATCCCAGTTGTTTACTATTTAATTAGTTATGCGGTAAAGAGGTATCAGGAAACCCGAATAAAGATAAGGTTTTATTCCTTAATTTTCCAGTTTGGTTTTTGCCGCTGTTATATATTTCTCGATCTCATAGGCTTCATCGCTCTTCGGATATTGTTTTTCGATCGTTTCGTAAGCCTCAACAGCCTTCTTATATTCTCCCAGATTTTCATATACCAATCCGGCTTTTTTCAGATATATGGCCGATGTAAAATCGTTCTTTTTCCGTGATGCCGCTTTCACATAAAAAGATAATCCTTCTTTGAGGTCGCCCAGTTCAACATAGGCATCTCCGATTGCACCGAGGGCAATTGTGCTGATCATGGCATCGTTCACATCGAACTGTTTCAGATGATCAATGGCATCCTCATATTGTCCGGTCCGCAGGTAACAGATTCCTGTATAATATTCTGCGAGAGTTGCGCTTTTAGTGACACCATACTCATCGATAATATCCAGAAAACCGAGATAGCTTCCGTCACCTTCGAGAGCTAACCTGAAAGAATCTGCTTCAAAATACTTTTCTGCAACATACATTTCTGCCTGGGCTTCTTTTTCTTTCGGAGCCAGATAAAATTTCTTATACCCCAGGTATACGGCCACAATAACTGCAATTGCAATGACAATAATGGTAAGGCTTTTTTGATTTTCTTCGATATATTGTTCGGTTCTGCTTAACGCATTTTCAACACTTTCAAAACCGGTATCAGGAGTATCTTTTCTCTTTTTGCTCATGTTGAATGATCTGTTTTTTTCCTGTTAAAATTCAGAACGCAAATGTAATTCTTTTAAAATATTTATAAAACGAAAAGGATTATTTTTGCAGCAGGGTTTTGAATTTGAATTCAAAGGGACCTGCTCATATATTCGATCATGTATAATCGGGCTATATTATGTTTCTGAAGAAAATTGCGCTGATTAATTTCAAGAATTACGAAAATTCAGAACTTGAATTCTCCCCGAAGATAAACTGTTTTGCGGGAGACAATGGTGTCGGTAAGACCAATATGCTCGATGCCATTCACTACCTCTGTTTGTGCAAGAGTTATTTCAATCCTGTAGATACCGAAAATATTGCCTATGATAAAGAGTTTGCAGTTATTCAGGGAGAGTTCGATATTGATGGAAAAACTGATGAGATATATTGCGGTATACAACGCAGCAAACGGAAAATTTTCAAAAAAAATAAGAAAGAATACTCAAAGCTTGCCGATCATATAGGCCTTTTGCCTGTAGTAATGATATCACCCCTTGACTATGAACTGATACTGGACGGCGGAGAAGAAAGGAGAAAATTCATGAACAGTGTCATATCGCAATACGACAGGGATTACCTCAATGTAATGATCAGGTTCAACAAGATCATTGCCCAGAGGAACAAATTGCTTAAAGAACAGGATAACAGCAGTTTTTCCCGCGATACCCTGGAAATATACAATGAAGAGATTGCTTTTGCAGGCGACCTGATCTATTCTAAAAGAAAAGAATTTACAGGAAAACTCATTCCCATTTTTCAGAAATATTACAATTTTATTTCCGGAGAGAAAGAAGCTGTAGAACTGATCTACCAGTCGCAACTTGAACATGGAAAATACAGCGAACTGCTGAACAGATCGGCAGGGAAAGATAAAATATTGCAGTATACTACGGTAGGTCCGCACCGCGACGACCTCGTACTAAACCTTTTCGGCCATAATATCAGGAAAACAGGCTCACAGGGCCAGCAAAAAACATATCTTCTTGCCTTGAAACTCGCCCAGTTTGATTTTATTAAAGAAATAAAAGACCGGATGCCTGTTCTGCTCCTGGACGATGTGTTTGATAAATTTGATGAAACCCGGGTCAGGCAGATCATTAAACTGGTGGCTGAAGATCAGTATGGCCAGATCTTTATCACCCATACAAACCTTGAAAGAATTAAATCGGTACTGAATGAAATACCTGTGGAACATAAGCTATTCCTTGTTTCACAGGGCAAAATGGAAGTGATTTGAGTATGCGAAGGAGCAACACACAAAAAATAGGAGAAGTGCTCAGGGAGTATATTGAGCATATGATGATCGGCCAGAAACTCAGGGAATCATCGGTATTGCAGGCATGGGAAGAGCTTATGGGGAAGACAGTAGCTTCAAGAACAAAATCGATCTATATCAGGAACAGGGTATTGTTTATTCACCTAACATCGTCAGTGCTCAGAAGTGAACTTTCAATGATGCAGCAGGCAATTATGGATAAGCTGAATGAGCAATCCGGTGAAAAGACCGTTGATAAAATTGTGTTTAAGTGAGATTGACCGTTTATGTCTTGAACAGGTTTAGCGAAGGTGGAGAACATTGAACCCAGCACCCTGAACAATGAATACTCATAACCATAACCCATAGCCGGTATGCAGAAACTGTATCTAATTCCTTCAACTCTGGGAGAATCAGAAATCAGCGATGTTCTTCCCTCAGGTATTACCCGAGTAATAAACGGCGTGAAGCACTATATTGTGGAAAATGAGAGAACAGCCAGGAGATTCCTGATCAGGGCCGGAATGAAGAGCCCGGTTGATGAACTTACCTTTTATGTACTGGATAAGCACAAGCAATCCTCAGATCTTGAGAAATTTCTCCTGCCTGCCGCCGAACATGATATCGGGTTGATCTCCGAGGCAGGTGTGCCCTGTATTGCCGATCCCGGATCTGAGATCGTAAAACTGGCTCATCAGAAAGGTATTCGCGTGATACCGCTCGCAGGGCCGTCTTCACTATTGCTTGCCATGATGGCATCGGGACTGAATGGTCAGAATTTTGCTTTTGTAGGTTACCTGCCGGTAAAGCCGGCCGAACTATCGAACCGGTTAAGGCAAATTGAGAGGCGTTCACAGCTTGAGAACCAGTCTCAGATATTCATCGAAACACCTTACCGGAACAACCAGCTTCTTAAGGTGTTGCTGCAAACCTGTCATCCTGAAACCCTGCTGTGCATTGCTGCGGATATTACCCTTGAATCGGAGTTCATCGATACAAGATCAATAGATGAATGGAAAAGGAACGTTCCCGACCTGCACAAGAGGCCGGTCATTTATATCTTGCATAGGATGTAATCTCCAAATGTCCGAAAGGGTAGAAAGCCTCTATTTTCGGCTGTTAACCCTTATCCGGTAAACCAATGAAGTATATTCCGGAACAATGATGTAACCATAATATTCATGCCTGTATCCTGCAGCCCCATACCCTTTCTGATAAGGAACAAGCACATCGGCAGTAGTACCGATACGCATGGTATCAATTGCACCGGCAAAGCCTTTTGTAAATGACAGATAATCTGCTGTTTTAAAATCCACAAGTTTTGATTTCGGGACAAGAATTTCATGTGCGGATCCGGTTGAATCGAAAGGAATAAGGGTATTTTCCTGCATGAAATAGGCCCAGAAATTCAGGTATATTGAATCATTCGTCTCGATAATTCTCCAGGTTTCACCCGGATCGGGTGTAACGGTTTCTTTATAGAAGATACCTGATGTGGGGATATAATTGGATGAATCCATAGCATATTCGCCCCTGAAATGAATCAGTTGCAGTGAGTCGTACTGATTAATATTGGGAATAACCCGCTTCAGGCTGACATTATATACATAAGTGGTGAAGTTCGCATCGCTATACGCCAGGCCAGAAGGAACCACAAACAGCGCATGATCACCTTCGTGCATTTCCATGATGGCCCTGTTAAAACCCAGGAGGCTGAATCCGTACTTCATCTTATACGGTTCGAAGATGTAATGGTCAAAAAGGTCTTTATTGTCCTGATAATTTGTCCAGTCAGATGCCAGAGAATCGATATTTGTCTGGTATAATTGGTTGTAAGTATCGTATTCTGCAAAATGGATGATCATATAATTACCTGATTCCGGGCTAAGACCCGCTATGTTCGGTTCATTCAGTTCCACATAATAAACAGTGCCCTGAACCCCATCTATTACCAGTTCTTTGATATTATCCTCACCGTACTGTTGCTTCAGGTTATCGACATATTGACTGATCCTGGTCTGTTCGGCATCGTATTTTTTGTCAAATTCGTCATTGAGCTTGCATCCTGTCATCATGACAACGATCACCGATAAAAGGCCTAATTGCACCAATTCTCTGTTATTTATCGGATTATATGTTTTCAGTTTCATTGTAATGTTGTTTTTATGGTTTATGATGATTAAAAACGTAAAAGGTTGCTTTTCAATTGCCCTTTTTAACCGAAATCACTTCGACTTCAAAAATAAGCGAAGTGTATGGAGGTATGATACCGGTTGAAGATCCTTCCTGGCCAAATGCCAGTTCCGAAGGTAAAATGAAGAGCGATTTTTCACCTTCACGCATGGTTCCCAGGGCTTCTTCAAGTCCTTTTACTACCTGCCATTCAGTACCATAGACAAATTGAAAGGGCTGGTTTCGTTTTTTTGTGGAATCGAAGAATTTTCCATTCAGAAATTTACCCTCATAATTAATTGTGATGGTATCGTTCAGTTGAATAAGGCCACCATGCCCGTTGTTGATAACGATCTTTAACAATCCCGATTCAGTCGGCCTGGCATTTATCTTCTGCTGTTCAAGGAACTGTTTAAGCACTACTTTTTCATATTCGCCGAAATCTTCTACCCACCTTATAAACGCTTCTTTTTCCTTCTGAAACTCCTCTTTAGTCTGAATCTCAATGATTTCAAGGGTAACCTTCATCTTACTGTTTTCATCAAAAAACGAGGGCAGGTCAGTCTGAAGTGTCTGGTGAAAAAAACCGGGTGCCGAGATGATGAACGTGGCGGCTTCTTTTTCGGAAAGCATCATGAAACACTCATCGATGGAACCGTCGAAGGCAGGTTTGGTAATTTGCAGTTTTCTTCTTCCGCTGAAGAAAACCGAATCGTTCATTGTTTCATAGGTTATATCCGCTGTTATATAATCTCCCGGTTTAGGCTTCAGCGTTTCTTCCCCGAATTTCAGCAGCTTGTAATAGATACTATGTTTACCCTTTGAAAAACCGGGATACTCTGGCTGATGTTTGCAGCTTAACACCATAAGTGCACATAAAACATAGCTGGAGAAGATTTTCATGAATTGTAAAATTTAATTTTCGGACAGATCGGTTAATTCAACTTCATATACAAGAATTGCACGGGCAGGGATCTTTTTGTCATCACCTATCAAACCGTAAGCAAGGTGCGGAGGCATGATAAACCGTGCCTGATCACCGCTATGCATCAGCAATATGCCTTCTTCAAGTCCCGATTCAACGCCGCCCTGGCCTATTTTAAACCGTTTGGGCCCTGATGCATCCGAACTGTAACATTCGGTTCCGTCAAGCAGGGAAATATTAAAATTGATTGTGGCAACAAGTCCTTCCTGGGCTTTTTCACCTTTCCCTTGCTGGTAAATCATATACCACAGGCCGGTTCCTGTCTCCCTCATGTTCCAGTTGTGGCGTTTAATAAATGATTTTATCTTTTCCTCATCTTTTTTTACAAGCACTTTATTCACCTCAACCAGCGATTCTTTTGTATTATAAAACTCACCTTGTGTAATTTCTTTGGGTTCCCTTTTACACGTATAAAACAGCAACACCAATATGGCCACTATAATTGAGCGTTCAGCTTTCATTCTTATTCAGTTCATCCTGATATTGGGGTAATAACTCCCTGAATTTTGATAATGTTTCGGCCATCGATGAATAAAATTCACCACCTGCTGCATTAAAATGACCACCCCCGTTAAAGTGTTTTTCGGCAATGCTGTTCACTGCAAAATTGCCTTTTGATCGCAGCGATAGCTTAATATGGTCTTCTTTCTCAATAAACAACACTGAGAACTTTATGCCTTTGATTGACATAGGATAATTAACGAATCCTTCGGAATCGCCGGGTTGAAAATGATACCTTTTCTGTTCTTCACGGGTCAGGCTTATAACCGCTGTTCTATATTCAGGAAAGACTTCCATTTTCTCGTTCAGCAGATAACCAAGCAAACGTATGCGGTCGGCCGAAAAATTGTCATATACCATTGAATATGCGTTATTCTTTTCAAATCCATAATGCAATAGCGCTTCCACCACCCTGAATGTATAGGGTTGTGATGAATTGTAGCTGAAGCACCCCGTATCCGTCATTATTCCGGTAAAAAGACACAGTGCCACATCGCGGTCAATGGCTTTTTCAAAACCAAGATCAAGAATAAAATCATACAACAATTCTGCTGTAGAGCTTACAGAAGTATCACAGTATATGCAATCGGCAAAATCATCGGGATCGGGATGATGATCGATAAGTATTTTATATGCTTTTGAGTTTTCCACCAGCGTATTAAATTGCTTAATCCTTTTTAAATGATTAAAATCGAGGCTAAAGATCAATTCAGTGTCCTCTAATAGTTGTACCGCTTTTTTTTGATTATTGTTGAAAATGACTACATGATCATTACCAGGCATCCATTTCAGAAAATTGGGATAGACATTGGGAGTGATTACTGTTGCTTCGTGTCCCAGATTCACCAGCACCCGGTGCAAACCCAGAGATGAACCGATTGCGTCACCGTCAGGATTTACATGAGTGAGGATCACTGCCTTCTTCCTGCCTTGTTCAAGCATCTTCCTCAGATGATCCTTTCCCCTGAATTCTCTATTGTTCAACGTACTTAAAATGGATTTATTTCACACCAAATATATAAAAAACTGTTTTGCCAATTAAGTTGAACGCAAAATTTTAATATTTTAGCAGCTTTCAAAAACAGGAACAATGACCGGAACAAAAACACTTACCATTATTAAACCGTGTGCGGTGGCAAACGGATATATCGGACCGATCCTCGTCATGATCGGTGAAAACCGATTTCATATCGCGGCTATGAAACTTATCAGTCTGTCCCCTGCTATGGCGGAAAAATTTTATTCCGTGCACAATCAAAAACCTTTCTTTAAGGACCTTGTACATTTTATGACTTCCGGACCGGTAGTTGTTGCCATACTGGAAAAGAAAAATGCGGTTAAAGCGTACCGGAAACTTATAGGAAATACCAACCCGGAAAAGGCAGATGAAGGTACTATCAGAAAAAAGTATGCCGAATCAATACAACGAAATGCCGTACATGGTTCCGACAGTGATGAAAATGCTGCACAGGAATGTGATTTCTTTTTTGCCATAAGCGAAAGGTATTCGGCATTTGAAGACTGATAACCATTCACTGTCTCATCTGTTCGCCCTTTTTGAAATATTCCCTTGCTTTTTCAGTATTTCCGAGCCGCTGATACGTGATGCCAAGATTAATATACCCATCAGGATCACGCGGGTCGAGGTTCTGTGCTTTCAGAAACCACTCCAGTGATGCAGAGTAATCACCTTTAATTCCATATGCCACACCCAGATCTTTGCAAGTGCCGGCATGGTTTGGATTTGCTTTTGCAGCCATATGCAGGTAGTGCAGGGCAAGGGTGATATTGTTCTTATAGCGTCCGTAAAGATTGCCCAGATTATAGTTTGTTTCAAAACGGGCGGGTTTTATCTTCAGCAATTGTTCATATGCCGTTATCTTTTCATCAATATCAAGATCCCCGTTCAGCACCAGATCGGCATTCTGCCATGAGGTCCGGTCACCCGGATTGATTTTCAGCGCTTTTACATAACAGTCAATGGCCTGCGGAATATTCTTACGGTACTCATAATAAACGTTTCCGAGCAACCTCCAGGCATCGCCATAACCGGGATGAATGGACACAGCTTTCCTGAGGTATTTCAGTGATTCGTCAAACAACCGGTTTCTGGTCCCCGTATCACTTAGCAGAACCGCCCTTTCATATAATGCTCCACCTGCAGAGCAATTGCTTTTGGCGCTGTTGGAGGATATTTTTACATCGTGTGTGAACAGCGTGTAATCGTCTTTCCATACGGTATTTCGCTGTACGGTAATGGCCCCGAAAATGAGAAGCACAGGAACTATCACTGATCCCGAAATCAGACCGGATCTGCGTGACTTTTCCGAAAGCCGGTGAATGCCGTATGCGGCAGCAATGCAAAAAGCGACAGAAGGCGTGTATAAAAACCTTTCATTCATGAACGTGCCTATGGTAAACGGAATATTTGAAACGATGAAAATGAACGCAAAGAAGAAAAAAACCGAATATGCAATTACACCGGCCCTTTTTTTCTTCAAAACAGAAGCTGCGATTGAAACTACCGATGCCAGAACCATCACAATACAAAGAATTAAAATGGTAAGAGTAAGCACATTCCAACTTTGCAAAGCTATATGATACGGATAATAATCGAATGTCAGCGGGTACGGAAGGAACAGCAATTTTACATACATCCCCAGGGTGTAAAAAATGGTTGCCCATTTTTCATCCGGTGTGGCATACAGGAACGGATTGTTCATCAATTCTCCCGAAGGTATTGTTTTTAGTCCGCCGGTAACAGCATAACGGAGCAGGGCATACAAAAAGAAAGCCAGAAACAGCGAAATTACCACGGCAGCATTATGTTTAGCCTTATCCGTCCTGAACAGCAGTAAAGAAACAGGAATAACGACCAGGAAAGGAACGATGCTTTCCTTTGCAAGGAGTGCAGAAAAGAAAAACAGGAAAATCAGGAACAGGTGTCCGGGTTTGCTTTCATCGCTGTACTTCAGGGCATATAAGAAAGCTATTAATGAGAGCAATAAGGCCATAATCTCATCCCTGCCTTTAATATTGGCTACAACTTCGCTATGTACCGGATGAAAAACAAAAAGCAGAACGGCTATAAAATGAAATGAAAAGTTGCGTTCATCGACCGGCTTAAATACAAAAAGTTTCTTCAGCACCAGCCATAGGATTACGGCCGTTAATGCATAGAACAACACATTCAGCAGATGACCTGCAAAAGGATTGCTGCCAAATATATGGTATTCAATTGCAAACATGGCAAGTGACAGCGGACGATATCGGCCTCCCTGCACAAGGTCTTTCTTTTCCCTGAAAAAGCCCCTGAATGAATCGTGGCTGAAAATACCGGGCAATCCCTTTATGCCCTGCCTGGTAAATTCGTTCTGAGTAATTACAAGGGCATCGTCGAGGACATAATCATGGTTTAGGGTATTGGCGTACAGCAAAAATGCCAGGATAAAAAGTACATAGGGTTTAAATTTGTGCATTGATGGCGAGATACTCTTCACTTTTTTATTCAAAAATACATATGAATTTTAAAAGTTGCAGGAATACCATAATCTTTCCGTACAATTTTTACCAGCATAGCATCAGGGAGATGACCGAACCAATGATAAGTACCATAAAACCGCAAAAGATCATTGCCATCCTGAGG
The DNA here is from genome assembly GCA_964503885.1 of uncultured Bacteroidales bacterium. Taxonomy (GTDB): domain Bacteria; phylum Bacteroidota; class Bacteroidia; order Bacteroidales; family UBA10428; genus CAZDCD01. The sequence goes on from CAZDCD010000019.1 coordinate 58,972, forward strand.
CTGTAAGCATCTGTCTTCCAGCCAGGCAAAGGTCCCGGGATTGCGAACATCAGCCAACTCGAAATCTTCAGGATCTAAAGACTCAGGATATTTCGGCGGAGGTTTGATGTCATATGTCCATTTTGGGTGCAAAGTGAATCGAACAGGAGAAAAAGGAACAGCCAAAATGAATTCTGCAACAGATAATAGCTGACAACACTATTACACGGTAATTATTCATGATTAACCCGTATACCGGCTGAATTGACAACCAGCTAACCGGGAACAGGGATTTGAGAATCGTTATGAACAATGATGCCATCCGGTAGAGAATTTCATTTTTTTTTCTTAAATTAAATGATCATATTCGTTTTGATATGTTTATACTATTTTTATGAAGTACAAAAAAACTCATTAAATTTGATAAATTTAGTAGCAAAAGCTAACCGTACATGCAAAATCAGGAACCATCAACCGACAGCAAACAAGGAGCAATACAGGACGATTTGCGATCACGTAAACCAAGAAAATTCTTCCATTCAGGCATTTCCGGCAAACTGAGAAACCGCTCAGGGATGATTTCCATTGCCGCTATTGTTGTTTTGTTTACTTTATCTTACATGGTAGTGAGGACATCGGCGAAAACCGAAGCACTGAATACGCTCGGAACGGTATCGATATTAAAAAAGCAGCAACTCGAAGATTATTTTACGGGGGTAAAAAGCAGGCTGGTGATGATCGCGGGCGACCCGAACACTCTTGAAGCACTTGAAGGATTCAGTTACGGGTATCGGGAAATTGGGAATGAAGTTTCATCCCTACCGGGCGCGGCCAATTTTCCTGAAGTGAATGAACAGGTTGAAGATTTTTACGAGACCGGAGTGGTCGATATTCTGAACAGGAGAGCAAATGCTGACCTTACGCTGGACGGGATACTACCGGTATCGCAAAACAGCTTGCTGTTGCAGTACCTGTATATTGTGAATAACTCCAATCCTCCCGGATTGAAAAGTAAAATGAAAAATTCAGGGGATAACAGTTCATACACCCGAACCCATGAGCTGTTTCAGAAGCAATTTGCAGGATTGAAATCGTTCCTGGGTGTGGATGATATCTTGCTCATCGACGGAGAAACCGGGATTGTTGTGTATTCCATAGATAAATACCTTGATTTTGCCACGGATCTTAATACGGGTCGCGGAAAAAACGGTCCCCTTGCCGGGATCTTTCACCGTGCTATGGGTTTGTCCAGGGGACAGGTAACAATTAGTGATGTTACCCTTTACCAGCCAGGTTTCATGCAACCCTCGATGTTTATTGCAGTGCCTTTATGGAGCGATGAACTGAAGGCCGGTGTAATGGTGGTGCAAATCTCTTCAGCCCGTATTGAAAAATTACTGAATCGGGGAGGCAATACAGACAATGATTTCTTTACCCGCTCCGGCGAAGGTTACCTTGTGGGACCGGATTATACGCTGCAAACGGATGACAAAAGACTGATCCGCTCAAAAGCTGAATTTATCGGTGCACTGAATAATACGCGCATCAGAAAACAGGAACTGACAATGATAGACAGCTTGAATACTGCCGTGGGCTTGTTGTCTCTTCCAAGGAGCGCATTCAAACAGGCGTTGCTTGGTTTTACGGATGTGGTCAGATTCAGGGATGTAACAGGAGAAAAGGTGTTCGCTTCAGTGGCGCCCCTTCATTTGGACGGTCAGAAATTTTTCCTGGTATTTCAGGCAGAAAGTGCCGATATTTTCCATGTATCGTCAGTATTCCTGAAATGGGGACTGGCGTTGGTTATAATTCTGATCATTGCAGTATTCGCTCTGGGAACATTCGCGGGCAGGGATTTTGCGGCACGGATCATTACGATAAGAGAAAAGCTGAAGCTTCTGGTTTCCGGACAGTTTTCGGATCCGGTGGCAGTTGGCTCAACGGATGAACTTGGTGAATCGGCAGCATTATTGAATGACCTCTCCGGGCGCCTGCACAAGATATTGGATTATACCGGTGAACTGTCAGCTGGTATGGACAACACTGATTTTGATTCCCGGGGCAGCGACGACCGGTTTGCCGAAGTTATGAATAAACTCAGGGAAAGCATAGTACATGCCAGAACCGGGGAGGAAAAAAGAAAAGCAGAAGATGAGATCAGAAACTGGTCAACCGAAGGCATTGCAAAATTCAATGACCTGATGCGCCAGGATAATGATAATATTGAAAAGTTTACCTTCAATATCACTCGGAATCTTATTGATTATTTATCAGTCAACCAGGGATTTATGTTTTTGGTGGAAGACGATGAAAACAAAGAAAAAGTCATCAGGCTTACGGCTGCATATGCTTACGACAGGCGAAAATATCTGCAAAAGGAGATCAGGATAGGGGAAGGCTTACTGGGAAATAGTGTGCTCGAAAAACAGACGGTATACCTGAAGGAGATCCCCGATGATTACCTGGAGATCAATTCAGGCCTTGGCCGGGCAAAGCCCAAGAGCCTTCTGGTCGTACCGCTTATATTTAATAACGAGGTGGTGGGGGTATTCGAATTCGCTTCGTTCAATGAATTTAAACCGTATGAAATTGAATTTATCGAGAAAATAGCGGAAAATACGGCCAACACGCTCTATTCTGTAAGACTGAATATGAGAACAAAGATCCTGCTTGAGGAATCGAATGAGAGGGCAGAAGAACTTTCTGCACAGGAGGAAGAAATGAGGCAGAATCTCGAAGAACTCAAAGCCACACAGGAAGAGATGGCACGCATAAAAGAGGAGGAAGCCGAAAAGGACAGGAAAAGACGGGAACAGGAAAAGGTTTTGTTGGCAGAGATCAAGAAAAAGAACGACGAATTTAAGGAAAAACAGCGATTGCTGGAATGGGAGAACATGATGTTCAATGCATTGATGGACAGTTTGCCGTTACGCATTACCTTTAAAGACGCAGATAGCAAATACATCAGGGTAAATAAGAATAAGATCACGGCACTGGGATTGAAAGAGGAAAGCGAACTGATCGGAAAAACTGATGTCGATGTGTTTATGGACAGCAAACATTCACGTGAAGCCCTGGAAGAAGAGAAGAAGGTGATACAGTCAGGCGCATCTGCTCAAAATAAGGAGGAGCTGATCCGGTTTAAAGACGGACGTATTACATGGGGTTCAACAACCAGAACGCCTTTGCGTGGTGCAGAGGGTAAAATTGCAGGATGTCTGGTGATTACATGGGACATCACCGATCAGAAAAATAACCTGGCTGAACTTGATCTGGAGAATAAAATGCTTGATAGCCTTACAGTGAATTTGCCGGTATTGAGGTACAGGCTCGATGACAAAGGAGTGATACAATATATTTCCGGCAAAGGCCTCGAAAGTATGGGGTATACTGAAAAAGACCTGACCGGGAAAGATTTTCCGAAATTATATCCGGAAGCTGCAGATATCCTGGAAAAAGAGTTCGATGAAAGCGGTTTTGGATTTATACAGACAGGTCCCGGATGGGAATTCAGCCATATTCTGTTCGCGAACAAGACCACCGATGGGGGCTTTACCGGTATAGCCTTTGAGAGAGGGGCCGCAAAATAATGCCGCGGATAAAAACCAGGGTTTATTTCTTTCTAAACCAAATTTTCATATTTTTGCCGCAGAAATTTCAAACACAGGCCCTGTATTTTTGATTATCACAATAAAGCAGGCAATCAGGAATAAAACTCTTTTTAAAAACAAACACCATACTCAAAACACGAAACTTATAATTACCGGTTCCGTAGCTCAGTTGGATAGAGCAACAGCCTTCTAAGCTGTGGGTCGCGCGTTCGAATCGCGCCGGAATCACACTGGAGACATAGTGACGGCATAAATAATATGACGGCATTTTTTATATATTCAACAATTGAATATCACAAACAAAGGTGTGATCATGAGCTGGTCTGTGGGCCTGCAATTGCGGGAGCGAATAATCAGAGAATCAGAGTGAGTGAGAAGATTGAGAGCAAGGGTGAATAGATGATCAGATGGATTTCTGTTCTTCAAGAAATGCTTTTAGCGTTTTCAGCATCATCTTCCAGTTGGTTTCGGAATGTTCCCTGGCTTCTTCTGTTGGGTTGTTGTCTTGTTCCAGAGAAACCATAACAGTACCGTTATCTCCTGATAATTTTACCAACACGTTATGGTAATTTTCAGGTGTGTCGGCTAGGCCCGAAACCGGACTGTAATGGCTGTACTGTAATATTTGTTTAGGTCTTAGCTTAAGAATTCTACCCTTATCCTCATACGCTTTTCCTTCCCAGATACCTTTCCAGATGATCTCACTCCCTTCTTTCCATTCTGAGATGACATGTGTACCGAACATATATTGCTTTATCATTTCGGGGTTCACCAGAGCTTCCCATACCTTGTCGACTGAAGCATTGATTGTGATCGAAGCCCGCGCGATCCGTTTGTTGTTCATAAATATCTTTTTTAAGATTTCTTATTCTTTTTAAAACAAGGTTTAGGTATTAATGTTTAGCACTGTCCAATAGAAACCCCGGCAATAAAGGCAAATAAAATATTCAGGCATCAATAATTGCAGGACTTGCACTATGATTCAGTTCGGTGAATTGCAATAAAGCACAAAATAAGATAATAACTGATTTCAATCAGTGTTGTTTCAACCCTGTATTCTTCGTGTAAAAAAGAAAATACACATAATCATTTTACAAGGGTTAACTCTTCCAGTTCCCTGTTTATGGTATCAAGTTCATCACGCAATAATGCTGCATCCATAGCCCTCGCATTTTGTATTGCCTGGGTCGCATTCCTTGCCCCCACAAGAGCTATTGTAATGCCGGGCTGTTCAAGCGTCCATAATATGGCAAGTTGTCCGGGGGTGATTTCTTTTGAATCGGCGATGGGTTTTATTTTCTGAAGGAACTCATTTGTTCTCCGGATATTCTCATCCTTAAAGAAATAAATACCGGCACGGTGATCTCCCTGGCCAAATTTATAGCCGGGATGCATTTTGCCGGTGAGCAGGCCCCGTTCCAAAGGACTGTAGGCCAGAATGGCTTTTTTATTTTCGATGCAGTAAGGCGCCACATCTTGTTCGATATCGCGCTTCACCATGCTGTATGGCACCTGGTCGGATACCAGATTGATGTATTTTCCGGCTTCTGCCATTTGCGTTGCACTGTAATTGCATACTCCCGCGTACCGTACCTTTCCCTGTTCAATTAGCAGGATTACCGCCTCCATGGTTTCTTCAGCCGGGGTGGTACTATCGGGCCAGTGGATCTGGTACAGGTCGATATAGTCGGTTCCCAGGCGTTTCAGGCTGTCTTCACATTCCTTTATAATGCTTTCTTTTCCCGCAAACTTATAAAGATCAATATCTTTTCCTTCATTGTTCCTGCTGTGGAATGCCAGGGTACCCCTGGTCATGTCCCAGCGCATGCCGTATTTAGTCAGTATCTGGACTTTACTCCTCGGAATGCCCTTAATGGCCTCACCCACGATCTCTTCGCTGGTGCCCTGTCCGTATACCGGTGCGGTATCGATGGATGTTACGCCCAGGTCATATGAAGCTTTAATGGCCTCCACGGCATCCTTACGTTCCGTTCCGCCCCACATCCATCCCCCGGCAGCCCAGGCTCCGAATGTTACAGCAGACAGCTTAAGCATGGATTCTCCTAATGTTCTGTATTTCATCATTCTTGCTTTTTTATGGTTTCCATATCCTTACAAGGCCGGCATTTTTTCCTAATAACGGATCGGTGTCAGGCACAGGCAATGTTTCAATATTCCTGTCTGCAGCGGGCCGCTCACCTTCCAGACCACGGTTCAGATCCCAGCTGCGGCCTTCGGGATACGCTCCAACCACCCCCAGATTATCACTTCCCAGGTTTTTGTGACCGACACCGGCAGGTATAATCACAATATCACCGGCATTTAGGGTTACTATTTCTCCCTGTTCACCCCCGAGATGTACCAGGGTGGTTCCCGAATAAAGGCCGAGTACCTCATGCGAAGAACTGTGGTAATGATGGAAAGAATAAATACCGTTCCTCCATGAATTTGTCCAGTTGTTCGACGCAAACTTTTTCTCAAGCCAGGATGCTCCTGCTGCATGTCTTGCTGAAAAAACATTCCTGTAAAGCAGCAATGGCAATTTGCTGTTTGGGATTATCCCGTCGTCGCTGAAAACCATTTTTTCGGGCTGAACAGATTGCACTTTATCCGGCTCAGGCTGAAAGAAATTCACAGCTACCGGTGGTAGTGACGACGGAGACTTTTTTCTATTCATAATCGGATATTTCATTCTTAAGAAACTATCCGAACCTTGTTTTTGTTCGATGAGACGTATCCCGGTTTTGAAATCCGGTTTAAGATGGGAACCGATACCGCTTCCAGTCCCGCCTGTTTCCGCCGGTGAGAACTACAAAATACAAGTTAATACTGGAATCACACGCGGAGTATTGTCAGTATAAATCAGCTATGCAGCCAATCTTCGGCATCTTTTTTCGAACCGAAAAAGCGGCTCTGTATCTTACTTGCAGCATCCTGCTGCATCATCATGTCGGTGGCCATCTCCACATAAATATCTTCGCTTTTGACGATGGCGGTTCTTTCGGTCTGAACAGCCACTATTCTGGGCATGAAATTCTCATCGATCCATTTTCCCTCTTCAGGCAGAAAAATATGATGCATTTGTTGCTCGTCCACCAATATTTTTTGAGGCCTGAATTCTTCAACAAATTCAACATACTTCAGAAAAGCCGTCTTTATCTCATCCCATGATGCATCTTCGGTTTTCTTTTTCCAGTCGTGATACAGGCACTTTTCCTCATCGCTGTAACGGATGCTGCAAATTTCATTTTCAAATGTTTTTTCCATACCAGATTCATTTTAACGGTTAATAATCACTACTTATCCAATAGTTCTGTTTTCTTTCAATTGTTTAGACTACCCGGTATTCAGCTTAGTAACCATTCTTCGGCATCTTCATAAGAACTGAAGAACCTCGAATGTACTTTGCTGGACAGATCGCCTTTCATCATCATATCGGTGGCCATTTCCACGAATATGTCCTCGCTTTTCACAATAGCCGTCTTCTCCGAAGGAAGGGACAGAATTCTTTTTCCCAGGTTATTTTCGATCCATTTCTGCTCTTCGGCTTTGAACACATGTAACATTTTCCGCTCGTCCACCAGTATTTTCTGCGGAGCAAATGCTTCGATGAATTCAACATATTTAATGAAGCCCGATTTAATATCTTCCCAGGTGGCAGTTGCCGTTCCCTTTTCCCAGGTATGGCATAAACAATTGATATCTTTATGGTAAGAAAGGCTGATTATGTCATTACTGTACTGATTATCCATTATGCCGCATATAAATCAGTTAAAGAGTATACTATGGAAACGAGACATATACTTTTAAATATACAACTTTATTAACAATTGTGCAACATTTTAGTGATTTGATTGATAGTCTTTTAGACTATTTATATCCGGTAAGCAGCATCGGGTGGATGTGTCCCGGAAATGCTGAGATTGAAATCATTCCGAAAAATAACAGGCAAAGAAAGGTATTCAGAGTAAACGGGTTTTCAGCTCAATAAGCATCTCCAGCTCTTCAGCCATTTCGGCATCGATTGACCTGGCATGGGGCAGAATATATACAATGGTTTCTTCGAGGTACCGCTTAATGAATTCAAGATTATTTATGACTGCGAGCGAGGCCACGTTCGATATCCGGTCGGCAAGCTTCAGAAGCCTTGCCTTATTACTACCACTGTTCATAATTCTGGTCAGGTATTCACCTTTGGGTTCATTGGCTCCGTTGATTTGCCTGATTGTCATCTCTCTGACAAGCTCCAATACATCATTCCCGTCTTCATCGAGGTTCTGTATCTTCTCCGATAACGCATCAATGGTACCTGGTCCGTCCTCCAGAATATCGTGTATGCATGCTGCTTTAAGCAATACCGGGTTCGTATACCCGTATTCAATGAGTATGGTAAATGTTTCAACCTGGTGCCTGAACATCGTACCCACACCCTTTCTCTTCTTGTCCCTGAGAAGAGCGGCTAATTCAAGATATGGCCAAAGATTGATATCGAACTTATTGTAACTTTTCACGCGCAACAGCTTTCTTTCCCGCAATTATGTTTGCTGGCCGAAAATACGTAGTTATCCATAAAAAAGCACGCCATTTTCAACGAATAAAAATACGAATAATCCTCCAAAACAGATTATTTTTACCCGCTAGGCCAATACCATAAAATGAATTATGTCGACCTTATTTATAATAAAGGCATCAGCAGGCTCAGGCAAAACATATAGGCTATCTTTGCAGTACCTGTCGTATCTGTTCAATGATTCCGGCAGCTTCAGGCATATTCTTGCAGTTACCTTTACCAATAAGGCCACTGACGAAATGAAAACAAGAATAATTGATATCCTGCATTCATTGGCAACGGGAAAGAGTTCGGATTATATCGGAGATTTGCAGGTTATCACGGGACTCGATGAAAAAAATATCCGGCTGAAGGCCGGCATTATCCTGACGAAGATCCTTCATCATTATTCCTGGTTTTATATTGACACGATTGACAGCTTTTTTCTTCAGATCATCCGTTCGTTCACCCGGGAAATGGGGATCCAGAGCGGGTATAGTGTTGAGCTTGACGAATCAATGGTGCTGAATAAATCGGTGGATGCACTTTTTGTGAAAATGGAACAGGATGCTGTGCTGCGTGACTGGATCGTGAATTTTGCAAACGAAAGGATTGAAGAGAGTAAAAGCTGGAATCTGAAACATGAGATCATATCCCTGGGTAGTGAACTTTTTAAGGAAGGGTATAAACAATTCAGCAGGGCGCTTTCCGAAAAGCTAAAGGATAAGGCATTCCTGAACAGCTATAAAGCAGAGATGTTCAGAATAATCAGGGGCTTCGAAAACAGGCTTGCCGGATTATCGTCCGGGGCAGTCGAAGTGATGAGGCAACATCACATTGAAGTCGGGGATATTTATCAAAAGAGCCGCGGGCCGGCAGGATACTTTACCAAGCTGGCAGATGGCATTATATCTGTACCAAACAGCTATGTTTCCGATGTGCTTGCTGACAGCACAAAATGGACTAAAAGCGATTCGGAAAAGTCATCGCAGATTGCAGAGATTTGCCGGAAAGCGCTGCATCCTATTCTTGAACAGATTGTTTCTTACTATTCTGAAAATGCGATTCATTATAATACTGCAAAAACCATCCTCGGGAATTTTAATACGTTGGGAATACTCACCGATCTTGCCCTGGCGGTAAATGAATTCACAAAAGAACGCAACCTCTTTCTGATAAGTGATTCGGCTTATTTCATAAACACGGTCATCGATAACAACGATACGCCTTTTATCTATGAAAAAGCAGGTAACTATTTTCATCATTTTCTTATCGATGAATTCCAGGACACCTCTGATTTCCAGTGGTGGAATTTCAAGCCTCTCATAAGCAACAGCCTTTCCCAGGGCCATAACTGTCTGGTGGTAGGCGATGTCAAACAATCCATATATCGCTGGCGAAACAGCAACTGGGAGGTTCTTGCTAAAGGGATATTTACTGATTTTTACCATGAGGCCATTCGGGAAGAAATACTGAGCGGTAATTACCGCAGCGCGGGAAACATTGTGCAGTTTAACAACACACTATTTAACCTGTTGCCGGGTATTCTCGGCAGACAGGCAACCCGGAACCAGGGAATTGATGAAATAGATGGGAATAACCATACAGGCATACCTGAGTTGTATAATGACGTTGTACAGCAAACCAAATACTCCGGTGATCATCCGGGATATGTTAAGATCGCCTTTGTTCGCGAAGAAAATTATTCGAAGGAATACGTATTCTCTGAATTGGTTCAAACATTAAAACAGTTGCAGGATAAAGGCTATTCGCTGAAAGATATTGCAATTCTTACCCGTGGAAGGAAAGAAGGCAAAGAAATTGCCGATTTCCTTCTCGGTATTAAAAAAAACGATACCGGCAGTAACGGTTACCGATTCGATATTGTTTCGGATGAATCACTCCTGTTAAGCTCATCAAGTGCCGTAAATTTTATCATTGCATCATTGCGTTACCTGGTAGAACCCGGAAACAGCATAAACCGTTATTTTCTTGAATATGAATATTTTAATTATTTGCAGATCAGGGAAAATAGTTCAGGATCTGCAATAATGCCCTCTCCCGGTCATGCAAATGGATCTGGCGGAGACGATCCGGTTTCATCGGAAATCCTCACAAAGCTGGTGAAGCTCAGGGGAGAAACGCTTGCCGGGGCTGTGCGCAGCATCATATCAATGTTTGATCTGGGAAGCCTCGGAAACGAAATAGTGTTCATTCATGCATTTAAAGACATGGTATTGAATTATGTCAACCGGTATAGTCCGAATATTCCGTTATTTCTCGAATACTGGGAAGACAGCGGTATAACCAAGTCTGTTGCAGGGGCTGATAACCAGGATGCAATACGTATACTTACCATTCATAAGGCAAAAGGACTTGAATTTGAAGCGGTAATCATGCCTTTCTGCGACTGGAAAATCGAGCATCAGGGTACCATCCTGTGGTGCAAACCTACAGATATCCCGTTCAACCGGCTTGAGATTGTTCCTGTGGCATACCGGTCGGATTTACGCGATACCGTTTTCAGTGACAATTACCATAAGGAAAAAATCAGGAACTACATCGATAACCTGAATCTGCTCTATGTGGCATTTACCCGGGCAAAAAAAGCCCTCATATGTTTCTCGGGCCTCAGCAATAAGCTGCCGGAAAACATTTCTACGGTATCACATCTGTTGTATACTGCAATTAGAGGTGATGCAGGATTTAACTCTGAGAAAGAGCTTACCCTGAACCTTCAGGAGTATTTCTCTGAAAATGACCAGATCTTTGAGTTTGGTACGAATACCGCAATTGCGAAGAAAACGGATGCCGGAAACGAAATAATACATATTGACAGTGTTAGCGAAAATGACGCCACGGGCAGGATTAAAATAGCCTTCCAGGGTAAAGATTTCCTTGAATCGGATGATGAAAGGTTTCATCCTGTGAACTACGGGAAACTTCTTCATGAGCTTTTTTCTGATATAGGCACTCCCGGTGATCTCGAACGGGCCCTTGATACCATGCAACGTTCAGGTAAGATCGATGGACGGGGCAGCCTGATCCTCCATGAAGAAGTATCTTCCCTGCTTACCGATCCCCAGGTCAGCGTATGGTTTTCAGACGGATGGAAAGTATTGACCGAAAGGGATATCCTAATCTCTGGCGGCGGGATAAGAAGACCCGACAGGGTGCTTATCAAGGACAATACAGCCCTGATCATTGATCTGAAGTTTGGGAACCTGGAGCTGACAGAACACCATACTCAGGTTGCGGAATATATGAAACTGATGCAGGAAATGGGTTTTGAAAAGACGGAAGCCTATCTCCTGTATGTATCAAAAAGAAAAGTAGTACCGGTAATACAAAACTAGTCTAAGATGGAATATCCCTGGGGACATAACAGGCGTTTCAATGCGTATCCCGATTTTCTGAAGATGACTTTCGGGAGCCGGTTGCAAAAAGTTGCCATCGATGCAGGTTTTACATGTCCCAACCGTGATGGCACAAAAGGTACGGAGGGCTGTACGTTCTGTGTGAACGATGCGTTCAATCCCTCATACTGTGATCCCGGCATGTCAGTAAGCAGCCAGATCAGGGAAGGCATTGAATTTCACCGCAAACGGTATCGATCGGCAGCCAGATACCTTGCCTATTTCCAGGCCTATTCAAACACATACAAACCGCTTAACGAGCTGAAAAAGATTTATACTCCGGTGTTGGAGGAAGAAGGGATTGCAGGGATTGTTATTTCAACCCGCCCGGATTGTATCGATGATGAAAAACTTGATTTTTTTGCCGGATTGGCTGAAAAATGTTACCTCGTGATCGAATATGGTATCGAGTCGGTGTATAACAAAACCCTGCAACGGATCAACCGCGGGCATAGCTTTGAGGAAACCGTGAAAATGATTGAAAAAACGGTAAGCAGAAAGATTCCGGCCGGAGGGCATTTGATTTTCGGGCTACCTGGTGAGTCGAGGGGCCAGATGCTGGCCTCCTCAAAAATCGTGTCTGAAATACAGCTGACGAGTATCAAATTTCATCAGCTCCAGATCCTGAGGAACACATTCATGGAAAAGGAATTCCTTGAACATCCGGATGAGTTTGAGATGTTCCTTAACCTCAGCGAATACCTCGATTTTGTGGTGCAATACCTCGAGATGTTAAACCCTGCAATCATTATCGAGCGGATTGCGGCCGAAACGCCGCCAAGGTATAATGCCGGTATTGACTGGAATATCAGATACGACAGAATTCTGCAGAAGTTCGAGCACAGGCTTGCTGAAAAGAATACCTGGCAAGGCAGGTTTTACATGAATACTTAAAGACAGGTAACATGCACTATTTTCTTAAACAGGCAGCCGAACATATTTACAGAGAATACGGGTCAGGATTATCAGAGCTTGCAGTGGTATTTCCAGGCAGAAGATCGCGCATATATATGAACAAATACTTTACCGAATGCATAGAAAAACCGGTATTTGCTCCTGAGTACTATACGATAACCGAACTGATGGAAGAACTTTCAGGATTACACCTGTCAGATATTCAAACGCTCATATTCAAACTGTACGAAATTTATGCCGAAGTCCCGGAGAATAAAGAAAGTCTGGATGATTTCTATTTTTACTGCGAAATGCTGGTATCTGATTTTGATGAGATCGATAAATACCTGGTAAATCCCGACGATCTCTTTAAAAATCTGACCGACCTGAAAGAGCTTGAAAATATTTTCGATTACCTGAATACCGGGCAGCTCAGGGCAATCTATTCATTCTGGGACAGTTTCAGGAGAGGGAAGTTATCTGTTGATCAGAAATCGTTTCTCTCGCTGTGGGAATCAACCCCCAAGTTGTATAAAAGACTTAACGAAGTCCTTCTGCAGTCGGGTCTGGCATACGAAGGCATGGCGTATCGCAGTGTGGCAGAAAAAATACGTGCAGGCGATGCAGTGAACCTGTCTCATGAAAAGTACCTGTTCATAGGCTTCAATGCCCTGAATAAGGCTGAAGATGTTTTGTTCAGCCATTTACAAAGAGCAGGCAAAGCCAGTTTCTATTGGGATTATGATGAATATTATACGAACAATACAATCCATGAGGCCGGGTATTTTATGCGTGAGAATATCAAGAAATTCCCTGATACGGGTTTTCTGAAGGAGCGTGCTAACCTCACCTATAAAAATAAAAAGATCGAGATCGTGGATATTCCTTCAAATGCCGGACAGGCATCGGTAATCTCTGAATACCTGGCAGAAAGCAACAATGGACAGGGATTCGGAGCTGAAGAAACTGCCATCGTCCTGGCGGATGAGTCTATTCTTCTGGATGTGCTTGCAGCAGTTCCAGGGCATATTGAACATATTAATGTTTCAATGGGATACCCATTGAAGCACAGCACGGTATATGAGATCGTCTACTGCCTGGGTAACCTGTATGGAACTTCACAGCCGGACGGTGCTTTTTATTATAAAGATGTTCTCGCACTGCTTGGAAACCCTGTTGTTGCAACGGTGTGTGGGGAATCGGCAGCATCGGTCAGGCAAAAGATTATCAACACCAATCAGATCTGGTTGCCCCTGACCGGGTTTACCGGCGATCCGTTTCTGAAAATTGTAGCCGGTAAACCCGAAGATCCGTCAATGATCCCGGGATACATCCTTGATATCTTTACATTCATCATCAGCGCCGGCCAGGCAGATAAAATAGTTCTTTCGAGCTATGAGAAAGAATTCCTGTACCATGCCATGCTGAGCATCAGGATATTGAAGGAACTCATCGCCGCTACCAGGGTAAAGCTCACTTCCGTATCTGTTTTCAGGTTAATCCTGAGGGCTCTCTCCGGATTATCGGTCCCATTCAGCGGGGAACCTCTCAAAGGATTGCAGGTGATGGGAATTCTGGAAACCAGGTCACTCGACTTTAAGAATGTAATTCTATTGTCGGCCAATGAATCTGTTATTCCCAGAACAGGTTCATTTCCTACATTTATACCGCTAAACCTGCGTAAAGGCTTTGACCTTCCTGTGCCGGAGCATCGCGATGCCATATACGGATACTATTTTTACCGGCTGATCCAGCGGGCTGAACATGTTGTTCTTGTATATAATTCGAGGCACGATGGACTGAATAAAGGCGAAAGGTCAAGGTTTCTACAGCAACTTTATTATGATGACCGGTTCAATGTAAACCTGAAAAGCATTGCCACAGATTTTACCTGGAGAGCGCCCCTGGTAAATATTGTGGTGAAGACGGATGAGATCACTGCCCGCCTTGAAAAATATTGGAAGACTGAAGAACCGGTAATACTTAGCCCGAGTGCGATAAATACATACCTCAACTGTTCGCTGAAATTTTATTTCAGGTATATAGCCGGAATGAAAGAACCCGAAACGGTTATGGAGGAGATCGATCCGTCGGTATTCGGAACCGTTCTCCACAAGATCATGGAGATCATCTATAAACCCTATAAGGGCAGGGAAATTAAAATTCCGGACATCGATAAGCTTCTGAATGAAAAAACAATGGTAGAAGCAGCCATTCATGAGGCATTTCTGGAGGTCTACTTTGGTAATGATAAAACAAATACCATTAAAGGGAAGAATATCATCGTGAAGGAAATCATTACCAGCTATGTTTTTAAGGTGCTGGAATTCGACCGAAAGAATGCACCTTTCAGGATCACAGACCTGGAAAAATGGGTAACCGCCAGGATTGGGATTGGTGGTGGCAGATCAGTGAGAATAGGAGGGGTGATCGACAGGATTGACGAGGTTGACGGTACCGCCAGGATCATCGATTACAAAACTGGCAGGCAGAAGAATACCTTTGAGGATATTGATTCCCTTTTTGATAAGAAAGGTTCGCTGCGCAATGATGCAGTTTTCCAGATCTTACTCTACCTGCTGGTGCATAAAAAGGCCGGCGGAGATACGAACATAATCCCGGGATTGTATTTTGTGCGGGATATCTTTACCCGGAATTTCGACATCAGGATATTCCGTAAGGAAGGGAGGAATATGCTTCCTGTTGTTGATCCATCAGGTCTTCTTGAAGCGTTCGAAATACGACTGAATGAAACTCTGGCTGATCTTTTCGACCGGACAGTCCCCTTTATACAGACCGATGATGAGAAGGTCTGCCAGAACTGTCCTTACAATTCTATTTGCCACAGGGGATAGTTGAAGAAAGGATGCCGGGCATCACGATCAATCGTTTTTTTCGTGAGACTCAAATTTCAAAAGTGAAGCGCATTGACCCTGATAATTACCGGGGGTAAGTTGAACGAACTATCTCATGACCGAAGGGAATAATCCCGATAGCCTGGCGTATCGGGATAAATGAGCATAATATTCCTATGCTTGCATCGAAAAGATAAAGATTTCTTACTGATACCCCGTATGTTTGCAGCGGGGTTATTCATTTTTCAGATAAGGTATTGTCTTTCGTATCGTCCAGCAATGCAGGCCTGAAACGTCTTGTTCTCTCAATGCTTTGCTCCCATTTCCACCGATCGATTTCTTTCTGGTTTCCTGACAGCAATACATCAGGTACAGGGAAGCCTTTATAATTCGCCGGTCGGGTATAATCAGGCGGTGAGAGAAGATTATCCTGGAACGAATCAGTAAGGGCCGATGTCTCATCCGATAAAACACCCGGGATTAGCCTTACGATACTGTCTACAATTACCGCCGCAGGAATTTCTCCGCCTGACAGCACATAGTCTCCGATCGATATTTCCATAGTAACCAGGTTGTCGCGTATCCGCTGGTCGATGCCCTTATAATGGCCGCAGAGAATAATGATGTTCCCCAAAGTAGATAACTGGTTAGCCATTTTCTGAGAGTATGGAATGCCGTCCGGAGAGGTATAGATTACGGCATCGTAGTTCCGTTCATTTTTCAGTTTTGTGATAAGCTTATCTATGGGCTCAATACACATAACCATCCCTGCACCACCGCCAAATGCATAATCATCAACCTGTTTATGCTTGTTGGTGGCATAATCCCTGATGTTGTGGATAACAATTTCAGCCAGGCCTTTATCTTGTGCCCTCCTGATGATCGAATCATCAAACGGTCCTTTCAGGAGCTCCGGTAAAATCGTAAGAATATCTATGCGCATCACAGTTCTTTTTTGCAAAGTTAATATTATCCTTCATGATCCATCAATACACCATTCGTTTGGAAGGGTGGCCGAAAATTCTTTTTCCGGTATAGCTATCTTTCGTAATGCAGCTTTTAGATGAATGTAGATAAAATTCCAAAAGATTTCATGTAATTACCATAATTTCAGTATTTTAAATTTTTATGAATTCTGGCGGCACCAATGTCACAAAAACTTTTACCGTTCTTTTTATATATCCTGCAGGGATAAATACGTTACCATTATGCCCGGCTTTCCTCAGTATTCCTGTATGGCCGAATTCCAGAATAACTGCTAAAAAACTTTGACTATTAGCAGTTAATGTCTATTTTCGTAACTTCGTAAAAAATTGTGTTTGGCACTACCAAAGGTAACGATGATGGTTAAGAAAAAACCTGACAACTCTGTTCACGATGAACAATTCGGTAAAGAAAACAGCGATACCGAAAATAAGGAACACCTGCAGGATAAAAAAATACCGGCAGATCCTGAATCTGATTCAAAAGAAGTTATGACAACCGATGAGGACAATCCTGCTGAAAATGCAGAAGTTGAACTTCAGGCAGAAGAGAAAACCGCTTCTTCCAAAAAGAAAAAGGGTAAGGTGGCTTCAGGAGATGCACCGGAAAACGAAAAGCCTGTAACCAAAGAAAAACCCAAAGCCAAGTCTGAGGCGCAACCTCAAGCCGAACCGGAAACAGAGCCTGAAGCCGAATCTGAGGTGGAACCTGAAACTGAACCGGA
>CAZDCD010000019.1:76083-89868 GCA_964503885.1 uncultured Bacteroidales bacterium
CAAAATCCGGAGCTGCATCCGTTGAGCCTGAACAGGATACTCAGTCAGAAAAAGAAATTATTGACTATACCGCATTAAGCAAGGAAGATCTGGTAGCCACGCTGAAAGACTTGCTTGACAAGGGATCGGTGCTCGAAATAAAAGATGATGTTGATCAGATAAAGCTCAACTTTTACAAAAAACACAAAGCTGAACTTGAGAAGAAACGCAAGAGATTTCTCGACGAGGGCGGATTGCCGGAAGATTTTAAACCTGAAGAGGAACCGCTGGAGAAGGATCTGAAAGAATATCTTGCGAGGTATAAAGATTACAAGACAGAATACAACAAAAATCTCGAGGTTGACAAACAAAAAAATCTCGATGAAAAATATAAAATTATCGAAGAGATCAAGGACCTGGTCAACCGTAAAGAATCCATCAATAAAACCTTCCAGGAATTCAGAGAGCTGCAGCAACGGTGGAGGGAGGCAGGTCCTGTGCCCCAGCAAAACCTGAACGATCTGTGGGAGACCTATCATCACCATATTGAGACATTTTACGATTACATTAAGATAAACCAGGAATTGCGCGACCTGGATCTTAAAAAGAACCTTGAGCTGAAGATCGGGCTGTGCGAAAAAGCTGAAGAGTTGCTTCTTGAGCCTAATGTGATTACGGCATTCAATATCCTCCAGACGCTGCATGCGCGATGGAGGGAAATCGGTCCCGTGCCCGCCGAAATGAGGACCGAGATATGGAAAAGATTTAAGGAGACCACTACCACGATCAATAAAAAGCACCAGGAGTATTTTCTGAATCTGAAACAGGAACAGAAAAAGAACCTGGAAGCCAAAACACTGCTCTGCGAAAAAGCTGAAGAGATTGCCGCCAGAGAAATAGAATCGTTTCAGGAATGGGAAAAGTATTCACGTGAGCTGGTGGAATTGCAGAAAGTATGGAGAACCATTGGTTTTGCCCCTAAAAAAGATAACAATAAAATATACAAACGTTTCAGGGATGCTTGTGACCTGTTTTTCGGTCACAAGCGTGATTTTTACTCACAAGCCAGGCACGAGCAGGAAGATAATCTTCAGCTAAAACTGGGTTTATGTGAACAGGCTGAAGCATTCCAGGAAAGTACTGACTGGAAAAGGACCACCGAAGAACTGATTGCCCTGCAGAAACGCTGGAAAGAGATCGGCCCTGTACCTTACAAACAGTCCGATAAAGTGTGGAGAAAATTCCGCAGTGCGTGCGATACTTTTTTCGAACGAAAATCCAAGCACTTTGCATCCATTGATTCGTCCTACGAATCGAATCTCAAAAAGAAGGAAGAATTGATTGAACGGATCAACAACGCCGAACTTACCTCAAACACCGAAGAAAATCTTGCCATACTCAAAGAGTTTCAGCGTGAATGGGCAAACATTGGTTTTGTACCTTTTGAACAAAAAAACGAAATACAGGAGAAATACAGGAGTGCGATAAACAAAAAGTTTGATGCACTGAAAATTGATGACGACAAAAAAAACCTGATAAAGTTTAAATCGAAGCTTGAAAATATTTCAGGCAGGCAGAATTCGGATTACAGGATCATCCAGGAACGCGATAAGTTTATCACTAAGGTAAAACAGCTTGAAAATGATATCGTATTGTGGGAGAATAACATCGGGTTTTTTGCCAAATCGAAAAATGCCGATTCAATGATCAGGGAAGTGCAGAAAAAGATCAATAATGCCAAGAGTAAGATCGAGATTCTTACCGAAAAAATTAAAATGATCGATGATATTGAGGAATAAAATTCTCAATACATTACGTTGATAAGAATAATTGTTATGCAGTGCATATAAAATAGCAGATAGGTTTTGGCAGCTACAAAATATATTTTTGTAACAGGAGGTGTAACCTCCTCTCTGGGCAAAGGAATTATTTCGGCATCTCTTGGTAAGTTATTGCAAGCCAGAGGATTTAAGGTTTCCATACAAAAACTTGATCCGTATATTAATGTGGATCCAGGAACGCTTAATCCGTATGAGCATGGTGAGTGTTATGTAACGCTCGACGGAGCCGAAACCGATCTTGATCTCGGACACTATGAGAGGTTCCTGGGAGTTCCTACTTCACAGGCCAATAACGTTACAACAGGCAGAATTTACCAGTCGGTTATCAACAAAGAACGGAAGGGTGATTATCTGGGCAAGACCGTTCAGGTTATTCCGCATATTACCGATGAGATCAAGCGGAGAATTAAACTGTTGGGTACCAAACAGAAACTCGATGTAGTCATTACCGAGATCGGCGGAACAGTAGGCGACATTGAATCATTGCCTTATATTGAAGCCGTAAGACAGATAAAGTGGGAGATGGGAGAGTCAAATACCCTTGTCATTCACCTTACACTGGTTCCTTACCTTTCTGCAACCGGAGAGTTGAAAACCAAACCTACACAACATTCTGTAAAAGTTCTGCTCGAAAACGGGATTCAACCCAATATCCTGGTATTACGTACAGAGAAAGAGCTTACCATTGATATCCGCCGTAAAGTAGCCCTTTTCTGTAATGTTGACCTCGAATCTGTCATACAGTCAATAAATGTGTCCACCATTTACGAAGTGCCCATTCTGATGCAGAAAGAAAGGCTCGATCAGACTGTGATCAAGAAGCTGGGATTGCCTGATAGCGGAACACCGGATCTGACACCATGGAAGCAATTTCTGAAACGGCTGAAAAATCCGAAATATCAGATACGGGTTGCACTGATCGGTAAATATGTCGAGCTGCAGGATTCCTATAAATCGATCAATGAATCACTGATTCATGCCGGATCAGCTAACGACTGCCATGTGGATGTAAAATTTATCCATTCGGAAGATATTAATGAGGCAAATTACATTGAATTGCTCAAAGATTTCAAAGGTATTCTTGTTGCACCGGGTTTTGGCGACCGGGGTATCGACGGGAAGATCCTGGCTGTAAAATATGCACGTGAACACGATGTGCCTTTCCTCGGAATTTGCCTGGGATTGCAGTGTGCTGTAGTGGAATTTGCAAGGGATGTACTCGGACTGGAAAAGGCGCATTCAACCGAGATGGAGTCGAAGACTCCCGATCCGGTGATCGATCTCATGGAGGAACAAAAAGGGGTTACCGATAAAGGGGGAACAATGCGTCTGGGTGGTTACCCTTGCGTGATCAAGAAAGGAACGAAAACTATGGAAGCTTATGGCATCAAAGAGATCATGGAACGGCACAGGCACCGTTACGAATTCAACAACCATTACCTCGATGCCTTTGAAAAGGCGGGCATGATCGCTTCAGGGATCAATCCCGATACCTGCCTCGTGGAAATTATGGAAATTCCGGCAAAAAAATGGTTTGTCGGTGTGCAGTTTCATCCCGAATACAGCAGTACGGTATTAAGACCGCACCCATTATTTGTTAGTTTTGTAAAGGCATCGATTTCATGATTGCATAGTAAGATTAAAACCTAAAATGAAAGTGAACTATTTCAAAAATCAAATGAATACGAATGGATAGGAATTCTATTATTGGCATCATTATTATTGTTGGAATATTAGTGGTTTGGGCTGTCGTTAATCAGCCCAATAAGGATGAGCTTGCACGGAGGCAGTATATTGCAGATTCACTCAGCAGGGTAAAACAGGAACAAACGAATGAGGAGGTTGCCAGGCAACTGCATGAAGAAACGAAAGAACAGGCATCTGTTGATTCCGTCGCTGGTCCGGTGAGCATCGAAGACCTGCATCACCGGTATGGAGAATTTGCGGGCACAGCAAGCGGTTCAGATGAATTCTATACAATGGAGAATGATCTGCTTAAACTCACCATTTCCACTAAAGGAGGAAGACCATATACAGCAGAACTAAAGAACTATCAGACCTATGATTCATTGCCTCTTCTTTTGTTTACAGGTGATTCAACCATCTTCGGGCTAAATTTCTATTATCAGAACAAGCTGATCTTCACTAACGATCTGTATTTTAAACCCCGGACCGAAAATAAAAACATCCGGGTGACCGCAGATTCTGCATCACTTACCATGAGGCTACAAATAGCGGAGGATAAATATATCGAATATGTATATACGATGCATAAAGGCACGTATATGGTCAATTTCAGGGCGTATATCCGTGGATTGCAGGATATCTACACCAAACCGGGAACGATCGATCTGACCTGGGAGTTACTCTCACCCCAGCAGGAGAGAGGCAAACAGAACGAGAACAACTACACCACCCTGTATTATAAGCCCTTTGAAGAAGATGTCGAATATTTCAATGCAAGGACCAATAAACCAGAGCAAGAACTTGACCTGTCGACCAAGGTGGAATGGATTGCATTTAAAGACCAGTTCTTTTCTTCGGTGATCATTGCCAATAACGCGTTCGATAATGCTCTGCTGAAAACTTCAAAAATGCCGGAAACAAGTGATTATATTAAGAATTTCAGGGCGGTTATTGGGTTACCTTATGATGCAGACAGCCAGGAACCGCTGTCTTTTAAATTCTATTTTGGACCGAATAAATTTAAGTTGCTTAAAAAATATAAGGATAGTCAACTGCAGGACCTTGTTACTGTGGGTAAGGGAATAATAAAATGGATCAATCAATATGTGATCATTGTTATTTTCGATTGGCTGAGCAGGTTCATCGGTAATTATGGGATCATTATACTGCTGCTTACCATTATTATAAAAATAGGATTATTGCCGCTTACTTACCGTTCTTACCTTTCGCAGGCTAAAATGAGGGTGTTGAAACCGCAGATCGATGAATTAACGAAGAAGTATCCGAAAGGTAAAGAAATGGAAAAACAGCAGGCCACAATGGCGCTTTATAAGAAAGCCGGGGCCAGTCCGCTTGGCGGATGTCTTCCTCAATTGCTTCAGTTTCCGATCTTGTTTGCCATGTTCCGGTTTTTCCCCACATCTATTGAACTCAGACAGGAGAGTTTCCTTTGGGCCACCGACCTTTCGACCTATGACTCAATTCTTAGTTTGCCCTTTAAGGTTCCGCTGGGCTATGGCGATCATGTAAGTTTATTTACATTATTGATGACTGTTTCCACCATCATTACCATGCGGGTTAGCAATCAAACTACCGCAAGCAGCCAACAGATGCCGGGAATGAAGACCATGATGTATATTATGCCGGTAATGTTCATGTTTTTCCTGAACAATTTTTCGGCTGCGCTTACCTATTATTATTTTCTGGCAAACCTTATCACATTCGGCCAGAATTGGCTTTTCAAACAGTTTATTGATGAGAATGACCTGTTGAAAAAAATGGAAGCCAGAAAAGCCAAACCCCAGAAAAAATCCAGCCTGCAAAAACGGTTGGAAGATATGGCCAGGCAGCGCAGCGGTAAATCGCCCCGAAAACGGTAGAGCACTTCCCGGCTCTTATAGCCGGAACGCCGGTTGAATTTCATAGTGGTCTGTTTATCAGAGAAATAAAATGCATCGATAAGCTTGTTTTAAACAGGAAAGATCATATAAATGAATATCGTATTTCTTGATGCCAAAACAATCGGGGATGTTCAGGGACTTAAAAAGATCAGCGAACTGGGAAACCTTGTGGTGTACAAGATTACGCAGAAGAACGAACGCATTGAACGGATAAAAAATGCACACATTGTCATCACCAATAAGGTAATTATAGACAAAGAGGTGATCGATGCCTGTCCACAGCTCAGGCTCATTTGTATCGCAGCGACTGGAATGAATAATGTAGATCTGGAATATGCAAGGCAACGGAATATTGCCGTTAGGAATGTGAGCGGTTATTCAACCGAAAGTGTGGCCCAGTCTACTTTCGCTATGCTGTTTTATCTGCTTAATCACAGCAGGTATTTCGATGAATACGTAAAATCAGGCAGCTATTCCCAAAGCGACATCTTTACACACCATGGCCGTAAATTCCGGGAATTGAAGGGCAAAACATTTGGAATTATAGGATTAGGCAATATCGGTAAAAGGGTAGCTGAAATAGCAGCGGTATTCGGTGCCGGTATTGTGTTTTACTCAACTTCCGGTAAAAATACACGACATAAGCTATTCAGGCATCTGGCGCTTAGCGAATTGCTGGCAGTTTCTGATGTGGTATCTGTTCATTGTCCGTTAAATGATCGTACAAGAGGATTGCTGGATTACGAAAGACTGAGGTTGATGAAGCCGGGAGCATTTCTCATTAACACAGGTAGGGGAGGGATAGTCAGCGAACCCGATCTGGCCAGGGCACTAAATGAGAACCTGATAGCCGGTGCTGCTCTCGATGTACTGGAATCAGAACCGGTTTCGGAGGGTAACCCTTTATTGCGTATTGCCGAACCTGAAAAGCTTTTTATTACCCCGCACATTGCCTGGACCAGCATTGAATCGAGGGAAATGCTTATCGGGAAGATCAGGCAGGATATTGAAGAATTCTTAAACGCATAAACCTGATAGTAGAGGATATGAAATACATTTTGGTTTTTGCAGTGCTTGTTCGTGTGGCAGCCACTTTGCTGGCACAGAACCATCCGGTTCCTTTAACCGAAGAAGAATTACGGAGATTTACAAGCCACTCAGGGTATATCCTAATGCAGAAACCCGATGCACTCTATGAGGGTGTAAGAGGAACACCATACTATAGCGAATCATGGTCAACCGGGAATGTCTATTTCAAGGACAGCATGTATATTCTCAATTTGAATCTGAGGTATGATGTCTACACCGATGAGGTGGAATATAAACACTCCAAAACAGGCACGGTAATGCTTATTCAGAAGGAGCAGATAAAATCGTTCGAATTGATGGGCGAAAATGGGGAAAAACTCCTGTTCGGGAAATTTCTCCTCAATCCAAAACTACCGGAGATATGGTCCTATGCCCAAATTCTTTACGACGGGAAGACAAAACTTCTGGCAAAATATACCAGGCAATTTGTACCCGCTGATTATCAGGGAGCGTATTCTCAGAACAGGAGATACGACGAGTACAGAAACGGGATTTTATATTATATAGTGCTGTCTGACGGGACCGTTGAAAAAACCAGGCTAGAATCCAAGCCACTCCTGAAATTGCTTCGCGATAAGGAAAAGGAGCTAAATGAGTATATCATCAGCCATAACCTGAATCTGGAGCATATAACACAGGTTATCGGATTGCTTGAATACTTTGATACTCTCCACTGATATCATTCCTATGATTAGGTCTTTATCCCCGGTGCGTTCTGTTATTGTAACACGTGACGAGCAACAAGTAACAAAAGCCGGTAATATTCAGGAATAATCACTCCGATATCCGCATCTTGCATCCGGGATATCACATACCTTATTTGTCGGATTCAGTTGCTGCCATAACATCGTATTAATAAATGTTAAAAACAAGGAAATTATGTCCGGATTTTATTCTTTTGGCACTGACTTTGATCAAATAATCTTGTTTATTTATAATTAACTAAATGAGGGCATTAACCATGAAAAAAGCACTAATTATTTTAGGAATAATCAGTTTGACAGGTTCGGCCTTTGCACAGCAGGAAGAACCTGTTAACACAGCCGATCAGAAACAGATGCAGCGTGTGGAGCGCAAAAAACAGCGGAAAGAAGAAGCAGAGAAAGCATTTAAAGTCACCAAATCCATTCTTGAACAGAAACAGTTTGTGCTTGAAGCCGATCTGCTGGGCAACAAAACAGGAACAAGGATTCCGGTGAACTCCACATTAAATTTCGTAATGATCGATACGACGCATTGTGTTATCCAGCTGGGTTCAAATTCGGGTCTGGGAGCCAATGGAGTTGGCGGTGTCACCACCGAGGGTAAAATTTCAAAATATCTCCTTGATACGAATAAGCGCGGAGATGGATTCATATTGCGTGTTTACACCAATACCACCCTGGGAGCTTTTGATATCAATTATTATATTGATTCTTTCGGGAACGCACAGGCCGATGTTACACAAACGGTAACAGGTGTAGTACGCCGGTATTACGGAGATATAGTTTCGTTGGAGAATTCAAGGATCTATAAAGGGCAATCCCTTTAATATTACTATAGGATGAACGGCCACACCGTTGGAAAAAATATAGGATGTTGAGATCATTTAAAAGCATTATTGGTTACTTTTGCAGAATTCAATTTTTTGCTTAAGCAACCATGAAAAGAAGGCTGATTAGTATTTCAAAATATATACTTTTTCTTGCGATTGGCATCGTTCTTTTTTGGGGAGTTTACGGCGATATGGACCTGCAGGCGCTGAAATCAGCCCTAAGCCATATCAATTATTTCTGGATTGCAGTCTCTATAATACTCAGCATTATGTCACAGGTCAGCAGGGCCATCCGGTGGAATATGCTGATCACACCTATGGGCTATCGCCCCAAGCTCTTCAATACTTTTCTTTCGGTTCTGGTGTTGTACCTGGTGAATCTGTTCCTGCCGAGAGCCGGTGAAATAGGGAGATGCAATGTGCTTTCCAAATATGAAAAAATTCCTTTTTCCAAACTGGTGGGGACAGTTTTCGTCGAGCGTCTTGCTGACCTGATCACGTTGTTGATCCTGGCGCTGATCATCATCTTTTCCCAACTGAACAAGATAAGAATGATTTTTGACAAAACCAGAATCAATGAGATTGTCAGCACATTCGAAAATCATAAACCACAGAATGCCGGAATGTTTACTCCAAAAAACATCCTGATAGCGGTTGGAATTTTGATGGTGCTGATCCTGGTTGTTGTTGAATTCAGGAAATATCTGAAAAGACGCAGGGAAGCCAGAGGCATTTCATTGAAGAGGAAAATCAAGGAAATCAGGTACAATCTGGTTGAGGGGATTAAGACAATCAGCAAGCTTGAAAACAAATGGTATTTTATCGCCCATACACTGTTTATATTTTTAATGTGGCTGCTTATGCTATATGTCATCTTCCTTGCCTATGAACCCACTAAAAATCTGTCCATATTTGTGGGCGCCACTACATTTCTTATGGGAGGACTTGCCATGCTGTTGCCCATTCAGGGGGGTATCGGCCCCTGGCATATCATGGTTATTTTAACATTGTCGGTGTACAATATCTCTATTGAACATGGCCAGATCTTTGCGCTGATCGCTCACAGCACAACCAATCTGATTTATATTTTCCTGGGATTGCTGGCATTACTTATTTTACTGGTATATAATAATCCCGGGAAAAAAGAACCTGTCCTGCAGCCGGAGTGAGGATCAGGATTAGGTCGAAAGATTACAGGTATTCAGTTTGGTAATTGGGGATCCGGAATCGGTAGGTCGGAATTCAGAAGGTATCTGCAGAAAATTATTTGCATAGGTTAATCAACTGTCTACGGCCCGATTGGCATCAATAAAGATTTGTATGAAATAATAAAAAATATTTTCTTATACGTAAGAAATAAAAAAAAGTATATTGGTTCAAATGGTTATCTGTTAACCTGTTTTGTTCTGGAATTGTATCATAATCGATACGGATACATTAATGTACCTGATGTGGATAAGGCTCAGGCCAGGTTATTATACTTTTTCTTGAGCTCGTTGTATTCATTTTCCATTTCAACATATCTCTTTAGTTGTTCCTGTATTTTATCTTCTCTTTTTTTAGCGGCAATTTTTATTTTTTCATTTTCTTCCTGAGTTGCTTTCATTTCTTCAATATTTTGCAACATTTCTTCTTTCTGGGCATTTAATTCTTCGGAATGGGTATTTAATTCAGTTACCAGCAGATTCATCTTTGCATTCATTTTTATCAATTCAATAGAAGATCCCAGATTTTCTGCTACTTTTTCCAATAGTTTATATTTAAATGGTGCAATTTGTTCCAGGGAAGCAAATTCTATAATAGCTTTTACTTCGTTTTCATATAGTATTGGAATTAGAATTAAAAAATTCATTGGTATCCCTCCCAGTCCTGATTTCAATTTAATGTAATCTCCTGGTATGTTATCTACAATAACAATTTTTCTATCTTTGTAACAGGTTCCCAGGTATCCTTCAGTTACCGGAACCATTTTGTTCTTGGTTGTGTCTTCTGATGCATAATAGCTCATAAGTTCGAGAACAGGAGAACTTTTATCGCTATCATTTACAATGTAAAATGCACCAATTTTTACTTCTAACAAATCAATTAATACAGGCAGGATTCTGGAAGTCATTGTTTTCAGATCATTATTATATTTACTTATAATATCTGATAAAATGGTCATTCCTTTATAAAACCAGTTGGTCTCCAACGCAAATTGCTCTTTTTTATCGATTTCTTTTTTATGTAGTTCAATTTCATCTTTTTGTTTTTGAAGTTCGCTTTCTCCCTTATCAATTTTTTCTTGTAGGAAAATATTCTCCTTTTTGGTTCTTTCCTGACGATTCCTGATAGTAAAGTAGATTAAATAGATAATAACTGAAATAAGTGATATTCTGAACCACCATGTTTTCCACCATGGAGGTTTCACCCTGATATTCATTTTTATTCCGGTTTCGTTCCATATCCCATTATTATTTGAACCTTTCACCCTGAACGTATATTTCCCGGCATTCAGGTTAGTATATGTAGCCGATCTTTGGTTATCAACATAAATCCAATCTTTTTCAAATCCTTCAAGGTAATAGGCATATTTATTATCGGTTGGCTGAGTATAATGAAGCGCCGCAAATTCAATGGTAAAGACATTATTCTTATGTGATAACACAATATTTGACATTTGGTTAAGCTCCTTCTGAAGGATAATATCAGTATTGATTTTTTCACCAACTTTGACAGACTTATTTAAAACTTTCAGGTCGGTAAATGCAAGCTGAGGAATAAAAGGATTAGCTATAATTTTATTTGGATAAAAGGCATTAAAGCCATTTTGCCCACCAAAAAACAGTCTTCCCTTGGAATTCTTAAAATATGCATTATGCCAAAACTCGTTGCTTTGTAAACCATCACTTTCTGAATAATTTGTAAAAGTACTATCTGAAAAATCAAATTTTGAGAGTCCATTAGAAGTACTCAGCCATAAATTCCCTTTTTCATCTTCAAGGATTCCAACGATTGACGGACTGGGCAATCCATCTTTTACATTGTAGGAGAAAAACTCAAAATTTTGGGCGGTGTCAATATTATCAATAGCGTTCTTGCTGTCAATTACACGATTTAAACCATCATTCGTGCCAATCCACATAGTCCCCTTTTTATCCTGATAAAAAACATTGATGGTATTGTTGCTTATACTTTTGGGATTGCTTTTATCAAATTTAAAGTTAATGAATTCAGGCTTCATTTTATTCTTCTGAGTATAGGGCAGAATGCTGATTCCTTTAGCATTTCCACCAATCCAAATATTTTTGTTGTGATCTTCCCCAATTGCCCATACAATGTTATCGACTAAACTGTTGGAATTATCAGGATCATTTCTATAATAAACGAACTCTTCAGAATTATCGTTATAGCGCCATAAACCGGCATCCCAGGTACCACCCCAAATAATTCCTTCACTATCTTCGAAAATGGAAAATGTCCAGCCAACTATGGGGTATCTTACTATTTTTTCAGGAATACCTGATTCGGGATCTTCAG
Organism: uncultured Bacteroidales bacterium; assembly: GCA_964503885.1. GTDB lineage: Bacteria > Bacteroidota > Bacteroidia > Bacteroidales > UBA10428 > CAZDCD01. The sequence continues at coordinate 87,633 of CAZDCD010000019.1, forward strand.
GTATTATTCTTGAGATAGTTCCGCCCACACTTCCAAGCCAAACGTCTCCATTCTTTCGCTGAACAAGACATATAGTAAAATTGGCCCCAATAGTATTTTGGTTATTTGGATCATATTTATACTGTATAACTCTTGGTTCTCTATCTTCATAAAAGATATATCTTGAAACTCCACCATCTTGTTGTACCCCAACCCAAAGTTCATCAGGACTTATGCTATGCAGGGCAGAAATCAGATTACCGGAAAGTGAATTGGGATTTCCCGGTATCGATTTATAGTGCTCAAATTCTTTTCTATAAAGATCTGTTTTACATAAACCCTGGCTAAATGTCCCAACCCATAAAACGCCAGATCGGTCAATAAACAGAGATTGTATAGAATTCTCACTTATAGAGCGTATATCGCAACTATTTGACGGGAAATGTGTTAACATTCCTTTATCCTGATTATATTTATATAAGCCTTTTGTCCTGGAACCTATCCAGATATTTTGGAATTCATCTTTTATCAGAAAAATACGGTCTGTTGGTGCAATATTATAAGTCTCTATCGGTAACTCTATATATCTTGAATTTCTTTTGTCAAACGAAATTTTTTTAATTCCATTCTCAACGGTCCCTATTAGAATATCTCCATTTTTATCTTCTACTGCTGATGTTGTCAGAGTTATATCGAGACTTAATTCTGCATCTTGGAATGTTCTGGTCTTCCTGTTAAAGATAAATAGCTGGTTGGAAATGATTAAAAGATTGTTATTTTTATCTTCATAAATCAAAGAAAAATTATTTGTGTTTGTCGGGTAGTAATAGCGGATAAATTTTACGGGTTTTTTCCCATTTTTATCCTTCACAATTAAATTGAGTGCATTATTCGCACAAGCCCAAATATTCCCCAATTTATCCTGCATAACATAATAAATTGCATCGCTGCTAATACTTGATTCATCATCGGGATTATTTTTATAATTTACAAATTTATCGGTTATAGGATCATATTTATCTAATCCCGCGTTACTGTTGTTCACTATCCAGATATAACCTTCATTATCTTCAAATAAAAATATAGCGCCATCGTGATTAAGGCTCGTACTATCATTATCATCGTGCTTGTAGGTTTTAAAAGAATATCCATCGTATCTGTTAAGACCACCAAATGTCGCAACCCATAGAAATCCCTTTTTATCCTGAATCATATAACCTCCGGTAGATTGCGATAGCCCGTCTTTCAGGGTTATCCTGTCAAAATTTGTTTTTACAATCTGAGAGTTCAATTTGTTATTTAGGAATATTGTTATGATAAAAGATAATATCAGTTTGACAAATAGACTATTAGTCATTCTTAAAATGCTAACAACAACGCCAAATCTTATCGCTGAATTCATTACATTTTAAATTGGAAATCTATAACTTAAGATAGTAAATTTTTGAAACATTTAAATATAAAAAGAAGTTAATGCTCAAGTTTTTTTTAAGGATTGAGGCATAAAATATCAAAAAAATAGTACAAACCGCTCCGGTTCAGATCTTGTTGTCTGCTGTAATATTTACCGCAGATATGCCAGGTATTTTATATAAATTATTGTGAGTTCGAAATAAAAAATCTTTTGATCAAGTATTTAGATGAGATTCTTTATGAATCTTCGTGACTTTGTGCCTTCGTGACCTATTTTCATAAATGTTTAATGCAACTGAGACTCTAAGACTCAAAGGATACACAAAAGTTTCGTAAATTATATATTTCAATATCAATAATTTAATTATCATCCCTTATCTTGAGTTCACGTTAGATTATGCTATTCATTAAGTACAGATTGCGGCTGAACAGAATAAAATTGATTACAAATATGGTTGCAATCCATTGGTTTCTCCGTGGCAATTTCAACGTGTTTATCCATGATATAGATATCAGGGTTTATTTTCATAACGTAAATAACATTACCCGGGCTTCGAATAATTTCTGCAGTTTTATGGATTGAGAAGACAGGGACTTCTTGTTTACCCGGATTATTATCATCTCCGGTATTATTAGCCGCATAAACTGCCTGTGCGTGACTTGTCAAATGGCAGACAAAAGTCAATAGACTTATTATTACTATTTCACTTAGGTTGATTATCTTTATGGTTAGCAGCTGATAATTTTATTCGTGAAACTCAAATTTCAAAAACGCAGTGAACTTGTCTACTGCAAGCAGGTTGAAATTTGTAAGTTGAACAACTAAGTGAAACGTTCTCATGAG
>CAZDCD010000020.1:0-85454 GCA_964503885.1 uncultured Bacteroidales bacterium
ATTCAGCATATAAATTAAAATATTACGATATGTGAATTTTGAAATGTATTATTATATTAATGGGAAGCCTTTCAGATTTATATAGTCAAGTAAGTGATACTGTTAAGGATATTAGTGCTGATTGTGTAGCAGGAACGAAATCATTGAAATTTCAAAATGAAAGGTGTTTTTACCCTGGGTTTACTGGAAAAAACAGTTAGATAAGCAACCTTAATCATTCTTATTTCATCTGTTAAATAAAATTTAAATTATCAAATATGAGAAATACAATTTTTATTGCACTTATTTCAATCATTTTCTTTATATCCTGCGACAAAGAAGATTCCGACATTAGCAAAAAGGAAGATAACAAAGCAAAAGGTAGAATTACCATTGAGAAAGCCGATTCGTTAATTACGGATTGGGTGTTTGGATATAGGCCAGGTATGAATCCAAGCTTTGCTTTTGACAGTATCGTTGAGTATACAACAGACGATATATACTCTAAATTTAGTGGACAAATATTTTCAGCAAGGTCCGAAGTGCCTGGTATGACGAACAGGTGGTTTTTTATAAAAAACGATACGGTTTATGACCTGCATGGATATCACTATTATGAAGATGGAACACTATTAGAACAACGTGCCGATAGTGAAAACCTTTTAATAACCGACCTCGATAACGATTCAAATTATGAACTAACATATATTGGTAATTGGGGAAGTGGCTGTATGCGACAAACGCTTAATAGCTTTTATTTATCAGACGAAAACTCTTTTACGGCAATATGTAAAGATATTGCAATTGTAATTGGTCCGTATGATTTTTATATAAGACTAGAAGGTTATCAGAATTTATACTTACAATATTATGATGATAATTATGATGTCTTTGATATAGGGACAATCAAGATCGTTGAACAAGATGGTGAAAAGAAATTTGTAATAGAGTTGTATGATGACTGCCCTCAGGAAATAAAAGATAAGGTACTAATATAAGGAATTACTAAACTTAGGTTTTGTATTAAGTAATGGCGGGGAGAGTATTAAGGTTTGCAGTCCTTGCCTTTACCTTTGCCGACAGGTCAGTATTCTAATTTCTTTCATTTTAACAGGAAAAAGCCATTTCTCCTATTCCTGTTTATACAAAACCGAATATATCAACCGAACACGATGTAATAAATAGAACTATGCATAATGCTAATTGCGCGACACCACGGTAACGAGACAAATTTATGAAATATAATAATTACAAAAGGTGTACTTTCATAGAAAACTTATTTAATACTCTGATTATAAATGATTGAAAAGATTCAACTATTAATTTTAATTGCCGGATTTTCCGCAAATTCATTTGGACAAAATGTAATTCAAGAGAAATATAAGAATGTAAGAAGCGATACAATCAAGGAATACTACTCTGATAAGACAACTTCTAAGATTATGATTGTAAAAGAAAATGGTATCGTGATTTTGTATTCAACACCTCAAACAACAACTAAAAAAGTATTTATCTCAAAACTATGAAGTAAGTATGGTTGATCACTTACCGGATTCGGTTTTATCTCCTTCTGGAAGCATGTTCAGTAATCGGGGTGGATTGAGAAAAGAAGTCAAAATGTGGCTTACTGATAACAAGGATAGGTAGGATTTTGTAATTTTTATACGTAACATAACCATTCCCTATGAAACGAATATGATGATGCCAGATAATACAAGTGGGCTGTATACTCGGGGCAGGATTATTGGATTCTATACAACAATTGCTTATTTAGCATATCGCACGGCTAATTTCCAAGAGCTAGAATATTACTATATTGGAGGAAAATTTTTAATGCCAGTCAAGAATTTAAGGCTTCCTGAAGATAAAAGAACTTTTTCGCCCGAAATGCAGGTTGTTCTAGAGGATGGATTTACAAAATATCTGGATAGCAGAGTCGAATATTTCCTGACTAAAACATACCTGGTGCCTCAGAATCTAATTGATAGAATAAAAGCTAACAATTAATAGAATTGGCATTATCAAAGTAAAGGAGAAACAAGGGGAGTTAAAACTCCCAACGAACTTAGAATTGAAAAATAATGATTAATAAAAACACCACACAACAATTAGGCGGGAATAATGCGGACAAGACATAGTTATCCTCAATGCTGCTCCATATCTGTCCGCATTGCATACTAAAGCAAAAAAGCGTCAACTAGATCCAGAATAATACAAAAGTGAAGCAATAAAACAAAATAAATTCAAAAAAAGTAAAATATTATTAAATTTAATCAATGGCTATCGTATATTATACCGATGCTTTAATTTAAAATACTGAAAAAGAAGAACTTATTGTGTTAAAATCAATATTATAATGGTATATAAGCATTTATAATTTAAATATCTTGAATATAGTTCAAATCATAGGATTAATCATTGGATTATTTGCAATTATTGCAACTATTTCTAAGTTTTTTAAGTTTATCCAGGAGGAAATAAAAAAAAGGATAGCTATTCATGATAATCTGGAAATGATAAAGTATTTTCAAAAGAGGACGCTTGAAACTTGGAAACTATTTGATTTCTTGCCAGATATAAATATGAAAGAAATCTATGTTCAAGAAAAAATGCTTGACAGAGATGAATCTATGGGTCTACCAATGCAAGATGAAGAGATTTACAAGAAATTATATGATGATATTAAAAACGGTATGCATATTAATAGCATTACAGGAAGAGCAGGTTCTGGTAAATCAACAATGCTTCGCAATTGGGCACTAAGATTAATAAATGAAGAATCAAAACCAATAAAATATAGAAAAAGAACTCTCACACCAGTTTTTTTATCCCTGAGAAATATTAACAATTTAAAAGAATATCAAGAAAACAAAGAAATTACTATTGATATTTTAGCAAAATGCTTTGCAAACACAATACCCGGAATTGATTTTGAAATCGCAAAATTTCCTTTTTCTAAGATTCAAGCCAGCGCTTTGCATGAGGCTAAGAACATTAAAAAATATCCTCAATGGATTTTGTTTTTTGATGGATTAGACGAAGTAACAGATATTATACGTAATCAAATAATTAATTTTTTGCATGGTTTACCATATTCATATAGAGTTGTTTTATCAATGAGACCAGAAACGTTGTTTCAATATCCAAAACATTCAAAGGTATATGATATGTGTGATTTCAATGATGCACAAATTAAGAACTTTATAGATCAGTGGTTTTTCAGCAATACAGATATCGCGTCAAAATTATTTTCACATATTACAACCAATGACTCGCTTCATAAAATAGCAACCAATCCTCTTCTTTTAACTTTTTTGTGTATTGACGTTAAAATACGCAACAGTGCTGAATTCCCTGAAAAATTAATAGAAACGAATCTTTTAAAAAGAATTGTGGAAATAATTATGGAGGAATGGGATGCTAATAAAGAGGGAAGAACAATTAACAATGATTTATTAAAATTAGGTAACGATTTATTCTCAGAAATTGTTAAAGAGCGAGCTGAATTTCTTTTTAATAAAGAAGAAAAACCAAACTTTAATTATGCAAGTTATCTCTTTAAATATGATGAACTAAAATCCAAGTTATCATCACTATCCATAAAATATAATGTTTCAAATGAAAATTCAATCCATTTTCTTGAAAGAATTATTTCAGGTAAGCTTCTATTGATTGGAAATAAAGATTCATACCTCTCATTTAATCACTCAATTTTTTTAGACTATTTTTTGGCTAAAAGTTTGAAAAATGAAATCAATTTAAAGCAATAAATTTATGTAAAATGAAATCAATTTTACATAAAATGATTGATTCATGTTGGATTGATCCTAAGTCTATTTCAACTATAATATGGAGAATGTGTTTTGAAACAGATGAAGAAAAAATCTATTTATTAGAAAAAGCACTTCCCCTTCTTCCAGAAGAACTAGGTGAAATTAAATTTTCCGAGAATTTCTCTTCGGATAAATATATTGTACTTTTTACTCATGATATTGAAAATTTAGGGGCGATAAGGAATGAAGCAAATATTTTATCTTGTTTATCAGAATGTCAAAGTTTGACATTTTATGGTATTGAAGGTTCGACCGGTGCATTTATTGATAAGCGCTATCGAGGATTAAGTGATAAAGATGCTTTAATAGAAACCAGTGAATTCCTTTTAAATAAATTTATGATATCTCCTATTGAATATACAATGCTTACTTGCAGAGCACCATTAATGTGTTGGGGTATTGAAGATGAATCGGTCTATATGGACGTAGTCAAAAAGTACAGAGCTAATTCTGGTGATTATTGGACGGCTGTCCAACTACGATCTCCTATTTTATTCAAAAATCTACTTACAAAAATGGAAGAGTTAAAAATTAATATCGCTGGAATTTGTTTAACTGACTATAACTTCAATTTTGGTCATAAATGGTTAATCGATAATAAATTAACGCATATAGGTATCAGCGCTAATTCTAGTGGAAAAAGTAAAGTCGGTTTACTTGACAAGAAATTACGCGGCGAACCATATGATGAACAAGAAGCTAACTTTTGGGAATTGCTTGGCGTTTGGAAACGACCTAAAATAAAAAAAAATAAAAAGTTCTTTAATTTGTTTTGAGATTAGTACCTAATAAGCGCAGCTATTGCACAACGAACAAATTCTCTTAATAAACTGGTTTTCTAATGATTAACTAAATATCGGGCGTTTCGTATGTTGCATAAAACTCAACATTTATAACTCCCCCTACTCCGTTTCCTATTCATCAGAACCCTCCCCTTTCTCATTCTCCTGCCTGCGTGTTTTCAGAAATGCAACCAGCTTGCTGAGTTCCTCTTTTGTAAGCGTGCCGCCATAAGCCGGCATGTCTTTTCCCCCGTTGACGATTTTCAGTGTGAGCTGGTCTCCGTTCAGCCTGTTCCCGACGTCCGAAAGATCGGGACCGTGAATTCCCCCGTTGCCTGAGATCGTATGGCAGAATATGCATGCCTTCTTATAGAACAGGTCCGCTCCGGCTTTGGCTTCTGCGTTTACATTGCCCACCACTTCGGGCGACACCGGTTTGGCATCGAAGCGCGGCGACCAGGGTGCCTTCACACCGATACGCCAGAAAATACCCACTGCCGTGACCGTTGTGATTACAATTCCTATCGACCAGGGCCTTCGCCAGGCGCTGCGTTCACCCGTATTAAACAATATGGGGAGGAGTATCATGACGAGTCCTCCGATCACCGGGATCAGCACAATGGCATACGATTCAAGTGCCCTGGGTATCAGCGCGAACATGGCAAATATCCACAGCAAATACCAGTCGGGTCTCGGATTAGTATCGATATCCGTCGGATCGGGCGGTTTACCGATTTCCGGGGCGCCCACTGCTGCGGCAAGAATCAGTATGACAAGCACCGCCAGCAGACCGAATGCCATATCACGCCATGCCGCATTCGGCCAGAAAGGAACCCCGTCTTTTTTCAGCAGGTTTTTGTACCACTCCCTGTAGGTCTTTCTGTTCACTCTGCGCCCCGGCTCGGGAGGTTCGGATATGCCGTTCCGGATCACCAGGTAGATATGCAACCCGAGCAGGCCAAAGATAAATGCAGGGACCAGAAATACATGAAATGCAAAAAACCTGCTCAGCGTCGCCCCGCCCAGGGTGTCTCCTCCCAGAAAAAACCTGCCCGCAAGTGTTCCGATCAGGGGCAGACGCCCTGCCTGCTGGGCGGCAACCACCACCGACCAGATGCCTTTGCTGTCGAAGCGCAGGAGCTGTCCTGTAAATCCCATGGCAACAGTAAGAAATAGAAGGATAACTCCCGAGATCCAGCTCATCTCCCGCGGGTATTTAAAGGCTGCCATCAGGTATACCCGTATCATATGGATGCCGACAAGAATGATCATTGCCGAAGCGCCGTAATAATGGATCCCTCGCAGTATATTCCCCAGCGCTACCTGATGCGTGATGTATTCCAGTGATTTATAGGCATCTTCAGTGGTAGGCTGGTATAAAAGTGCAAGCGCCACTCCCGTGATTACCTGCAGAACAAAACAAAACAGCGTGGCGCTTCCGAAAACATACGCCCATTTTGCCCCGCGGGGAACCAGGTGCCTGGCCAGAGGATTCAGTGCTTCCGAGATGCCGGTCCTGTCGTCAATCCATATCCAAAACTTTTTCAGACTGTTCATGATCTTTTCCCTCCTATGTGTGTGATGGGTACCGGACTGGTTTGTATTTCCACGTTATTGTTCCGTATCCTTATGGGATACTTGTTCAACCCGTATGGAGGAGGACCTGCGGCATATGATCCGTCTTTGTAGTATACCCCCCCGTGACAGGGACACAGAAAGAGTTCCGCATCCGGCTCCCAGCGGACAGGACAACCCAGATGGGTGCAATTAATTGCATAGGCATGAAACTCAGTTGCAGAAACCCGCTGGAGCCATGAGGCAGATTCCGAGGATAACCCGGACCATGGCAGGGGCGATGCATTCTTATATTTAACAAGCACAGTCTTACCGATCTCGAAATCACCGACTTTTCCGACTGTCCTCCAGGCCATGGGAGTATTCCGTAAAAGAGGCGCAAACAATGCACCGATTACCGGGATCAGGGTAAGAACACCAAGCAGGGCACTGAGGCCCCACAGCAGTTTAATAATAAATGAGCGCCTGTCAACAATTTCCTGTTCCATAGTATTATTCCGGTTTAAGATCGGAGATCCATCCGGCAACAGAAACACCTGCAATAATAACACCGACGATGGTCAGCCCGGGTGAAGCAATAAATCCCCAGAATATGAACAATACTCCGAAAGCAAGACCTATCGGCCATAGGGTAGGTTCCGGTATCACCTCGGGATCGGGTTTCTGTAAAGGATAGTCCTTGTTGTTGATTAAATTCCTGGATTCATTCTCAGTTTCCATGATCTTCAGGGTTACTGGTTATTCAATAATTCATCGTCCTCATAGGGTTGCCGGTAATAACCGGCCAGGATCAGCATTATATTAGTAATGTAGATTATACATGCCGGAACCCACATGATGAGTCCCCCGGCCTGCTGATCAATTGCAGGGGTAATACCCCACTGATTCCTAACTAAATTCCAGACTGCCGCATTGTGTCCTGCCATATAAGGTATATACAGATCCGGCGGGGAAAAGGTGATCAGTATCCCGAGTATGGTGCACCCCACACATGCAATAAATAAATACAATGCGCTCTGCAACGGACTGAGCCTTTTCCAGGGTACGGGGGAATATACGGGCCAGATAAAAACAATTCCGGCAACAAGCAATGTGATGATATGCAATGTATGCAATGCCGGTGATTTTTTCATGGCATCAAACAACTCAGGTATATGCCATATATACATGGCCCCGATGCCTATGATCCAGGCTACGGGAGTTGAAAACAGCACATTCCCTGTCCGCCGGAATCCCGAAACCGACAGTTTTTGGATCAGTTTGGCGTTTGTTCCGACGAGTAACATCGGCGGTACAATGAGGAGAAGTACGATATGCTCGATCATGTGAGCGCTGAACAGATACCCGTGTGCAAGATAGGCAAGCGGAGAGATTGTAACAAGGAGCAGAAGGAACACTCCTGCATAAAACAACACGTTCTTGCCGTGCGGAGTGCTTCCCCCGGTAATTATTTTAAATACGATCAGCATCAGGGCTGTGATCACGGCGACCCAGGAAATATGCCACTGTATGCTTAATAATCCGTTGGTAATCATAGTATTGAACCGATATAAACCACTGAAAACACAACAACCCATACCGCATCCACAAAATGCCAGTATACCGTTGTGGTATTGAACGCATCGTATTCTATTGAAGCATATTTTTTTGATGCAATGAGCCCCGCCAGTATTGACAATACGACCAAACCGATAAAGACATGCAGCCCATGAAATCCTGTCAGCGTAAAGAAGGCTGAACCGAAAACATTGCTGCTGATGGTGACTTTTTCACGTATCAGGGCTGCATATTCGAACCCCTGGCCGATCAGGAATATCAGTCCGAACAGGATTGACACCGAAAGCCATATGAGCATTGCATTACGTCTGCCCATGCGCAGTCTTTTATCCGCCAGCTCAATGGTAAGGCTGCTTGACAGCAGAAAAAATGTAAAGACAGCCGTTTTCCTGATATTGAGATATTGTGCCGTTTCCGATAAATTTCCCCCGGGCCGGCTGTAGTATACATACGAAATGATCAACGCCAGAAAGAAGAACGACTCGGAAGCCACAAAGATCAGCATCATGATTTTATTCTTGCTCATGGTCCATTGTTTTAGGCATTTTACTCTTCCCTCTTTTCCAGTCGGGATCTTCAGGATGTTCCAGATCCCAGAGCGGGCGTGCACTCCTTACGCGGGGAACCGATTCAAAATTCTTTAACGGAGGCGGAGATGAAGTATACCATTCCAGTGTCCATCCCTTCCATGGATTGTTACCGGCCTTTTCTCCATGCCTCAGGCTGTAGATAATATTGCCGAGAAATACAAAAAACGATGCCCCGAATACTATCGCGCTGAGTGTGGAAAACATGTTCAATGTTCCGAGGTATGGCAGGTCGGGGTATGTGAATACCCTGCGGGGCATTCCCAGCAAACCCAGGAAATGGAATACAAAAAAGGTGCAGTTAAACCCAATGAAAAACAGCCAGAAATGCCATTTCCCTATTCTTTCTGACAGCTTGCGGCCGGTAATTTTAGGAAACCAGTAATATACCCCTGCCATACCGCCATGTATGGCCCCGCCTATGAAAACATAATGAATGTGCGCCACTACAAAATAGGTGTCCGTCAGACGCCAGTCGGCAGGTACAATAGCAAAACCCACTCCGCTCAGTCCGCCGATCGTAAAATCAAGGAGGAATGCCAGGGCAAACAGCATGGCTGTTTTCAGTTGTACCGATCCCCCCCACATCGTCGCCGACCAGTTAAATATTTTTACCCCGGTAGGTACTGCAATCAACATGCTGGTGGCTGCAAAAAAAGCATTGAACGTGGTACCCAGTCCTGTGGCAAACATATGGTGGGCCCATACCCCGAAGGACAACAGGGCAATCGCCACTGTTGAGGCGGCAACAAAGGGATAGCCGAAAATGGGTTTCCGGGAAAACACCGGGATCACCTCTGATATTATGCCGAAGGCCGGTAATGCCAGTATGTATACTTCGGGGTGTCCGAATGTCCAGAATATATGCTGGTACATTATTGCCGAACCACCCGTATATGTGGTAAAAAAATGTGCCCCGAGCAGGCGGTCGATCAGGATCATCACCAGCCCGGCATTCAGGACCGGAAAGGCGGCAAGGATAAGAAAAGCATTCACAAATGCCATCCATACAAACAAAGGCAGGCGGTTAAAGCCCATCCCTTTCACCCTCATGGTGATAGTGGTGACCACAATATTCAGGGCAGCACCTACCGATCCAATTCCCATAAAAAGTATGCTCGTTGCCCAGTAGTTGATTCCCGGCGAATAGCTGTAATAGCTCTCGCTGAGCGGAACATAGCTGAACCAGCCTACATTGGGGGCTCCTCCGGCAAGAAAGCTGAAATGCAGCAGCAGGGCTCCGAACAGGAAAGTCCAGAAACTGAAGGCATTCAGTCTCGGAAATGCCATCTCGTTCGCGCCGATCATCAGCGGAAGCTGATAGGTGATAAAACCTATTACCATAGGCATCAGCACAAGAAAGATCATGGTTGTGCCGTGCATGGTGAAGATCTGATTATAGGCCTCTGGAGATAATACGGTATTTTCAGGCCGTATGAGCTGGATGCGCATCAGCAAAGCTTCAATAAAACCCAGGAAGAAAAACGAAAGTGAGGAGAGAAGGTACATGATGCCAATCTGCTTGTGATCGACTGTGGAAAGCCAGTTAAGCAGTCCGTTTGCAGATCTCAGACGGGGTAAGGGAGTTGCCGGTTCAGGGAGATGAAGTTTCAGGCTCATGTGTTTAATTTTTCCATGTAGTGAAGACCAGGTTTATTTTGAATTTCAGAAATCAAAGTTCCTGCAATTTACTTCAGTTGTTCAAGATAATCAACAAGCGCATCCACCTCATTGCCATTCAACATAAAATCAGGCATATTCGATCCTTTTTTAACCTTCTGAGGATTTTCCAGCCATCTTTTAAGATTTTCGCGGTTGTTCTGCATCATACCGCTTAAAATTGTCTCACGTGATGCGATATGAGAAAGATCGGGTCCAATATGAGCATCAGCCGGCGTACCCGAGATGGCATGACAATTTCCGCAGGTCATACGCTGAAAAAGGTTTTCACCGGCAATACCCAGACTGTCATGAGGCCTGGGGGGAGATGCTTTCTGTTTTTCGATCCACCGGTTGAACGCTTCAGGTGACTGTGCCACCACTTTTATCCGCATCCAGGCATGCTCTGTACCACAGTATTCGCTGCATGTTCCTTCATATTCACCCGATGTGTCCGCGTCAATCCAGCTATAGTTTATCCGGCCCGGTATGGCATCGGTCTTTCGTCCTAGCTCCGGTACCCACCAGCTGTGGATCACATCTGCCGAACCGATGCGCATGAGCAACTTCTTCCCGGCAGGAATATGCAATTCGTTCGCCGTGATAACACCCAGCTTCGGATACCGCATATCCCACCACCATTGATGGGCTATGATGACAATATCGGGTTTCTGTCCACTTACTATGGGTTCATTAATTCGTTTCATGACCCGTAATGAGGCGAAGAACAATGCGATAACAACAATCAGCGGAATCACAGTCCAGAGTATTTCAAGATTTCTGTTGCCGGATATCTGGCGGGGTTCACCCTTGCGTTTGCCCGACCGGTAAAAAAGAACGCCCCCGATTACCATAAATCCCACAATAGCCAGGATGATGACAGACAACAACACAAAATTCAGGAACAGCCTGTTTATATCGTCGGCCTGCGACGATGAAGAAGCAAACATCTGGGCAAAAAAGCGCTTTATCGAATCAACCATCCCGGTTATATTTCAAAATCCGTATATTATCCTCTGATATAAACCCGAAAATACATCGAACAGGTTATCAAAAAATCAGTTACCCGGTTACTCAACTACTCAATTTTAAATGAATAGTTTTATTCTTTTTATATGGATGCAATGGCATATCGCTACCTGAGACCAGCCGGCGGAATAACCATTTTATGAATAATTCCCAGACATATCATAAACCATACCACAGATCACCCTGTTTATGGCGGAAGTTCATTTTACGAAATAACCCTGCCGCAGACCCTGAATAAGAGAATCGCTATGCCTGAACACATTGCGGCAACATGGTGTTTAACCGGATCAGTCCTGTTTGGCAAACGGGTGATGCCACAAACAGCCTGTCCGTGTGTAGAAGATTTTCCCTGACTGAGGAAAAATGTCACGTATCAGGATTGACAATTCCTGCATATAAATAGCTGATTTTATGAACCGGGAAAGGTATCCGGCCGGCAGTTTACAGACACCGCTGAGAATACGTGGAAAGCGGAAAATCATGCAGGTGAAATGATAATCATAACCCTGAATGCTTTATGGCTTTATAATTGACAGTTGTTATCAACGATTCCGGACAGACTACCGGTATCAAGAGTAAATATTATACCCTTAAAAGATGAGCGATAAGAAAACAGGATATTTACCCATTGAAGATTACGGATTAATAGGTAATCTCAACACCACTGCACTTATATCAAAGGTGGGATCAATCGATTTTCTCCCCTACCCCCGTTTTGATTCCCCGACGCTATTCGGGGCACTGCTCGACACGAAAAAGGGAGGCAGGTTCTCCATCGATGTGATCCATAAAGATGCGAACCATAAACAGCTCTATCTGCCCGATACAGCTATTCTTCTAACCAGGTACCTGACCCGTAACGGTATTGCTGAACTTACTGATTTCATGCCCCCTGTAAGCGTGGAAGGCCGGTTTATTCTGGTGAGGAAACTTAAAATAATCAGGGGAAGACATGCATTCAGGATCCTACTTCAACCCCGGTTCGGATATGGCAAAAACGGCTATTCGGTGCAAAAAAAGAAGGGTATGCTGGTTATTCATGATCCCGGGGATACCGGGAGTACCATTCGGTTGATAACGGATGTAAAGTTCAACGAGGAAAATGAAAGTCTTGTTGCCGAAATTCGTTTGAAAACCAGGGATGAGATCACTTTCATTCTTATCGGAGGGAATGGGGCACATGCACCGGCCACCGATGATCCGGGTAGTTTTTCGGACCTCATTTTTGAAAGAACAGTGCGCTACTGGCGCGAATGGATAAAAAAATCAGAGTATACCGGCCGGTGGCAGGATATAATAAACCGTGCGGTAATCACCCTTAAGCTGCTGACATCAGACAGGGAAGGATCAACAGTAGCTGCGGCAACATTCGGGCTTCCCGAGCAGATAGGCGGAAACAGGAACTGGGATTACAGGTTCACCTGGATCAGGGATGCCGCCTTCACCATGTATAGTTTTCTGCGGTTGGGATATACCAGCGAAGCACGTAAATTTATCAGCTGGATCCAGGAACGCAGCCTGGAGCTGAAGTCGGCAGATGAGCTTAAACTGATGTACAGGATTGACGGTTCGACAAACCTGAAAGAAAAAAAACTTTCCCATCTTGAAGGATATCGAAAGTCATCACCCGTACGTATAGGAAACGGGGCTTTCAGCCAGTTTCAGCTCGACATTTATGGTGAACTGGTCGATACCATTTACATATACAACAAAAACGCCGAGCCGATAAGCTATGACTTTTGGCTGAGCATGATCAAGTTCATCGACTTTGTATGCGACAACTGGAGGGAAAAAGACAGGGGCATATGGGAGGTAAGGGCCGATAAAAGGGAATTTCTGATCTCCAAAGTTATGTCGTGGGTTGCCCTTGACCGGGGCATACTTATTGCCGAGGACCGTTCTTTTCCTGCGCCCCTGGAAAGATGGCGCAGAACGAGGAATGAGATCTACGAAGATGTTTATTACAATTACTGGAATCCTGACATAAAAGCTTTTGTCCAGTACCGCGGTGCAAAAACGCTCGATGCTTCTGCATTACTGATTCCGCTTGTACGGATGCTCAGTCCGAAGGAACCTCGCTGGATATCAACGCTCAATGCCCTGGAAAATGAGCTCATTACCGATTCACTGGTTTACAGGTATAAACTCAATGAAGGAGCCAGCGACGGGTTGTCCGGCGAAGAAGGTACATTTTCCATGTGTTCATTTTGGTATATCGAATGCCTGGCCAAATCGGGGAAGATAGACAAAGCCATACTGCATTTCGAAAAAATGCTGGGCTATGCCAATCACCTCGGATTATACTCGGAACAGATCAGCATGAAAGGAGAGATGCTTGGAAATTTTCCACAGGCTTTCACACACCTGGGACTGATCAGCGCCGCATACCAGTTAAGATTATTGATGAACCGGGAAAACACGCCTGAAAGGAATAAAACACAATAAAGAACAGTCATGAATAAACTGAAATATAAAGTGGCGCTTGTGACCGGTGCATCATCCGGAATTGGCAGGGCCATAGCCCTGAGACTGGGAACTGAGGGATCAAAGGTAGTAGTAAATTACCCGGGTCACGAAGGCCAGGCCGAAGATGTCGTGAGGAAAATAGTATCGAATGGCGGTACGGCGATAAAAATACAGGCTGATATCAGCAGGGAGGAGGAAGTGGTGGGGATGTTTTCCAAAATCAAACAACAATTCGGCCGCCTGGATATCCTGGTCAATAATGCCGGCAGGCAGAAAGACAGGGATTTCCTTGAAATGACGCTGGAAGACTGGAAAGCGGTAATTGATGTAGACCTCACAGGCCATTTCCTGTGTGCCAGGGAAGCCTCCAAAATATTCGTCACCAATACACCGAATAACAATTCAGACACAGCGGGCGTAATTATCTTCATCACTTCTGTCCATCAGAACATACCCTGGTCAAAAAGAGCTAATTATACCGCTGCCAAAGCCGGTGCAGGTATGCTCATGAAGACTATTGCCCAGGAACTTGCCCCGAAGAAGATCAGAGCAAATGCCATTGCTCCGGGAGCAGTGAAGACTGCTATAAACATTGAAAATTTTCAGGATCCTGAAAAAAAAGAAAAGATCATGCGAAAGATTCCATACGGTCGCGCAGGTAAACTGGAGGACATTGCATCAGCTGTGGTATGGCTGGCATCGGAAGAAGCCGATTACATTACGGGTGAGACTATTTTTGTTGACGGAGGCATGGAACTCTATGCCGATTTTGCCCGCGGGGGCTGATGAGGCAGGCGGCATGGGGATCGACAGGTGGAGTAAACAGTAATCAGTATACAGTAATCAGTTTGAATACCTAAATAAATAGTGCCTGTTCGTTCACCCCAATGGCATATTTCATAGCAGTTGCCCGTTCACAATAACAGCCGGTTCCTGCGTCGATGGCAAGCAGGGTAGGCAAGCTTTGAAAATGCCTGCGGTAAGCAGGCCTTGAATTTTGAACCCACCTCTCCTAACGCTTTCTCACATTGCCTGCACTCGATGTATTGATCTCCCGGATATCGGGTTCGCCTGCATAAATGATATTACCGGCGCTACTGCATGTAAAGCGGGCTTCGCCCGTAATGTTAACCCTGGCATTTCCTGCGCTGGAAACCTGAATATCGCCTTTTGCAGCTTCAAGATCAAACGCATAAAGATCACCGGCACTGCTCAGGCTTGCCTCAAGATACCCTGTTTTACCGGACAAATGGGCGTTTCCCGAGCTGCTGATCTCGACGGATATTTCTTCCGCGGCTACCTCCAGCTTCAGGTCACCGGCACTGCTCAGGTCGAGAAGTAGCTTACCTGCATGCATCATGTTTTCACTCTTAACGTCTCCCGCACTTGAGATTTTAATGGCATTCAGGTCTTTATAATGAAGGTAGATCTTTTTCGATTTAGCCATCCTGATGCTGACATCGGAATAAATGTCGAGTTCCCCGTTATTCACCTCGGTTCGTATATGTTCCATAAGGTTTTCATCGGCCACGACCCGAATATTTTCCTTATCATCCTGGCTGATGAATACATCGAGTCCGTTTGATACTTTAAGCAATTGAAAACCGCTCACATTCCTGGATTCCTCGGTGACATTTCCGTTTCCCGAGAGGGTTTCTTTGGTGTCAAAATAACACGATGAAAGCATCAGGAATAATGCAAACAGGAAAAGAAAATAAATGCTTTGTTTCATGATTGCCGGTATTAAGTTAGTACCGCTAAAATAAATCCTTTCAATCAGAATAGCAAGCAAGTACCTTAATTCTCCCGCCGGCGATATTCTACACCCTGACACCTATGACCAGAACGTCGTCGATCTGGTCAACATGTTGCTTCCAGTCGTCGAATGCATCGGCCAGGATTTCTTTTTGCTCCTCCATGGTTCTGTGGTGATTTGCAAGGATCAGATCCTGGAACGGCTTAAACTTGAATTTTTTTCCTTCAGGTCCCCCGAACTGGTCCATATACCCGTCGGAAAAAATATAGAAGCAATCCCCTTTTTTCATTTCCATTTCATGCACCGCAAAGTCGTTATATTCCTTAAGATGTATGCCAATAGGCATGCGATCGCCTTTGATCTGAAGGAGTTCGTTATCCCTGATATAATAAAGCGGATTGAAAGCGCCCGAAAACTGAAGGTTCATATTTTCATAATCAACGATACAAAGCGCAATATCCATCCCGTCTTTTGCTTCACCCTCTTCGCCTTTTTGCCGCAGTGCTTCAATCACATTTTTTCTGAGCCTGTTCAGGATCTCATCAGACCGTGGCTTTTCCATATCGTTCACGATCTCATTCAGGAATGCGACACCAAACATGCTCATAAAAGCTCCCGGAACCCCATGCCCTGTACAATCTGCCGCTACCACCACAATCATATCCTCTTTCCGGGCTCCCCAGTAGAAGTCACCGCTGACGATATCACGCGGCCGGAAAAAAACAAAATAGTCATCCAGGTTATCACGGAAAAAACTCTCCGGAGTCAATACGGCTGCCTGAATTCTTTCAGCATATATTATGCTGTCGGTTATAGCCTTATTTTTTTCTTCGATCGTCTCTTTTTGTGTATTGATCTCTTCATTGAGCTGTTCCAGGTAACGGTTTTTCTCCTGGATCTCTCTTTTTTGCTCCGCCAGAAGCCTGTTTTTCTTCCTCAGGAAAAACAGGCCGGCAAGGATGCTTAGTGCTATCAGTACCAGTAACAGTGCAACAGAAATAGCCCTCCGTTTTACGATCTGCTCCTGCTTTTTTTCCAGCTCCAGTCTTTTAATATCAGCAACCCTGGCTATTTCCCGTTCCTCCTGAAGCTGTATCTGCTGATCCTGAATTATACTGTCTTGCCGTAAACGCTGGTTTTGTTCCTCCGAAAGCTTTCTTTCCTGCTGTTCCAATGCCAGGATTGTGGCCTGCCTCTCTTTCTCAAATTCAAGCCGCGTAACCTGTTTTGCCTGTTCGAGCGAATCGATCTTCTGCCTCTGGCGCGCCTGTTCAAGTTCATATTGCCTGACCCTCATCTGAAAAAGATTCTCATCAGCAATTTCCAGCCTGATTTCCTTCTCGGTTTTTTCAGCATCAAATTTCCTCCTTGACTGCTCTTCCTCCTTAATTCTACCCTCAAGCAAAAGCGAATCCCTCAGGTTCAAATATTTTTCATAATAATTCAAAGCACTTATGGGATCATTTCCGGCCTTAAGCACCTGGCTGTATGTATTGTAACACTGCTGTAACAATTTTTTATCTCCTGATAAGACGGCAGATTCAATCGACTGCCTGCTGAATACCCCTGCATTGTATAAATCACCTGAGTTTAAGTAGATCGTTGAAAGCAGGTTTTCAATTATCCCGCTTTCGGCATAAAAATGATGCCCGCTGCTGGTTTCCAGTGCCTTTTTCAGGGTATTTATCGCATTACCGGTATTCCGGCTGTTAAAGTATAGTATTGCAATATTTACCTGTACATGTATGAGCTCTTTCTCCCCGACTCCTGCAATGATCCCTGCTTTGTATGCTTCGGTGAATGATGAAACGGCCATGTCATAATTGTCCAGGCGGGTATGATCAAATCCGATGTCATTCAGAATCTTAAAGCGCAGGGGTTTATCGCCGGTTTTCTCAGATAACCTTAAAAGTTCGGTATCGTTTTCCAGAGAACGTTCATAATCAGGAATGTTCCGTAAGGCAATCCCCTTTTTTATGAGCAGGTCAGCTTCTTTAGCCGCTATTCCTTCGCGGTTGAAATATGCTGCTGCCTTGCTGAATTGTTCCACAGCATCCTCATACCGTTCAAGCTGGGACAGGATGTCTCCGTATTTTTCAACTGTAGATATCTTTTCATCCGAATCAGTAAAGCTATTTTTTTCCAACGCTTTCAGATAGTATTCGGCAGCATTCTCGTTGGCCCTGATCTGTGAATACGTATCTGCAATTTTCAGGTAAACGGTTGATAATTCACCCGAATCTGACGTATTTTCCAGAATATCAGCCGCACGCAGCAACGGTTTAATGGCAAGCGAATAATCTCCCTTCCGGATGGCAGTTCCGGCTTTATTCAGATACCAGGCATAACCGGTAGTATCGGACTTAGAGTCACCCGGAGTCTGGCATAATGACGGATACGGTAAAGAAAGAAACAGCAATAACAGGATACAGCCGGTATGCAACCGGTTTTTCAGGGCAGGCGGGAGCTGTGATATTTTAAACGCTGAAGCCATTTTTTCAGTTCAAAGAATAGGAAATCCCGATGCGGATATTTCTTCCCAACTGGGGATTATAAAACAGGTCTTCTTTGAGGCCCGTAACATTCAGGCCGTTCTTGTATTTTTCATTGAGCAGGTTCGTAATCCTTATGAAACCCCGCAAACCCTCACTGATATTATACCCTAGAAGCGCATCCAGTGTAAAAAATCCTTCTTCATTTTTAAACAGATCTTTGTAGATGTATTCAAGAAAGAATAAGTTCCTCAGCCAGTTTGTTTCCCAGGTATTCTCGATATGCACATAAAGGCTTTTCACCGGGTAGAACGAGAGTGAAAGATGGCCGAAATGTTTTGGAAGAAGTTTAAAATTATCCAGCAGGGTTTCCACATCGGGTAAGGTCTGACTGGTTGTGGCAAACATCAGGTTCAACTCGGCATCCATGCGGATGGAAGGAACAATATTGCGTTTTCTGAAGTTAGCCTGGATGCCGTATACCCGTGAAAAGTTATTTTTATTATTTGTATGGATGCTTACCAGATCATTGCTCAGTGCGTCCGGTGTGTTATTCAGTGCTGAAGACGGCACTGTATCCAGTGTAAACTCGTTATAGATCTCATTGTAGAAAAAAGCCAAATCAAGATTCATCTTCCAGAATATTCTGCTGGTAAAGCCCAATTCAACCGACTGGAATTTTTCAGGCTCCAGTTTTCCATGAGGCATGATCACATAATCTGTTCCTGCTTCCGGGGTTGAAACCCGGTATGCTATGGCTTCATACTCAAGCGAAGGAGGCGGTGATTTGAACGCGAGGCCCGCCGAAATCCGTACTGTTGACTTATCTGAATGTTTATATAAAATTCCGAGCCTCGGACTAAGTCTTGCATCGTACCGCGTATTGTAATCCACCCGCAAGCCGCCCATAACCCTGAATTTGTTTTTTTTCAAAAACCCCTGGACAAATGCCGATAGATTCGTAAAGTTACCCGGGTAAAATCCGGTATTGCCTGAAACTGTTCCTGTATAGGATACATTAGTAGAATACGGTGAATAGTCACCGGCCTTGAAAGGTGAAGCCAGGTAGTTCGTAACCGGCAGGTATCCTGTTTGCTGGTATGAAAATCCCGATACCATTTCAAGGTCAGCAGCAGGAAGATACGTGATCAGCTCTTCAAACAGGAAATCATTCGATGCGGCATAGCGGTATACTTTATCGGTGTTTTCAAGAAACGTCAGGCTTATGCTGCTGTTATTATCCATTTTGTAGGACAGGTTCGAGATCTGGGTAAAAGAAGAAAACCGTTTCCAGTTTTTATTGTAACTCAGGCTGTAAAGTCGCATCAGGTCACCCCAGTAATTTTGCGGATTGTTGTATTTATATTGGTATGTATTATGGCCGATGCTGCTGTGCATGCGGCGGTACATATTATCGAAAGTAATCCGGATCCCCCTGAAGTTCAGATCGGCGCCAAGCATATGACTTGCTGCGGGCAACTCCTCCATGGCAGGTTCACGCAACGTACCTTCATAAAACCGGCCATATTTTTCAGCAATAAACCCCGACGCATCAAATCCGGCGATTTCACCTTTTATCAAATCTTCCGGATTATACAGAACGCCCCGGAATTCAATGCTGTCCTGAAAATAGTACAACGGATCGTAATTTTCTGCAATATTGTATTTGATATTCTGATCGTTGAACTCGGTTTTGCTGCCGTAAAATGTGTATTTCAGGATGTTGTTGTTTTTTCCGGCCTTGCCGCCGATGGTAAAATTAAAATAGTTATAATCGTTCTGACCAATGCTCAGATCAGCATCCACAAAGGTACCCTGATCGGCCTCTCTGGTGATTATATTGATTACCCCTGTCATTGCATCTGCTCCATAAATTGCTGCCGCAGGACCGTATAAAATTTCGATCCTTTCTGCCTGTCTTACGGGCAATTGCGATCCAAGGGGCATTCCCTTTACCACAGAAGGTTTAACCGGTATACCGTTTAACAATATTTTGGAATATAAATTCCCGGTAAGTCCCCTGACTTCAAAATAATCGCCGGTTTCACCCGAACCAGGATGTGAAACCCTTATTCCGGGCATTGCTTTGAGAATGTCGGCAAGAGAAGTATACTGGTTGGCAATTATTTCGTCGTGAGTAATCACGTGAATCGTTACCGGGAGATCAGAGAGGTTCTTGGAGGTCCGGCTGGCAGTTATTATCTCTATTTCGCTGGTGTCTTGTCTTAATACAAGGTCATGAACGCCCAGGCTGTTAAGTACCATAGGGTAACTGTTCAGACTGTCTGTCTGGGAATATACCTTCAGAGCATGAAAAAACAGCATGAGAAAGCATATGATTGCTGCATGCGAACGCATTTTTTCAAATTAGGAATTATAAATGTATTAAATTAAGCTGTGCTTGTCAACAGGCAGAAAAGGTACTTTTCAACACCCTGAAAAATAACCGCATACTATGGTTTACAAAAATTATGGAAAAGGGTTTGCAAATAGAAGACCTGTAAGGTTCGTATGTGAATTGATGGGTGGTTAAGTGATTAGGTCATGAAGTGATGAAGGGCTGAATTGTCGTCATTTCCCCGTGCACAGTTTGCTATATGACCCGGAACAGGAGTTGCGTTAACCGCCCGTTTTCTTTCTGGCAAGTGCACAAATCTGCTTTACAAAGGTTGTTTTGGCATCGGTATACCCGTCCCTGTCGTACCTGAATGCTTTCGCCAGCTCTACTTTCAGGCGTGCATATTCCGCAGCCGGTCCTGGGTTCATCCTGAGGTAATCCCTGAAATACAGTTCATCCCAGTCACCCTGATACCTCAGATGCACATGATAGGTTTGACCCACAATCCCTTTATTTGTATATCCCTTAGCAAACATCATATGTGGTGCGGGTTTTTCAGGCTGGGCAATTCCATGGTAGCCGATCGCTTCAAAATATTCTGTAAGTTGTTTGATATCTGTATTCTCAGGTATTTCAAGCAGCATATCTATGGTAGGTTTACTGATCAGAGAGGGAACAGCCGTACTTCCGATATGTTCGATCCTGATGATATTTCCGTTTCCCAGCGCCTGCTCAATGATCTTTTTCTCTGCTGTGAATAACGAAGGCCAACGCGGATCAGGTTCCGACAACTTTATAGGGAAAAGCCGTCCCAGTTCATCCTGGGTCATCCGATCGAGTTCCTTCTGCATAGGTTTTCTACTAATTGACCCTATAATGAGGAGCTGAAAAACCAAACAGAGGATACCGGGTAAATGCCATCATACCTTTTATTATAAGAGCGTTCCCATCTCCTGCTAACATATCCGTTTATTTCCCGGTTAGCGAAAATACAAGCCACCTTTTATAGAAATCAATATCATTTATAAATTTAATATCTCTGATAAAATTAAAAAATCAGTATGGCTTTCAAAAATAAAAAGGTAAATAGTTATTTCAGATTAATGAAAAACTGGGATACTGAATCAAAAAAAGATTTGATCATCAAACTGACTAAATCGACTAACGATAAAACAGGGGATAAATATAACTTTTCTTCTTGTTTTGGGGCATGGGAAGATGAAAGAAGTGCTGATGAGAGAATAGACGATATTCGAAATGATCGAGTAAATAACCATGATATTGAAGAATTCTAATGGACTATAACCTCAATACTAATATCTGTATTCATTAATTAAAGGTCAATTTGAAATTAAGGAGAGAATTGAGCAAATTGGTTATGAAAATTTTGCGATATCAGAAATTACATTAGCTGAATTGATATACGGAGCTGAGAAAAGTCAAAAAAAGGAAAAAAATATCTAAGTGGTAGAAAATTTTGCAGAAAAAATTACCATTATTCCCATTTTCGAATCTATAAGGATTTACGGTAAAGAGAAAGCGAGACTAAAAACTATCGGGACAATAATAAGCGATTTGGATTTGTTTATCGGAGCTACTGCGATAGTTAACGACATGACTTTAGTAACTCGTAACATTAACGAATTTGAGAGAATGGAAAATATTAAGGTTGAGAATTGGATTGATAATTAATAATGTACTTTCGCTAATACGATGATATAGTTAATTACCTGTCAAAGTGCCATTTGAATTACATTACTTTTATTATACTCCGGTGCAAAAGAATAGGGAATTGCTTTGAACCAAGCAACCATACCGCAAGACCGATATCTCAAATGTTTTGTTTACCTAAGTATCTTTGCCCTGTTGGTCCTTGATATATTGATGTGTTAATCTATCCATACGAACACTGCTACAGAAACTTCCCCCCATCGAGATAATTGCTTATGTAATCATGTATCCCGTCTTCCAGTGCGGTGAAATTTCCGGGATATCCAACCGACCTGAACTTGTCCATTTTTGCCTCCGTAAAGTACTGGTATTTGTCCCGGATATCCGGGGGAGTGTCGATATAGATTATTTTTTCAGGGAGGTTCATTGCCCTGAATGTATTGCGCACCAGATCATTGAAAGTGCGTGCCATGCCGGTACCCAGATTATAAATCCCGGAATTATTCCTTTTTTTCATGAAAAAAATAAGCACATCAACCACATCTTTTACAAAAATGAAATCCCTTTTCTGTTCCCCGTCCCGGTAATCGGGCCTGTGTGATCGGAACAACCGCATTTCACCGGTATTCCTGATCTGGTTAAAAGCATGGAATATCACCGATGCCATGCGGTTTTTATGGTATTCATTAGGCCCGTATACATTAAAGAATTTGATGCCGTACCAGCAGGGAGGAAACGAGCGCTGCTTCAGTACCCATTTATCGAACTCATTTTTTGATTCACCATACGGATTCAGGGGTTTAAGGTATTCAACAATTTTATGCGAATCATTATAGCCATATTCTCCAAGTCCGTATGTCGCAGCTGATGAGGCATACAGCAAGGGTATTTTATGTTTTACACAGGCTTCCCAGACACTTTTCGAATATCCCAGGTTTAACCTGTTGAATACCCGTTTATCGAATTCGGTGGTATCGGTCCGCGCCCCAAGGTGAAACAGGTATCTGACCCGGGAACCATTTTTCATGAGCCATTTCAGGAAGCGGTCACGATTAATTTTTTCAAGGTATTTTTTGCCTGAGAGGTTGCGATTTTTTACTTCACTGGAAAAATCATCGGCCAGAACAATGTCATCAATGCCTTCTTTGTTCAACCCTGCAACAAGGTTGCTACCGATAAATCCAGCTGCTCCTGTAACGATAATCATAAATCAGGGAATAGTATTCAATGTACAAAGAAAAGCAAAAATTAAAAATGTACAGCCAGAAGGTTTAAAAAAGAGTGGCTAATCAAGCCTCAGTTCCTCGAAAATGGCTATTAACGATGAAGTCAGGTTCGTAAGCGCAAGCGGTATGTTCCAGTTCTCGATCTTCCTGATCTCCACAAAATTTGAAATTGCCCTGATCTGCAGAAAAGGAACCTTATCATTCAGGCAAACGAAAAAAAACGTCGCACCGTCCATCGTTTCGATTTCAGGATTGAATTTCTCCTTGATCCTTCGAATGCTCTCTACGGAGCCATGCAAAGTATTCACTGTTATTCCCTTTACGGGGATCAGCGATTCCACCTCTTCGATCTCAAAATTACCGATACTCCTGAGCACCTCCTCGGTAAACGGGTAGGTGTTCTCATCCATCATCTCCTTTTCGCCCAGGGTATAAAAATCACTCTTTTCCTCTACGCCAAGATCGGCAAACTGGTCCTGCACTACATTAACAACAAAACCCTGTTCGAGAAAATAGTCAAAACTTCCGGCTATGCCGATATTAATGGCCAGGTCATAGTTCACTGTGTTGAATACCTTTGTAAGGTTGTATGCGAGGAAAATGCCGCCAACACCGGTAACCAGTATATCAACAGTTAAGCTGCCATACCTGTAACTTGACAGGTTTGGCCGGTGCTGGTTAACAAGCTGAAGCTTATCTTTTAATACCTTAACTTCCCTTTCCGTTGACGCTACGATCAGTATCCTCAAATTCTTACGCGTATTTATTCTAAAACCTGAAGCAAAAAGTTTATATATTTACTTTATCGTTTATGATTTAAAATTAGTTATTTTTTGCATTGGATTGCAAAAAGGTTTAAACAGAACACAAAAAATGGCTAAAAGAAATGAATTCATCACCGGGATATCAGAAGAGGGGTATGAACGGATCGATAAGTTCGATGGAAAAAAGACCAGGTCACTTTCGGCGCATTACCGCAAGATCATTGAATATATCGGTGAAGACCCGCAGCGTGAAGGATTGATCGAAACACCCAACCGTGTGGCAAAATCGATCCAGTTCCTGACACACGGGTATCATATTGATCCGGCAAAGATACTTGCTTCGGCAAAATTTAAGGAAGACTACCAGCAAATGGTGCTGGTAAAAGATATAGAGATCTATTCACTCTGTGAACACCACATGCTGCCCTTTATCGGGAAAGCACATGTAGCATATATACCCAACGGCTATATTACCGGGCTGAGTAAAATAGCCCGGGTTGTCGATGCTTTTGCCAGGAGGCTGCAGGTACAGGAAAGGCTTACCGTACAGATAAGGGATTGTATCCAGGAGACCATCAATCCCGATGGAGTTGCAGTGGTTATTGAAGCGCTTCATCTGTGCATGGCCATGAGAGGGGTTCAGAAACAAAATTCGGTAACCACCACATCGGCATTCACCGGATGTTTCCTGAAAGACTACAGGACACGTGAGGAGTTTATCCACCTGATCGGCTCCAAATTGCGATAACCCGATTTATCATCCCCAATATTTATCAGAAATTTGTTTTTATCCTGATACATTGGTGATTATTAATACGAAACAGGATATGGAACTTTAGAATACAATTTGGTCAGATGGACATGGAACGTTAAGGGTTACGAGGGGTTGCGAGGTAAAGGATTCAGTAAGCAGTAATCAGTTGGTTACCAGTGTATAGCTTCGTCAGACGTTTCTCTGACACTTTAATCTATTCAGGATCTGAAAAAGTTTCCCGCAGAGTTACACATCTATTCTTTCTTCTCTTCAGTAATCCAAACAAAATGAATTAAATAACCGACTCTTGAATATACATATCCGGAGCTTTTCGCAGAAATAAACAACAACGAATAGTACCTTTTATTTTACTTCAATAATCTTCTATAACTATCAGTTTTTGACCCTTTACTGTTTACCGTTCACTGTTTTTACTTATTTGCATTTCGGATATGAAATAATTAGGCATTATTGCATAAATTGCAGCGCTGTCTTTCTGATGCATGCAGCAATTAAAAAAAACTTCCGTCTTATACACGTCATCCATGGTAAAACATGAAGCAAAAGATTATCATTTGCATGGTGAATTGATCCGGCGATGCGGGGAGCAGGATCAGGAAGCCCAGTTCGAGATCTACAGGTTGTATTATAAGGCGATGTATAATACAAGTCTGAGGATTACAGGAGACCGTGCAGAAGCTGAAGATATCATGCAGGAATCGTTCCTTGCTGCCTTTAGCAAGATAGATACATATCCGGGAGATGTGAGTTTTGGATTGTGGCTGAAGAAAATTGTGGTCAACAAATCGATTGATCTTCTGAGAAAAAGAAAGATAAGGTTTCTTGAACTCAAAGAAGTTGCTGAAAAGAAAACCGCTGATGAGGAAACAGACGAAGATTATGAAAATACAAAGATTCAGGCCGAAAGGATTAGAAAAGCAATTGCATTGTTACCTGACGGGTACAGAATTGTTATATCGCTCAGGCTTCTGGAAGGATATGATCATCAGGAAATAGCCCAAATTCTGAACATCAGTGAATCGAATTCCAGATCGCAGTATATACGGGCTAAACAAAAAGTTCTCAAAATACTTACGCAAATAACGGATGAGGATGAAAAAAATTGAAAATATTGCCGACAGGTTCAGGGATGTATTTGATTCTGAAGAGCCGTCTTCAAATCATCTCGAAAATTTTGCCGGAAAACTGCGGATGTATTCTTCAAAACGAAAAAATACCAGGCTGTTTTACCGGTATTCGATCGTTGTGGCAACAGCGGCTGCAGCCCTGCTGCTTTTGTTACCGTTGTATATGAAGAGAACACAGCCTATAGAGGATGTGGCTGTTGCCGGGCAGTTACCCCCGGAAATAAGGGAACTTGAGCATTATTATGAACACATTATTCAGCCGGAAATGAACATGCTGCAGGCGAGCATTTCCGAATGCCCTTCCCGGAGAAAGGAAGCCCAGAACTGTATGAACGAACTTAATAAATCGCTGCGGGATATCCAGAAAGACCTGGAAGAGAATCCCGGTGATGAACTGGTCATTAATGCAATGGTAAATCATTACCAGATAAGGATTGAGGTAGTGAATCAGTTGATCAATAGTACCAGGGATTATTGTTTTTAATTAAATGCCATGACAATGAAAATACAGACATCAAAAAAAACAGCACTGCTGATATTTATCGGCACCTTTACAATTGCGGTAGCCTTTGGAAGAAAGAACGAATTTACACGTGAATATAAAAAGGAATACCCGGTAAATGAAAATACCAGCCTCTCACTTGACAACAAATATGGGAATATCGATGTCATGAACTGGACCAAAGACAGGATATCCATTCAGGTGGTCTTAAAAGTAAATGCTCCGAATGAAGAAAAGGCTGATAAGCTTTTTGACCAGATTTCAATTGAATTTTCACAGTCTGGTGATGCAATCAGCGCCAATACAGAATTCAATGACGATTTCAGTAAAATTTTCGGTAACAACGGCAACAACCTGCTCGATATCCATTACACCGTTTACATGCCTACCGACGTACCCATGAATCTTGTAAACAAATACGGGAATGTATTTATAAATGAACTGGTCTCCACATCAACGATCGACATAAAATACGGAAACCTCAAGGCAAATAAACTGCTGCATAATGAGCAGAAAC
The DNA here is from genome assembly GCA_964503885.1 of uncultured Bacteroidales bacterium. GTDB lineage: Bacteria > Bacteroidota > Bacteroidia > Bacteroidales > UBA10428 > CAZDCD01. The sequence goes on from CAZDCD010000020.1 coordinate 26,636, forward strand.
CGTTTACAGAAGTGTTGCTTGCTTATTCCAATGCCGAGATCGAAAGCTGTTCATGGATAAAATTTGATATTAAATATTCTAAGACCGAGATCAAAGATTCGAAGGCATTGATCATTCTGAGCAAATATTCAAAGGTATTTGTCGATAAAGGAACATCGATCGTTACGGAATCAAAATACGACACCTACCGCCTGGGTAAAATATCAAACCTCTTGGCCACAGCAGGATACACCAATTTTAAGGCTCAGGAGATCAGCAATAAGATACTTATGGAAACCCGGTATTCTGATCTGACGGTTGATTATGTCCCGGCTGATTTTCAGAGTATTAAGATCACTACCAGCTACGGCAATTATAAAATTCCTATAGACCCGTCGGCATCCTATAAGATCGATGGCTATGCCAAGTATGCAAAAATATATGTCCCTGAAAGTGCTAAGGTTAGCAGAATGTCAGAAAATAATGAATACAGGGTTCAGGGTGTTGTAGGAACAGATCAGAACACAACCACCGAAGTTACCGTAAATTCGCATTACGGGAATGTAAAATTTGTGGAATAATGCTAATTAACGTGATTTCGAGATAATTCTGTTATCAACCTCTTTTAAGGATTTCACTATTGCCTCCCGCCAAAAGCAGGACAGGCTATGATCTTGCCCCGCTTGTTCATGCCCAAGCATAGCCCGCCGTTTTGCCTGACCTGTGAAATCATGCTTCGCATGGCTGGTGAAGCCAGCATTTCACAGGTCAGGGCCTGCACACTTTTTATTTGCACCCTGTTGTTTAAAAGGAACATTTCAAATATCGTCAATTGAAACAAATTACAGATTCACTAAACAAATTATTTCAAAATACTTAAAAACAAACTACCCGAAGGGCTGACATATATTTATAGTGATAAAATTACCCCTAATCTCCCGCGTCATCTGCCGGGATTTTTCAGAGTGATACTTTTTCATGACGCGGAAAAGCGATACCATTTTACGAATGGACCCGGAATAAATCCTGAACAGATTCTAAAAATAATACTTATGTTATATCGAACTTAAATTAACCTAATTTCAGAAGAAAACCAGTGAGAGGATTACCACCGTAACAAGCATATAGATAATAGTGAGTGGAAAGCCAATTTTGAAAAAATCTTTGAATGTATATCCGCCTGGCCCGTATACCATCAGATTGGTCTGGTACCCGATGGGCGTCATGAAATTTGCCGCTGCCGCATAGGCAACCGTGAGGACAAACGGCAGGGGATTAACTTCGAGATTGTGCGCGGCAGTTAGGGCAATCGGAAAAATGATTCCCACCGAAGCCTTATTCGTAATGTATGCCGCCAGAACTGCGGTTATCAGGTAGATACCGAACAACAAGCCAACTGTGCCCATCGGCATGAAGATATTGATGAGAAGGTTTGCTACCAATACAGCAGCCCCCGATTTGATCATGGCCGTTCCGAGCGCCAGGGAAAGCACAATGATCAGTGCAAGGTTATAATCGATGCTCGACGGCAGGTCCTTCGGATTTGTAATTTTCATGGCCATTGATGCCAGCAGTAAAATGATCAGCGCCATGAACAATGAAATGACATGCAGGGCCGAGAGCAGGATTGCCAGAAGTGTGCCACCGAAAAGAATGGTTATTTTCCACCACTCAAGCTTTACAAAATCCCTTACTTTGGATATGAAATAAAAGTCGCGTGAATCGGCAGTACGGCTCAAAAAATCTTCTCCCGCAAAAAGCAGCAACACATCCCCTGCTTTCAGTTCCACCTGGTTGAGTTTCCCTTCGATTCGTTCTCCGTTTCTGTGAACGGCAATAATAGCCGCATCATACTTTCCCCTGAAATTGATATTTTTAAGGCTTTTATTGATCAGGGAAGAGTTCTGTGATACAACAATCTCCACCACTTCGGTACGTTTCATCTTCGAAAGCATGCCTACCTCAGGAAGGACCAGCCCCGAATTTGAACCGATAAGTTCGGCGATATTATTCGTTTCACCGGCAAATACAAGAACATCGCCCTTATCGAGAATAATATCACTTGCCACAGGCGATACCCTGAACGATCTTCTCACGATTTCGGTGAGAAAAAGTCCTTTAATTGATTTCAGTCCTGATTCCTGCACGGTCTTTCCGATGAGATGTGATTTATTCCTCACTTTGGTTTCAAAAACATATTGCCTTGTACTCGATGAAATTCCATTGATGATCGGGGACCTTGCCGGTAATATTCTGTCGCTTACCAGCATCAGGTAGATATAGCCTATGATCACCATAGGAATTCCGACATACACAAAATCAAACATCTGTAACGTTTTCAAATCGGGAAAAATGGTTTGATCTGCGACCAGTCCGTTGACGATCAGGTTTGTTGATGTTCCGATAAGGGTTACCTGCCCGCCGAGAATGGCTGCATAAGACAGCGGTATAAGAAACTTTGAGGGTGAAATATTCTTGCGTTTGCACCAGCTGTGCACATAAGGCATCATCACAGCTACAAGGGGAGTATTGTTCAGGAAAGCAGAAAAACCTGATACAATAATCATCATCCGGCTTAAGAACCCTTTGTAATTTTTAGCCCTTCTGAAAAACCTGTCGAACACGGTTTCAACCACTTCGGTTTTGCGGATCACATCGCCAAGCAGAAGCAGCATAATCACTACAGCCACCTGCTCATTTGCAAAACCGCTGATAATTTCGTGTGGAGTGAGTACGCCAAATATTCCCAGTGTGATGATGGCAATCAGAAAAGTAAATGAAGGTCCGAGAAGGTCATTGTATAGAGAAATAAGAATAAATACAATGACAATAAAAACCAGTATGAGATCGAAACTCACCATATAGTCCGAGGGTCAGGTTTGCCTGATTCAGCAAAGTTTCAAGCGTGAATAACAGCGACGAATGTAGCAAAATAAATCAAAATAATAAAAAAGCTTTTGGATTCACGAAGGTATACTGTATTTTTGTGCCCGCTTAACCGCTGGTAAAAATAACATACAGAAGGAACGATCAGTTGCACAGGTAAACTTTGGCGGTCTGATTATCTCCCTTGCCTAAAACAGGATGAAATGAGTACAGGTAATAAAAAAGCCGGGAAAACCAATTTTGAGGGCCTTGAACCTTCGAAGGTTTGGAACTATTTTTATGAGGTTTGCCAGGTCCCGCGGCCTTCGGGCAAAGAAAGTAAGATCATTGATTACCTGGTAAATTTTGGCAGCCGTTTCCATCTGCAGACCCACGTTGATGAAGTCGGAAATGTGGTCATTAACAAGCCGGCATCCGCGGGGATGGAATCGCTGAAAAGCGTATGCCTGCAAAGTCATCTGGATATGGTTGCCGAGAAAAACAGCAGTTCCCCGCATAATTTCGAGACTGATCCCATAGAACCCATCATCGACGGAGAATGGGTCAAAGCCGTCGATACTACACTCGGTGCCGATAATGGCATCGGTATAGCTGCTCAGCTGGCCATTTTGTCGGATAATTCTCTCGTTCATGGTCCCCTCGAATGCCTTTTTACTGTTGATGAAGAGACAGGCTTAAAAGGTGCGTCGGGACTTAAGCCGGGGTTCATCAAAAGCAACATCCTGATAAATCTTGATTCGGAAGATGAAGGGGAACTGTTTATTGGCTGTGCAGGAGGTATGGATACTGTAGCAACGCTCACCTATGTAAAGAAAAGCGTACCGAAAACCCAGGTTGCTTATAAGATCCGTGTGAACGGTCTTATCGGTGGTCATTCGGGTGATGATATCAATAAGGAAAGGGCCAATGCCATTAAATTACTTACCAGGTTCTTATGGACTTTGTGCCGCAGGATGGGTATAAAACTTGCCGTTATTGAAGGTGGAAATCTCAGGAATGCAATACCCCGTGAGGCTTTTGCGGTCATTACCGCGAACAGGGCCGACGAATCAAAACTGAAAAACGAGTTCTCACAATTTGTGGTGGCCATAAAAAGTGAGTTTTCTCAGGTGGAAAACGCAATGGATATCACATTAGAACCTGTTGAATCGCCTGAATCTGTGCTGAAAAGAAAATACCAGCGAAGGTTGTTGAATGTGCTGTATGGCTGTCCTCACGGAATCGTCTCGATGAGCCTGTTGTTCAAAGACCTTGTTGAAACCTCCACGAATCTGGCATCCATAAGGTTTGAAGAGAACAACAAAATTAAAATAGCCACAAGCCAGCGGAGCATGACAGAAGAGAAGAAACTAAACATCGCCAACAGGGTAAGGAGTGTATTCGAACTCGCAAAAGCTTCGGTAGAGCAATCGGCTGGTTATCCGGGCTGGAATCCGAATACAACATCCGAAGTGTTAAAAATAACCCGCAACACATACCACGATCTGTTCGGGACTGATCCGGTTGTCAGGGCAATACATGCAGGACTTGAATGCGGATTATTCCTTGAAAAATACCCTCAGCTTGATATGATCTCTTTCGGTCCCACCATACGCAATGCCCATTCACCCGATGAACGGCTGGAGATATCCACAGTCACTAAGTATTGGGATTTGCTGTTGAAGGTCCTTCAAAATATCCCGGATGAAAAAGAGATATGATGAACCGTTCATAAATCCGGCAGCTTGGATCTGTCAGGAAATGAGATGCAGAAATAAGTTCAGACCAATCGCAGGAAAATTGTATTTGTTGGGCTCATTACTTTTGATAATGCACACTTCATTTCCGGGAGTCTGAAATAGTGTTAAAAAAAGCTGATATCCTGAAATCAGCTATTTACATATCATCTGCTGAACACGTTTTTTTAGTTCTTCAACTGTCGGGTTGAGTTCGTCGGTCGTGAAATTCCCGTTTTCAACATCGATCCGTTCAAAAACCATATCATAAAGGCTGAAAATAATCCGCAGGCTTAGTTGGTATTGATAATCAAGTTTTGAGTCAAGCCTGGCGATCATTTTTTGTGTAGCGGTTTTATAATCCGCTGCAATTTTGCAATATTCTGCTATGACCTTCCTGAAGTTTTCCGGAATTCTTTCACCCCTGGCGATCCCCGCCAGATCATCAGGGGTAAGATCATTTATCCTGAGGATATCCCTTGCAAAATAATTGAGGTTATTATACTGGTCTTTCTGAAAATCACGAATGATGTGCACGATATAACTAAAAATTGCACAAGGCCTTGCCACTTCACCGATATCAAAGGGTGAAGGAATGAATTCGCCATTCTTCTCCGTAAGGCAGCACAGATGAACAAAAACCGATGCCGGACCGTTTGAAGCGCCTTCGGCATAATCCAGAAAGTCCCCGAATGTTTCAAATCCGTTGTTGTTGATATCATAGATCATTGACCTGGCAAAATTCCGGAAAAATACCAGGGGTATTTTGAACTTTCTTACAGTATCAATCACCTTTTCCATAAACAAATCATCCGGCTGTGCTTTTTCAATGCAATCGATCCACCGGTTCACTTTGTCGGTTAACAACTGTTTTTCAAGACATGTCAGTGCATTGCTGTCGGCTTTCCGGTCATCGATAAGGTCATCGATATACCGCATAAACCTGTAACATATTTTTGCCGCCTGATATCTTTCGTCGTCCCAGAATCGTGCTGCTATAAGAATATTCGGATGGTCCTTTATCGCTTTGAAATCAATCCTTCCGAGCATCTCTTCTGCCTTATTTGTAATCTGAATCATAGTCCTATTGCATGATTAAAACAGTCGTTCTATCTTTTCCGAGGTTAACTTTGCCGATAACAGCGACAAGGGTATTCCATTCCCGGGATGTGTGCTGCCACCGGCAAAAAACAGGTTCCTGAACTTTCTATGCTGATTATGCGGCCGCATATAGCCCATCTGCAGAAGGTTATGGCTCAAACTGCCGAAAGTGGCACCGCGGGACAGGTTAAACTGGTTAAGCCAGCTATGCGGTGTGTAACATACCTCGAATTTAATATGCTTTTCAAAATCCGACATCCCTTCCCTGAGAAGCCTTCTGAGTATGGCATTGCGTACTTCCGATTTGATAGTGTCCCAGTCATACTCCCTGTCACCTGAGATATTTCCCACAGGAACAATAACCGAAATGGAATCCTGCCCTTCCGGCGCTGCAGTTATATCCGATCGAACAGGTGCATGCACGTAAAAGCTCGGATCGTCCACTTTTATTTCTCCGTTAAATATGCTTTTTATACTTTCTTTGTATGAGTCTGAAACGAACACCGAATGCTGTTCGAGTTGGGGATATACCGTGTCCATTCCCCAGTGAAAAAGAATTGCAGAACAGGTGTAATGCAGCTTTCTTAACCTTTTCAGATTGTTCTTATCGGGAAGGAGATTGTTGTAAACATAGGGCAAGTCAGCATTGGCGACAATCACATCTGCCGGATGCCATGAACCGTCGTTCAACATCACACCTTCTGCCTTGTTATGATTCGTTTTTATCTCTTTAACCGGTGATTTAAGATGCAGTTCAACCCCGTTATCCTCAGCAATGGATACAAGTCTTTCGATGATCCTGTACATTCCGCCCTTTGGAAACCAGACACCTTCGGTAAGTTCGAGAAAAGGCAGCATGGAAAATATTGCAGAAGCTTCATAAGGATTCTGTCCGACATAAATATTCTGGAAAGAAAATGCTATACGCAACAGATCGTTTTTAAAATATTCGGAGGTTACCTTGTTGTGATTCCTAAACGCCTTCAGCCGGAAGAGCAGAATAGCATTTTTGAAGTTGAAAAAATCAAAAGCACTGTAATAATTGGTATCGATAATACGACTCATGGAAAGCTTATAAGACCGGTAACTTTCGTCCATGTACCTGAGGAACTTTTTATAACTTCCGGGTTCTATGTGCTCGAGCTGCATCTGGAGCTTTACCAGGTCGGAGGAAAAAAGCAGCTCTCCGGTCTTGTATTTAATTTTATACACGGGTTCCATCCTGAACAGCTGTAACTCATCTTCAAGTCTTCTGTCCATCGCTGCAAATGTTTTTTCGTAGATATCGGGCATCATAAGAAGCGTTGCACCAATATCAAAACGATGGCCGTTTTTGACAATATTCCCGCATCTTCCACCAGGCGCTGCGTTTTTTTCATGAATAACCACCGAAAAACCTTGCCTTGCAAGATATATTGCAGTGGTAATTCCTCCGATACCGGCTCCTATTATTATGGCATTGCCCTTCTTTCCCATAAGGGTATTGTTGAAATTTTGTCAATATTAGTTATTATTTTCACGATCCCGAAATCGCAAAATAGTAAATTTTTATCAGAAACCTAATTTATACCTTTTCTAAATCAGGCAATAATTACACATTGCATATTCCTAATGGCTGGAATTCTCAGGTTTAATTAGTATTTCAATCGAAGCCTGGTCTGTAAACCGGAGTGGCTTTTTTTTTGCTTCTGATATGCGATAAAAAATAGCGGCTATTCATTGCTGATAATAAAAGTATTTTTTACTTTTATAATTCATCATTTTCTGATGGCCTCAAATACATAGTGAATAACAGAATCCTAAGTGAATGAAACAATCTGAATCTTTTGAAATCTGGTTTGTCACCGGCAGCCAGCATCTTTATGGGGACGAGACCCTGAAGAAAGTGGAAGCGAATTCAAAGGAAGTCGCTGATGGCCTGAACAGGTTGACAAAAGCACCGGCAAAAATCGTATTTAAATCGGTACTTACCACTGGTGAAGCCATCCGAAAAATATGCCTGGAGGCTAATGCTTCGGATGCCTGCATTGGCCTTATCGCATGGATGCACACATTTTCTCCGGCAAAGATGTGGATCTCGGGTCTGGGATTGCTGGCCAAGCCTTTTGTCCACCTGCATACACAATTCAACAGGGATATCCCGTGGAACGAGATCGATATGGATTTCATGAACCTTAACCAGTCGGCTCACGGCGGAAGGGAATTCGGTTTTATCAATGCCAGGATGGGAATTGACCGGAAAGTGATCACCGGTCACTGGAAAGATCCTGAAACCATCAGAGAACTTGAGGTATGGATCAGGGCAGCAATCGGAAAACATGAATTGTCGACTCTTAAGGTGGCCCGGTTCGGTGATAATATGAGAAATGTTGCCGTTACTGAAGGAAATAAAGTCTCTGCCGAGATCATGTTCGGTTTTTCCGTTCATGGTTACGGGACCGGCGATCTGGCAGAATATATCAACGGTGTATCTGAGTCCGGTATCAGGCAATTGACTGATACGTATCGAAGCAATTATGAAATCTCCGCGTCTGCACTGTCCGATCCGCGTTTTTCCCAGGCTGTAGGCGAGGCCGCCAGGATTGAACTCGGATTGAAATCTTTTCTTGAACAGGGCGGGTTCACTGCATTCACAACCACCTTTGAAGACCTCCACGGGTTGATCCAGCTTCCGGGTCTGGCTGTGCAACGGTTAATGAACCAGGGATATGGTTTCGGAGCCGAAGGCGACTGGAAAACAGCGGCCCTTGTAAGAACCATGAAAGCAATGTCTTCAGGCCTCAAGGGAGGAACCTCCTTTATGGAGGATTATACATACCATTTTGATCCTGCCGGAATGAAAGTACTGGGTGCGCATATGCTTGAAGTATGTTCATCAATTGCCGCGGGCAGGCCTTCACTTGAGGTGCATCCGTTATCCATCGGCGGTAAAGCCGATCCTGCCCGTCTTGTTTTTAAGGCGCCCGAGGGAGACGCATTGAACGTATCCCTTGTCGATCTGGGCAACCGCTTCAGGTTGCTGATCAACAGCGTGAAGGTGGTAAGCTCCCCTGATTTGCCCAAGCTCCCTGTAGCAAGGGTGCTGTGGGAACCGAAACCTGATCTGAAAACAGCCGCGACAGCATGGATCATAGCAGGCGGGGCGCATCATACATCATTTACACAGGCATTATCGGTTGACCATATTTCTGATCTTAGCGAGATGCTGGGTATTGAATACCTTGTGATCGATGAACATACCACACTTAGTGAACTTAAGAAAGAGATTAAGCTCAATGAGGTGTACTATTATATCGCAAAAGGGATCCGTTAACAAGAAATCATCTGAGATGCTGAACGAACTGAAGGAAAATGTCCACCGTGCCAACCTTGACCTTGTCAGGCACAATCTTGTAATTCTCACCTGGGGTAATGTAAGCGGCATAGACCGTAAAAACGGACTTGTGGTCATAAAACCCAGCGGGGTTGAATACCACAGGCTGAAAGCAGCCGATATGGTGGTCCTTGACATGGACGGTAAAAAGGTTGAGGGAACATTAAATCCTTCATCCGATACGCCCACTCACCTTGAGTTGTATAAACACTTTGAACAGATCGGGGGTATCGCTCACACGCATAGCGAATGGGCTACAAGCTGGGCTCAGGCAGGAATGCCGATTCCCCCTTACGGCACTACCCATGCCGATTATTTTTACGGCGAAATACCATGCACAAGAACCCTGACCAGGGAAGAAACCGGAACGGAATATGAACTGAATACAGGAAGGGTTATTGTAAGCGCATTCGAACATATCGATTACAATGCAATTCCTGCCGTGCTGGTAAATGGTCACGGATCATTTACATGGGGTGAAGATGCTGATAAGGCGGTATATCATGCTGTTGTGCTCGAAGAGATCGCCAAAACGGCATTCATGACCCGGGTTCTCGGTAAGACCCTTCCGGTTGAAAAATACATTCTGGAAAGGCATTACCTGCGCAAACACGGCAAAGAAGCATATTACGGCCAAAAAAACACCAAATCCTAAATAACAAAATTATGAAAAATCTCGTGATTCCATTTTTGTTTTCCGTATTCGTCATCCTTTCTTCCTGTGAACAAAAACAGGTAGATACCATTACCGTAAGAGTTCAGGACGGCAAAGACACCATAAGCAGGCACATTTACGGTCACTTTGCCGAGCACCTTGGAAGATGCATCTATGATGGTTTCTGGGTGGGTCTGGACTCTCCCGTTCCGAATACACGGGGTATCCGTAACGATGTGGTGCAGGCATTCCGTGAGATAGGCATCCCGAACCTGAGATGGCCCGGGGGATGTTTCGCCGACCAGTACCACTGGATGAATGGTATCGGTGATCCGGCAACCCGCAATAAAACAGTGAACGTGACCTGGGGAGGTGTGATGGACGACAACAGCTTCGGTACCCATGAGTTCATGGATTTGTGTGAGCAGCTTGGCTGCGAACCTGTGATATGCGGAAATATCGGCAGCGGTAGTGTGGAGGAAATGGCAAAATGGGTTGAATACCTCACCTCCGATGCGCCAACACCGCTGGTTGAGTTGCGCAGGAAAAACGGCCGTGAAAAACCATGGAAAGTGAAATACTGGGGAGTCGGGAACGAAACATGGGGCTGCGGCGGGATCATGAACAAGGAATTTTATTCGGAAATGCTCCGTAAATATTCGTTTTTTCTGAATAATTACAACAATAACGTACTGTACAAAATTGCTTCGGGATCGCACGACAGCGATTACGACTGGACAGGATATATCGTGAAACAATGGAGCGAGACCGATGGCTGGCTGCAGGCATACATGAACGGCATTTCACTGCACTATTATACGATCGCCAATACCTGGGCCAGCAAAGGCTCTGCCACCGACTTTACGAGTGATGAATGGTTTTCAACCATATCTGCAACCCTGAAGATGGATGAGTTTATCAACGGACACATAGCAGCAATAGAGAAATACGACCCGGACAACCGGATAGGCCTGATCGTTGATGAATGGGGTGACTGGTTCGATCCCGAGCCCGGTTCGAATCCGGCATTCCTCTACCAGCAGAACACACTCAGGGATGCTATCGTGGCCTCACTAAACCTCAACATATTTAATGCACATTGCTCAAGGGTTAAAATGGCAAACATTGCCCAGGCCGTGAATGTTTTGCACGCTATGGTGCTCACCAGGGATGACAAGATGGTAAAAACACCATCGTTCTATGTTTTCAAGATGTATAAAGTACATCACGATGCACTGATGTTACCCCTTGACATCCGGTGCAGGCCTTATGAAAATAACGGTAAATCCGTACCTTCACTGTCGGCATCGGCTTCAAAAGACAAAACGGGTAAAATAAACATCACCATCACGAATGTTGATCCGGAGAGCGGAGTAAATACCAGACTGATCATCGATGATAGTTCTACATATACCGTTGAGCATGCAGAAATTATCACAGCTGATCACATGAATGCGCTCAACAATTTCGACACGGATGAAGCCGTTACGATCAATCCTTTTAAGGATGTAAGTCAAAAGGGAAATGAGATACAGGTGAACATGCCTTCAAAATCAGTGGTACTCATCACACTCGGTAAAAAATAGCCGGGTAAAAATCGCTGAGAACCGGATGAAATCTGAAATACGGGCAGGATAAACCACACAACATGAACACATCAAAATATACCGTTGGAATTGATTACGGGACCGATTCGGTGAGGTCGGTACTGGTTGACACATCGAACGGAAAAGAACTTGCCGATTCGGTTTTTTATTATACACGGTGGAAACAGGGAAAATATTGCCTTCCGGCTGCAAACCGGTTCAGGCAGCATCCTCTCGACTATGTAGAAGGGCTTGAGCATACAGTGCTGGAAATTCTGGCTGCATGCAGTGGTGAAACTATAGCGAATATAGTGGCCATTTCGGTGGATACTACCGGATCAACTCCGGCAGCCGTGAACCGTGAGGGTGTACCTCTGGCACTTACGGATGGTTTTGAAGAAAACCCCGATGCCATGTTCGTGCTCTGGAAAGACCACACTTCGGTCAAAGAAGCCGAAGAGATCAACGCCCTTTCGCATTCCTGGGGTGGAGTGGATTACACGAAATACGAAGGCGGTATTTATTCTTCGGAATGGTTCTGGTCAAAGATCCTGCATATATTGAGAACGGCCAGAGACGTGCGTGAGGCTGCTTATTCGTGGGTCGAGCATTGCGACTGGATCCCTGCGTTGCTCACTGGGTTCACCGATCCGCAATTGCTTAAGAGAAGCCGTTGCGCCGCCGGCCATAAGGCTATGTGGCATCCCGACTGGAACGGACTTCCTTCTGAAGAATTTCTCATCCGGCTCGATCCGCTGCTTAAAGGCCTGCGCAGCAGGCTTTACCAGGAAACATATACAAGCGACATCCCTGCAGGCACTATAAGCCGGCAATGGGCGGACAAGCTGGGACTGCCTGATACTGTAAAAATTGGTGTCGGCGCTTTTGATGCCCACCTGGGAGCGGTCGGCGGTGAAATCAAACCTTACTACCTCAGCAAAGTCATGGGCACATCCACCTGCGATATGCTGGTTGCGCCTGCCGGTGAGGTGGGTAATACCCCTGTTCAGGGAATTTGCGGGCAGGTTGATGGCTCTGTCATACCAGGGCTAATTGGCCTTGAAGCAGGACAGTCGGCTTTCGGTGATATCTATGCATGGTTCAGGAATATCCTGATGTGGCCGGTGGAATCCCTCCTGAAAGGTAGCAGCAGTATTGATGATGCCACAAAAAATGCGCTTACAGAAGAAATAGCGGACCGGCTTATCCCTGAACTTTCAAAAGCCGCTGAAGAAATACCCGTGGAAGAGTCGGGTGTTCTTGCACTCGACTGGATGAACGGAAGAAGGACCCCCGACGCCAGTCAGGCATTGAAAGGGGCCGTAACCGGGCTTACGCTGGGATCGGATGCACCGAAAATATTCAGGGCACTTGTCGAAGCCACTGCATTCGGAGCAAAAGCCATCGTCGACCGCTTCAGGGATGAAGGAATGCGTATTGATGGAATCATTGGCCTGGGAGGGGTGGCCAAGAAGTCACCGTTCGTGATGCAGGTGGTGGCAGATGTACTGGGAATGCCTATAGAGGTGGCAAGGCCGGAACAGGCATGTGCTCTGGGATCGGCAATGGCCGCCGCAGTGGCCGGCGGGGTACACCCGACTTTTGAGGAGGCACAGAAAGCCATGAGCGGGGGTATCGAAAAAGTATACCAGCCCGATAAAAAGAACACGGCAATATACCGGAACATCTACGAAAAATATCTCAAACTCGGCCGGTTCATTGAGCAGGAACTTACAGAAACAAGTAAAATATAAGGAATACACCCATGAGGGAATTCGTATACAAACACTCCAAACATCTTGTGGCTGTGGATTGCATCATTTTCGGCTACGAAAAAGGACAACTTAAAATTTTGCTGTCGCGCAGGCGATTTCAGCCGGCCAAAGGAAAATGGTCACTTATGGGAGGATGGGTCGGGGAAAACGAAACAGTGAAAAAAGCGGCCGAAAGGGTATTGTCCGAGATCACCGGATTGAAGGAAATCTACCTCGAACAGGTTAGTGTTTTCTCAGACCCGGCCAGAGATCCTGGAGGAAGAGTAATAAGCGTGGCATTTTATGCCATGATATACATCAACAGGCAGGATACGGAGCTTGTTAAGCAGCACAGGGCCAAATGGTGGCCTTTCGAGAAGAAGCCCGAACTGATTTTCGACCACAACCGGATGGTTGAGTCTGCCCATGAGAGATTAAAGGTTAAAGCCGGATATGAGCTGATCGGGGAAGATCTGCTGCCGGAAAAATTTACGATACTTCAGTTGCGTAGACTTTATGAAGCGGTGTTTCAGCAACCGATTGATCCGGGAAATTTCCGGAAAAAAGTGCTTTCTCTGAAAATCCTGGAGAAACTTGCCGAAAAAAATACAGACGATTCACGAAAGGGGGCCTATTATTACCAGTTTAACCATCATCCTGAATCTATCATTAAGGAGCGAATAGTCAAAATCTGATGAAATCAACCATTTACAGTGAGTGTTCACAAATTGCCCGCCTTATAGCAGAACGGGGATGGGCAGAAGGTACAGCCGGCAACCTGTCGCTTCTGATGAAAAAAGGTATTGCGGAAGCCGGTAATGTCAATGAAAAATTCAGGTATATAAAGAACCTGAAAAATACGTATCCCTTTCTCAGCCATTTTTCTTTCATAATGAGCCAATCCGGTTGCCGGATGCGTGACCTGGCGGAAGATCCGCTTCATCATACAGTGGTCATCCGGTTATCGGAAGAGGCGAACACCTGCGACTGTTTTCCGGACGAAGAATCCTTTATGCTTGGCAGACAACCCACATCGGAACTATCTGCTCATTTACTGATACACAACCTGTTGCAGAAGATCAGACCTGACATGAAGGCTGTCATCCATACCCATGCTACCGAGCTCATAGCACTTACACAGCTGAAAGAATTTACGGATGAAGAAAGCCTCAATACGCTATTGTGGAGCATGCATCCCGAAGTAAAAATGTTCATTCCCGGAGGCCTCGGCATCGTTCCTTTTAAGCTGCCGGGTACTTCTGAAATTGCCACAGAAACTGTAAAAAGTTTCAGGGACCACCAGATCGTGGTGTGGGAGAAACACGGTATTTTTGCAGCAGGTCAGGATCTGGCTGCGGCTTTTGACCTGGTGGACATAGCCTGCAAAGCTGCAAAAATATTTTTTCTGTGCCGGTCGGCAGGACAAGACCCCGAAGGATTGTCTCCGGAACAACTTAATGAACTCGATAAGTACTACCGGAATTTATAATGCATTATTATCAGGTTTTGTGCGTGGTGAACCGCTATCCGACAGAAACCTGAACACCCGCCTGATTTCTTATGGCACTGTAAAATTAGTAACGCTATCCCTTAAGCCAACAGGAATGGCTGACCCCGGTTAACAATCCGGTGCAACGGCGAACAATTACTGTATGGTATGGTTATATGAGATAAATAATGCAATTTTTTGACCCCTGAAACGGCGATGTCATTATCTTTGCATTCGAAAATATAGAGAATCCGTTAAACAATGAATACTATGATTTTTGATCTTGACATGATAGAAGCGGTGTATGCCGGATTTGGAAAACGGATAGAAACAGCCGGCAAAATGCTCGGAAGACCCCTTACCTTAACCGAGAAAATCCTGTATGCACATCTCAATGAAAATCCCGCAACACATGCCTTCAGCCGTGGCAGAGACTATGTGAATTTTCATCCCGACCGGGTTGCCATGCAGGACGCCACAGCACAGATGGCCCTTCTGCAGTTTATGATGGCCGGCAAACAAAGGGTTGCCGTTCCCTCAACCGTGCACTGTGATCATCTGATTCTTGCCAGAGAAGGCGCGCAGGCCGATCTCGAATCTTCCAAAATCACCAACAAAGAAGTCTTTGATTTTCTTGCTGCCGTATCGAACAAGTACGGGATCGGATTCTGGAAGCCCGGAGCAGGCATCATACACCAGGTAGTGCTTGAAAATTATGCATTCCCGGGAGGCATGATGATAGGTACAGATTCGCATACCGTCAATGCCGGGGGATTGGGCATGATCGCCATCGGAGTAGGTGGCGCCGATGCAGTAGATGTGATGGCAGGAATGCCATGGGAATTGCGCTTTCCGAAACTTATAGGTATAAAACTTACCGGACAGCTCAGCGGCTGGACTTCAGCCAAAGATGTCATACTGAAGGTAGCTGGAATTCTCTCGGTAAAAGGCGGAACGGGATTTATCCTGGAGTACTTCGGAGACGGGGCACAACATATTTCGTGTACGGGTAAAGGCACCATCTGCAATATGGGTGCTGAGATCGGTGCCACAACGTCGGTATTTGGCTACGACAGGAAAATG
This sequence comes from uncultured Bacteroidales bacterium, assembly GCA_964503885.1. Taxonomy (GTDB): domain Bacteria; phylum Bacteroidota; class Bacteroidia; order Bacteroidales; family UBA10428; genus CAZDCD01. Next base: position 42,257 of record CAZDCD010000020.1, read on the forward strand.
GCCTTATATCTGGATGGCACGGGACGAAGCGGTGTGGCTGAGATGGCAGATGGTCTGGCTCACCATCTCACAGGCGACCCCGAAGTGTATGCAACACCTCAAAAATATTTCGACCAGGTTATCGAGATCAACTTATCGGAGCTTGAACCACATATCAATGGTCCGTTCACTCCCGACCTGGCAACCCCGGTATCAAAATTTGCCGGGGTTGTGCGGAAAAACGGGTGGCCCGAAAAGCTTGAGGTCGGACTTATCGGGTCATGTACCAACTCATCCTATGAGGATCTTACACGTGCGGCATCCGTGGCGCAGCAGGCCATAGATAAGAAGCTTGAAACAAGATCCGAATTCACCGTGACCCCGGGATCGGAAAAAGTGCGGTATACCGCCGAACGGGACGGATTGCTTGAAAAATTCGAGAAGATAGGCGGGGTTGTGCTGGCCAATGCCTGCGGACCTTGTATCGGCCAGTGGGCCAGGCATGGTGCTGACCGGCAGGAAAAAAATTCGATCATGACCTCATTCAACCGCAATTTTGCCAAACGCAACGACGGAAACCCGAATACACACGGATTTGTGGCTTCACCCGAGATCACCACAGCATTTGCCATTGCAGGAAAACTGACCTTCAACCCGCTTACCGATCTTCTTGTCAATAAAGACGGAGAAAAAGTAAAACTCGATGAACCCATGGGAATCGAAATGCCGGTAAACGGTTTTGATGTGAAGGACAACGGCTACCAGGCTCCCGCTGAAGACGGAAGTCGTATTCAGATCAACGTGGATCCCGCCTCGAAGAGGTTGCAGCTTCTGACGCCATTTGAACCCTGGAACGGAGAAGAATACAGGGGACTGAATGTACTTCTGAAGGCCAAAGGAAAATGCACTACCGACCATATATCCATGGCCGGTCCATGGCTCAGGTTCCGCGGCCATCTCGATAATATCTCGGAAAACCTGCTCATTGGCGCGGTAAACTATTATACTAACAAAACCAACCTGGTTAAAAACCAGCTCACGGGCGAATACGGTGAGGTTCCCAAAGTACAACGTAATTACCAGGAGCAGGGCATAAGCACAATTGTGATAGGTGATGAGAATTACGGAGAAGGCTCATCACGCGAACATGCCGCTATGGAACCGCGGCACCTGGGTGTAAAAGCAGTACTTGTGAGATCGTTTGCCCGCATCCATGAGACCAATCTCAAAAAGCAGGGCATGCTGGCCATTACCTTTACCGATAAGAACGATTACGAAAAAGTAAGGGAAGACGATACCGTGGACATTACCGGATTGAAGGAGTTTGCGCCTGACAAACCCCTTACGGTTGTGTTGCATCATGCCAACGGTTCCCGGGATGAATTTCCAGTCGGCCATTCGTACAATGAAGCCCAGATCGAGTGGTTTAAAGCAGGATCGGCGCTGAACCTGATCAGAAAAAAAGAGGTCAGGCAATCACAGGAGTGATGCACTTGCATCACGGTAGTTCTGATCATTGACCCGTATTATGCAAAAGTTCCTGGTTGTTATTGCCGGTCCGACCGGTATCGGAAAAACACACACAGCAATCGAGCTCGCTGCACGATTCGGTACCGAGATCCTATCTGCCGATTCGAGACAGATCTATAAGGAATTACGTATAGGAACGGCGGCTCCTTCACCTGAGGAGCTTTCGGCAGTCAGGCATCATTTCGTGCAGAACAAATCGATATTCGATGAATACAATGCCGGTGTATTTGAAACCGAAGCATTGCATCTTCTTGAGAGATTGTTCCTGCAAAAAAATATTGTGCTGATGACCGGGGGATCGGGTTTGTATATCGATGCAGTAATCAGCGGCATTGATGATCTGCCGAGAACCGATCCGGAAATTCGAAAAAACCTTACCGATATATGGCATGCTGAAGGCATAGAAAGCCTGCGTTTACAGCTAAAAACACTCGATCCTCGCTATTATGCAACAGCCGACATGAAGAATCCGAAACGGATATTGAAAGCACTTGAGGTAGCTATCTTGACAGGTAAGCCCTATTCGGCATTTCTAACCGCATCGTCAAAGACAAGACCATTCAGTACACTATTGATCGGATTGAATACCAGTCGGAAAAAATTGTATGATACCATCAATCATCGTGTTGACCGTATGATCAGTAACGGGCTTGCTGAAGAAGCACGGAGCGTTTTTTCATATAAGCACCTGAATTCTTTGAATACCGTAGGTTATAAAGAGATGTTCAGGTACCTTGAAGGAGAGATTTCGCTCGAAGAAGCGGCCGATCTCATCAAAAGGAATACCCGCAAATATGCCCGAAGACAATTGACCTGGTTCAGAAAGTACAACGATATGGAATGGTTTGAGCCGGATGATGCCGAACCGATCTATCGTCATATACTTCAAAAAATCAAAGAAAACAGGGCCTCTTTCAAATGAATGAACTAATTTGATGTCAGCAGACGGGGTATCAATAAGGAATCTTTTTATATTCGATGCAAGCATTGGAGCAGTATACTCATTTATCCCGATACGTTACGCTATCGGGATTTCTACCTGTCGCCTGCAGGGAGGGCAGACAGGCGTTCGACCTGTAAATTTCAACCTGCATGCAGCCTGTCTGCGGCAGTTAGGCAAGTGCGCTTCACTTTTGAAATTTGAGTCTCACGAATAAAAATAAGATAGAAAGATGGATATCCCATTTCAGAATTGGAATATTTACAGAAATGTTTTTATTCATACCTTAGGGGCAAAACCGGTTTCCTTTGTCATATAACTGAAAAAACAGGATGAAATAAGAGAACAGCCTGGAGAGACAAGCTGATATTGAACGGCATTCTCCGCATATCAACAAAACAAACGAACCATATATAAGCATGGTAAGGATCGGACGAATGAGAAAGAGCAATAAAAACTTCTTCATGAAATTTTTCCTGATCACCATACTGGTTTTTGGTATAGGATCTGTTCATGCCCAGAAAATTAACCTGGTTGCAAGTGACTACGACTTCAATTTTGCGAGCACCAGCATTCACAAAATATTTGGCCATGATGAGAAGAATTACTATGTAATAAAATATACCAAAAATCAATATTTCATCGAGAAACTCGATAAAGACATGAATCTTGTGAAGCGTGAATCGATCAAGCTTTACGAGGGATTAAGGACATATGAGATGGAAACCATAGTGCATTTTCATAATGAGATCTATGTTTTCTCATCAAGGAGACGATTCAGCAATATATCACTGTATTACCATAAGATTGATAAGGAAACGTTGCTTTCATCCACCGGCTTTATTGAACTGGCAAATATCGATTTCATCAAAGGAAACTGGCCCGATTTTCATTTTGCACTCTCCAGAAAGGAAACCAAACTTGCAATTGCCTGCAGGACAAAGCTCCAATGGTCGAAAGTACAGTTCAATGAATATTTCGTCCTGGGCAAAGATCTGGAAATTCTCTGGCAGAAAAAAGATTTTATCGAGTTCACCGGTCAGGGTCCAAGGGACAATAAATATGTTCTTGACGAACAGGGTAACCTTTCCATCCTGAGCTTATTAAAGAGAACTTCCATCATCGACCTGTTCAGGGAGGTTAAAAATATCTACATCATATACCGGTATACCAATAACGGTGAATTGTATAATGAATACCCGGTGACTTTGTCCAATCTGTATATCAGGGGATTGAAGATAGTGGGAGCAGATAACGGAGACCTGATATGTGCAGGTTTATATTCAGAGATCTTTCGTGCCGGTGTCCGGGGAACATTTTACTTCAGAATCGATCCTTCTGACGGAAGGGTACAGAATAATTACACACATGAGTTCAGCAGCAACGTTTTTGATGAACTCGTCGCAAAGAAAGAACCGATAATAGCAAGCGATGAACTGATTAAATATGAAATGACCGATCTGGTGCTTCGCAACAACGGCAAAATAATACTGATTGCAGAACAGCTTTTTGAACAACCTTACAACACATACAACAACCTTATTGTGACATGCTTCGATACCTCGGGGATTGTATATTGGACCAGGGTTATTCCGAAACACCAGGATTTTAATATTCATACCCTGGCAGGACTTGAAATTGAACCCGATGAGTACCGTGAGTATGTCATTGAAACAGGTGTAGTGGATATTGCCATTGAAAACTATTGTTCATATGCCCTGATGGCACCGATCGACAAAAATGAGATCATACTTTTTTTTAACGATCACATCAAAAATCTTGATCCGACAAGGAAAACAAAAAATTTTAATAATCCGAGAAAATCATACCTTCTGGCCGTAACCATCGATGAGTATGGAAATACCTCCAAACAGGCTGTAATAAAATGGAAACGGAAAACGTTGTACCCCGAACCTATCAGATACTACGACACCCTGCATGAAACCATTGTAATACCGGCCTTCAGAGGCAGAAAATTCAATTATTACAGGATCAGTGCGGAAATGTAGATTGAAGTTGAAAGTTAGAAGCCTGCCAGCTCTACCTGTCGATAGAGAGACGCAGGCAGATTTTTAAGTCTGGCCGGTAAGGCATTATATATGATATTAGCCATATTTCTGAATAAAGATGGATGAATTGAAGCATTTCAATATCAGGGTCTACGGACTGCTGATTAATGAAAAGAGCGAAGTACTGCTCAGCGATGAGTTCCTTTCAGGTATGAAAATGACCAAATATCCGGGCGGAGGCCTTCAATTCGGCGAAGGTCCGGAAGATTGCCTAAAACGCGAAGCGATTGAAGAATTCGGACAGGAAGCCGAGATCATCGAACACTTTTATACCACCGGATTTTTTCAGAAATCATGGTTTCACAAAGATCACCAGTTAATAAGTATATACTACCTGATAAGGCTTAAAGAACAACCGGCCTTTAAAATTTCCGATGTCCCGTTTGATTTTCCCGCTATGGAAAACGGCAACCAATCGTTCCGCTGGAAAAAAATCGGCGACCTCATTCCTTCCAACCTCACTTTTCCGGTCGACCGTCATGTGGTGTGTTTGCTGAAGAAAAAGTATGCAGGAATGAAGTAGTATATTTCGGTGTTTCGGGCCTGCATACCGCCTGCCTTCGGCAGAAAGGGCAGGTAGGCGTCAAAGGCGGGGTTCCATGCTGCATGCCGCTTCGCTCAGAGTTCCGGTATCCGGTATCCTTCTTCCTCCATGACATTCTGTTTTTTCACCGTTCCAATCTTTCATACTTCCAATCTTCCTTTGCAGACCCTCTTCACGAATTGTTCCGTCAAACGTTTTAAAAACCCTATTTTTTCGTTTTCTTTGCATGCTCAAGTATTTCAACGAACGATTGCAGGCGATGAAAGCAGTGATATTGGCCGGGGGTAAAGGTACCAGACTCGCTGATTATACCCGGGAGATACCAAAACCCATGCTCAGGATCGGTGGTTTTTCCATTCTTGAACACCAGGTGAACCTGCTGATCAAGTACCGGGTAAAGGAAATCGTGATCCTGGTAAATTACCTGAAAGACGTCATTATCAATCATTTTGGCGACGGTTACAGCCTTGGTGTCGATATCCGGTATTTCGAAGAAGAAGAGCCTTTGGGTACTGTCGGTGGAATAAAAGAGGTAGAAGAATGGCTCGACGAAGATTTTTTTGTTTTTTATGGTGATGTCATGGTAAATATGGACCTGGACCGGCTCACCCGTTTTCACCGGAAAAAGAAAAGCAGTTGTACCCTGGTCCTTCATCCCAATAACCATCCCTCCGACAGCGATCTTGTCGAAGTCAATGCCGAAGGAAGGGTCACAGCCCTTCATCCCAAGCCGCACAAAGACCTGATCTATTACCGGAACCTGGTGAATGCCGGTGTTTATGTGTTCTCACCAGATATATTGCCGTTTCTTGAAAAAGGGAAGAAAGCCGATTTCGGTCGTGATGTTTTTCCGCGCATCTTTACCGATCTTGGTATGTATGGTTACATCACATCGGAATACCTTAAGGATATGGGAACCCTTGAACGGTGGAAAGAGGTGAATGAGGATTACCGGACCGGGAAGGTGTTTCAGCAAAGTCTCGAAAACAAGCAAAAAGCCATCTTTCTAGACCGGGATGGCGTGCTGAATATCGAAAAGAGTTTTATCATTAAACCTGAAGACCTTGTTTTGTATGACTTTGTTACCTATTCAATGCACCAGATCAACAGCTCGGAATACCTGGCTATTGTCATCACAAACCAGTCGGTTATCGCCCGGAATCTTTGTACCATTGATGAACTCGAAACTATTCATAAAAAGCTCGAAACCGGACTGGGAGCAGAAAAAGCGTATCTCGATGCGATATATTATTGTCCCCATCATCCCGATAAAGGATATCCGGAAGAAAGGCCGGAGTACAAGATCGACTGTGATTGCAGAAAACCTAAGCCAGGGCTGTTCCTGAAAGCATCACGCAATTTCAATATTGACCTCTCAGAGTCATGGATGATCGGCGACTCGGAACGGGACGTCCTTGCAGGGAAAAACGCAGGCTGTAAAACTGTAGGGGTAATGACAGGCTACGGTACTGCAAAAACTGGTGTCAGGCCCGATTTTTTATTCACCGATCTGGCGGAAGCTGTCGGGTTTATCCTTGACGATCCGTATGCGGAAGAATTCAGTATGATAAAGATCCGTGCCGATTCATTGAACAAAAGACCTGTAATAATAGCGGTTGCAGGCAATTCCCGCTCAGGAAAGAGCAACTTCGTTTCGTATCTTGATATCCGGTTTCGCAAATCAGGATATTCGGTATTGAAGATCGAGCTCGACAACTGGATACTCCCGGAAAAGGTACGCAAGGATTGCAGAGATGTTTACGACCGGTTCAACCCGGGGATTATTGAAAAAGATCTGAAACGGCTGCTTAAGGGTGAAACGGTAGATTTAAAATCATACGCGAATCACCCGCACCGTAAATCCCAAAGGCTTATCTATGAATTCAACCAGGAAGATATTGTGATCCTTGACGGAGTAGTGGCACTTGGATTGTATGAAGTAAGGCAACTTGCCGACATTAAAATTTTTATGGATATTGATGAGAAGCTTTTAAGGCACCGTATTGAACAATACTATACCTGGAGGCAAAAGGAAAAAAATGAAATTGAAGAGCTATTTCAAAAAAGAAGAGGCGATGAATATCAACTCATTGAAAAAGACCGTAAATTTGCAGATTTTGTAATAAACGCCTCCTGAGCATGATCATTACCCGTACTCCATTCAGAATAAGTTTTGTCGGCGGAGGTTCCGATATGGAAACCTTTTACAGCAGGCATCAGGGGGCAGTGCTTAGCACTTCGATCGATAAATATATGTATATCTCCTCACACAAGTTCTTTTTTCCTGACCAGATACGTATAAAATATTCGCAGACCGAGACCGTGGGATCGGTGGATGAACTGAAACATCCGATCCTGCGTGAAACTTTGCGTAAGCTTGAAATACCCGGAGGAACAGAGATCAGTTCCATAGCTGATATCCCGGCCGGTACCGGCATGGGCTCGTCATCAGCTTTCACCGTGGGATTGCTGCATAACCTGTATGCCGTGAAAAGGCAATACATATCTCATGAACAGATCGCCCGTGAAGCCTGTGAGATCGAGATCGACATACTGGGAGAACCTATCGGAAAACAGGACCAGTATGCAGCGGCATTCGGCGGATTGAATACCATCCTGTTCCATACCGACGGATCAGTGACTGTGGAACCCCTTCACATTAAAAACGAAATATACGACACCTTACAGGAAAATCTGGTGATGTTCTATATCGGAAACCAGCGAAAAGCCTCTGACATTTTATCGGAACAGAAGAAAAATGCTTCTGCCGGAGAGAAATTCAATGTACTAAAATCTATGGTATCCCTGGTATCTGATCTGCGTGATTGCCTGTATAATGAAGACCTGGACGATTTCGGACCTATCCTGCATGAAAACTGGATATTGAAACAAAAGCTGGCATCGCAGATTAGCAACAATGAAGTTGAACAGATATACCTGGCAGGACTTGCCGGCGGAGCCACCGGAGGAAAACTTCTGGGTGCAGGTGGAGGAGGCTTTATGCTCTTCTACTGTGAGAAAAAGAAACAAAGAAAACTTACCGAAATGTTGAAAGGCCGGCGGAACTTCCCTTTTGCTTTCGAACGTGACGGTTCAAAACTAATTTATTATGCCGATGAAAACCTCTGAATTCGAATCTTACTTTGGCAGGGTTACCATGACTCTAAATAAGGTTGACCGGCAGGCACTGGAAAGACTCGTTCAGGTGATCATGGATTGCCGGGAGCGCAATAATATGATCTTTATTTTTGGAAACGGGGGAAGCGCCGCCACCGCCTCACACGTTACGGGGGATTTTATAAAAGGCATCTCCTATGAACTCGATAAACGGTTTAAGGTGATGTGCCTTAGTGATAATATTCCGGGTACATCGGCTGTATCCAACGATCTTTCTTATGATGAAGTGTTTGTAGAGCCGTTGAAATCATACCTGTCAGAGAACGATGTGGTGATCGGGATTTCCGGTAGCGGAAACTCGGAAAATGTTGTAAAAGCTATGGAATATGCACGAAGCAGGGGTGCATATTGCGTAGCCTTTTGCGGGTATACCGGAGGAAAAATCAAGAGTATTGCCGACCTGGTCATTCATGTCCCCATTGACGATATGGAGGTTACCGAAGACATCCACCTGGTCATATTTCATGCCATAAAGCAAAGCATCATTCACCGCATAAAAGGCGCACGGTATTCAATGGGTGAAAAATACGACAATAGGATCAGGTAAGATTGTCAATCTTTTATTCTCGAACCGAAATATTCCGAACACCAAATGATGGAAGGTCCTGTGAGAAGAAATTCGGCGAGGCCTTTAGGAGGAGATGTAACCTTCATTGTTCTGGTTTGGCGAATAAGGCCTTAAGATAAAAACTTTTCCTTAGATCTGCAGGTCGGAAATATTTCCCCTCCCGAAAACCTGCCTCCCCTAAAACATACAGCTATACTTCATTGCTTTGCCTTTCGTGGAAGCGATATCAGTCTGTTTCCCGCCATATACTCTGCAAACGCCACATACCCTTTATCCCTGATCATCCCGATACATGCGCTGCGGTCGGAGCGAAACACAAATCCGATAATTCTGCTGAGACCGTTGTTGAATTTTTTGCATTCCATGACACGATCGAACCGGCTGCACCTGGCACAACTTGCATAACCGTTTTCCATGCAACAGGTACGGATCATACACCACGACGCTTTGTCGTTGCCGGTGCAGCCGGGACATTTGTCTTTCAGGAATTTGCCGCATGAACCGCAGTAGAGGCCGCATTTTGCTATCCGTAAAGGATCGGAGATAATTTCTTTCATGATTTCAATGGTTTTTATTTTTTAACTGATTCCAAAAGCAGATTGTATGCGTTTTCCTCGATAGAAGCGATTTTTTTCAGGTTTTCTTTTGCCAGTTTCTTATCTGATCTCAGGCTTTTTGAAGTTTCACTGTTTTTGAACAGAAGCCCTGTTTCGGTGAATATTCTCCCCGACTCCCATATCATTTCAGAAGCTTCAGTAAACCGCCTATTGCCGGTGATATCGGCAGCTTCATTTAAGAACCGGGCATACATATACCTGAAGCAGCCGCCGCCGGTTCCGCCTACCTCAATGAATATATAGATGTTAAACAGCACAAGGCGAAGGTATTTTTCGTCAAATTCAGTTTCCCATTTACTCATCTCCTTAGCGGTACGAAGGAATCCTTTAACCCCTGCGTTGCTTATCGGTGGGTTCAGCATAGCAGTTGCCGTTTGTCTGATAGCATCGTTCACCTCATTTCCTGTCGGAAACCTGAAATGTGAAAAGTCAAATTCAAGCCAGGCGTTATGGGGAGGAAAAGGTTTGAAGGGAGAATTTCTTGCCTTCCTGACCTCTTCCAGGGTAAGCGGTGAAAAGAGGCTTTTCTTCAATCCGGCAGTCTTCGGTTCCATATCGGATGCCAGCAGGGTTTCTTCTCCGTCGTATGCACAGAGTACAAATGTATGTCCACCGAAATGGTATTCTTCCGGAAAGTCAAACCAGGGAAGATAAGCCATGTCACCAAAAACCATCACAGGCTGTTTCATACGCATCAGCTCGAGCAGCCGCTTTTCAGCCTTCTGTGTGCTTGCAGTTGAATGAACGGAGATTGCCACCGAAGTTCTGTTGCCAATATCACTGAAAAAGCTTTTCAGGTTGGTGCGGCCTCCAAAAAAAGGAAGCGTACCTTTCTGATGCCAGTAAAAAAACCCCATGCCCGCACCAAGGCCAAGCAACATATCCTCGGAGAGCGGATGACCGTGGAATGCGAATATTTTTGCCAGTGAATTGGTCTGGCAGTGATATCCGTCAGGGACCCGTAAACCCGGAAAAGGTAAAATAACGGATGGTTGATGATTTGTTTTCACAACGTTATTATTCTGGTTTTAAAAAGTAACTGCATCACCGTTAAGTTTCCGATCGCTTATTCAGTACAAAGAAAACAAGTGTGGGTGACAACAGTATGTCAGCAGGTTTTCTCCAAGTATGCTTTTTGCATTATCCGGGATCAGACAGGTTAATACACCGATCGGGATATCAGGAAATAATTCATGCGATCAACCCTGCCCAGCAGTTCTTTTGCCATGAAAGTTGCCAGAATACTGGTAAAGGGCTTATTTTCAGCCAGGCATTTGCTTTTAATTTTGAAAGTTTAACCCATAATCCTATCTTTGGACATCGTAGAGTGAAATTTACCTGATCTTAAATGAAATACCGGTTTTTTATTGTTGTCGTACTCTCCTTTTTTTTAAATCTATGCGGGAAGGCCGGGGCAAATGATTCCGGCAATGCCGGATTAACCGATACCTTTAAAAATAATTCTATGAATGCAGGCAGCTCTCTCGCTGCCGATTCGGCACAAATGGTTGCAGATAATGCCTCGAGAAACCTTTTCATGATCATGAGTCAGCTACGGACTCAGAACGAGCAGTTAGAAGCTGCAATAATCAGAAGCGGAAGGACAACCGCATTCCTGATCGTTATCCTGATTATTTTACTGCTGATCATCCTTCGCCTGATCTCAAAAAGAAAACTATTCGCTTCATTTCCAAATTACAGGCAGAAAAAAGGATTTCAACCCGGTATTCTTTGTCTTCAGATGATGAATAAGTATTTTTATGGTAAAAGGTCGTCTTATAGGAAATTTCTCAAGCTTTCAAATACTGAGAGCAGTGCGAAGTCATATAATCTTGAGGATATTGCCAATACCGCCAGACAATCAGGATTCGACATAAAAATACTCAAAGCTGACCTGGGGGAGATTTACCGGAACATAAAGCTTCCGGCAATGATCTACCTGCCAAATCATATGGCAGTCCTTTATGCCATTAAGAACGATTGCTTTTACCTGTCAGATCCTTACCACGGGCATATCAGGTTGAGAACCTATTATTTTGCTTCCTCATGGTTTGTTGATCATCGAAATCTCAGGGGTATCATTATCCAGCTGTACCCGCTGAAAACACCAAGAAAATCGTTAAGCGGAAAACTCGATCTCGAAAAGTTCAAAAAATTAAAGCCGATGGAACGAAAAAGCTGGAAGGAATATACCTGTGAGCTTGAAGTATGACGGGAAATATCCTCTCCCCTGTTTCCTTTCGGCTACTCTATCCAGTGCAATCGCTGCTCTTTGTCGTAGGTGAGTTGACCGTTATCGAGCAACCACTGGATGGTCTTCAGGAGTTTTTCCTTTGGCAGGGGTATCTTATCCACAAGTTCATTCAGAAATGAAGCTTCCATCTTCGTAATGCCCCGGATCTCCTCCTTCATCAGGTCGAACTCCTCATTCTTCAGTTCCTGTTCTTCGTGTTTCCTGCAAACATCGCATTTTTCACATCTTGAGGCATCGTCCTCACCGAAATACCTGAGAAGAAGCAGGCTCCTGCAGGTACTTTTTGACGTTGCATAGTGGACCATATATTCAAGCCGCTCTGTGAACCGTTCTTTTCTCCGCTTATAGTTCTCCTGCGAAATATGGATCGATTTATCTTCCAGCCGTTCCTCGGTAAATAGCAACAGGGGTGTTTTTTTCTGGGGAATATAGTTGATCACTTTCAGGCTGCTCAACCGGTTTAAATACTGAAAAACAACATCAACCTCCACTCCTGCCCTTTTTGCAAGCAGAAGTTCATCAATTGCTGCATATTCTGTGAAGACCCCTGTATACGAGCGCAAAATAAGCTTTATGAAGGCATCGAAACGGCTGTTGGCCACCTGGAATCTATACAGGTCATCGCGGGTAAGCAGGAATCTTATTCTCGAAGGATTATTCATCTCATCGGTAACTTCAATGTATCCTTCCCTTTCGAGTATTTTTAGGGCGCTGTATGCAGTATAACTGTTTACCCGGTACTGTGCCGAAAAATCAGGTAAATTGAAATCAACAGCCAGTCCTTTGCCTCCTCCGTAAGGAATTCTGCAGTAATTGCATGCGGCCTGATACACCTTTATAATGGTATCAATATCGGGAAAGTTTGCATTAACCCGCTGGTTAACAATGTTCTTATCGGTACCGCTGAATAGCAAAAGAGCCCATGCAGGCTTTTCATCCCTTCCTGCCCTGCCGGCTTCCTGGAAGTATGCCTCAGGTGAATCAGGCATATCAACATGCACAACGAAACGTACGTCGGGCTTATCGATTCCCATCCCGAAGGCATTGGTAGCAACGATTACCCGTGTTTTGCCATGAGTCCAGTTATCCTGGCGCTGAGCCCGTACTTCATGCTTTAGTCCGGCATGGTAATATTCGGCATCCACATCATGGTGCTTAAGAAAAGAGGCTATATCCCTGCATTTTTTCCGGCTTCGTGCATAAACAATGCCACTTCCAGCAGTTTTCTGCACAAAACCGGCAAGTTCCCGGTCCTTATCCTCGGTAGCAAATACGCTGTAAACCAGGTTTTTACGCTCAAAGCTTGTTTTTATGATATTCCGTTCCCTGAAAAGGAGCTTATCCTGTATATCCTCTACAACTTTACGTGTAGCGGTAGCCGTTAATGCCAGTACCGGTATTTCGGGGTTAAGCCGGCGCAGTTCGGCAATTTTCAGGTACGACGGTCTGAAATCGTAGCCCCATTGTGAAATGCAGTGGGCTTCATCAACCGTGATAAGGTTCACCGGCATATTTTTATAGCGGGCTGTGAACAATTCAGTGCCGATGCGTTCGGGTGCGATGTAAAGAAATTTGAAGTTACCGTAAATGCAGTTATCCAGGGCCACATCGATCTCATTCCTGGTCATTCCCGAGAATATGGCCTGCGCCTTGACGTCGAGCTTACGGAGTTTCTCCACCTGGTCTTTCATAAGCGCGATCAGCGGCGTTATCACAATGCATATTCCCTCTGTGATCAGGGCAGGGATCTGAAAGGTCAGTGATTTGCCTCCTCCGGTAGGTAAAAGACCGAGCGTATCCCTCCCGTTGAGTACCGAGCGGATAATTTCCTCCTGCATGGGCCTGAATTTTTTAAAGCCCCAGTACCGCTCCAATATTTGGTGATAATCGGCCATTTAAATAGTAAATATTCCTGTAAATTCTGCCAATTTTTGTATTTTCGCAGCATTTAAAATTAAACAAAATAGTGATTTATGGCCTTTATATCGGACCGAATTATATCAGAGGGCTTAACATTTGATGATGTCCTGCTGGTTCCTGCTTTTTCGGAGGTTTTACCGAAAGAAGTAAACCTTACAACAAGGCTTTCAAGAAATATAGTGCTCAATACTCCGATCGTTTCGGCTGCGATGGACACGGTCACTGAGGCGCCCCTGGCGATTGCCATTGCCCGCGAAGGAGGCATAGGGGTGATTCATAAAAACATGAGTATCGAAGATCAGGCCAAGCAGGTCAAGACGGTTAAAAGGGCAGAGAATGGAATGATCTTCGATCCGATTACTATAAAGAAAGATGCTACGGTTGGCGATGCACTTAACCTTATGAGAGAGTTTAAGATCGGCGGTATTCCGGTGGTCGATGACAACCATAAGCTAATCGGTATTGTTACAAACCGCGATCTGAGGTTCGAAACGAGCCTGGGAAGACCGGTAAGCGAGGTGATGACCCATGAGAACATTATCTACACCAGCGTTGAAATTAATCTTGAGGAAGCAGCCGACATTTTGCAGCAGTATAAGATTGAAAAGCTTCCGGTTGTCGACGAAACCCACAAACTTATCGGATTGATCACCTATAAGGACATCACCAAGGCAAAAGACAGGCCCTTTGCCTGCAAGGATCCGATGGGACGGCTCCGGGTTGCTGCGGCAGTGGGAGTCACAAAAGACTATATGAACCGTATTACAGCACTTGTAAAATCAGACGTGGATGCAATCATCATTGATACTGCCCATGGACATACACGTGAAGTGGTTAGTGTGCTAAAGGAAGCAAAAAAAGCATTCCCGAATATCGACCTGATCGTCGGCAATATAGCTACTGCAGATGCTGCACTGGAGCTGTATAAAGCCGGCGCTGACGCCGTAAAGGTTGGGATCGGTCCGGGATCGATTTGTACTACCCGGGTAATAGCAGGTGTAGGTGTTCCGCAGCTCTCTGCAATATTTGATGTGGCATCTGCGTTACATGATAAAAATATTCCAATAATAGCAGACGGAGGAATACGGTATTCGGGAGATATTGTGAAAGCAATAGCTTCAGGAGCAAATTCGATCATGGCCGGATCATTGTTTGCCGGCGTTGAAGAGTCTCCCGGGGAAACCATAATTTATAATGGAAGAAAATACAAATCATACCGGGGAATGGGTTCAATAGATGCCATGCAGCAGGGATCGGGTGACCGGTACTTTCAGGACCCGGATGAAGATATTAAAAAACTTGTCCCCGAAGGAATTGTGGCCCGTGTACCCTATAAAGGACTCCTTTCAGAGATCATATACCAGTTGATCGGTGGGCTCAGGGCCGGAATGGGGTATTGCGGTGCAAAAAATATTGAAGGCCTCTGGAAAGCCAAGTTTGTGAGAATAACCAATTCGGGGTTGAATGAAAGCCATCCGCATGATGTTACCATTACCCGTGAAGCACCCAATTACAGCAGATAATATTACAATAATTTTAATGTACAGATTATGAAGAAGTATTTTTGCAGTTTGTTCCTGATTTTAGTCGTTTCCATTTCAGGCATTTTAGCACAGAAAAACGAAATTATTGTGACGATAGGTGATAATGGTATTGCCCGTGAAGAGTTTGAAAGAATATACCATAAAAACCTATCCTCGTCGGTTTATGACAACAAATCGGTTGAGGAATACATGGATATGTTCATCAACTTCAAATTGAAAGTCATCGAAGCCGAAAGGCTTGGATACGACACCACAGCAGCCTTCATCAATGAGCTGGCAGGATACCGTGAACAACTGGCCAAGCCCTATCTTGAGGACAGGGAAGTTACAGATGAACTGCTGCACGAAGCGTATAACCGTACCTTAAAAATTGTAAGTGCAAGCCATATTTTGCTGCGCCTCGATGAAAATGCACCCCCGTCGGATACGCTGGCCTTATATGAAAAGATGATGAAGATAAGGGACCGCATCCTTGCAGGCGAACCTTTTGATAAAGTTGCCAGAGAAACCTCGGAAGACCCGTCAGCGGCAAAAAATGGAGGATACCTGGGCTGGTTCGGTGCATTCAAGATGGTATATCCTTTTGAAAATACCGCCTACAATACTCCTGTGGGAGGAGTTTCCATGCCTTTCCGTACCCGGTACGGATACCATATCTTAAAAAATGAAGGGATGCGTGATGCCAGGGGCAGTGTGAAAATAGCCCATATTCTGATACTGGCACCTGCAGGTGATTCGGCAGGCCGGACTGCCGGATATAAGAGGGCCGAGGAATATTACCAGAGATTGCTCCATGGTGAAAGCTTTGCAAAACTGGCCGAAAAATACTCCGATGACAGGCAAACAGCAGAGCACGGAGGAGAACTCAGATGGCTGAAATCAGGAGAGATTGATCCTGAATTCGAAGATGTAATTTATTCACTGAAAGACAGCGGTGATTTTACAGAACCCCTGGCCAGGGAATATGGCTGGCATATCATAATGCTTATTAAAAAGAAACCGGTTGAATCGTTTGAAGAGATTAAACCCGAACTCGAAAAGCGCATTGAGCGTGACGATCGGGGCAGGAAGGTTGAAGATGCCGTACTGGAAAGAATTAAAAAAGAAGATAATTTTAAAGAATACAGGGAAAACCTTCAACCTGTGATCGATGTTCTTGATGAATCACTTTATTATGGCAATTTCGACCTGTCGCTTGCCTACGATCTGATCAACCCCGTGTTTTCTATCGGTCAGAAAGAATATACTCAGAAAGACCTCATTAAATTTATTACAGGTAAGGGGAAAAAATACAGAAAGGAAGTGTCATTACAGGATATTGTAGATGAACGGTATAATGCATTTGTCCGCGACAGGCTGTTCGATTATGAAAAAAGCCATCTTGAAGAAAAATATCCAGAATTCAGGAATCTTATGAAAGAATACCACGACGGCATCCTGTTGTTCAACCTTACCGATGATACGGTATGGTCGAAGGCGGTTAAGGACACATCGGGGCTGAAAGCATTTTATGAAAAGTCCGGAAACAACTACATGTGGAAAGAACGCGCATTCATCTCTACCTATATGTACCATGATTCGGTGCTAAATGCTGTTGTTTTTAAAACAGCCGGAAAAAGAGCACAGGATATGTTCCCGGCAGCTATAGCCGATTCGATCATCTGCGGTTCGGATTCAAATGCCTGTGTAACCATTGCAGACCGGAAACTCGAAAAGGGTCAGGAAGTGCTTCCTGCAGGATTGTTGTGGGAAAAAGGAAGTTATGTGATTGATACAACGGATGGAAAGATCAACCTGATTTATGTGAATGCTATCATGCCACCTGAACCGAAAAAGCTCGACGAGGCAAAGGGACTGATCACAGCCGATTACCAGACTTACCTCGAATCTGAGTGGATAAAATCGCTTCGTGCAAAATATCCCATAACGGTCAACAAAAAAATATTAAAAA
Source organism: uncultured Bacteroidales bacterium (assembly GCA_964503885.1). GTDB lineage: Bacteria > Bacteroidota > Bacteroidia > Bacteroidales > UBA10428 > CAZDCD01. The sequence goes on from CAZDCD010000020.1 coordinate 59,350, forward strand.
AAGTTAAATAGTTATCATTCAACCGATTTCTAATATATATTGCGCTATATTTGAATATACTAAAACGCGGAAAATCAACATGACAAGTCAACTGAAAGTGGCGGGATCAATCGTCACAGCTATTGTTTTTTCTTTGGTATTTTCCTGCAGACAGACGAACAAGGAGCCGAAACAAAAACCTATCGCCCGTGTATTCGATAAATACCTTTATCCTGCAGATCTTAAGAATGTTATACCTTCCAACATATCGGCATCCGACAGTGGTGTCCTGGCCAATGATTACATCGATAAATGGATACGCAAGCAGCTCCTTCTGAGAAAAGCAGAACTGAACCTTACTGAAGAGGAAAAAAACGTCGACGAGCAGATTGAGGATTATAAGACTTCGTTACTTGTCTTTAAATATGAACAGAGCCTGATCAAGCAAAAGCTCGATACTATTATCAGGAGCGATGAAATAGAGAATTATTACAACGAAAATAGTTCGAATTTTCTTCTGAGCAACAATATCGTTAAAGCCTTGTTTTTGCAGGTCCCCAGGGATGCACCTGAACTCTGGAATGTAAGACGGTGGTGCCGTTCCAATGCTAGCGATGACCTGAGAAAACTCGAAGCATATGCATATCAGCATGCAAAGAAATATGATTATTTCAACGACGACTGGGTAGATTTCAAGGAAATTGAAAAAGCCATTCCCTACAGGCTCGATAATGTGGAACGATACCTGAAATACAGAAAAAATCTTGAATTCAAGGATTCAACATATTATTATATGATCAGCCTGAAGGATTACAGGATCACAGGTGATATCGCCCCGCTTGAATATGTTACAGCCGATATAGAAGCAATTATCATGAACAAAAGAAGAATTCAAATGATCAACCGGCTTGAATCAAACATATATAACGATGCACTTAACCGCAGATATTTTACCATATATTAATTTCCTGACATGTATAAAATATTTCTCTTTATTCCCTTAGCTATTACCCTTATATTTGCGAGATCGTATTCTCAACCCAGGATTGCCGATGAAATTGTAGCCGTAGTAGGCGATAAGAAAATTCAATACTCCGACATTGAAAAACAATACTACCAGTTGCTTGCCCAGGGAATGAATGAAGAGGAAGGATTACGGTGCAAGATTCTGGAAGAGCTGCTAAACCAGATGCTTCTCGTAAACCAGGCTGAGATTGACAGCATCGAAGTGAATGATCTGCAGGTGGAGATGGAACTCGATAACCGCATGCAATATTATATCAACCAGGTGGGTTCGGAAGAAAAGCTCGAACAGCTTTTTCAGAAGACAATCCTTGAAATGAAGGAAGATTTTCGCGATCTGGTAAGGGATCAGATCCTTGCCCAGCAGATGAGAAGTCAGATTACCAAAAACATCTCCATAACTCCCTCGGAAGTCCGCAGTTTTTACAGGAGCCTTCCACCTGACAGTCTTCCTTATATCAATGCACAGGTAGAGGTTAGCCAGATTGTGTTATACCCTTCGTCGAGTGAGTCGGCGATCATGGAAGTACGTGAAAAATTGCTCAATCTCAGGCAGCGGATCATCGAAGGTGAAAATTTTGCCACACTGGCTGTCTTGTATTCTGAAGATCCGGGATCCGCTTCCAAAGGAGGTGATATCGGGTTTGCCTCTAAAGGCAGCCTGGATCCTGAGTATGCCAAGGCAGCTATGGCGTTAAAACCGGGACAGGTATCCAAAATTGTGGAATCTGAATTCGGATTTCATATCATTCAGCTGATCGAACGTTCGGGGGACCGGATCCATACCCGGCATATTCTTATGAAACCTAAGATCACTCCTGAAGAGAAGTTCAAAACAAAAGAAAGAATGGATAGTATCCTTTCTCTCATTCATGCCGATTCGTTAAAGTTTGAGGATGCAGCCAGGCGTTATTCCATGGATGAAGAAACACGCCTGAGTGGCGGAAAACTGGTGAATCCCCAGTCAGGTACATCAACTTTTGAACTCGACCAGTTCGACACCCGCGATTACCTTGTCATCAATAAGCTGAGTCCGGGACAGGTTTCGGAAGCTTATGAAACGACAGACAATAAAGGAAAAACCATTATTAAGGCCGTAAAGCTTACAAACCGTACCAATCCCCATGTCGCCAATATCAGGGACGATTACAACCTGTTCAAGCAAATTGCACTTCAGCAAAAGGAGAACGATATTGTGGAAAACTGGATCAGGAACAAAATAGGGACTACCTATATAAAAATAGAAGACAGGTATAAAGACTGTGATTTCCATATTAAAGGATGGGTTAAGTGACCACTGGTTTGTGATTAATTTTAATGAATGGCTGGTTCATCTGGTATTTATAAAAAACTGGCATTTCTGCTGCCGGCTGTCTTGTTTGTTTGTCTTAAATCCGCATCGCAGGAAAAAAAGATCGATTTCAATGCTGAAAACGTGGAGTTTGATCGGAAGATAGCGAACGGTGCCTTTCGTCTTTGGGACAACGTGGTATTCACACACCAAGGCGCAAAGATGTATTGTGACAGTGCATATTTTTATCCGCAGGAAAATTCGCTCGATGCTTATTCCGATGTTTATATTAACCAGGCAGATACCATACACCTTTATGGTGATTTTCTTCATTATGACGGCAATACCAGGTTTGCCCTGATCAGGGAAAATGTCAGGCTTACCAGCAAAGAAACGAACCTGTCTACAAGCATGCTTGATTTCGACCTGAACCGCAATGTCGGCTATTATACTACCGGCGCTGTAATCCTGAACGGCGACAATAAGCTGCGAAGCAGGTACGGCTATTATTATTCGAACGAGCATTACTATATATTCAAAGACAGTGTTGTCGTAGAAAATCCTGATTACACAATTTATTCCGATACACTGAAATACAATACGCAAACCAATACTGCCTTTTTTCTCGGCCCAACGGAAATTATCAGTGACAGCAACTATATCTATTGTGAAAACGGATGGTACAATACAGAGACCAATATTTCCCTGCTAAAGAAAAATGCATTCCTGAAAAACAGTCAACAGACTGTAAGTGGCGACAGCCTTTATTATGAAAGGGAATCGGGTAACGGAAAAGCATTCGGCTCAGTGGAAATTGTCGATCTCGAACAGAATGTCATTCTGCGGGGCAATTATGCAACGTATGTTGAGAAGACTGAACAATCAGTGCTTACCGGAAAAGCTGTATTCATACAGGCAACCGAAAATGACTCCATCTTTGTTCATGCTGACACGTTGCGCTCCGAACTAGATACCTCAGGATCAAAGCTTATCAGGGCATATTACAGGGTAAAGCTATTTAAGTCAGATATGCAGGGTAAATGCGATTCCATGTCGTATTCATTTGCAGATTCCATCATCCGGTTGTATCACGATCCTGTACTCTGGTCGGAAGATAATCAGCTTACTTCTGACTATATTGAGATCAGGACAAAAAATAAAAAGATCGATCAACTCTATCTTCAGCATATGGCCTTTATCGTCAATCAGGAAGATTCATCAAAATTTAACCAGATCAAAGGCAAAGATATGTTATGCTATTTCAGGGATAATGAACTCTACAGGATTGATGTGAACGGTAACGGTCAGACACTTTATTATCCGAAAGACGGGGATGAAATTATCGGGGCAAACAAGGCAGAAAGCTCAAATCTTGTGATATTCTGGAAAGACGGAAAAGTACAGACGATTAAGTTTATGATAAAGCCTCAGGCGATACTTTATCCGCTTGACCAGATTCCTCCGGAAGAAACAAAATTGAAAAATTTTCGCTGGCTCGATTCTCAGCGACCCAAAAATAAGGGTGATATTTTTTACTGGAACCCATGAAAAAGGGATTAAACAAGCTTAATCCCCTATTTAATATTCATCTTCATTGAAGAAGAAGTCATCTTTGCTTGGATAATCGGGCCAGATATCTTCAATGCTTTCATAAATCTCACCTTCATCTTCGATTTCCTGCAGGTTTTCAATGACTTCAAGCGGAGCACCCGAACGGATCGCATAATCAATCAACTCATCTTTTGTTGCCGGCCAGGGTGCATCTTCAAGCTTTGATGCAAGTTCCAGTGTCCAATACATAATGATGAAATTTAACTTTTAATGAAACGTATTTTTGCGTTGCATCCTGACATTTTGATCGCGTTTTGTCAGATATGGTACCCTGAAAATTTTGCAAATATAAAAAAATTATTAGTCAATCAGCATTTGCAATCCATTTAATTTCATCTAACTGAAAATCAAGAGATAACGATCTTGATAGTACGAAAAAATAGTCCGATAGCCTGTTCATATATTGGATTATTACAAGGGGCACCTCTGAAGTTGCAGTGAGTTCGATAATTCTCCTTTCTGCCCTCCGGCATATCGTGCGTGCGATATGACTGAATGAAACCGCAGGATGACCTCCGGGGATAATGAATGATTGCAAAAGCGGTAGCTTCATACTTAGTGCATCCATTTCCTGCTCCAGGAATGCGATCTCCTTTTCATGCAAGACAGGTAATTTAACCCTGCAGTCATTAAAGTCGGCTGCCAAAATTGCAGCACATGCCATCAGTTTGTCCTGTATCCTCAGGAGTGTTTTTTTGTGTGTTTCATCAACCGGCTGGTCTCTGAGCAACCCGGTGTATGCGATCAGCTCATCGACAGTTCCGTATGCTTCAATCCTGATATCCGATTTTGAAACGCGTTTACCGCCAGCCAGAGAGGTAGTACCGTCGTCCCCTTTCCGTGTATATATTTTCAGATCATCCATGGTTTTATTGAGTTTTATGACCCTGATACGATCAGAATCCCGTTGATCATTGATATATCGTATTTTTGTTAAAAAATCCCTTTTAAACTGTGTAAGACAGCACACAAGCGATTTTACCTGAATACAGCATTGAAAACAGCCAGGTATCGGAATTGTTTAGCCGTTTTCCTGCACAGGTACCTGATTCAGTTTATCAAAGTCGATCTCTCCGTCTATAAGCCTGATAATCCTTCTTGCGTGTTTTGCAATTTCTTCTTCATGGGTAACAATGATGATGGTGTTGCCCTTTTCATGGATCTCATTAAAGAGTTCCATAATATCGAGGGATGTCTTTGAATCAAGGTTTCCGGTAGGTTCATCGGCAAGGATAATAGACGGCTTGTTCACAAGCGCCCTTGCAAGTGCCACCCTCTGTCTTTGTCCGCCAGAAAGCTCATTGGGCCTGTGTGTCATACGGTCAGCCAGTCCCACACTGCCGAGCACCTCTTTTGCATGTTCTACCCTGGCTTGTTTCGGCAGGCCGGCATATACCAGGGGCAGCATGACATTCTCCAGAGAAGTATAACGCGGCAGGAGGTTGAACGTTTGAAAAACAAAACCGATCTCGCTGTTTCTGATCTCCGCCAATTGGTTATCATCGAGCTTACTCACATTCTTCCCGTTTAGAAAATACTCCCCCGATGTAGGTGTATCAAGACACCCGAGGATATTCATCAGCGTGGATTTTCCCGAACCTGAAGGTCCCATGATGGCCACATACTCATTCCTTTTAATAACAGCAGATATTGAACGTAAGGCCCTTACAATCTGTGTTCCGACAATATAATTTTTAACGATCTTATTAAGTTCAATCAAATTTTCCATGTTGCCCTGAAATTGTATTTCAAAGAGTATAAATATAAGGTATTATCGCATTATCCTCTCAATACTTTATGATGAAATTTTGTTTGCTGATGTTTTCCCGTACAACGATCAATCCCATAAAGAACAGATCAATGGTTATGCGTGCTTTGTTGTGTGATTTTAATTCGTTCCATGCTTCGGTCATTTCTCCGGACCACCGGATATCATCAAGAACAATGATTAACATGTTACATTTGCTTCGCATAAGCAGCTCGCAATATGAGATCACAGCTTTTTTCCTGTGATTGCCGTCAATAAATACGAGGCTTTCACCTGTCAGCTCATTTGCCAGTGAAGGCAAGACTGTATCAAATGCGGAGGCAATCAGCTCGATATTGTTCAGATTCCTTTTCGCAAATTCTCTGGCGGCAATTGCAGCAAGGTTTTTATCGGCCTCAACGGTTACTATCCTTGCAGAAGGATTACCTGCTGCCAGGTACATGGTGCTGATTCCAAGCGATGTACCAAGTTCAATGATTGTTCCAGGGCGATAATGGCGAGAAAGCGCATACAACATCCTGCCAAATTTAGGGTTCACCGGTGATGTCCGGGCAATTTCGCATACTTTTCTCCGCTTCCTGATCGCATTTCCGTGACCCGATCCGAGATCGGTCAGTTCAATTATTTCTTTACGGTTCAGGCACTCATTCCGGTACGATTCAACAGAAGCAAAAGAGCCGGAATTATCGGTATTATGAAGTACATGGATAATGAAATCGTAAACCAGGGGCGAATGCACTGCGTGTCCGTTCCTGTGCCGTGCAAATAGTTTGTAATATATATATTGAAATGTTAAATTTACCCTGTACATCCGTCATCTGATTAATATGGTGGGTAACCCGGGTTTATCAGGAAGCAAATGTAAGGATTTTTGAATTGTGAACCTCCATGAACGAAATTCTAGACCAGGAAATAACATACCTCAAAGGCGTAGGCCCTAAAAGGGCAGCTATACTCGGTAAAGAACTGGGGATTTTCTCTTTCGGGGACCTGTTGTATTATTTTCCGTACAAGTATATCGACCGCAGCAGGTTTTATACCGTGGCTGAGATAGATACCACACAAACATACCTTCAACTTAAAGGTAAAATAGTTAATTTCAGGACCGAAGGCCCTTCAAGGAAAAAGAGGCTGATCGCCGAGTTCTCTGACACTACCGGAATTATGGAACTGGTTTGGTTCCAGGGAATCAGCTGGGTACTTAAGAGTTATTCGGTAAATACTGAATATATAGTTTTTGGACGTCCGGTCCTGTATAATCACCGTATTTCAATTGCCCATCCAGAAATTGAACCTGCAGAAAAAAATACTGCAGAGATAAGTGCCGTATTTTCATCGCAATACAGCACAACCGAGAAGCTTAAGAACAGTTATATCAGTTCAAAGACCATTCAAAAGCTCATCGCAACCCTGTTGCATGAAATAAAAGACAGGATTGAAGAGACCCTGCCTGATTACCTGGTAACCAGGCTAAAGCTTATGTCCATGCCTGATGCCCTGTACCAGATCCATTTTCCATCGGGCAGCAATTTTCTTGAAAAAGCCGTGTACCGCCTTAAATTTGAGGAATTATTCCTGATCCAGCTGAATATCCTTTATCAGAAACACAACCGGCAGGAGAAGATAAAAGGAATTGTTTTTTCAAAGGTAGGGAAATACCTGAACGATTTTTACCGGCAAAAGCTTGAGTTTGAGCTTACCGGTGCCCAAAAAAGGGTGGTTAAGGAAATCAGGAAAGACCTGGGATCGGGAAAACAGATGAACCGCCTTTTGCAGGGTGATGTAGGTTCGGGGAAAACCCTGGTTGCTTTAATGGCAATGCTTATAGCCGGTGATAACGGCTATCAGTCGTGTCTGATGGCACCTACGGAAATTCTTGCCACTCAGCATTTCAATACCCTCACTAAATTGCTCGATGGATTAAATATTGCCGTCAGGCTTCTTACAGGGTCGACAAAAAAGGCAGGACGTGACCTCATACACAGGGAATTATCAGAAGGCAGCCTGCAGATTCTTATCGGAACACATGCCCTGCTCGAAGAGCCTGTTAAATTTCAGAATCTGGGTCTGGTGGTCATCGATGAACAGCACAGGTTCGGTGTGGCACAGCGCGCCCGGTTATGGAAGAAAAATGAAGATATGCTTCCACATGTGCTTGTGATGACTGCCACTCCGATACCCCGGACGCTTGCCATGACCCTTTACGGCGACCTTGATGTATCGGTCATTGATGAGATGCCTCCGGGCCGGATACCGGTAAAAACATACCACTACTACGATTCAAAAAGACTGCCGATGTTCGGATTTCTGCGAAAACAGATCGAAGAGGGCCGTCAGGTATTTGTGGTTTACCCGATGATCAAAGAATCGGAGAAGGCCGATTACAAATATCTTGAAGACGGTTATGAGGGATTTGTCAGGGCTTTCCCCCCACCCCGTTATGTAGTTGCGTGCGTTCACGGGCAGATGAAACACGAAGATAAGGAAGCCGCCATGCACCTTTTTGTCCGGGGAAAAGCCGACATCCTTATTGCCACCACAGTCATAGAGGTTGGAGTGGATATACCCAACGCATCGGTAATGGTGATCGAGAGTGCCGAAAGATTTGGACTTTCGCAGCTTCACCAGCTCAGAGGCAGGGTTGGCAGAGGAGCGGATCAGAGTTATTGTATTCTGATGTCGTCGAACAAATTATCCAAAGAAGCAAAAAAACGTATCGAAACCATGGTATCAACCAACGACGGGTTTGAAATAGCCGAAGTGGACCTGAAACTCAGAGGTCCTGGGGATGTGGAAGGAACACAGCAAAGCGGGATCCCGTTCGACCTGAAGATATCAAACCTGGGCAGGGACGGCCAGATCATACAGTATGCGCGGGAGATCGCGGAAAAGATCCTTGATGATGATCCGGGATTATCGAAACCCCAGAACAGGGATCTTTCGGGCATACTCGGCAGGTCAAGAAAAACGGGCGACGACTGGAGTATTATAAGCTGATAAGAATCAATGTTACTGTCTGCAAAGTCTTTAGTCGTATTCCATGGTGATTTTTGATCCGTATTTTTTGTTTTCGAGTTTTGTGGCTTCGGTGATGACGCTTTTATTTCCGCCGTGTTCAATGAAGTAAAGTGCAGCCTCAATTTTTGGTTTCATGGTTCCTTCGCCGAACATGCCCATAGATAAATATTTTTTAGTATCGGCATAATTCAGGAATTCAGCAATCTGCTGGTCAGGCTTTTTGTAATTCAGGTAGATATACGGAACATCCGTAAGAATATACAACTCCTCTGCCCCGATTAACACAGCAAGCAATGCCGAAGCCAGATCCTTATCGATGACTGCCTCCGCGGGCCTGAGGTTCAGGTTCCTGTCGATATACACCGGCACACCCCCTCCACCGGCAGCTATCACAATATTGTTCTTTTTTACCAGGTCGCTGATGATTTTCCTGTTTATGATATCAACAGGTTCAGGTGACGGAACCACGCGTCTGAAACCTCCTTCCGATTTGCTTTCCTCTTTGAAAATCCATTTCTTTTCCAGTGCGAGTTTGCCAGCTACCTCTTCAGGATAAATCCTTCCTATTCTTTTTACAGGTTCTCTGAATGCAGGACTTTTTTTGTCTACCACAACCTGGCTGATCAGGCTTACCACATTTTTATCGATGCCATGCTTATGAAGTATGTTTCGAAGGATTCTTTCGATCATATACCCGATCTCTCCCTGAGTGCTGGCAACACATATATCGAGCGGCATCTGCGGCAGGTTGTATATGTTTTCTCCCGCATCGTTCTTTAGCAGAATATCCCCGACCTGGGGTCCGTTTCCATGGGTAACCACGAGGTCATACTCATCTTTCAACAAAAATACAAGATTTTCAAGCGTCTTGAATGTATTCTTTTCCTGCTGTTCAATTGTGCCTTTCTGATAATCCCGTTGCAGGGCATTCCCGCCAAGTGCAATTACGGCAAGTTTTCCCATAACTTTTCCTTTTAACAAACATGAAGGTAACAAATATGTTCCCGCTCATTCATGATATCGGTCATGCAGGAAGGAGGGGTTGAATGCCAAAAGTACTACGACTATTTAAAGTAACTAAAGTGCCTGAAGCATTTGGGCATGGAAGACAGGAAATTGCAGAGACCCTTTTTTGCCTGACCCTGCCAAGGGGTATTTTTTATGCAATCTTCATAACTAATGAATTTGTAATCTGATCCTGAATGTTTAAATATGTAGTTTGATTTATATAAACATAAAAAGTTTGTCCGGTATGTGAGGCGGAAATCCAAAGCACCCCTGGTGACAGGGTAGTTCTGATAATAAAAGTACTTTGTACTTTTATTCCTGAAGCTTCAACGGGGTTGCGGTTTACTATGCTTGTAAAACATTATGTTGAATTTCAACCTATTCGGTGCTGAATTTATATATGGTTGAGCTGGAATAGTGCTCACCCGGTTCCAGCACGGTATCTGGAAAATTATCATGATTGGGTGAATCGGGAAAATGTTGGGTCTCAAGACAAAATGCATGCCTGAATTTATAAGGTGTTCCGTTTTTTCCCACACTGTTCCCGTCGAGAAAATTTCCGGTATAGAACTGAACTCCCGGTTCGGTGGTATATACTTCCATAATCCTTCCTGATACGGGATCTTCAACCCGGGCTGCCAGCGCCATTTCACTATCATCCTTATTCAGGATCAGATTATGGTCATATCCGTTTCCATACCTGATTTGTACATCATCCGCATCAATTCGTTCCCCGATTGCGGTCGGCGTCCTGAAATCGAAGGGGGTTCCCTCAACTGTTGCAAGCTCTCCGGTAGGGATAAGCGTACTGTCAACGGGTGTGTACCTATCGGCGTCGATCATCAGAACATGTCCCAGGATGTCCCCGTCATCATGCCCGGATAAATTGAAATAGGCATGATTTGTAAGGTTTACAATAGTCTTTGCATCGGTTTCTGCAGCATAATCTATTTTAAGCTCATTGCTGTCGTTCAGTGAATACGTAACAGTCACAGATAAATTGCCGGGATATCCTTCTTCTCCGTCTTTACTCAGGTAGTGCAATACGAGTGAATCAGGAGTATTTTTTTTCACATCCCAGACTTTATGATCGAAGCCGGAGGTTCCACCATGAAGCGAATTTGGTCCGTTATTTACAGGAAGAGTATATTCCTTACCATCGAAGGTGAATTTACCGCCAGCAATGCGGTTGCCATAACGTCCGATCAGGGCCCCAAAATAACTTTTGTCCCTGATGTACCCGTCGATAGTATCAAATCCGGTGACAATGTCACTATAATTACCCTCCTTACCAGGCACCCATAAAGCAACTATACGGCCTCCGTAATTGGTGATCTGAACCATCATCCCTTTGTTGTTTTCAAGGTTATAAAGGCTGACTTTTTTGCCGTTTACTGTAGTTTCGAATTTTGCAGGATCAAGCGGTTTAAATTTTTGTTCACCGGTAGTTTTACAGCTGGTCATTGCCATGGTTAAACCTGCAAGGACGCAAGCGATAAGTACGACTGGATATTTTTTCATATGCTGTTGGATTTATACTGTTCATTTTGTTAAAATACACATTTATTCAGTAAAATGAATGCATCTGTGTGTTTATTTTTTCAGTGTATACATATAAAACAAAAATGTTTTTATATGGTTGTTATTAGTTATGAAAATCAAAATGATTTACAGTTTAACTGGTTATCTTTGAAAACCAGTTTATCAACCTCTAAGCATGAACAAAATATTTCGTATACTATATACCTGCTGCATTCTTACAGTCTCATGTGCAGAAAGCAAACCTATTAAGAGCGTGCCGGATGATAACCCGTTGAATGTAATTCTAATGATTGGAGACGGCATGGGGTTAGCACAGATTTATGCAGGAATGACAGCAAACGGCGGACACCTAAATATTGAACGGCTGCCCTTTACCGGACTGATAAAAACCTATTCGGCATCGGATTATATTACAGACTCAGGCGCAGGAGCCACAGCATTTTCCGCTGGCGTTAAAACATACAATACAGCCATCGGAGTAGGTACGGATTCCCTGCCAAGGATAACCATTCTTGAAATTGCCGGACAGCAAGGCCTTTCTACAGGACTCATAGCTACAAGCTCCATTACACATGCAACTCCTGCTGCCTTTGCGGCTCATGAGATCAACCGTGAAAATTACGAGGAAATTGCTGCGGATTTTCTGAATTCGGGAATCGATCTCTTTATCGGAGGTGGAAGGGACAATTTTGAAAAACGCCATGACGGCATCAATCTTACAGATTCATTAAGAGCAAAAGGATTTTCTATTGCTTACGACACGAATGAGCTTAAACAAATCCACAGCCTTAAACTTGCTGCTCTTCTTGCCGGTGAACATCTGCCTCCGAGAGAGCAGGGACGGATGAATATGTTACCTCTTTCCGTTAGCAAAGCACTCGAGTTGCTTTCTTCGAATAAAAAAGGATTCTTTCTTATGGTGGAAGGATCGCAAATTGACTGGGCCGGGCATGACAATGACGCCGGTAACCTGGTCTCCGAAATGATTGATTTTGACAAGGCCATCGGTCGTGCACTCGATTTTGCAGCAGAGAACGGAAATACCCTTGTAGTCGTGACCGCAGATCATGAGACCGGTGGAGTAGCTCTGACCGGAGGCGACTTCGGGAAGAAACGGGTGGATTTGGTATTTTCGACCAAAGGCCATACCGGTATTATGGTACCTGTTTTTGCATACGGACCGGGAGCCGGAAAATTTACCGGAATTTTTGAGAATACCGGCATATTCACGAAGATGTCGGATGCATTCGGATTTACCGTTCTGGAATAATAAACTTAGTATGAAAAATTTTGCTTTAGCCGGAATACTCGGCAGTTCTCTGTTCTTTGCAAATAGCTGCGCCCAGGATCACCCTGTCAATTCAGATAACCAGTATACACTGATCAAATTGTACGACCTGCCTGATGAACTGCAGGAAAATTCCGGAATTATCGTTTACGATAGCCTTATATGGACCTTTAACGATAGCGGCAATGATCCGGTGCTTTATGGTGTCGGCACGCAGACAGGGGCCATAAAAATAAAAATACAGGTCTCGAATGCGCAGAATATCGACTGGGAAGATATTGCCCAGAATGATTCCTCCATTTTTATCGGCGATTTTGGCAACAACGAAGGATCAAGGCAGGACCTGAAAATTTATATATTGAATAAAAGCAGCATCAACAACAATTCGGAACAGGATTTGCAGGCCGGAATACTTGGCTTTTCGTACGACAATCAAACTGATTACACTCCTGCAAGTTATGCAAGCGCTTTTGACTGTGAAGCGATGGTAAGTACAAACGACTCGGTATATCTGTTTACCAAGGACTGGCTCACACTGACAACGCATATTTATTCGCTGCCCGTTACACCGGGAAATTATACGGCAAAACATATTGATGATTTTGACAGTGAGGGACTGATAACAGGCGCCGATATAGGAAGTGATCACCAGCTGGTATTGTGCGGTTATAACCTGTTTTCTCCGTTTATTCTTAATTTTGAAATTTTCGGGGATTATACACGAGGTATACGAAAGACGAATATGGATGAATTATCCGGTGTGCAGGTAGAAGGTGTGGCTGTTGACAGCAATAATGCCTATTATATATCGAACGAGAATTCAACTATACCTCAGGCGTTATACCTGATTGAATTTTGAAGTACTGCTATGCAGCAATCGCTGAATCTTTGCAATAGGTGAATGCAACCCTGTTAAGCTGATCGGCAAAGATAAGTCCGGTTTCAAGATGATCTTCATCATCTTCTTCATAATGCCAGATTACCGCAATCTCTTTGATCTCGGGTTTTTCATCGAGGCATTTTAATATATTGAACAATTGCATCGAGGCACTTGTATTCAGGTATTCAAGCTTGATGTTCAGGTCAACCTTTTCACTATGAAAATTTTCAAGCCATTTAAAAACCAGTTCGAAAGCTTTAATGGCATTGTCGGGAAGTGATCTTCCTTCAATCGTAAAATGACCATCGGAAATGAAGGTGATTCCAGGTGAAGCGAGCGTGGATTCAATGATAAGATTTTCCATCTTTTTATTGTTAGTTGAGTATTAAATCCTGTAAATATTTACGCAGTCCGTGAACAGTTGTTTTGATTTATTGATGAAGCATCGTGTTCGGTTGACCAACTAAAAACAGGCAAGCGAACCGATAAATTTTGTGGATAAGCGGCATGATTTCAGGTGGATTTTTTTTAATACAGGAATATCGTAGGAATTGAAATGCTCTTTTTGTAATTTTAGAGGAACCATGTAAGCGGGATCTGTGCAAAATACAATGAAAACCGGTTTTCTGGCAGTTATAATGTGCCTGGGTATGTTTTTCCGGGGTGCTTCACAGGAGGTTGTTACATCGGATAAGAAAGCAGCCATTAAGGCATATAACGACGGGTTGTTCTATTTCACCTCGAACAGTTATGCAAGGGCAATTGAATATTTTACAAAAGCTATTGCCATTGATACTGATTTTATAGAGGCATACCTGCTTCTTGCCGAATCCTATGAAGGAATTAAAAATTATGAACAGGCAATAAACACATACCGGACAGTTTTGTCCAAAAATCCGTTAAAGCATCCATACGGGTACATCAAATTAGCCCGGCTTGAGTTTAAAACCAGCAAATACGCCGATGCCCGGAAAAGTTACGAAAACTTCCTGGCCCTGAAAATAAACGACCAGGATTATAACAATAAGGCAAGGACCGGAATCGATCGTTGCGATGCCGCAATCGATATTGTTTCTAAACCGGTTGAATTCAATCCCGAAAACCTTGGCCCGAATGTCAACACCAAAGACGATGAATACTGGCCCTGCCTGACGGCCGATGAAAGCATGCTGATAATCACCCGTCAGGTAAAGGACAGTCAGGCTTTTCTTGGAAAGCAGGAAGATTTCTATTTCAGCATGCGTGAAGACAGCGGTTGGGGAATTATGAAAAATGCAGGCTACCCGTTAAACACAGCACGAAATGAGGGAGCCCAGACTATATCGGGAGACGGCAGGCTGATGGTTTTTACAGCTTGCAACAGAAGCGAAGGTTATGGTCGGTGTGATCTCTATTTCTCGGTAAAGGAAGGAGACAACTGGTCGTTGCCAAAAAACATGGGGACACCGATAAACACAAGATATACCGAAACACAACCGGCATTATCGGCGGACGGGCGGATGCTTTATTTTGCGAGCGACAGGCCAGGAGGTAAAGGGAGCGTGGATATCTACATGTCAGTCATGCAAGAAAACGGTAAGTGGAGCACCCCACAAAATCTTGGTGACTCCATAAATACACGGGGTATCGATATGTGCCCTTTCATACATCCTGATAACCAGACGATGTATTATTCGTCGGATGAGCTCATGGGTCTCGGAGGGTTCGATCTTTATATAACCCGTAAAGACAGTGCCGATAAATGGGGCAAGCCTCATAATCTGGGTTATCCGATCAATTCGTTTAAGGATGAAATAGGATTAATCGTAAATGCCAGAGGGAATATTGCCTATTATGCCACGGACAAAAATCCGGAAAACGGAAAAGATATTTACAAATTTGAATTATACAAGGAAGCCAGACCACTTGAAGTATCGTACATGAAAGGAAAAGTATATGATTCAGATACAAAAGTACCACTGGGAGCTGATTTTGAACTTATCGACCTGGAATCGGGCCAGATGATCTATAATGCCCGGTCCGATTCAATTAACGGTGAGTTCCTTGTATGCATGCCCACAAACCACAATTACCTGTTGAATGTGTCAAGGAATGAATATTTGTTTTATTCTGACAATTTTTCTCTGAAAGGGACATTTGCCATCGTCAAACCTTTCCTGAAGGATGTGCCGCTTATCTCTTTAAAAGTCGGAGAATCCATTGTACTGAAAAATATTTTCTTCGAATTCAATTCATACCTGTTGAAGGACGAATCAAAAATTGAGCTCAACAAACTGTTTCGTTTTATGCTGCAATACCCGAAGGTTAAAATCGAAATCAGCGGCCATACCGACGATATAGGGACTGAAGAATACAACCAGGAATTATCAGAAAACAGGGCAGGAACGGTTACCGCTTACCTGATCTCCTCAGGCATTGACTCCGGCAGGATCACCTATAGAGGATTCGGATACTCCAGACCAGTGGCTTCGAATGAAACGGATGAGGGACGGGCACAAAACCGCAGAACAGAAGTGACTATCCTGGAACGTTGAGCATAGTACGTCATTGTTTTATGGCTTCATTATTCGTGCGTGTTTTTAAGCGCAATAAGCCTGAATGTGGATTTGTAGGCTACCGGTATTGCCCCCCTCACAGGTTTACCGGTCTTCATGTTGATTTCCACACAATTGCCGTATTTCATAACCTTGAAACCATACTGTTTCTGAAGGATACGCTTGAGCCTCAGCGGAGAATAGTAGATCAGGTGCTGCCAGGTATCGTAATGCTTTGCCCTGCTTTTCTTCAACCTTATGAATTCAAGAAAGTTTTTTAATCGTGCCGAAAATGAACAAATATTCGGACATGCGATGAACAATACCCCGCCGGGTTTAATAATCCGGCTGACCATCCTCAGATATCCTCCCGGGTTTTTAGGGTGTTCAAGCACATGGTTCACATAAATGCAATCAAAATAGCTATCGGGATAATCAATGGCAGTGAACAGGCCGCTTTTCACTTTAAGGTGGTGGTTTTCGGCAACATCCTGCACCGCTGCCGCATCGTAATCGTATCCTTCTACTTCCCATCCATTATTCCTTGCTTCGATAAGATCGAGACCGTTACCGGTGCCAACCGATAAAAACCTGCCCGGTTTTTTGTATTGTTCAATTTCTGCCAGATTCTCCCGGTGGATCAATGACCTGGCTGCCGTATTGTCTTTGTAATAATGATGGCTGGTGTCGTTTTTATAGTAACCGGCATAAAATTCTTCAAGATAGTTATCGGTGTACTGCGGGTTCATAAATTCGATCCTGCAATTCCGGCATTGAAATATATCTATTCCCGTATAATCGGTTTTTTTCTTTTGAATAGAACTGCTGAAGCATACAGGGCAGCTTTCCAGGAGGGGGTCAAAGTCGGAGGGCTGTAATTTTCCGGCGCCGGAGCGGGACAACCCGGCAGATTCTCCGGCCCTGCGCGGTTTGCGGGATGTTCCTGACAGCGGCAGAGACGGTGTGGTATGGTCACTGTTATTTACAGAAGAATCGTATATTTTCATCTTATTGCGGCAATAATTTTAGTAATAGAATTTATCAGTCATCCTTAAATTAACGCCTGTTCGATATAAATCATATTTAAACATCTCATTGAAATTGTATCACTAACTTATATCCTTTTCTCCTTCCTGCCCGGGCTTAGCATGGTCAGGCGGGTATGGGAAAAGGATCATTATTAAGTAGTATCTCTTTGATTTAGTTATAGATATAAAATAATCCTTATAACGAACTTAGGTTAAATCAATATTTTTGTTTTGAGTGAAAATTCAAAAAACCAATAACTTTTCAAAGTTAATATATCTTTGATCAATACCGGATTGTTTGAAATAAATCAAAAGAACTGAAAGCATAATGCAGAACATAAAAATGCCAATCATTTCTGCTCTCATTATTCTTCCTGAAGGACAGGTAGAATTCTCCCGGCAGTTCTTTTTTCCGGGCATTAATTTTATCTTCAGCAGATAAAACCACGAATCTGAATTCAGATTTCTCAGCGGCTGCTTATGAATTTTTTTGTTAGTTGTGCAACAGCTACCCGTGTTGCCAGCTGTAGCTTTTTTATTCTATTGAAATATTTAGTTGTTTGCCCAATCCAGTTTCTATTAATCTCTGGAAAGTCGAAATTTGAATGTCACTTTTCCCTTTTTCTATCCGTGAAATATAACTTTTTTTTGTTCCAATTTTCTCAGCAAGTTCCTTTTGTGTAATTTTCGCTTCTTGTCTTGCTTGTTTCAACATTACTCCTAATCTAAAAGCCAAGGAATCTGAATCAAACTTTTCCCTTGCAGGAGTTCCTTTCTTCCCATATTTTTCTATTAGAATATCTTCAAAATCAGTTATATTTTTCATTTATTTTCCTCCGTATTTTTCTTTCAAATATTCATTCTTAAGTTTTTCTGCTATCTTAATTTCTTTTATTGGTGTCTTTTCAGTCTTTTTGACAAAGCAATTAGTCAATACTACTAATTGTCCTTGATCAAAAAAACAAAGTATTCTGATACTCTTGAATGTTGTAATTACTCTTATTTCATAAATTCCATCTGTGCTCTCAAGATATTTAAAGAACTTAATTGGAACTTGACTTTCAAATCGGATAAAATCAAGTACATATTCAATTTTTTCTTGTACTTTATCATCCTGTTCTTTGTAAAACTTTACAAAATTTGCTTTGTAAGAAATTATTTTTCTAATCACCAGACAAAGGTAACTAATTAGTTAACTATTTCAAATTTTTTACTGCTAATTTTATGTAAAATGCTTTTTAAGCTATTGCTGGCAACATGTGTTAATTGCAGTGGCTATTTAAAAAACAATCTTATTTGTTAAAGTACCGCTTTTTGAATGAATTTTAAGAATATAGAGTCCTTTATTTAATTGACTTATGTTCACTGTGATGTTATTGTTAAATTCATCCTTAAAAATTAATTTACCGCTTATGTTATATATTTCAAGAGTATGTACGAAATCGTTTTTTGTTCTAATCGACAAGTTATTAAACTCTAAGGTTATGTCAAATTCGCACTTTGTCTCGGTCTGATTAAATATACCGGTAGCTCTTGAGAGTTGTTTAACGATTAATTCATAATCGTTTAGCTCACTAGTTGTTATATTCAATGTTGCATACCTGTCATTTATTAATGTGTTAACTTGTGCTGTAATCGTTATTATGGAAGTATCTTGCCCGTTAGTAGGACTAACCGATAACCAGCTTTCACTTGATTCGATTTCCCAGCTTGTATTTGAGTAAATCGTAAATTCTGCGGTACTTCCTTCTTCATTACCAATAAAGATTGTATCAAAAATCACATTTAGCTGAGATTCGGGTAATCCAAATTTTTGAACACCGAATCCGGAGGAACCAAATCCAATCCAAACATTGTTGTATTTATCGGCTGCTATTGTCCAAACCCAGTTCTCTAATAAGCCTGAGTTTGATTCATTGAATTTGGTCCACGTTGAATTATCGAATTTTGAAATACCTCCATTGGT
The DNA here is from genome assembly GCA_964503885.1 of uncultured Bacteroidales bacterium. Lineage (GTDB taxonomy): Bacteria > Bacteroidota > Bacteroidia > Bacteroidales > UBA10428 > CAZDCD01. The sequence goes on from CAZDCD010000020.1 coordinate 78,286, forward strand.
CGCACACCATACAATTGTATCATTTATATCGATACTATTTATTGTATTGTTTGACAATCCATTTGCAGTTGTGTACGATGTCCATACAGAACCGTCAAAGCGTGAAATACCGCCTCCGTCTGTACCAAACCATATAGTTCCGTAATCGTCAATCCTTATAACATTTACCGAGTTATTTGCTAAACCATCCGTAGTTGTATAATGTGTAAATGATTCACCATCGAAAAATGTCGCTCCAAGCCCATTGTACCCATAGCCGCACCAGATATTTCCGTTAAGGTCAACATCGATTGTATGGACATCATTGCTTAATAAACCATCTGAAGTATGATATGTACTCCAATTAGCTCCATCATACCTTGTTATACCATTGTCAGTTGCAATCCATAATACATTATTTTTATCAATACATACATCATATATATCGTTTGAAGATAATCCATCAGAAGTAGTGTAGTAAATGAATGAATCTTTTTCATATTTATATAATGCAAATGTACATCCAAACCATATTGCTCCTGAACTATCTTCGCATGCCGAGGTTATTGAGGATGTTCCATCTCTTATAAGCCATTCTCCATTTTTAAATTTGCTAAATCCTAGTCCATTGTAATTGCCAAAATATTTGGAGTTATCTGAAGCAACAAAAATATTACCTATCACATTTGTTTCCATACCATAGGTAATTCTGTGCTGAACCCAGTTTACACCATTAAATTCATTTACACCGGGACCTGTAGCAAACCACATATTTCCTTTGAAAGGAGCAATACCGTAAAACCAGTTAGTTGAAGGAAAATCAGGGATTTGATAATCATTCCAGGTAGATCCGTTATATTCATATATATTTTTACTGTTTGCTCCAAACCACAAATCACCATCCTGATCCTGATTTATTGAAAAAACATAACCCAGTACCTCGCTGTTTATTTCTGAGATAATTGACCAACTATTATTTTTATATTTTGAAATGCCCACTGAAGTAGCCAGCCAAATACTTCCTGAATCATCCACATGAATGTCGTAAACGTTATTGGATGATAGTCCATCTGAAGTGGTAAAAGTTTGCCAGATTGAACCATTAAAAACCGATAACCCATAACTGTTGTTTCCAAATCCACACCAAATATTTCCGGCAGTATCAGCTTCGATAGTGTAAACCTTGTTATATCCCAGGCCATCGGTTGTTGTGTAATGAGTAAAGTTTTCCCCATCATATCGGGTAATACCGGTTGAATATTGCCCATAACCAATCCACATATCCCCGGTAACTTTATTAAATTCAAGACATTCTGCATAGTAGGCGCTTAAACCATCTTCATAATAAATATTTGTAAAATTGTTATTTTGATATATAGAAATACCATCGTCCTGAGCAACCCAAATTCTCCCCTGGTCATCAACTTCTAATCCGTTTATAAAGTTATTTGACAAATTACTATTCTCTGATGTGAATATAGCCCAGTTCGTTCCATCATAACTTGCCAGTCCGTCATCTGTGCCTACCCACATTAATTCATCATCTACAGTCGTTATACAAGTTACAGTATTATTAGGTAGGGTCGTAGATGTATTTGAAGTTCTGTAATTCGTCCATGTTTGAGCTTTTATTCCTGTGAATAAAAATAAAATGAGTAATTTGGAAAATAATATTTTTTTCATAATTCTTGATTTTATTTAATTCATTATAAAAGTATCTAATTCATATTATTTATAACTAAGTTAATCTTTGCGAAACTTTATTTTTATTATATTAATTTTTACTGTAAAATTCTCCTGGTAAATTTCTTGAATATTAACATTCTGTATATCAAATATCAAAATTTATAATTAATACTAAGCATTTAATATAATTCGTTTTCTATTCGAAGCCATAAACTTAATGAGGCGATAAACGCAGTTCCGGTCTGAGAATGGAGAGATTTTGAATGAGGAAGTCAAAGGGATTTGCCAACGGAGTTGAGCAAATTTCTATGACTGTCTCGCAGGCGGCGAAGCCACCGTAGCGAGCCTCATACAAAATACCGGGAGTTTGAAGAACGGGACCAGATTGCGTTTTATCGTAAGTTATCGGCCGTTTTGGCTCAATGCCCCGCTTCGCGGAAAGTTGGTTCATATAGTTAAGCAATTTGGTTTATCGCCTCATTCATCGACCCTGCTTTAGGTTGCAATGTGCCGGAGGCACGCAGACTAAAGCTCCGCGAAACGGAATGGTCGATGAACGGTCACGCATATGGCCAGTGGCGGATTGGGGGCTTCGTCCATGTCCATCGAACGAACGCTGGCGCGGGGCACAAAGCCTCAAATAACCAATACTCTGCCATTGGCTATCTGCGTTGTTACCCAACGTAATTTTGCATTCTTTTATATTTATTTCTTGCTTCATACTTATACCAATCAGTTGTGTCTCCTTCACTATAAATTCAGAAACTATTCCGATTTAGTATCCTGATATTTAAGTATATATAACACCATTTTATGTATATATGCCACCATTATATCATCAAACTTTGCTTTATTGTCCACTACAGTGTCAACCTTCAACACCTGCGATTCGGATAATATTTGCTTCAAGTTATTCTCATTAAAAGGCAGATTTTCAAAACTAGCTACACAGAATGGTTCACCATTTTTAAGAACTTTTCCAATAGAATCGGTGGTATACAAATTGCGAAAAACATCCATATTAGTAAATACTATGGTTTGTTCATTCTTAAACCAATAATTTTTAATATCGGGATTGCTATATTCAATAAACGGCCCGACGCTTGCTTCAAAAACATGAAATATATTTTTTATTTCAGGATCTGTTTTTTGTAAATATTCAATCGATTGTTTATATGGTCCATATGAAAAGTAGGATGCTTTTAAAGAAACGACAATTCCACAAATCAGAAGTACGACTATAAGTACTCCTTTTAACCATATGTTTTTACTAGTAATAAAAAATAAGGTTGGGGGTACCAATAACATAGTAACAATATTCATTATATACCGATGGTATAAAATAGGTTGAGAAAAAAGTGAAATCACGGTTGTGGTTAATACTGTAAATCCAAAAATGAACAACGATAATCCCAGGACTACGCCTTGTTTATCTTTTTTAACAATGTAATTTCTATATATTACCCATAGCGTTATACTGTAAACGATAACTATCATAGGCAATGAGTATGGCGAAATCCAAAATTTCTGGGTAAAAGGAAGGATAAAGCAGGAAAAAAAGGTTTGCAATGTTATAGCAGGCACCCAGAAAAATTCCTGGGCTTTTTTTGTATGATAGAACAAAACGAACAGCCATGGAAGATATAATAATGCAGCGACAAATGCATATCCGAGATGAATCCGCCAACTGGAGTTTTTCCTGACAAATAGCAATGCCGCAACAAAAACATTAGCCCAAAAAGCAGCTATTAAACCATAATAATGTGTGTAGGCGGCCACTAATGAATAGAGCATCAGAAAGATCAGATCCTTTCTTTTATTTGAAGAAATAAATAATGCAGCGTAGAGAAATACACCAGTAACTGAAAAAGCTCCCCAGGTATACATTCGCGCATCGTGCGAATATGAAGCGAGCATTGGCAGAGACAGGATCAGCAAACAAAAATACAGGGCACCGGATTTTCCAAATACTCTTTGGCCTACTACATAACCTAAAATCATAATTGAAAGAATACCTAAAACCGAAAATACCCGTATAGTAAAAATACTTGAACCGAAAATTGTAACAAATACTTTTAATCCGAAAAAGTACAAAGGTGGATGAAAGTCATTTTTGAGCAGCCCTATCATATCTCTGAATGAATGTTCTACCAATGCTTTGGAAAAGGTTTCATCAATCCAGATATCACTATAATTTATATTGAATAAATAGAACAGTATGGAAACTACAAAAATTAATAAGAATGCGATTCTTTCTTTTTGTAGGATCAATTTTGCCGATATTTTCATATTCTTATTTTATAAATAATGATATCACATATTTTAAACGTGTTGTATGAGTTCTAGATAAGCAATATCTCTCTGTATTATTAAGGCCATATAGGTTAAAAACAGAGTTGTGTCCAGTTGCACTATTAATTAATCCAATCAATATCAATCTTTTTTCCTTCAACTTTATTTCTATATTTTAAAGAAGGATAACCAATTGCCATAGTTCCAACTATTTTCTCATATTTTTCTAAGCCTAATATGTGTCTAATGGATTTTACTCTATTAAGAAACATTTGATTTCCTACTAAATTCCTACATCCTAATCCTTTTGTATGTGCATATAAATTAATTGAATATAGTGCATATTGAGCACTCTCAACACTTAATGGAACTCTTTTATCCGCAATAATCATAACTATTGCTGGCGGTATAGTCTTGAAATTCCTGCCCCTATTTAAAACTGCTTCCAATTTTGGTTTGGCTTTTAAATACTCACGTTCTCTATCAGGTGTTAATAATTTGACAATCGCATGAAAAAATTTAGGCTTATACAAAAATTGATGTATTCTTGATGAAAATTTAAATATTATTTTATCAATCTGATTAATTACGTTTTCGTTATCAATTATTATAGCTCGTAAATCAAAGCTGTGGGTTGGTGAATAAATTGCATAATTGACAATTTCCTCCAATAAATCTTTACTAATTTTTTCAGATTTAAAATCCCGAATTGTTCTTCTTTCTTTCAATAACTCATCTATTTGACTTGAGTCAGGAAGTAATTCTTTATTGTATTTTACTGGCTTAATAGTATTCCATGATAAAGCCTCTTTTGGACAAATCGCAATACATTGTCCACATGTACTACAAAAATCATAATCAATTTTTATTGTATTATCATCTATAGATATACAATATTCATGACAAATTTGTGTACATAATCCACACCTATTACATTTAATTTGATCAATTGTTATCATATGTACTTTGTTTTTGCAATTGTCCACAAGCGTTTTGCAATATGGCATGGCGGGGTTTGCGATTGCGTTTTTGTCCACCGACAAAAATGCTTGGACGTAACCAGAATGCCTAATGCGAAACCAGCAGCCCCGCTTTGCTATAGCTTATATGAAAAAGCATAAGCCCTAAGTTGCAGTGATACAAAAGTTCATATTAGTTAAAAGTGCGATAGTATAACTTCGCAAAGTGTTACTAACTAAAAACATTAAGGCTTATGCAAAGTAAAATTAAGCAATCTAATTGGTTCGACAATAAAAATATATACGTCGGACTTGATGTTCACAAAAAGAAGTGGACAGTTTCTGTTTATTCCGGAGAATTCGAACATAAGACTTTCATTCAGCCGCCTAAAGCAGAAGCGCCTTATTCATATCTGATAAAGAATTTTCCCGGTGCTCAATATTACAGTGCCTGCGAAGCTGGATTCTGCGGATACACACCACATCGTAAATTATGTGAATTAGGTATTGAAAACATTGTCATTAATTCAGCTGACATACCTTCCGGTTTTAAGAAAAAGTATGTTAAAACTGATCATATTGATTCGCGAAAAATTGCACGCGATCTACGCAGTGGAAGTCTTCGTGGTATACATGTGTTTGATCCGATACATGAAGAACTACGTACATTAAGCCGCATTCGTTTAAAGCTTGTAAGAGACCAGAGGAAATGCAAAAACCGTATAAAAAGTTTCCTGATGTATTATTCCATAAATATCCCTGAGGAATATGACAATAACAACTGGAGCCATTCATTCCTAAACTGGATGAAAGAGTTAAACATGAACTCAGAAGCAGGCAAAATTGGTTTGAATGTCCTTCTCGACGATTATCAGACAAAGCATGTTCAATTACTTGATGTGACAAAAAAGTTAAAACGTTTGATGAAACAAGGTGATAATACACTTTTTTACCGGTTGAACCATTGATTTCTGCCGGAACGGGTGAGATATGAGCATGGGTGAACCGAAAATTCCCAACTGCTATAGGTAATACAGCGGATATACAGGTATTCTGTAATATTTATAGTATATTTTGATTTTTTCAATAAGCCTCAGGTATTCAATGCCCTTGTATAAAGATCCTGACTTGCAAGGGTTTAGTCCAAAAATATTTTTACCGGCTCTTAAAATTTTTTAAACAAAATTTTTTAGAACCGGAAATGCCGCTAACATAACAGCTGATGAATTGAATAATCCTGTATAGCGGTATAAAACACAATTGAGCGTGCGTTTTTCAACCTTAAACCACTAATGGCAGGTAGTATTTACTCAGACTTACTGCCTCTCTTTTTGGCTCAACTGTGCCTTAAATCCTATATTGTTAGTGTTAGGTGGTTAATTTTCAATTAGTTTCTCAATTTTAGTTATAAAGTCAATCATTTCTTTGTGCATCTCAAGAACCTCTTCCTTATCAAATGAAATAAAAGCATCGTAATCTCCTTTTGTCCTATTTTGATATGCATTACGGAGAATTTTGCCATATTTTTTGTTTAAAATTCCAGACGAAACAAATTCTTTGTTAAACCATCCTATAAGCTGGATATGTTTTGAGGTCTCAAATTGATTTTTAAGCGCTAATGCTGTCACAGAATAAAAAAGTCCATAGTAAATACGATTTACAGCAACAATAAGTCGATTAGAATCAATAAGAAATCGAGCTAATTCAATCGTATCTTTAGCTTGTTCAATGCGATATTTTACAAGGGAAATCCTATCATTTTCATTTATCATGCGTGAAATCCTTGATTAATAGCGTTTATGAATATTGGTTGTTTGCCCCTAAGTGAGTCTAAATCGGATTCACTTAATATATGAGTATCAGTGAGAATGCCATATTTTAATTCCAGATCATAACAAATATCGGATATCTCTCTTTCTAACTTCCAATTTGTTTTATTTTTAATAAGAACTAAAACGTCATAATCTGAATCCGACTTAGTATTATCAGATAATTGGGATCCAAATAAAATAACATCAATCAAGTTATCACTCAATCGTTTAGAAAGATTAAGCTTTAAATCTTTTAATATTTTAATTTTATCGTTTGTCATTTAAAATCATGCATCCAAATATATGAAATCGATTAGAATTTTGGTACATTCTTGAATGTATCTTGAATGTAGGTGTACCACTTAACCCTAAATGAGGCGATAAACACAGTTCCGGTCTGAGAACGGAGAGATTTTGAATGAGGAAGTCAAAGGGATTTGCC
>CAZDCD010000021.1:0-10652 GCA_964503885.1 uncultured Bacteroidales bacterium
ATCATGAAAGAAAATCCCGATTACCAATACACCTTCAGATAATGGACTTCACCTTAACCACATACCGCCATCTCCTCCATGCCCTGCAGCAGCAGGGTTTTTCGTTTCAGCCGTTCGGAGCGTTCCTTGAAAAACCTGCCCCGAGAATGGTGATCCTCCGGCACGATGTGGACCGCAAACCGGGGAATGCCCTCAGAACAGCTCAGGTTGAGCACGAAATGAGCATTGCAGGCAGTTATTATTTTCGCGCCGTGCCGCAATCGTTCAGTGAACCGGTCATCCGGCAGATCGCAGCGCTCGGCCATGAGATCGGGTACCATTATGAAAACCTGGCAACATGCCACGGAGATTTCGAACAGGCCATAACCGATTTTGAGAAAAACCTCGAACACCTCAGGACCATAGCCCCCGTTACTACCATATGCATGCACGGCAGTCCCCTGAGCAAATGGGACAGCCGATTGCTTTGGGAGAAATATGATTACAGGGACTTCGGGATCATCGGAGAGCCTTATTATGACATTGATTTTTCTAAGGTGCTTTATCTTACCGATACGGGCAGGCGGTGGAACGGGGAGCGGGTGAGTGTGAGGGATAAGGTGGGAAGACGGGGAGAGGGCGTGACTGAGAGACCAGGTGACAGAGAAATAAAGAAACTGAATGATATATATAAATTTCATTCGACTTTTGATATTATACGGGCTATTGAGAGCAAAGAACTACCTGATCAGATCATGATCACCGTGCATCCGCAGCGGTGGGACGGAAGGCCGTTTCCGTGGATCAGGGAGCTTGTGTGGCAGAATGCGAAGAATGTGGTGAAGCGTATGTATGTTGCAGGAAGGAGGCATGGAGATACGGAGAGAAATGGGGAAGAAGGGACTTAGGGACGGAGGAACCGGGAGAAAAGCGAGAGATAAAAGAAACCTTAACAATAATGCATATTTAACATTACAAATATTAAAATAATTTATAAATTAGCATTAATAATGTCAATTTAATGGACTCTTTGTTGTTGCAACAGGTTATCAGTGACCAGCGGAATACTGTGCTGAAGAAAGAACGCGGAATATTGCGCGAGTTTGACTTTAAGAAATATTTATCCACAAAACAGATTGCGGTAATATCTGGCGTACGGCGCTCGGGAAAATCAACCCTTCTGCTGCAACTGGCTGATCATTTCGATGCTTTTCATTATATTAATTTTGATGATGAACGTCTGATAAATTTTAAGGTCTCTGATTTCAATGCCTTAATGATCGAATTGAAAAAGATGCATTCGTCGAATGTTATCATTTTAGATGAAATCCAAAATGTTGATCAGTGGGAAAGGTTTGTGAGAAGATTACACGATGAAGAATATAAAGTGTTTCTCTCAGGCAGCAATGCAAAATTGCTTGGTTCCGAGCTGGCAACGCACCTGACGGGAAGATATATCAAAAAAGAATTATTTCCTTTTTCATTCGGTGAAATACTTTCATTAAAAAATATTTCATATACCGACAGGTCTTCCGGAACGATCTCCCGGATACTTAATTCTTTTGATCAGTTTTTGGAGAACGGCGGCTTCCCGGAATTCATAAAATCCGGTGATAAGGAATTTTTACAGCGGATATATGAAGATATTATTTACAGAGATATCGTTGTACGGTATGGAATAAGGAATATTAATAATTTTAAAAATCTGGTAAACTATTTGTTTACCAATTTCACTAAAAAGATAAATTATCATCCCCTGTCAGGAATACTTGGCATTCAGAGTACAACAAGCATAAGAGATTATATTTCTTATCTTACCGAAAGCTATCTTGTGTTTGAAATTCATAAATTCGATTTCTCACTGAAAAAGCAATACATATCCGATAAAAAGATATATGTAACAGATAACGGACTTAGAAACAGTGTTGCATTCCGGCTGACCCCCGATAAGGGACAATTGCTGGAAAACCTGATTTTTATCGAACTCAAACGCAGAAATAAAGAAGTTTTCTTTTACAAAACGAAAAGTGGCTATGAAATCGATTTTCTTGTTAAAGGTAAAACCTTTACGATCATCCAGGTCTGTTTTGACCTTTCATCCCCGCATACACTGCAGCGTGAAACAAGGGCGCTGGATGAAGCAATGTCAGAGCTCGGCATTGACAATTCTTACTTAATTACCTATAACACAAGTGATACAGTCACATCAGGAAATTATACCATCCGGCTTATTCCGGCCTGGAAATGGTTGCTCATGGGATGAAGGGAGTAACCTTTCTTTCTTCAGTCAAAAAATATTCTTTGACGTTAAGTCAAAATCCAGTTCCATTTCGGTTTTATCCAGCATTCAGAATGAACCCTGAACTTCAAAATGGAAAACTTCATACCCTTAGGCTTCAGAACTAATCCCGTCATCAATACTATTTTATTCATAAAGTTGAGTATTTTTACTCATTATATTGAGTAAATTGTAAATATCAATGGAACGCCAACATTTACAGCAGCTTACAAACAGGATGGATGAACCTCGCAGATTCATCCAGGTGGTGATGGGTCCGCGACAGGTTGGAAAAACCACGGTGGCCTCACAACTGTTAAAGAAAACCGGAATACCCTCACTGTATGCTTCGGCCGATGCGGTTCCGGCTGGGAATACCCTTTGGCTCGAAGGAATCTGGGAATCGGCACGAATAAAGATGAAAGCCGAATCAGCTTCTGAGTTTATTCTTGTAATCGATGAAATTCAGAAAATACCCGGATGGAGTGAAATGGTGAAACGTCTCTGGGATGAAGATTCACTGAATAAGAGCGGACCAAGGGTTGTGTTGCTGGGTTCTTCACGATTGTTGCTGCAAACCGGACTGACAGAATCACTTGCAGGTCGTTTCGAATCGATGTATATGGGGCATTGGTCATTTTCCGAAATGAAATCCGCATTCGGTTGGAATGCCGATCAATATGCATGGTTCGGAGGTTATCCGGGAAGTGCCGGATTGATCAGTGATGAAGAAAGATGGAAACAATACATTAATACATCGCTCATTGAGACCAGCATATCAAGAGATATTTTACTCCTGACACGCGTGGATAAGCCTGCCCTCTTAAAACGGCTGTTTGAACTGGGATGCCTCTATTCAGGACAAATCCTGTCTTTTACAAAAATACTGGGGCAGATCCAGGAGGCAGGAAATACAACAACTCTTTCTCATTACCTTGAATTGCTGAATACTGCGGGACTATTGGGAGGTATTGAAAAATATGCTTCGGATATTATCAGAAAACGCTCATCGAGTCCAAAATTCCAGGTACATAATAACGCTCTTGTAACTGCTCAACGCCAGGAAACGTTAACCGATGCACTTGGAAATCCATCGTTATGGGGACGGATTGTTGAATCTGCTATCGGAGCATGGTTGCTGAATCAGTCTGTCTCAGCCGGAATATCTCTATACTACTGGAGAGAACGCGATAAGGAAGTGGATTTTGTACTGGAAAAACAGGGAAGACTGGTAGCCCTTGAAATAAAAAGCAACGGATCGGATCATGATAAAGGTCTGTCAGCCTTTTTAAGCCATTACCCCGCTTCCCGGATAGTAAAAATAGGCAAGAATACTGTTTCCTGGCAGAAATTTCTGACAATAGATCCATTGGAATTATTTTAGCCGCAGTCCGGACGATGGAGAGGGTACGTATAGGGCATGGAGCATGGAATGTTTTCCGGGAAATAGTTTTCCGTTCAGTCTTCGGCTGATTTCGTCCGGCAAGGCGGCCTTACTGCCGGTAAACAGGGCTTCACTCTGCTTTCGCCGGGTTCGCAATGACGGTGGACTCTTGAGGCATTACTGAATGCCGCTTTGAAAAGAGGTAGTAAGTACCTAAAGTACTGTATAAAAACTGATTACTGATCACTGAATACTGATTACTTCTAACTTTTTTTTTATCGAGCATCCGACCCTGATCTCCGCTTCCCTTCATTATGGAAACGCCTGAAGTGTTTTAATTAACTCGTTACCCGTCACTCGTCACTTCCTTAACCTTCACCCATAGTTGAGTTTGGCCGTTTATAATGTTGAGTTACCTGCAATAGAATGAAATAATCAGTTGATTAATTATCGTGAAATGATAATTGAATTATCATGAGGCGATAATTAATTATCGCGACTCGATAACAATTTATAGAGTTCAAAGCCTGTCCATTCATGATTTTAGTTTAGCCTCAAGTGTCTTGTGTCATTGCGGGGAATCCTGACTATGATCAGGACGACGAAGCAATCCCTGGATGTGGTGAACGAATGCTCCTTTGACCCCCCACCCAATCACTTCATCACTTCACATCCACAACGAATCATTTTCCCTTTTTCACCGTATACCGTGTTATTAACAATTCGTAATGAAAACAGTGGGGATAAAAGGGTATTCGTTAGGCTGGGGATTGCTGTTCGTCTTGTGTTGTGCCGATTTACATGCACAGAAAGGCAACTTTGCTGATATTTCAGCGTTTCGTGCAGCCATTACGGTTTTCGGGGCCGACAGCGGCTACAGCACCGTGGTTGAGGTCACCGGGACTACCGGCAGTGAAAACATCTGTTTCCCTGTTTTTTATGACGAGAAGCTGCAGCACATCACCGGCGTCAGGCTGTATTACAGGTCAGGCAACCGCTACAGGTTATGCAGGGACCCTCAGATCACCGATGATCCGGTCAACATAAATTTTCATTCCAGCAAAAGAATGAAGGTGTTGAAGCTCGAACCCAACACCGGCTATAAGATCACCTACAACGATTATTGCCCGGAACTGATGTATTTTTCGGGTCTGTCGCTTTTCTCGTTTCACAAGACCGATACCTCTTTTTTCTCCATGGATATTCCCCGGGGTTATCATCTCCTGTTTGACATCATATACCCCGATTCGCTCGGGTACCTTTCTGTGGATACCCTCCGCGGAGAAGACCATACGGTCTATACCATAAAGACCACACCTCTGAAAATAAAATCCGATCCCCTGGTGGCCATAGGGGTATACCGCAACCTGAGGCTGCCGTTCATGCGGGCGATCACGGTACCCGATTCATACAAAGGCAGGGAATCGGTCTACTACAACAACTGGCATCTCGGTCATACGCGCGAACTGGTTATTCCCGATTCCGCAACCCGGTCGGCCATCGACAGCATCACCGCCGGTATTGAAGGAGAGGAGGCCATTACCGACACCCTCTACAATTTTATCCGGAAGAACTTTAAATATGTGGATGTGGAGGTGGGTATGGGAGCATTCATTCCGCACGATGTGAACTCAACATTCAGGAACCGGCATGGCGACTGCAAAGACCTGTCGAACCTGCTCGGTGCCGCACTCAGGTACAAAGGCATCGACGCCAGGGTTGCGCTGGCATCGGCGTTCAACCATATCAGCGATACCGACTTCCCATCGCTCAGCTCGTCGAACCATGAGATCTGCGTGGTGTACCGCAACAACCTGCCGGTCCTCCTCGACCCCACCGACGCGCTGCACAATCCGGGCCAGCCCGTGCAGAGCTTGCAGGGAAGAACCATATTCGTTATCGGGGAGAACGGCGGCGAATACCTGCATATCGATCCGCTCAATCCCGAAGAGAACCATACCGACTGCAACATCGACCTGAAACTTACGGACAATACCCTTGCCGGGAAATTCAGGATCGAACGGAACGGCTTCTCAGGGTATTACCTGAGAAACCTGGTGATGACCAGCACAAAAAAAGATTTCGACAACAGCATCACCGAATACCTCGAAAGCATCTTCGGGAACCAGACCGTAAAAAACCTCAGGACCATCGCGGGTGACGATAAGATGATCATTACCGGCGAACTTGTGGTCAAAGGCAAATATTACCTCGACAGCCAGAGCAGCGGGTACCTGTTTATCGATTTTATTCCCGGGCTGTTTGACCTCGATTCAAGGACTTACAAGATCAAAGAAGAAACCTACATCGGGGCGACGATCGACAAGAACATATCGCTCACCGTTGACCTGGGCGCCAGCATCGGCAAGTTTGCCTACAGCGGGGTATCCATGCAGGACAACAACTATACCTTCAACATTTCGGCCGACAAGCTTTCCGAATCGGTGCTGAAGGTCAGGTATGATTTCCGCTACAACAGCGTATGGATAAACCGCGAACATATGAACCGCGTTAACCAGCTTATTGAAACCTATCTTCAGAAAACCAATGAACCGCTTATTATTCATTAAGACCGCTGTCGTCCTTTATGTGGCAGTAACCCAAACCGTATCCGGCCAGGGTATTGCTATCCGTGAGTGCGGACAGGAAGTGAGCGTGGCACCCGAAGCCTGTGATTCGATGTATCCCGGTGTAAATGCCTATTATATATTCCTGAACTCGTCGACGATATTGAAAGACCGGTACTATCCGTATTTCAGGCCCGGTAACAGGATACCCCAGGCCGGGCACGAATCGACATTAACCACCTCTGTCCACAGTAAGCTCAAGATCATCACTAAAACCGGTGTTGATAATTATGCGTTTGCATTTCTCGACCAGGAAACGAGATCGCACCTGAAAAGCATCGAGGGCAGGACCATAAAGCCTGACGGTTCCGAAGTACTGCTCGATTCGAGCCAGATATTCCGCACACGCATTGAAGATACCGGTGAAGGCAACGGCATCAGTCAGGTTCGTTTTGCAATACCCGGCGTGGAACCGGGAGACATCGTTGAATTGTCGTATACCGTTTCCGAAGAGGATTATGAAGTCCGGAATCAGTACAGCAACGTCTTTATGCTATCCGAAATCCCTATCGCATCCTCCTCATTTTCCATTACAGCCCCTCTCAAATACGACATCCTGTATAAGCTGTATAATAATTTCCCCAAGCCCGAGATCAGCAATGGCGATTCCACCATTGTCTGCAGGTTCAGCATGAAGAATATCGGGGCGGTGGATGCCCACCAATATGCCTGCCTGGCATGCGAGCTGCCGTACTTTTACTATTCGGTCATCTACAGCTCAAATGCTTCAAAGCCTACCGCATGGAAAGATGTGTACAACATCGATTTCAACCTGCTTACCAGGCCGTTCACGTTCGACCCGCAAAAACGGGGATATTATACCAAATGGAAGAAAACCCTGCTAAAGGAGTGCGCCGATAGTTCTAAATATGCCCAATTCAGGATCCTGTATGATTGCATTCGCGATCACCTTACCGTGAAGGACCTGCCCCCGAGGGAGTCGATCAAATCACCGGGTTATTACCTGTATCGCGGGTATATTGATGAAGGGAATGTCTGCAGGCTTTACCGCCAGATCTTTGAAGATCTCGGGATTGATTATTGGGCAGCCTTTGGCAGAAGCAAATACATGGGGCCCATCGATTACCTTTTTATCCGGAAGAACGAAGCCACCGACCTGTTCTTTGTGTATACTGATGAAAGCGGCAAACCGAATTATGTGTATCCCCACAAAGAACATTACAGGTTCGAGATCAACGAGCTCCCGACATACCTTTACAATACCGGTGCGGTATTGGTCAGGCCGGCATTTTCAAAGGCTCCCGGTCACACACAGGCCTCCTCGATTTTTGATTTTTTAGGGAACGATTCCGTGAAAACCGAAAAGGTTGTTTTACCGGGAGGATCTCCGACCATCAACTATACCAGGCAAACGATCTTTTGTACTGTTGACCTTCCGGCAAAAACAAACCGTTTTGATTCCGAATTTCTTTTGTCGGGTGGCATGTCGACAAAATACCGCACCCTTTTCAGCTACCTCGAAAATAATAAGGAAGTGGACGAGTTTTACCGTGCGCTTTATAGCTACCAGGATATCGGCTCGGCATTCAGGATAGATTCGGTGGTAAGCAGAGAGTTCAGGCACGATAAGCCTTTCAGGTATAGGGTAAAAGCCAAAGGAGTTGTTGAAAAAGGCATCAATATTTTGAACGACAGCATACTGAACATTTCATTCAGCGACCTGTTTATGCACGACCAGGTGGAGATCGGGAACGATTCCACAGAGCTGGGGTTCTATCTCGACTATACCTATTCGGATGTACTGCAGTTGTTTATCACATTTTCCCAGCCGGTTGAGGTGGTAAACAGGGAGACCTTCGGCAAGAGTCTCGTCAATGATGTCGGAGAATATACCTGCAGCCTTAGTATCATTAACCCGGCAGGGATCATGGTATCTTCTACCTACACCATCTCCAAAGATGCCATTACCGGCAGTGATTGCAATAAGCTCACCGCGATCAACAACCTGCTCAGGGAGGCCAAAAATACCCGCCTTATCATAAAGGTATTGCCGGAAGAACCGGGGTTGGCCAATCAACAGTGAACATAGCCTCTCTTGTGTCATCAGGGGAAATAATTCCTTTTCAATTATGATCGCAATTCCGCGTCATGGGTTGCCACTGCACTGAATGATCAAGGCAGATGACGCAGATTTTTTGGAATCTAAAACCATAAATCAGAGATACTTTGTAGGCTTGGTACCTTAAGTCCACCCCCTGCCCCCGCTGGCGGGGGACAATTGCTCATCCGGTAATTTTTTCTCACCTTGGAGGGGGAGATGACCTCTGAAAGGTAATGAGAGAGGGTGGTTAATTTGAGAATAACCCTGCCTGCTGAAAACAATATAAAAAATGCGATCCCATTTTCGTAGCATGGATTGTCATTGCCCTGAATGATCATGGCAGATGATGCGTGATTATGATTCGAATGTTCCTTTTCTGCAAACAGGTTTTCGCTGTACGGTTTCATCAGAAATTTTAGAAAAAAGCATCGATTGAAATTAGCATACAAAACAATCATGGCCAACCATTCTTAAGCATGAAAGCGCGATGGCCGGCCAACCGGGCAAAATGAGCCTCATGAATCCCGATTTATCGGGATTGATCCCTCTCGCAACTGGGGAAAAGGATAGGAAATATGATATCGCAGGGTGAACTCCTTTCCTGCAAAAAAATTGCCCAATAAATAGTATCTTTCCTCTTTATTCTTTATTCACAATGAATCATGAAAATTATCTCTGTAGTCGGGGCACGTCCCAATTTCATGAAAATAGCGCCTTTCATCAGGGCGATCGAAAAATACAACAGCGCCCTACCCCCGTTTAAGACATCACCGGCCGAGGTGGTCACACACATCCTTGTGCATACCGGCCAGCATTACGACGACCGGATGTCGCAGGCATTTTTCAGCGAACTTGATATCCCCCCGCCCGGTATAAACCTGGGGGTGGGTTCGGGAACCCATGCAGAACAGGTAGGGCAGACCATGATAGAATTTGAGAAAGTGCTGCAAGCCGAAAAACCCGACTGGGTCGTGGTGGTCGGGGATGTGAATGCCACCCTGGCATGCTCGGTTACCGCAAAAAAGGAACGCATCAGATGTTGTCATATTGAAGCCGGTCTGCGTTCAGGGGATATGAACATGCCCGAAGAGATCAACCGCCTGGTCACCGACAGGATATCGGACCTGCTCCTGACACCCGACGAACTTTCGGGTACAAACCTCAAAAAGGAAGGCATTCCTGCAGAGCGCATCAGGTTCGTGGGCAACATCATGATCGATACCCTGGAGATGAACAGGAAGAAAGCAGAAAAACGGGAACTGTATGATATTTTTAAGCACAATTCCATAAACAGTTCCTACAAAAATTTCAGCCGGGAAAGCATTTCCCGGGTGGCCACGATAACCCTGCACCGTCCGTCGAATGTCGATCAGGCCAAAATTCTCACACCCATTATACAGTTCCTTCTCGGCGAAGTCTGCCGTGATATGCCCCTGGTATGGCCCGTACACCCGAGGACACGAAAAATGCTGCAAAGTTTCGGGTTATGGGAAGGCGTCTTTAAACACCCGCAGCTCATTCTTCTTGAACCGGTAGGGTACCTTGACATGCTGAAGCTGAATATGCAGTCGGACATTATGCTTACCGACAGCGGCGGACTGCAGGAAGAGTGCACCATTCTCGGCACACCATGCCTGACCATGCGGTGGAACACCGAGCGTCCTGTGACTTTAAAGGAGCACGGTGGGGCAAGCGTGCTTGTGGGCAATAATATTGAACGCATCCGGAGCGAATACCGGCAGGCCATCGTCAAGCCCCGCACCCCGATGCGGCCCGAAAAATGGGACGGGCATACGGCGGACAGGTGCGTGCGGGAGATTGTGGGGAGGTGAGGGACGAAGGGATGAAAGAATCGTGAAAAGGAATTCAGAAATACTACATTTTAAAATTATTTTCAAATGAAAATAAGATCGCATAAAGAGTTAGATACATATAATATGGCATTTAATGCCGCAATGACAATTTTTGAAATAACCAAATCCTTACCGGCGGACGAAAAATACTCGTTAACAGATCAGATACGTCGCTCATCCAGATCAGTCCGTTCAAATCTTGCCGAAGCATTCAGGAAACGGAAATACCCCAAATCCTTTGTAACCAAACTTTCGGATTCTGAAGGAGAAGCTGCTGAAACCCTTGTCTGGCTTGATTTCTCATTGAAATGCAACTACATTGATGCAAAAACATATCAGGAACTAACTGAAAATTATGATAAAATCCTGGGCAAACTCGTTACCATGTCGTTGCAACCTGAAAAATGGACCTATTGATCCTTTTTCTCCATATCTCAAAATCTCCCAGTCCCTCAGTCCCTCAGTCTCT
>CAZDCD010000021.1:10752-78149 GCA_964503885.1 uncultured Bacteroidales bacterium
CAGTCCCTCAGTCCCTCAGTCTCTCATTCGCTCTGTCGTTAAGAGGATTATATTCTAAATTACGAATTGTCTCATCAACGATTCCTCTTTTTCGTATTCCCCGCAACTTAACTATATTTGTTAAAAAAATCTTGGGAAAGAAAGCAATCATAGGCATATTCACCGGACTATGTGTATTCGCTATGCACATATATGCGCAGGAAGTCTACCAGCATGTGAGTTCGGAAAGCGTTTATGCTTTTCTTGACGAGATGGCTTCGCTGAAGCTTATCGAACTGAATTCGGCGGTAAAGCCTTATTCCAGGAAGTTTATTGCAGAGAAGCTTGAAGAGGTTCTGCAAGAAAGGGAGATGCTGGATACGCGCCAGTCGGAAGAGCTTGATTTCTACCTGAAAGATTTCAATAAGGAGCTGCAGCCCGGGAAGGATTTCAGAAAGCGGTTCGACCTGCTGTATTACAAAGACAGCCTGTTCACCTTTTCGCTGAATCCCATTGCAGGCATTCAGTACTGGAATAATGCAAACGGGAATAATTACCACCGGTGGAACGGCGCCGATGTTTTTGCATACGTGGGCGATCACCTGGGGATTTATGCCAGCCTGCGCGACAATCACGAAAAAGAGATCCTCTCCGATCCCCATTACCTGACCATCCGCCCCGGGGCCAAATACAAAAGCGGCAACGATTTCAGCGAGATGCGCGGAGGGGTCACCTGGTCGTGGAAATGGGGAAGCATCGGACTGATAAAAGACCATTTCGAGTGGGGCAACTATTACCGGTATCCAAGTATTCTATCCGCCAAGCCTCCTTCCATAACCCATCTGAAGATCCACCTGAAACCCGCCGGATGGTTTGAATTCAATTACATCCACGGCTGGCTGGTTTCGGGGGTGACCGACAGCCTGCGCAGCTATACCTATACCAACAGTTACGGCACCGGCAAGCGGACCGTGTACCGTAAGAAATTTCTGGCGGCTAATCTCTTTACCTTCAAGCCGTTTCATAACTTATATGCCTCAATCGGCAATTCGATCATTTACAGCGACATCGACATGAATCCTGCCTACCTGATCCCTTTTTTCCTGTACAAGTCGGTGGACCATACCCTGAACAGCGGGGGAACGAACGACGGGGGACAGAATTCGCAGTTTTTCTTCGACATCAGCTCACGGCAGATAAAATACCTGCACCTGTACCTTACCCTGTTTTTTGACGATGTGGCCTTTTACCGGTTTCGCGAAAACGGTCATTTCGACTACTACAGCCTGAAAGCGGGCTTCAGGGTCACCGACCTGATCCCTGACCTCTATTTTACCACCGAATATTTCCAGTCATACCCGCTTGTTTACAAGCACAACATGCCCACCACCACGTACGAATCGAACTTTTACAACCTCGGGCATTACCTGCAGGATAATTCACGTGAGGTATATCTCGACCTGGGTTACCGGCCCTTCATGGGATTGCAGGTAAAACTGTGGTATGATATCGCAACCCATGGCCGCGATCATGAGGAACTCGGGACAGACAGGATCGATGTGGTAAATATGTTCCTGGACACCGTGGTATGGCAGAACAATACATTCGGGTTTTCCGCTTCGTACCAGGTAATAAACGACGTGTTTGTTTTTTCGGAGCTGGTTTACAACAACATCCGCGGTGAAGCAGAAAAATATACACCGGCATTCTTTCGCGGCCGGAACACCACCTTTTCATTCGGGGTCAATTATGGGTTCTGAGGGGTTGAAGATTCAACTTAATCAACTACCTCGCAGCAAGCTGATGAGGTATGTCAGAGGTAACTATAAATTTTTCCGCACCAAGGTGCGGGGAACCGATCCCGCCTGGGGCGGGAGAGCTCGGCGAAGCCAATAAGACCCTGATATCCCGATTGCTTCGCATCGGGATCAGTTCGACATAGTAATTTCAGTTCACTATCGTTTCTGAAATTACAGTCTCACTGATTTAAGCAACTCCGAATTAACCAGTACTATTCATAAACGTGAATCGATTGGTAAAATGTTGCATTCCATGATGGACAAAGCATTGTTATTTTGTAAGCAATGAATTATTTTACATTCAGTTCTTACTAACCAGGTAAGGATCGTACATATATTTTAAGTCAGATTCTTTTTAAAACAAGAAATTCCGGCCACTGATTGCTGCTTACCTATTACTGTTCTCCCTCCTGTTTTTAACATACATTTAACAACCCGTTGGGGAACATCACGACATACACCGCGTATAAACTTCGATCCCGGCAAAATAGATCCTGCCGGTACACGTTACAGATTAGCAGCAGAAAATGCGGCATCAGGATAAAATTGTAAATTATTGAATTTAAATATTTTATAACTTAGTGCCTGTAAACCGTTGAAAACTTTTTTTGTGAATGCAAAGATCTTTGCGATTTCCGCTATAGTTTTGCATTCCGTATAACCAACAAAGGCATGGATATTTTACGAAAGATAGTTCTGGGTTTTACGCTGATTGCTCTTTTTCTCATCGCATCGCCGATCTTTAATTCCCATTCCGATGCAGGCAACGCCATTAAGCCGGTCAAAATTACCGGTTCCGTTGCCTCATCAGCCTCGATGAACAAACTGGTATACGATTACGATACACTCATCAGGTCCTCGATACAGGAAGAAAATATTCCCGGCCTTGCCGTGGCTATCATCAGGAATAACCGGGTGGTGTTCCTGAAAGGGTATGGCGTGAAAGAAGCAGGAGGGAGCGATTCCATAGATATCCACACTATATTCAGGCTCGGATCGGTGTCCAAGGGTTTTGCTGCTGTTCTGGCAGGCCTGCTTGTGGAAGATAAAACCATCAGCTGGGACGACGACCTGGTCAAATACATACCGGATTTCAAACTTAAGGACACCATATTTTCCAATCACATTACCATCCGGCACATCCTCAGCCAGACATCAGGCTTGCCGATGCATACCTATACTGATATGCTCGATTACAATGTGCCTTTTGATCAGATCAAACCGCTCTTGGCCACCGTTTCGCCCATCGCACCGCCCGGCAAGGAATACAGTTACCAGAATGTGGTTTACAGCCTCATTGCCGATGTGGTGAAAGCTGCCACTTCAACCGATTACAATACACTTGTCAGGAACAGGATCTTTATTCCCCTGTACATGCAGGATGCTTCGATAGATTATGAATCGATGGCTTCTGCAACCGATGTGGCAAAACCTCATGCGTTCGCCGGTTCAATGCACTGGAAAGCTATGAAGCTGAACAACAGGTATTATTCGGCTTCACCGGCTTCGGGAGTGAATGCCAGCATATCGGATATGGCACAGTGGCTGCTGGCGCTGGTAGGAAATTATCCCGAATTCATCCCTGAAAGTTCGCTGACCGAAACCTACAAACCCGAGATCGTCACACCCATCAGGCGCCATTACAGGCATAACTGGAAAAATCTCGGTGAATTGTATTACGGGATGGGATGGAGGATATTTACCTGCAACGGGAAAAAGATCATCTACCACGGAGGTTATGTAAAAGGCTACCGGGCGGAGATCGCTTTCAGTTACGAAGAAAAGACCGGCATTGCGGTATTGTTCAACTCATCATGCAGGTTTGCCAACAAGTGCGTCCCTGAGTTCTGGGAATTATACTTCGCCAGCGATGCCGGTGCGCCATTCCTTGCCGAAAAATAAAGCGCAATTGCATTCCGCCGCAGGCCCTTTGCTTGTCTTCTGATGATACCATCCGGAAACCGCAGTTACCTGGATTCTTGTTAAATATTTCAGGCTTTTGGTTATATTTGCCATACTATCAGGTACAATTGCGTCATTAATCCAAAACGATCCATGAAACAGAAATCCGGGATGTCCCCCGTAAACCAGATGAAAAGGTGGTTATTGCTGCTCTTTTCGTTCACCGTGCCCCTGCATTGCATCCATTCCAGAGAGATCATCACCCTGCAGACCGGTTGGAAATTCGCGAACGGTCATCATGAACTTGCTTACCGGGCAGATTTCGACGATTCCCGGTGGCAGGATATTACTCTTCCACACGATTGGGCCATTGCAGGACCTTTCATTCCCGACGGAGATGGCAGTACCGGAAAACTTCCTTGGAAAGGGGAAGGATGGTACCGGAACAGGCTTTCGATAGATGCCGGCAATGCGGGCAAAACCATTTACCTGGTTTTCGACGGTGTTATGGCATTCCCGGAAGTTTACGTCAACGGGGAACTTGCCGGTAAATGGGATTACGGTTACAATTCATTCTGTCTCGATATCACACCACTGATCAAAGCTGGTGTGGAGAACCTGATCGCGGTCCATGCCGATACCAGGCAGCACGATAGCCGGTGGTATCCGGGCGCCGGCATTTACCGTAAAGTGCAGATGGTTATTACCGACCCGGTTCATGCGGGTATATGGGGTACCTGTGTGACGACCCCAATCGTGAGGCCGGGTTATGCCGATGTGAGGATCCTGTCAAGGATATGCAATGCATCGGGGACTGCGGAGAAAGAGATAACAGTGGAGCAATTGATCATAAGTCCTGAAGGAAAAACGATCGCATCACATAAATCGGTGATTGCCGTGGATGCGGGTAAAAGTACCCTGGCAGAAACAAGGATCGGGCTCACCAACCCCCGCCGGTGGGATATTGATCATCCTGTTCTATACCAACTGAAGACGGTACTCTACAGGAACAACACCATAACCGATAGCATTTGCACCGATTTTGGTATACGCACCATGCGGTTTACACCCGACAACGGGTTTTACCTGAACGACCGGCGTATACAGCTCAGGGGAGTGAACCTTCACCACGATCAGGGCCCTCTCGGTGCCGCCTTTTATCCCAGGGCTATGGAACGGCAGCTTGAGATCATGAAATCGATGGGCTGCAACGCATTACGGACCAGCCACAACGTCCCTGCACCCGAGCTTCTGGAGCTTTGCGATAAAATGGGGATATTGGTATTCGACGAGATCTTCGATAAGTACGATAAGAAAGCCGACATCACTGAAAAAACAGATTTTGATGAATTTGCACACAGGAACGTAAGGAACTTTGTGGAGAGGGACCGCAATCATCCCTGCATATTCATATGGAGCGTGGGCAATGAGATCTATGATGTGCAGAACGATCTCGACAACGGTTTTTATAAGCTTCATACGATGGTAAATTATGTGAGGAAATACGACCCGACGAGACCTGTTACCATGGTTTGTGATGACCCGTCGAGTGCGTCGCTCAGGCATTTCGACTACTATGATGTACACAGCTGGAATTATGGCCACCGGTATGACCCGGCAAGGCAGATAGAGCCTGAAAAAGCGGTAATTATCAGTGAATCAGCATCGACAGTAAGCACCCGGGGATTCTATGAGCTTCCGTTGCCGGAGAAAAGAACCGGTTTCACCAGGTCGCTGCAGGTAAGTTCTTACGATATGAATGCCCCGGCATGGGCCGATCTGCCTGATGAAGATTTTATGTGGCAGCAGGAAGACAGGTATGTTGCAGGGGAATTTGTATGGACCGGATTCGATTACCTGGGTGAACCCACCCCTTACGATAACCTTTGGGTTAAGGAGCACGGGATGAAGGAAAAAGACGCATCCAGAAGCTCATATTTTGGTATTGTCGATTTGTGCGGCATACCCAAAGACCGTTACTACCTTTATAAGAGTTACTGGAAACCGGGTGAAACGACCGTTCATATCCTTCCCCACTGGAACGGTCCCGGGAACGATTATAAGAAAGTGCCGGTTTTTGTGTATACCGGCGGCGACTGTGCCGAACTTTTTGTCAACGGCAAATCACTGGGTATGAAGTGTAAAGCTCCGTCATCAAAAAATGCTGTCGACCGCTTCAGGCTTATATGGCCCGATGTGGATTATGAACCGGGAGAACTCAGGGCTGTGGCATACAAAGAAGGGATCGTGATTGGGGAAGACCGGGTGAGGACAGCCGGCGCACCGTATGAGATCAGGCTGACACCCGACCGGGAAACCATTACCGCTGACGGTATGGACCTGTCGTATGTGCTGATCGAAGGGTACGATAAAGACGGCAATCCCTGTCCCCTTGCAGACAACCGGATCGACATAACCGTCAGCGGACCGGGGCGTATAGCAGGTGTGGGCAACGGCAATCCGCAGTCGTTTGAGTCATTTCAGTCAGACCATGTCAGGCTGTTCAACGGAAAAGCCATGCTGATCTTAGGTTCCACCTTCGAAGCAGGTACCGTTGAGATTCTTGCAACATCTGAGGGGCTTGTCAGCGTTCCTGTAACGGTTACAACAGTTACGGCGGATAAAAAATAGTTACAGGCAGGCCCGTCAGCAGGGGAAAAATGAGCCCTTCATCGGTTTTTTCTCCTCCTTCAGGGGGAGATGCCTGCCTGCCAAAGCCTTGGCGCAGGCAGGTCCACCTAAAGGTCGACTGAGGGGGTCAGAAACACACTCCGTGGGAAATTTGAATCCTGACCGGATTATTTAAAGACTTTCTCCACAATCAACATGTCATTAAAC
The DNA here is from genome assembly GCA_964503885.1 of uncultured Bacteroidales bacterium. Classification (GTDB taxonomy): domain Bacteria; phylum Bacteroidota; class Bacteroidia; order Bacteroidales; family UBA10428; genus CAZDCD01. The sequence goes on from CAZDCD010000021.1 coordinate 17,271, forward strand.
CCGATAATATTACCCCCCGGATATACGAATCAGGCATAAAAATTCGTACTTTACTCAGCAAAAAGTTAAATCAACCGTTCATATGAACCCGATCACCCGCCGAACGTTTATAAAGAATTCAGCGGCTGCGGGAGGTTTAATGCTGATAAGCCCCTGTCCTGCCGGAAAGGAACTATTACGAAAGGAACCCGTACCTATGGAATATTTTAGTCGTGAATTTGGAATTGATGACCGGATATGCAGGCTTATGCTTGATACTGCGTTGTCAAAAGGCGGCGATTTTGCCGACCTGTATTTCGAGCATACCCGGGAAAGCTGGCTCATGCTCGAAGACGGCATGGTCAGCAGATCATACGGAAATATAGTACTGGGTGTAGGTATACGCACGGTAAAAGACGACCGTATCGGTTACGGGTTTACCCAGGAACTCACGGAAGGATCGATGATAAAAACAGCGGGCACTGCAGCTTCGCTGGTAAACGAAACCGGAAAACGGGTCGGGAAATCCTTCACTCCCCTCGTTACAGAAAATTACTATCCTTTTGATGAGACAGCCGGGTTCACCCTGAAAGACAAGCTGCCCGTAGTAAAAACCATCAACGATAGGTCGTTTTCCCTCTCAAACCTGGTGGTGAAGGTAAATGCCGGGTTTTATGACAGCTTAAGGCATGTGATGGTGGTCACGAGCGACGGGGTAGTAGCCGAAGATACCATTCCGAGGAATTTTATATTTGCCTCGGTTGTGGCCGAAAAGAACGGCAAAACAGAACAGGCATGGCATAACCTGGGTGGAAGGAGAAATTTTTCATTTTATACCGTCGACCGTGCCGGCCAACTCAGCGAAGAAGTAGTAAACAGGGTTGTGCGCAAGTTTGATGCCGTGCAGCCCCCTGCGGGTGAAATGCCTGTGGTACTGGGACCGGGAGTCACGGGAATACTGCTGCATGAAGCGATAGGTCATGGAATGGAGGCAGATTTCAACCGGAAAAAAATATCCACCTATGCAACAATGCTTGGAAAGAGGGTTGCCCCGGATTCGGTAACCATTGTAGATGACGGCACAAATCCGCAGCAACTCGGTTCTGTGAATTTCGACGACGAAGGCACTCCCGGCAAAAGGACAGTTCTTGTTGAAAACGGGATACTTACCGGCTATCTCCACGACCGGATTTCGGCAAAGCATTATGGTGTTGAGCCGACCGGTAATGGCCGCAGGCAGAGTTTTGAACACTATCCGCTTCCCAGGATGCGAAATACCTATATGCTGGGAGGACAGGAGTTGCCCGCCGACATCATCAGGACGGCAAAAAACGGTATATACATCGAAGATGTGAGCAATGGCGAAGTGAAGATCGGCGAGGGCGATTTTTCATTTTATGTTTCAAGGGGCCGTATGATCGAGGACGGAAAGCTTACCGCGCCCATCAGAGACGTGAATATCATAGGAAACGGGCCTAAAATGCTCGAAAATATTGCCATGGTGGGCAACGACATGAAGCTGCACGAGGGGGGAGCCGGAAACTGCGGCAAGAGCGGCCAGACGGTACCGGTATCCTTCGGATTGCCCACATGCCTTGTTAGATCGATGACAGTAGGTGGTACACAGCAGAAAGGAGGTGCATCATGAACAGTGAAATCTATGCTGTATGCCGTTGGATCATCGGTGAAGTTGCGAAAAAAGGGGCAGATTGCAGGGTGAGGTTCACCAGAAGACGGTTTGTTGAACTCCGGTACAGGGAGAGGAAGCCTGAAATTATCAGGGAAGCCACCACCACTGACCTTGACCTTAACCTGTATATGAATGGTAAATATACCTCCCAGAGCACCCCCGATCTGCGGAAACCTGCGCTCGAAAAATTTATCTCCACAGCCATTGAAAACACGGGGTTAATGGAAGAAGACCCGTATCGTTCCCTTCCCGGAAAGGAATGGTATGAAAATAGACCTGAAAATGACCTGAAGATATACGATGATAAACATGCCGATCTTACGCCGCAAACCCGGCACGACATAGCCGGAAGGATTGAAACGGCATGCCTGGAATACGGCGGAGACAACCTGATTTCGGTGGAAGCCGGATTTACTGACGACGAATGGGAAGAACTGGTGATCACCGGCAACGGCTTTGAAGGCACCAGCAGGGAAACCATCCACAGGGCAGGTGCAATGGTCACGTTACAGGATGAAGGTGACAGAAGGCCCATGGGATATCACTGGGTAGGCACACGGTATTTGTCGGATCTCCCAGCGTCTGAAGAGATCGGAAAGATAGCCGTACTCCGGGCAAACGATCTTACCGGCGGCAAAAAGCTGAAGACCGAAACCCTGCCGGTTATTATTGAAAACCGTGTGGTATCAAATGTTCTCAGGGGATTCTTAAGCGGGCTTTACGGAAGCAACATACAGCAGAAACGTTCGTTTCTTTCGGGGAAAAAAGGAATGCAGGTCGGAAGCAGGCATTTTACCCTGAATGATGATCCCTTAATTGAAAGAGGGCTTGGCAGCCGCCTTTACGATAGCGATGGTTTTCCGGCCAGGGCCTTTTCTCCTGTATCTGAAGGAAAACTCGAAGATTTTTATTTTGACTGGTATTACAGCCGTAAGCTTAATGAACATCCGACCACCGGTGGTCCGTCAAACCTGCTTATTCCCCCGGGCGACGCACCGCTATCGGGCCTCATGAAGGATGCCGGAAGAGGAATTCTGGTCACCGGTTTTATCGGTGGAAATTCAAATTCAGCAACAGGCGATTTCTCACTTGGAATTACCGGAAAACTTTTTGAGAACGGCGAGCCGGTGCAAAGCGTGGCCGAGATGAACATTGCAGATAACCACCTGAATTTTTGGAAGAAGCTTGTGGCGGTGGGGAACGATCCATGGATTTACAGCAGCTGGCGTATGCCGAGCCTTGTTTTTGATAATGTGGTTGTGGCCGGAGTGTAGAGAACAGTTCGTACCGTATCTGATCCCATGGAAATAACAGGTGAAAAAGGTCCCATTTAAAAGGCGATAGATTTCCTGTATTTATATATTGTTGGTTAACAACTATTTACATCATAAATAAAAATGAATTATCCCTGCAAAAATTTGGTAATTTCAGCATACAGATTATTGAATTTTGTTTACATTTATGCATCACTAATTTATAAATATCGAACAGGCTGGAAGGAAGGGAATGGATTAAACGGTTGTTAATCGGGCCACCATATGCATGCTGAAATTGAGGAAAGAAGCATCGAATTGCTCAGGTACGATCCCCAGCAGTTGATCCTATCCATGCAGGATATGATCGGCATAATTGTGTACAGGTTCATCAGGGCAGGCAAATTCCATGTTAAAGAACGCCAGGATATTGTCCAGCATATCAACGAAGAACTGATCAGGAAAATCCCGAAAATCCAGACACAATTTAAAGGCAATGCAAGAATAAAGACATATTTTGCAGCAATCATAACAAATATCTGTCATGAGATCATCAGGAAAACAAAAAAGATCGATTATATCAATATTACGGAAAATTTTGTGCTTATTGACAGAAGCGAAGTAACCAGCAATCTGGTCATCCAGGACGAAATAAAGAACCTTCAGAAAATACTGGCACTCTATTTCAGACAAAGGTCCAAACTGGTGCTGTTGCTGAAGCTGAAATTCAGGATACCTGTTAATTTTTCTGACTTACACAGTGTATTTGAAGACCTGACAATGACCGAGTACAGGCAATTCCTGCAGGACATTTCTCCGTATGAGGAAAACACTGATCTGCAGATGCACACGGCACTGACCGGACTATTTAACCATTATGGCAGCAGAAGCATAACACCGGATGCATTGCGGAAATGGATCAAACAGAAAATAACCGAGTTGATTGATATATTAAACGGAAATCCGCCTGTTTCAAAATATACCGAAGAAACCTTACAGATATTGTTTGAAAATTGCCTCTTTGCGGAACAGGAAAAAGAAGTTATAATAGCATAGCGCGCGTGTGGTTATGAGCAAAACAGGAAAGGTAAATTTTATTCAGGATGGCCATCTGACTGAAGAAGGCCTTGCCGTATATGCCGATGCACTTCATTTTCACCGGCTAAACACATTGCCTGTGGATATCCGCCAGCATGTTGAGCAGTGCAGTGATTGCAAGAAGAAGATCATGTTTATTGATTCTGTGATGTCTTCTGAAGAAGGCCAAAGTAAAGCAGTAGTAGAGAATGAAAATGGTGTTGCCGGACCAGATTATCCGGGGAGAAGGAGAATGCTGAGAATTGCCGCTGTGATTGCTCCCCTGGTTTTGCTTGGCGGATTGGCTTACTTTCTGCTGCACCTTACGCATGTACCGCAAACCACCACGCAGACTTTACCCGAAGTCAGGGATACCATTCGTACCAGCAAACCATTATCCACCGATACCTCGGGAAGTCAGGACATAAACACCCGAAGTAAAGGATCAGCGCCAACAAGAGAAGAAAAAGTCTCTGACGGCAGTAATCTTGAGGATAATCCGGCCTATAAAGAATCGGCGCTTTTTGAGAGTCTGATTGCCTCGAATTACAGAGGGGAAAATGTTGAAGTGTTCGCTCCATCAGAAAATCAAACTTATACACCTAAAGATTCAATTTATTTTAAATTCAATAGGGATAATAAGGATCGTATAGACATAAAAATCTATGATAATCAAGGGAAAAAGATATATCAGATCAACAACATTACCGGAAACAATTGTGTTCTTGATCGTAAACTAACATACGGAATATATTATTGGAAGTTAGAAATAAATAACAAGTTGGTAAGAGTAGGTAAATTAGTAATTAAGTAACTTGCAGACCCTAAATTATGTCGAAAAAAGGAGGGGATATCTGAAATCATATATTTGATTACCAGGCTGACTGACATTATCCATTCTTTTCTTTAACAAAAAGCAGATTCTTTTTGGATTATAAGATAACATATGCCTTTGTTTAAAACTATACTATTTTTCAGATACCCTTCCAAAATTAGACTTACACATTAGTAATATCGCAATATTTTCCCCCTAATTAATTATGAGGGAGATTGCTAATAATTTTAATGACTATTAATAACCACCCTCGCACTCCCTTTTGGAGGATTAATATCAATCCCATCAGTCAATTCAGTATGCGTATGATTAAATACTTCGAGAAAGCCAAAACCATCATCTCTTCCGCCGACAGAAAATTCAACATTTACAGATACTTCACCGCCAACACCAACTGTTGAATCGGTAGGATTGCCCACCCACAATTTTGATCCCAGCTTGATAGTTACCTGATTGCCGCCATCTTCTTCATAGAAATAGATCCAATAATTGGTAGCATATTTAGTCATATCCCACATAAACATTAATTTATTATACGTGCGCCACTTATTCTCCTGAGAATCGCGGCTAACCTGACCCATGCTGAACTTCGGATATTCAAGCGTACTGTTTGAAAAATTGTACTTTACTACTTTTACATAAAGTTCAATCTTACTTCTTCCCCAGCTAATATCTTTCCAGCATGTCTTATTTATATATACCTTGGAAAGGTATTCAGAATCTTTGGCTCTTCTCCAACCCACATCATGACTTGTAACTTGTGTAAACGCCGAATAACATGAGTTTGAAGCATTTTTAGCCCGGATTTTATAATTATAGGTTTTACCAGTATTCATTTGTGCATTTGTGAACGTTGTCTGGGTACCACCCACAGTGGTGTATGGTCCCGGATCTCCGGAACCTTCTGATCGCCAGATCTCATAGTATTTTGCCAGCACGTCCTCCCATTCAAAAGTGACTGCTCCGCGAAAATCGATGGCGGGATGCATCCGTACAAATTTAGTGGGATTCGGACTTGTGCAATCCAGCAGATTAAGCGTTTCCTTTAAATTATGTTCCGGTTTTTCAAAAGAATTGTTATCCGGAATGTTCTCTGTACTCACATAAGTTGATTTTTGATTGAAAAAAGCATCATCCTTGATTTCGATCAGGGGATCAAAGTCAGGAACATATCCTGATTTCAAAGACGATGATGCAATTTTATAGGCTTCATCAGCAGTCATGAATCGATCTTCCTTTTCCAATACAATACTGCCTGCATTGACTTTTAAATACCCGTCTTCATCCACCCTTTCGGAAGTACCGACGGTTACTACTGGTAACTCCCAATCGGCGTCTGCACTGGTAATCCAGAATAAGCTCCCATTCGTGTCGAACCCTTTAACCCTTGTATGTGTTTTCTCATCAAAATCATCAGGAAAAGAAGCAACTTTCGGTATATAATCATTAGGATTCCAGTTTTTATACTGAAAAGGAATACAAATATTCAGACCGGGAATATGATCTTCAATAGTATTAAAATAATCCGGATCAAGGTTTTTCGAAAGACTTATTTCATCCTGGATTTGACCTAAAAGCAATGCTGAAACTGTGATTTCACCCTTACCCTCGATATTTAATTCTTGATTTTTAATGAATCGGTATAAAATATCGTAATCATAATCGAACTGCTTACTAGTCTCAAACTTGATCAATTCTCTAAAGGCCGCATAATTCATTGATTTTGCTACAGCAATGGCCATCAAATCAATTGCTTCATTAACAACTGTCAGTTCATTATCCGTTCCGGTAAAACTTAGTTTTTCTTCGTTTTTTTCCTTTTCACAGGATAAGAAAAAAAATAAAGTCAGTAAAATCAAAAAACTCAATTTTGTTTTCATGGATTGTTGGTTTAGTATTTCCTACTCTGTTTATAGCATACCAGGTGGCAGGCAAGCTTTTCGGAATCCGCTTTAAATAGATTAGATGCCTTTTGCAACCCGAAACGGAGAATTTTTTACCGGAATAGCATGCATTTTATTAAAATTGTGATTAAAATACATGAAGTTTCTTCGTAGTGATTTTTTAAATGAAATGTTGTTAATTCGTTTTATGATGCATAAATTGTCAGAAGAAACATTTTCTTTGGTAAATCAGACCGATTTGTTTTTATAAAGACGGATTTTCATGTTTAATCCAACAGTCAACCCCAGAAAAATGAAACCTTGTAAACTAATCCTATTGTTGCTGGCAGTGCTTAATACCCAGGTCATCTTCACACAGACATTTTCAAATCAGTTCAAAATCGAACAATTGGAAAAACAGGCAGATTCTTTGCTGAAAGTATTTAAATATGATAGTGCTGCAACTCACTTTATTAAAATTGCAGAGTATTATAAAAAGAACCGAAAATGGCTTGCATGTGTCAAAAATTACAGACTGGCAGGCAATTTTTATTTGCGTTCCTACAAGTCAGATTCAGCCTTACATTTTATCCAAATCTCACTAAAAATAGCTGAAAAGCAGTTATGTAACAATAAATTTGATGAATCCCTTGAGAGATCAGACATTTATTTAATTATGGGAGAATACTTTAGATCAATGGGAATTGCCGACTCAGCAATGCATTATTATCACAAAGCCTTGGAAATGAATGCAGCTGATACCATTTCAATGCTAAAAAAAGCTGATATTTTGAATAAGATGGCAATGTTGTATCTTGACCTGAATTTAGTTGATTCTGCTTTAAATATATGCAATAAGGCCCTTTCCATCAGAAATTTTTTTCTTGATGAAAATACTCGTGAAATTGCTGATAGTTATTTTTTAATGGGCAGAATCTATGATTTCTCAGGTATTTTTGAGAATTCATTAGAGTATTATCTTAAGGCCTTACAAATTAGAACCTCACTCTATGGTGATATTCACCCGGATGTAGCGTATTGTTATAATAATCTAGGTTGTTACTATTATAATATCGGACAATTTAATAAAGCCATAGAATTTGGCTTAAAAGCCCTGAATATCAGGATATTAGTTTTCGGTGAGCAACACCCGGAAACAGCGGATAGTTATTTGAATTTGGGAGTATTTAACGATGAGCTGAATTTGTACAATAAAGCTAAAGAATATTATGTTAAAAGCGTGCAATCGAGAATCGTGACAAACAATGAACAATGGAAGACCCTGGCGTTCACATATACAGACTTAGGTTCAACTTCTTACGAATCTGGTAATTGTGATGATGCATTGGAGTATTTCAAAAAAGCAATTTTTATATTCGATTCACTTTTCGGAGCAGAGAATATCTATAGCACAATTGTTAAGGTCAATGTATCGGAGATTTTTTTAAAAAAAGGCGAACTCGATAATGCAGAAACCTGTATTCAAAATGCTTACGCTCATCTGTCAACCGAAAAAGAAAAAGTATTTTCAACTCACGACTATTATAATCAACAATTAGGCAGAATTTATTTAATGAAGGGTGACTATGAAAATGCATTAAATTATACGAAAAAAGCGTTGGAAAATGAGTCCTCGTTTTACGATGAAAACCATCCTGAAATAGCAGAAAAATATTTATTTATTGGTGGAATTTACTTTGAAATTGGCGAATTTGATATGGCGCTTGAATATTTTCAGAAATCTTTAAATACAGATATTGAAATATTTGGTGAAAATAATATAGAATTGGTTCCTGTTTTTTCAAATATTGCAGCCGTCTATTTGATTAAGAAGGAATACCTGAAATCAGTTGAATATTTTAGAAAATGTCTGATTATAAACTCATCATGGAAAATAGACAATGCTATTGAAATAACTTCTGATTATTTGAATATAGCTATGGCATATTATGAAATGAAGGAGTTGGATTCTTCATTGTTCTATTTAAAAAAATCTCTCCAGATTACCTCAATAGACACTGGTGTATTAAATTCAGTCGTTATTGAAAACTATTGCAACATTGGATACTTATATTCCAGGTCAGGGAATATGAAAGAAGCGATCCATTATATTGACAAAGCGCTAAAAACAAGTGAAAAATTGTATAGCCAAAAGCATCCATATCGAGCATATGTTTTAAACGCTATCGGAGATTATTACCTGACCAATCATGAATATGATTCTGCTCTTAATTACTTACAGAAGGCTCTGGTTGCAAATGCCAAAGACTTTAATGATACATCGGTTTATTCAAATCCAACACTTAATAATATCTTGTCCAGACCATACTTAATTATTACACTGGCAAAGAAAGGCCAGGCACTGAATAAAAGATATCTTGAGAATACCGGATTACAACAGGATCTTTTCAATTCACTAGCATGCTATGAACTGGTTTGCAGGCTTATTAATGACATGAAAATAGGATATCGGATTGAGGAATCAAAATTATACTTAAGTATCAACACCAAGCAATATTTCGACGAGGCTATGAATGTTGTTTTTGAATTTGAGAATAACAATTCTATTAATAATCATTCCAAGATTTTTGAATTTATTGAAAGAGGAAAATCTATATCGATCTATTCCCGCTTTAATGAATTGAAAGCGACACGTTTTTCGGGAATTCCAGATTCCCTGATAAATCTTGAAAAAGAATTACAGCAAAGAGAGGAGTTTTGCAAAATGGAAATTTACAAAGAAGAAAACAATAATGTAACTTCTAACTCAGAAAGGGTGAAATACCTTGAAAATATGCACTTTAACACTTCAAGAAAACTCGATTCGCTGATTTCCTTCTTTGAGACCTCATATCCTGTATATTACGATCTAAAATATGCGAACAATACTGCAAACATATCCGATATTCAAAAAACACTTGATGGAAGAACGGTATTGCTTGATTATTTTCTGGGCGATACCAGTCTTTTTATCGCCGCTGTTGCCGACTCGTCTTTTAATGTCTATAAAATAGATATCGGCAATTCATTCAGAGCAAAGGTTGAAAATTATTTTTCAGATATTAAAACTGCCGAAACAGATTCGTTTTTGATTGAAAGTCAGATGCTTTACAATTACCTGATTAAACCTGTAAGACAAGATATTGCAGGTAAAAATCATCTTATTATCATACCGGATGATTGCTTGTATTATATACCCTTTGAAACCCTAATTGATACTGCAACGGCAATTGACCTAAAGGATGAAATCTATTCCCGGGCCAATTATTTAATTAAGGATTTTGCGATAACCTATCATCATTCAGCCACATTATGGTACCAGTCGATACTGAAAGCTCAAATACAACCACTTGAAGCTAACCGGAAATTCGCAGGCTTTGCCCCGGTTTTTGATAGAAAAGCGGCCAACGGAACGATCCTGGCCCGCAATATTCCGGTGATCGATACATCCGGTAACTCACAAATTTTTCGATCGGTGAGCAGAGATATGAAGCATTTCAATCCATTGCCCTATTCTGAAAAGGAGGTGGTTTCTATTGCCGGTCTTTTTGAAAAGAAACATCAGAAGGCTGTTGTATATCTCTATCAGGACGCCAGTGAGACCAACTTTAAGGATAACGCCGGGGGTTATACCTATGTACATATTTCAAGTCATGGTTTTTCGAATGATAATATACCTGCTCTTTCGGGAATTGCCTTTTCGCAACCTGCCATGATCGCTGATTCGTTGTCTGAGTATACCGAAGATGGTGTACTTTATGCAGGTGAAACATACAGCCTGAATCTGAATGCCGATCTGCTTGTTCTGAGTTCATGTGAAAGCGGGCTGGGCAAACTTATTAAGGGAGAAGGCTTAATGGCTCTTTCCCGGGGCTTTTTATACTCTGGCACTCCGAATATCGTGTTTTCTCTGTGGAAGGTGCTGGACAAGCCAACAAAAGACCTGATGGTGGAATTCTATGCTGGATTCCTTGAAGGAAAGTCATACTCCGAAGCGCTCAGAGAGGCGAAATTAACACTAATTGCCGACCGGAATATTTCACATCCCCATTTCTGGAGCGGATTTTTGCTTATAGGAAGGGATTGAACGTTTTGTTAACATAATACGTTATATTATTATGTACCAGAAAGATTATATCCTTCGTATGATTGAAATGTTCGGTGAATTCATGCAGGCACTGTTCGGAATGATCCGGAAAGGACAGTATAAAAAAGCTTCACTGGCCATAGAAAATGCATATACCGAGCTGTTACAGAAGAATTCAGCAGAAATTCTGCATATTCCTTCCGAAGCGCTTGTTACCACGCTTCAGCATGAGCACCGGTTCAACGAACAGCAGATTGAAATAGTTGCCGGTCTTCTTTATGCAGAAGCGGAACTGCTGCTCAGGCAGAAACACCTTTCGGAAAGCAGGGAAAACTATCAAAAATCGTTGCTGATCTACGAATTCCTTGATGAAACACAAAAGACCTATTCGCAGGAAAGGCAGGAAACTCTCGAGACACTGAGGAAAAGAATTTCGGAGATGAATTGAAAAACAGCACCGGACCAAAGCCCAGGGTCACAAACAAGTCGCTGCGCTGCAGCTCTTTCATATATATTAAAAATAGTCGTTTTTGTAACGGTGCAATTTATTAAGGCTTAGGCATTATTAAATGCATCCCTGAGTACCGGCCCCTGACCTTTTGGTACTTTTGTGGCACCTGAAGCGAGCGGGTGTTGGACAGGAATTGTGTGAGCATATAATGACAAAAGAACAAAATAAATATGTGACGACAATTCCGATCAAGATTTGTCCTGAAGAATCATAGCAGATGGCACGAAATGCCTGCCGGTAATCATATTCGGGGTAAAGGCAACTCTAATCCGGCTTCTTTCAGCCGGTTTTTATCGATCAGCCTGGAATTATCAAACAGGGTGTTTTTATCACTTAGTATACGGTCAACTGCCCGTTTCGTATTGTTCCTGGGGTTGCTGTCGGTATTTCGCACGGCATGGGCAATTTCCCTGAAACGAAGGTCGAGTGGCATCTCTTTCCAGTGCTCAGTCAACAGGGGTTCCAGCTTTTTTTTAAAGGTCTTGAAGTCGTGACTGTAATACCATTTAACACCTGTGGCACTCAGAAATTTAGTATTCGGAGGTTGCATGGAGAGGTCAAGTCCCGTTACCGGACAGATCTTTTTCACATGATTGCCGTGATCGTGTTGCTGCCGGCTATAATGTAGTAAAGCATCGATAAAAGAATGGACCCTATCGAAAAGAATATTTTCCATACAGAATGGAAATTAGCATACAGGCACAAGTTATGAAAATATCGGATCCGGATCAATTTTATCGCATATCAGTTATCAACGTTCTTTCAACTTTTCAACCGCTAAATATGTCATGAAAGATTATTAAAAACATGAATAAGTATCTTCAATTTTATACTTTTATTGAAAAATAACGAAACCCCTATATGTTCCGCCGCATAATTGACTTTTCCATCCACAACAAAGCGATCATCGGATTTCTCGTGGTGGTAATGATCGGCTTTGGTATCTATTCCATGTTCAGGCTTCCTATCGACGCTGTTCCCGATATTACCAACAACCAGGTACAGGTGGTCACGGTAGCATCTTCCCTTTCTCCCCAGGAAGTGGAGCGATTCATTACCTATCCGCTGGAAATTTCGATGGCGAACATTACCGATGTCATTGAAATACGAAGTATATCTAGGTATGGGCTTTCAGTGCTTACCATTGTGTTTAAAGAAAAAGTACCCATTCTCGATGCCCGCCAGCTTGTGAACGAGCAGATAACCCTTGCCCAGGAAGACATTCCGGCCGGGATGGGCACACCTGAAATGTTACCCATCACCACTGGTCTCGGAGAAGTGTATCAGTATACATTAGACGTGCAGAAAGGTTATGAAGGCAAATACTCACCCACCGATTTGCGTGAGATACAGGACTGGATCGTAAAACGCCAGCTTTCAGGTATACCGGGTATTGTCGAGATCAGCAGTTTCGGGGGATACCTGAAACAATACGAGATTGCCGTTGACCCGATGAAAATGCGGAGCTTTGGTCTTACCTGTGCCGATGTTTTTGAGGCAGTGAGCAAAAACAATCAAAGCACCGGAGGCAGCTATATTGAAAAAAACACAGACGCTTATTACATCCGTACTGAAGGCCTTTTGCATTCGATAAAGGATATTGAGAATATTGTGATCAAAAACCTGAAGGGCAGTCCTGTGCTGATCAAACATGTTGCCACGGTGACCTATGGCCATGCACCCCGGTTCGGCGCCATGACCAGAAATGGTAAGGGAGAGGCAGTCGGGGGCATCACCCTGATGCTGAAAGGGGCCAACTCCTCGAAAGTAATCGCGGAAGTGAAGAAAAGGATAGAAAAAATGCAGCATTCGTTTCCGCCCGGGTTATCTGTAAATGCCTACCTCGACCGGTCTGAATTTGTGGCAAAAACAACCCATACGGTGGCCAAAAACCTTATCGAAGGCGGATTGATCGTTATTTTTGTTCTGGTACTGCTTCTTGGTCATTTCCGGTCGGGACTCATCGTGGCCTCGGTGATTCCCCTTTCCATGCTGTTCGGATTTATCATGATGTACCTGTTTGGTGTATCCGCAAACCTGATGTCACTGGGAGCCATTGACTTCGGCATTGTTGTCGACGGGGCTGTGATCATAGTGGAGAGTATCATTTACCATGTATACAAAGATTATGTGGGCAAAGTCCTTACCCGCAAGGAAGTAGATACAGTCGTGAAAAAGGCCTCGGCTAATATTTACCAGTCGGCCTCCTTCGGTGTCATCATCATTCTCATTGTTTTTATCCCAATCCTCGCCCTCACAGGAATTGAAGGAAAGACATTCAGGCCTATGGCCCAGACATTCAGTTTTGTGATCCTGGGGGCATTCTTTCTTTCCATGACCTATGTTCCCATGATGTCGGCATTATTGCTGAACAGGAAGATCATATATAAAAAGACAATTTCAGACCGTGTGATCAAATTTTTAAAGCTGACCTACCATCCCGTGCTGAAATTTTCCATTGCCAATAAGAATACCATCCTTGTTATCACGGGTATAATTTTTGTGATAAGCATCTGGTCGTTTACAAAACTGGGGGGTGAATTTGTGCCGACACTTGAAGAAGGTGACCTGGCCATGCAGATGACCATTCCCACCGGAAGCTCACTGTCACAAAGCATTGCCACAGCCACAAAAGCAGAACGGATCTTGCTGGAAAATTTCCCGGAGGTGGAACAGGTGGTGTCCAAGATCGGTACGGCTGAGGTACCTACGGATCCCATGGCCATTGAAGATGCCGATATCATGATCGTCCTGAAAGATAAGAAGGATTGGGTTAGTGCGCGAAACCGGGAAGAGTTGATCGGTAAAATGAAAGAAAAACTCAGGGTGATCACCGCAGCAACTTTTGAATTTACACAACCCATACAGCTGCGCTTCAACGAACTTATGACCGGGGTTAAGACCGATATTGCAGTAAAGATCTATGGTGAAGACCTCGACGAATTATTCACACAGGCCAACATTGCTGCCGGTATCATTTCGAAGCTCAGGGGGGCGGCTGATGTCAAGGTCGAACAGCTCATGGGTCTTCCTCAGCTTGTAATCGAATACGACAGGCAAAAAACAGGTCAGTACGGTCTGAACATCAGCCAGCTTAACAACATTGTCAGAACAGCATTCGCAGGAGAGGCTGCAGGCGTAATTTTCGAGGGAGAGCGAAAATTCGACCTGGTGATCAGGATGGACAGCGCCATGCGCCAGGATCTTAATCTCGACAAGATCTCTGTTCCCACTTCCGGTGGTTTGATCATACCGTTCAGTGAAGTTGCTAAAGTCAGCTATGTGGAGGGGCCTGTGCAGATCGCCCGTGACGAAACAAAACGGCGCGTGACCATCGGAATAAATGTCAGGAACCGGGATGTACAAAGCCTTGTAAGCGAAATTGACAGGAAAATGAAGGCAGGGTTAAGGCTAAAACCCGGTTATTATATCACATACGGGGGTCAATTTGAAAATCTTAAAAATGCACGCAGCAGGCTTGCTGTAGCTTTACCCATTTCACTGCTGCTGATCCTTATCCTGTTGTTTTTTACGTTCAATTCGGTAAAATATGCATTGCTGATCTTTACCGCGGTGCCGCTTTCGGTGGTGGGAGGGATCGCCGCCTTATGGATCCGGGGAATGCCTTTCAGCATATCGGCGGGCGTCGGGTTCATTGCGTTGTTCGGTGTTGCCGTGCTGAATGGTATCGTACTGATATCGAATTATAACCAGATGAGAACGGAAGGTGTGGACAACATTAAATATGTCGTGATCAGGGGTGCATGCACACGCCTGAGACCGGTCATGATGACAGCCACCACCGATATCCTGGGATTTCTGCCCATGGCAGTTTCCACCTCGGCAGGCGCAGAGGTGCAGCGCCCGCTTGCCACTGTCGTCATAGGAGGAATTATCACAGCCACGCTGCTTACACTTATCGTACTGCCGATATTATACCTGAAGATCAATGAGAAGATAACCCGTCCGGCGATCTTCAGGCGTAAGAAGAAACCGCTGCTTATTCTTCTTCCGTTTTTGCTGTTGTCTTCCCTGGTTCATTCCCAGGAAGGAGAATTCAGGCCGCTGACCATGACGGAATCTGTGGAGATGGCCCTTAAAAACAATCCCGAAATAAAAAATGCGGAGCTTGGGATAGAGCGGGCAAGAAGCACTTCGGGAGAAGCTATTGATTTTGATCCGACGGAATTTGTCTACGAGTACGGACAGAAAAATTCACCGGTAAATGACAGGTATATTGGGATCAATCAGCATTTCGGATCGCTCCTGGTTCATGCCGGAAAACTCAGCAGTGCAAAAAAGCTTACATCATTGCGGGAAAGCGATGCCGAGATTATGAAAAAGGCAATTGCGGCCAAAGTAAAATCGGCCTATTGTTTCTGGGTTTACCTGAATAAACGGCTTGAGGTTGTTGCACAGGAAAAAGACCTGTACAGCGATCTGTCAAGGATCGCAGACCTGCATTTTCAGCTGGGTGAGTCCGACAGGCTTGAACAGGTTATGGCCGCTGCCAGGCAGGCACAGGTGGAGATAAAATACAACATGTTGCAGGACGATCTGGTTATTGCCCGCAATAAATTGAAACAGCTTATCCTGACAGATGAAGAGATCGTGCCTGCTGAGCAGGAATTTGAATTGTATATGATCGATAAATCATCCCCGGATACAGGATATACCGGTGAACTGTTGCTTTCACGCTACCGCAAAACGGTGGAACTTGAAAACAGCAGGCTGGCCACCGAAAAATACCGGTTCTTCCCCGGGATCTCGGCAGGTTATTTCTACCAGGATATCGGTGCGTTTAAAGGGTTAACTGGTTGGCAGGCGGGACTTACGTTCCCGTTATGGTTCTTTCCCGTGAAGGCGAAGATCAGCCAGGCGAAGATTGACCGGGATATTGCAGAAAACAACCTGGCATTCCAGGAAACATTTGTTGAGAACGAAATCGAAAACCTGCTTTTTGATCTCAACAAATATTTCAAACAGATCGTCTACTACCATGAATATGCGCTTGTGCAGGCGGATGAGCTGATCAAAACCACCGGTCTGCTCTATGAAAAAGAGGAGATCGATTATTTCGGGTATATCCAGGGAATTTCAGAAGGACTGCAGCTAAAATTGAATTTCCTCGAAACAATAAATAATTACAACCAAACGGCAATACAACTGGAACTTTATGCAGACTAAAACCATGAAATATACAATCGTTTTCTTTGCCCTGACAGGAATACTGCACTGCGGATGCAAAAGCAAACCGGCAGGACAGGAAATGCAGCAATCGTCAGATATTCCTGAAAATTCGGTTATGCTCACCGGTGATCAGATCCGAATGGCCAACCTGGTAACAGGAAAGATCACAAGGGAGCTGATCAGTGAAACGGTTGAATGCTCGGGATCCATTGAAGTACCTTCCAATTCAATAGCCACAGTTTCGGCTCCTGTCGGCGGATTCATAAAAAATGCCCCGTATTACCCCGGCAATACTGTTCGCAAAGGAACGGTACTGGTTGTACTGGAACATCCCGATTATATTAAGCTGCAGCAGGATTACCTGGAAACCAGGAACCGGATCGAATATGTTAAAGAGGAGTTTAAGAGGCAGGGAGAGCTTACCGTAGAAAATGCCTCATCGATAAAAAAGATGCAGCAGGCCCAGTCCGATTACCGTGTGGAAGAAGTCAGGCTCCTTTCGCTTTCCGCGCAGCTTAAACTGCTGGATATCAACCCTGACAGCCTTGACGTGGAAGGGATTAAAACAACCATTTCCATAAAGGCACCCATAAGCGGCACCATATCCAAAGTGAATGCAAGCATTGGCAAATTTGCCGCACCCAATGAAATGATCTATGAAATAGTAAATGACAGGGACACTCACCTGCATCTCGATATTTACGAAAAGGATATCCATAAAGTAAAGAAAGGGCAACAATTGAATTTCTGGCTTGTAAACGAACCCGGCAAAAAATACTGTAGCGAGGTGATCACCATCGGTCCCATGGTAGATCCGGAGACCAGAACATTCGGTGTGCATGCCCATATTCACGACAATACCGGAATGTTAAGGCCCGGTATGTTTATTTTTGCCGAAATATTCATCTCTTCCGATTCGGTATTTGCAGCACCGGCTGATGCCATCGTGCTTTCCGAAGGAAAAGAATACATTTTTGAAGTCAATGATACCGTATTTACCCGTGTACAGGTGGAAACAGGGGTAAGGAACAACAGGTTCGTTCAGCTTGTGCATTTACCTGAAGAAATTGCAGAACACAACATAGTGGCATCAGGCGCATATTATGTAAATGCCGAAATGAACAAAGAGGAATAAGGTCACAAAATAAAACCGGTATTTCAGCGTTTAAGTACGCATAAAAGTCAAAAAAATAACGAATTATGCTTTTACCGCACCATTTTCTTGTTGTATATTTGCCCTGAAAAACCTTAAAACCAGATATTATGGAAAAGACCACCACGTCAACCAATAGCAGTTATTCAGACAGAAATCCGAAGAGAAATACCAACAGGATGTTCATTGTCATTGGTATTTTATCCGTTATAGTGACCGTTCTTGCCGTAATGCTATTCATGGAAAACAAAAACCTCAAGGTTACCACCGAAGAAAAACAACTGATACAGGATGAAAAATCAGGTCTGGAAAAGCAGCTGAACGGGATGATCCTCGAATATGATTCACTGAGAACTGAGAACGACAGCATAAACTCATTGCTTTCGGCCGAACAGCAGAAGATCAAACGCCTGCTCTCAAAACAGGCTTCCGATGCCACAAAGATCAGGTTGTACAGGGATGAGCTGACAACACTCCGTAAGGTTATGCGCAGTTATATCGTTCAGATCGATTCGCTGAATACACGCAACCGTGAACTTACCGATGAAAACATCATGGTAAGGACGCAGCTGAGAAGTACCCAGGAGGACAGGGATAACCTCGCCCAGCAAAAAGAGAATCTCAGCCAGGTAGTTACAAAAGCTTCGGTGCTCAACGCCAAAAATATTATCCCTGAAGGATTGAATAAAAACAGCAAACCCAAAGACAGGGTTAAAAGTGTCGACAAGATCAGGGTGTGTTTCACCATACGTGAAAATGCCGTTGCCAAACCCGGCACCAGGACCATTTACCTGAGGATCCTCAGGCCCGACAATATTGTGCTTACCAGCGGAGAAACCGACCTGATCACTATTGACGGCCAGGAGCTTGTGTTTACTGCAAAGCGTGATCTCGAATACGAAAACAAGGATATTGACATGTGTATCTTCTGGGACAGGACGGAAGATCTCGTTGCGGGAACCTATACCGTATATCTCTATTCGGAGGGATTCCAGATAGGTTCGGAAACATTCTCATTACGATAATTCAGGCAACAACAGCAAAAACCCGGAGAATTTTCCCCGGGTTTTTTGTTTGACCCGGATTTTTTCTACATTTGCACACCGGTAAAAGAATGCCGGGTTCAGGGTCACGTGGCCGAGTGGCTAGGCAGAGGTCTGCAAAACCTCGTACGGCGGTTCGAGTCCGCCCGTGACCTCAGATAGGGTGCTCCTGCAGTGCCCTTTTTTCATGTTAAGGGTTACGTGTCTGACTTTTCTACTGAAGACAGGCTTGTTCAGACTTTAATCCGCTAAGCGGCATTTGTAATACCGCTTTCAGACACCAGCAAATTTGCAGTTTGCAGTTTTTTGGTACCTCTTTTCAAATTTAAAAGGATAAAAAATACCGGTTGGTATTTTTGCATGAAAATTACCTTTGCATATACCTGTATTGAACGTCCAAAGCGTGATTGCAAATTACGCATGGCAGGGATCGATGGAATAGCTTACGCGAAGGCCGGATTGTCTTCGGTGAGAACGCTGCGCCAAGTTCCCGCTTTATTCGCTCTGCTTATGAAAAGAGACGTTCGCAGGACGTACCCTTACCTATATGTTTTACCTGTAACTGCCGTCATTAAAAAACGATCAACGCTTTCATTACGCCTTCCCTATACCCGGCAACCATATCAAAAGCCTTTGGCGTATCGGCAAAACTGATGCGGTGGGTGGCCATGCTTCGCAGGTCAGTTTTTTTTGCCGCAACAAGTTCAACAGCTTCTTCGGCACAATGGTTCTGCCTGCGGATATTGATCAGGGTGAGTTCCTTTCGTCGCATAAGATCGGCTTTTATGCTCCAGTTATCGAACTCCGGTATACCCACCAATACAAGCTTCCCTCCGGGTGCGAGGATGTCCAGGGCATTGTCGAGCGCGTCCTGCTGCCCGCTGCATTCAAAAACAATATCAACGCCTGAAGGGATTTTATCGAGAATTGATTTTGCCACATCCTCTTTTTCAGGATTGGCCGCACAAACCACACCATCCTTCACGGCTCTTGCAACCCTGTAACCGAGCTTGTCAGTCACAACAGCCGTTTTGTTTCCCAATGCACGTGAAGATAAAAGTACGCTCATACCGATAGGGCCAAACCCCAGTATTGCAATAGTATGGTTTCTTGTCATCGCCGATTGTTTTACGGAATACAATCCTATGGACAATGGTTCACACATAGCAGCTTCTTCCAGGGTCATTGAATCCGGAACAGGCAGGCAGCTCGATTCGGGTATCACGATGAATTCCGACAGGCATCCGTCCGCCTGTCCCGGGGCTCCCAGGAATTTCATGTTGCGGCACGTATTGTGGCGTCCGGCTTTGCACTGATCGCACTTAAAACACGGCATGGCCGGCTCAATGGCGATACGGTCGCCCGGTTTGACGCGTGTAACCCCGGGTTGTACCTTCTCTACCACACCCGACCCTTCATGACCCACAGTAAACGGAAAATCCACAACCTGGCTGCCTATCCTCCCCTGGGTATAGTAATGGATATCCGAACCGCAGACCCCCACCGCTTTCATCCTCACTAACACATCGGTATTCGTTAAAAATTGCGGTACCGGGATCTCAGCCATTTCCATCTGCCGGATGCCTTTCAGTCTCATTGTTTTCATACCTGTATTGATTGCAAATCTTCAGGTACAAAAGTAAGCCAATCCGATCCAATAACATAATTATATCGGATCGGGTATCAAAACAAAAGGGGAATGGCAGCAACTGACTCCATCCTCCTGTATTTATTGGATGAATTAACCCGGTACTTTACTGCATATACGCTACCGGATCGACCTTTTCGCCGTTTTTCCAGACTTCATAATGTAAATGCGGGCCGGTGGAACGTCCCGATTCCCCAACTTTCCCGATCATTTCGCCTTTTTTCACTGCCTGACCTTCTTTGACAAGAACTTCAGAGAGCTGTGTATACATCGTCGAATAAACTTCATCATGTTGAATGACAATGTATTTACCGTATTTGTCGGGGTCGAAATGTTCATCTTCAATCCTGATCACGTTTCCGTTGGCGGTAGCCTTTACCGGAGTTCCAAGAGGAGCTGCAAGATCAATGCCCTGGTGAAACTGCTCTTCTCCCGTTATGGGATGTTTCCGTATTCCGTAACCCGATGTCATGGTGACATCCTTCACATCTATGGGCGACATATCCGGCTTGTTTTCCTGCAGAGTGCTCACTGAGCGTTCACCTTTTTCAACGGGCAGCCCTATTGTGCTTCCTGAAAATATAAGAATACATAAGAAGACCAGTGGAACGACAAGAAGAAATTTCAGGTTCACGGTCCCGGTTTTTTTGTGTATTGTCATCATAATAATTCGCTTTTTGGTTAATGAAACATTAAATGAGCTTGTGAAATTCACAATATGGTTGGAGCATGCATGTTTCAGGATGAGCTGTTGATATTCGACCGGGTTAATGCCCGACCTGAGCACATTTTCATCTGCCAGGAATTCATGAACTTCGGTGAGGGACCTCTTGTACAGTATGATCACCGGATTAAACCAGCAGACAATATGGATGATCCCGGCAAGGATGAGATCGACTGTATGGAATTGCCTGGCATGAAGCTGTTCATGAACCAGAATATGGTGGATCTCCCTGAACGTATATGCCGAAGGATTGAATAATACCCGGTTGAAAAAAGAGAACGGATGTGTAATTTCACTGGTAGTAACGATCTTTAACCTGTCCCTTCGGTATGATGTATCGTACTTTGCATACCGTGCCAGTTTAACGGCCGATCTCAGAAAATTATACAGCAGCAGGAAAAAGCCTGAGAAATATAGTAAGAGGACCAGCCCGGAGAAAATTACAGTATAATTCTCTGACAGTGATCCCGATTGGCTTCCGGAAAAAGGGATTTCATTGTAGTCTATACTAAAAACAGGTTTCACCGGTACGTGAATTACATTCCAGCCCGACTGCAGGGTGATCAGCGGTATGACAAAGGGCAGGGTCATTGAGCAAAGCAGGTAAAACCGCTGCAATGCAAAGGATGTATTCTTTTTAAATATCAGGCTGTAGAATGCATAAAACAATGCCTGCAAAATACTGACCTTACCCAGGTAAATAATATAATTATTCATTGGATCTTCTCTTGTCGATCAGTTCATCGATATGTTTCCTGAGCTCCTCCAATTCACTTACTGAAAGGTCGTTTTCACGCGTGAAAAATGAAGCGAATTTTTCGGCCGAACCGTTAAAATAGTTCTTTACCACATTTTTGAGGTGTCTTGTGATGTATTCTTTCTTGCCAATCACCGGATAGTACTCGTTCGCTTTACCGTATGCATTGAATCCGATAAATCCTTTCCTGACCAATATCCTGATCAATGTGGTGACTGTGGTATAGGCAGGCCTGGGCCCGGGAAATTCTTCGACAATATCCCTGACAAATCCTTTCCCGATTTTCCACAGGTATTGCATGATCTGCTCTTCTGCCCGGGTTAAATCTTTTTTATTCATGTCCATTGTGCGGGTAATTTTGATATAAATCTATAACTAATTTTTTAATTATGCAACTAATATTTTAATCATACAACTAATTCTTTAATTATATAATTACCTAATTAACTTGAGTTCGGTATCAATTAAAACTATTTGGCTTATACAGCATGATCAACAGTACTTAAAATCTCACTGGTTAACATGCTCTTATAGAGAAAACCCCGGATAAAATCCGGGGGTAAGACATCAAACTCTGAAACAGAACCCTAAAGGGGTTCAACCAGATAATTAGCTATATGAATGGGATATTGCTGAACCCCTTCAGGGTTCATATCAGGAGGCCATATATCAATCACCACAGGTTTCAGCTGTGGCTATTCACATTTAACCGCTTCGCGGTTATAGCTTATTAACAACAATATAGCACAATTGAATTGAAATTCCTATATCGAACTCACGTTAATCGGTCCATGTATGATTAATCAATCGTTTAAAATATTCCCGGGAGCTGGTAATGGAGATAAAACAACAGTCTTCTGTGCTTACCGTTCAATTTCAAGAAGCACTTCGTCCTTGGCCACGGAATCGTTCTGCTTTACAAGGATCTTTTTTACTTTTCCTGCTACATGGGAACTGATCTCGTTTTGCATTTTCATGGCTTCGAGTATGAGTATGGGTTCGCCTTCTTTAACTTCTGCGTTTTCCTCAACCAGCAGATCGATTATCTTGCCGGGCATGGGAGCCATTATTATTTCTATTTTACTTTGAGTCTGATGCTTGTCGAGGTATTTCTTTCGTTTGTACGAAATGGGGGATTCAATAGAAAATGAATATGTTACTCCATTTAAAAGAACAGTATACCGGTTTTGGTTGATTTCGATGATCTCGGCAAGATATTTTTTGTTTTTGTATACCAGGTAGGTAAATCCGTCTTCGTTCTCAAAGATTTTAATGTCGACCTTTTTGCTGTTGATCTGGACTTCTTCTGAGAATGGATTTTCGATTTTGTATTTTTTATCTTTCGGCGTTACCGCGATGAACTCAATGGAATTCTTTTTCTTTCTCGAATACAGTTTCATGAACCAGACTTTTAAAGTGACTTGATTCGTTTATTTAATACCCAGGGACTGATGTTTTTACCTTGTTCAAAATTAACAAAAGTGGTTCGTTCGGTTTCAAGCTGGGCAGCAAAATCGAATGCAGCAACATATGCAGCCAGCATTTCATCATCGGGTTCCTGATAATACAATACATCCATTTCTTTTTCAATGAACGAGGTATTGAAGTCGCCTTTTTTGAACTTTTTATTGTGTAACACCTTAATACAAAATGGTATGGTAGTTTTAATACCTTTGATCCAGAATTTTTTCAGGGCATGAATTGAGGAGGTAATGACCTTTTCCCTGTTTTCGGCATGAACAATCAGTTTGGCGATCATCGAATCGTAGTATGGGGTAACGATGGACATATCTGTTACACCGGTATCAATGCGGATATTTTTGCTGCGGGGATAGATGATCTTTTCAATGGTGCCCAGGCTCGGTGAAAATCCACCCTGCACGTCTTCGGCGTTTATCCTGAATTCCATTGCCCAACCGTTGAGCTTTATATCATTCTGTTTAAAGGGCAGCTTTTCATTCTGGGCAATCCTTATCTGCAGTTCGATCAAATCAATACCGGTTACCATTTCGGTTACCGGGTGTTCAACCTGGATCCGCGTATTCATTTCCATGAAGTAAAACTTCTTATCATCATCGAGGAGGAACTCAACGGTCCCTGCGCTGTAATATTCCACCGCTTCTGCAATCTTTATCGCTGACTCACCCATTTCCTTCCTGTGTTTCTCGGACAATGCCGAGGATGGTGATTCCTCCAGCAGCTTCTGGTGCTTGCGTTGAATGGAGCATTCGCGTTCACCGAGATGGATGTAATTCCCGTGTTTATCGCCAAAGACCTGAAATTCGATATGCCTCGGATTGCGCACATATTTCTCGATAAATACCGAAGGATCGTTGAAAGCCTTTTCTGCTTCTGAGGTGGCCATCTTGAACATCTTCTCCATCTGTGATGGCTTTTCAATGATGCGCATCCCCCTCCCGCCTCCTCCGGCAGCAGCTTTAAGAATGACAGGATAACCAATTTTTCCTGCAATTTCAGTGGCCTCGCGGGCATCTTTGACATTGCCCAGGCTGCCTTTCAGCAACGGAACTTTATACTTTGTAGCTATCTGTTTGGCAATGGTTTTATTCCCCATTTTGTAAATAGCTGAAGCAGAAGGTCCTACAAAATTAATGTGTTCTTCTTCACAACGCTTGGCAAAATAAGGACTTTCAGCAAGGAATCCATAACCCGGATGAATTGCATCGATCTTTGCCGATTTTGCAGCTCCGATCAACCTTTCAATATCAAGGAATTCGGGAAGCTCCTCCACGCTTTCTGTAAAATCAATGATCTCATCGACTGCCTTGAGGTAAAATGCGGATGGTTCTTTGGAGGTTTTGATGCCATATGTTTTAATCCCCATTTTGGAAGCAGTACTTGCAATTCTCATGGCTATCTCGCCCCGGTTAGCAATAAGCAGGCTTTTAATTTTCATTCTGATGGATTCTTGTAATGCTTTTCCTGTACTTCAACCTCAATCTGCAATTAAGGTTATTTTTACTACAATTTCAAACATTTGTAATTAATTTTTTAACCTGCCGTAAAATTGTGTGGCTGCTTAAAGAGGTATATTGCCATGTTTCCTGGAAGGCACACTTACGTGTTTGTTATCAAGTGCTTCAAATGATGAAATGAGCTTTTTCCTGGTAATCGCAGGATCGATGACTTCATCGATATACCCCTTGGCATCAGCCACATATGGATTTGCTATCTCATCACGGTATTTTATGGCAAGTTCTTTTTTCAGTTTGGCCGGATCATCGGATTCCAGCAGTTCACGCCTGTATAAGATCGATACAGCTCCTTCGGGTCCCATTACTGCTATTTCAGCGGTCGGCCATGCATAATTAAAGTCTCCGCCAAGGTTTTTACTGTTCATCACACAGTATGCACCCCCGTATGATTTGCGAAGGATTACTGTGATCTTGGGCACCGTAGAGTCAGCATAGGCGTACAGCAGTTTTGCACCATGCCTGATGATGCCGCTATGTTCCTGATCGATCCCCGGCAGAAATCCGGGTACATCTTCAAGTGTAAGGATCGGGATATTGAATGCATCGCAGAAACGGATAAACCGGGCCGCTTTCACAGAAGAGTTGATGTCAAGAGTACCCGCAAGAACTTTCGGCTGGTTTGCTATTATTCCTATGGTTTTCCCTTTAAGCCGTCCGTAACCGACAACAATATTCTGGGCAAAACCTTCCGATATTTCAAAGAATGTTCCCTTGTCGACAAGGAGATTAATCACTTCCTTAATATCATACGGTTTATTCGGATCATCAGGGACTACTTCACGCAAGTGTTCTTCAAGCCGGTCTTCGGTATCCCCGGTATCGATAAAGGGAGGGTTTTCAAGGTTGTTGGACGGCAGGTACGATAAGAGTTTCTGCAGGCCCCTAATGGTATTCTCCTCATCTTCGTGCACGATATGGCATACGCCGCTTTTTTTCATATGCACCATTGCACCGCCGAGATCGTCAAAAGAAACGTTTTCGTTCAGAACCTCTTTTACCACATTCGGACCGGTTACGAACATATAACTTGTTTTGTTGGTCATGAACACAAAATCGGTTATTGAAGGGGAATACACAGCACCTCCCGCTGCAGGTCCCATGATCACTGATATCTGTGGGATAACACCGGATGACCTCACATTCCGGCTGAAAATGCCGGCATATCCGGCCAGACTGGCAACACCTTCCTGAATTCTGGCGCCTCCGGAATCGATCAGTCCTATAATCGGGGCGCCCATTTTCAGTGCCATTTCCTGAATTTTCATTATTTTCTGGGCATGAACCGATCCGAGCGATCCTCCCATCACTGTAAAATCCTGGGAATATGCAAAAGCCAGTCTTCCGTTTATTTGCCCGTGGCCAATGATTACGCCGTCGCCATACGCTGTGATTATCTTTCCAAATTCACCCCCAGCAGGAGCGGCGGTTGAATAAGCGTCAATTTCCTCAAATGAATCCTGGTCAAAAAGCAGATCGATCCTTTCCATTGCAGTAAGCTTGCCTTTCGCATGCTGTCTTTTTGCTGCAACTTCACCCTGCTGCTGGTCATATTCTTCCTGCCTTTCAATGAATTTTTTAAATAGTTTTCCACTTACGTCCATGAAAGATGAATTAGTTATACCTGATTAAATGTAAATAAACGATGAGCAGTAATAATGCTTTTACCGGTGGGTATTATGTTTATCGAAAAATGCACCAACACTCAAGTTAGTTTCGGGTACAAATTTAATAATATTTTACTGATATCATCAAAATCTTATTCTTAAGGCTTTCCGGGCCTGATAGAAAACGCACTGATATAATGATAGTTACAACTGTATGGAATTTTTACTATCGGGTTATGCACCTGTAAACAGATCTCAGGAAAATAATGGCAACATTCTTAAATTCAGCCTGATATGGCAGATACAGCCGGATGGCAATTGCCGGATCTTATTTTAATTTAAAGTGTATGGGTAGTGTTATCGTCACATCGATTTTTTTACCGTCTCTTTTCCCGGGGATCCATTTGGGGGACTCATGCAACACGCGCACGGCTTCATCATTAAAATAATCCTTGTCACGCTTTACAAGCCTGATGTGGCTGAGATTTCCCTCACTGTCGATGGTGAATTTTACTTCAACAAGGCCTTCTTCATTATTTACCCTGGCCGAGTCGGGATAGTTCAGCTTTTCAAGAACGAAGAATTTGAATCCTTCGGGATTGCCCGTGAAACGTGGCATAATAAAATAATCGAAATAGGTGGTATCTTTTCCCTCGGTGGTAAAACACTTACCGCGCAAGAGCTTGTTGTTTTTATAGATATCTTTTCTGATCGGCTTACCATTTTTATAGTACGTAATAAATTCCCCGTTTTTCAACCCATTTTTGTATTCTACCGTTTTAGCCAGGTTTCCTTCTTCATCCCAGTTTTTTTCAGTTCCTTCAAGAATCCCATGCCTGTATGTCATTTCTGATTTCAACTGACCGCCGGGATACCATTCCCGGTAAACGCCGTGCAGCCTGTTCTGTTCAAAATAGCACTCGATATGTTTGTCGCCGTTTTCATACCAATAGGTAAATCCCCCGATCTTAAAATCGGGATTGATTGAACGGAAGGCGCCTTCCATCTGAAGATTCCCTGAAACATAATAATCGTTTACGATGAACCGGATGCGATTGGTATCGATGGCAACCAGCCTGAAATACGTTGCAGCTTCCCTGGAAGACTGATTCCACTGGTTATCGTAATAAATCGTGTCCGCAGCATTCTGCGACGATACCGGCCGGTACAATGTCATCAGCAAAATGACACTATAAATAAATTTGCTCATATGTGGTTTTAAAATATAAATATAAACGATTTACACTACAAAAAGTTACTTCATTCCCATAAGGTTTGCAAAGTATTGAATTTTCCGAAATACCTGTCTGATGTCAACCATTTTTAAAAAGTGTTGTTATGCATATGACGAATGCACAAATTAGCTTTTTTAACCCGGGTTCACTCCAGGATAGCCTGGTTCTCTCAAAATATATTGTCCCGATGAGTTGTACAAACTGTCAGATTCACAAACAATCCACCTCAAATTCCGGCGACCGGCATATTCCGGAGGCAGTATTAAGCAGTTGCAATAAACTCGATGTTTTCGACTGGCTGAAGAATATACCCGATGAAGTCAGGTCTGATCTGACTGAGGTAAAATTCAAGAATACACGTAAAGAATTTTATGCAAATACAAACCATATTACGATCAAGCGTGGAGATATTATTGTCCTCGAAGCGGATAAAGGATTCGATGTCGGTGTTGTTTCACTGACAGGAAGGCTCGCTGAGAAGCAGTTCGAACTGAAAATAAAGAACCGTGCGAATTATGAGCCTAAAAAAATATACAGAAAAGCCACAGGCACCGACCTGCAGAAATGGTATTCGGCCAAAGAGCTTGAAAATCCTGTTTTGATCCGTGCAAAAAAGATCATAAGGGAACTTCACCTCAATATGAAATTAAGCGACGTGGAATACCGGGGTGATAAAGAGAAAGCAACTTTTTACTACATAGCCGATGAACGGGTAGATTTCAGGGAACTGATTAAGGTGTTTGCAGAAGAGTTTAAGGTTAGGATCGAAATGAAACAGATCGGAGCCCGGCAGGAAGCTGCGAGAATAGGCGGCATTGGTTCATGCGGAAGAGAACTGTGCTGTTCCACATGGCGCACCGATCTTGCCACGGTTACACTTCAGGCCATTAAATACCAGGACCTGCCTCTGAATGCCCAACGTTTTGCCGGCCAATGCGGCAAACTGAAATGTTGCCTGATGTATGAGCTCGACACATATATTGAGAACCGGAAGGAATTTCCAAAAGAACTCCTCGAACTTGAAACGGCCGGTGGCATTCTTTACCGGCATAAGATAGACGCCCTGAACAAGATCGTCTGGTATTCGTCGCAACCGGATTCACCTGTGAACATCATTCCCCTCTCTCTTGACAAGGTTAAGGAAATCATCATGAGCAACAAAAAGGGGATCAGGCCCGGGATTGATGTTCAGAAATCAGGGATTAACCCCGCAATGGAACTGGAGGCTCATGAAGATGAATAGCATTAAAAAATTTTCATGATTTCCCGGATTTGACGCAACCTTTTGCCTCGATTTTTCATCTGAGCATTACATGGTAAAACCAGGCAGCCGATTTGTCAGTTTGACTGGTAAATCTTACCCATTAAATATGTACTCAGGGTGTTTTAACGTGTTGCTATGGATAAGTCCGTAAAGAATTTCAGAACCAGTAATGGCTGAGAACGCTACCTAAAAATATCAAAAAACATTCATCAGTAAGTAGGGTGAGTGAATAGTTATGCAAAATTAGTGTTTGTTAAAACCTTGAAGGAGAAATTCTTCAAGGTTTTTTTGTGATCACAGGTCAAAACCAATATCCCTCCGGAAGTACTTTTTATCGAAGCTGATCAGTCCGGCATTGGTGTAACACTTTTGAAGCGCTTCATTTTTATCCTTTCCGTAAGCGGTCACGGATAAAACCCTGCCTCCGTTTGTTACCACAGTGTTGTTTACTGCTTTTGTCCCCGCATGAAAGACAATGCAGCCGCCTGTACTCTCAAGGTTGAATATTTCTTTCCCCTTTTCATATGCACCCGGATAACCGCCTGAAACAAGCATCACGGTTGCTGCGGTCTGTGGTGAAATCGCACATGTTTTTGTGGAAAGGTTTTTACCCGCCACCCCTTCAAACAGCTCAACAATATCTGAGCTGAGCCTGGGAAGGATCACCTCTGATTCGGGATCTCCAAGTCTTACGTTGTACTCAATAATATACGGGTCCCCTTTACAATTCATCAGTCCGAAAAAAAGAAAGCCCTGGTAAGGTATCCCGTCCTTTTTCAGGCCGTCAACCGTAGGCCTGATGATCCTGTCCTCCACCTTATCCAGAAATTCCCTGCCTGCAAACGGCACGGGAGAAACAGCTCCCATCCCCCCGGTATTCAGGCCGGAATCACCTTCCCCTATCCTTTTATAATCTTTTGCTTCCGGGAGTATTTTATATGAAATGCCATCGGTTATGATAAATACGGACAATTCTATCCCGTCAAGGTATTCTTCGATGACCACGGTCTTGCCGGCCTGTCCGAATTTGCCATGCAACATAGATTGCAGCTCGTTTCTGGCTTCTGCTTCCGACTGAAGGATCAGTACCCCCTTTCCTGCAGCCAGGCCATCGGCTTTCAGGACGTAGGGAGGATTCAACTTTTCAAGGAACCGGAATCCTTCATCGATATTCTCCGAAGTAACACTCACATATTTCGCCGTTGGTATGTTATGCCTGACCATGAATTGTTTTGCAAAATCCTTGCTTCCCTCGAGCCTGGCACCCTCAGCCATAGGTCCGATCACCGGAATATGACTTAACTCGGGGTGAACGGAAAAATAATTGTGCAACCCCTTAACAAGCGGATCTTCAGGTCCGACCACCAGCATATCAATATGATTGTCTGCTGAAAACCGGCCGATCTTCTCAAAATCGTCCACGCCAATGTCTGCATTTTCACCTGCCCTGCCTGTTCCGGCGTTGCCCGGTGCTATAAATAGTTTTGTGAGCCTTTTGCTCTGAGCCATTTTCCAGGCGAGTGCATGTTCGCGCCCGCCCGAACCAATGAGTAAAATATTCATGCCTTTTTTTTTCTCGCACAAACATACTATTTACAGGTTATAATATAAAAAAAATCGGGTGGCAAATGAATTATCTGAACTATTTATTTGCAGGATTAAAAAAAACACTACCTTTGCAGACCAGTAAAACTAAACGGCAATTTTAATACGAAAGACTGATGAAAAGGACATTTCAGCCATCAAACCGGAAAAGAAAAAATAAGCACGGTTTTCGTGAACGGATGTCAACGGCAAACGGCAGGAAGATATTGGCACGAAGAAGGGCAAAAGGCAGAACGAGATTAACGGTTTCTGACGAGATTGCGAAGAAATAGATCCAAAGATCAGGGATATTTTCAGGGTGGAATGCACAACGTTTTCCACCCTTTTTATTTCTTATACCTGCTCTTCATAAAATTCCGGTGCAGCACAGGTACAAACCAGGTTTCTGTCGCCATAAGCATCGTCTATTCTGCCCACCGACGGCCACAATTTGTTATCCTCCACCCATTTCAGCGGGAATGCAGCTTTCCGGCGGGTATAAGGCATCGACCACTCATCGGTTATGGTTGCCTTCTGGGTATGGGGTGCATTTTTCAGGAGATTATTTTCTTTAGTGCCGTTTTCATTAATTTCACTGATCTCATGATGGATTGCGATCATGGCTTCAGCGAATCGGTCGAGTTCCTGTTTCGATTCGCTTTCGGTGGGCTCTGCCATAATGGTGCCGTGTACCGGAAAAGAAAGCGTGGGTGCATGAAAACCATAATCCATCAATCTTTTAGCAATGTCAATATCGGTTATTTCGCCTGACTGTTTGAAATCGCGGCAATCGAGAATCATCTCATGGGCAACAAATCCCTTGTCCCCTTTGTATAAGATCCTGTAATGATCTTTCAGGCATGCTGCCAGGTAATTTGCATTAAGTATGGCTATTTTCGAAGCCAGGGTCAAACCTTCTGAACCGAGCATCGAGCAATATGCATGTGAAATGGTAAGTATGCTTGCACTCCCCCAGGGAGCAGCCGAAACTGCTCCGACTCCGTGAACTCCTCCGGTGGCAATTACCGGATGGGCAGGTAAAAACTCCACCAGGTGATCGGCCACGCCTATGGGACCCATTCCCGGTCCCCCGCCTCCATGCGGTATCCCGAATGTTTTGTGCAGATTCAGATGGCATACATCGGCGCCGATCTTTGCCGGACTGGTAAGCCCTACCTGTGCGTTCATATTCGCACCGTCCATATATACCTGTCCCCCGTTGCGATGAACAATGTCAGCCATTTCGCCGATCAGAGATTCAAAAACCCCGTGTGTGGAAGGATATGTGATCATGAAGGCGGCAAGGTATTCCATGTTGGCTTCAGCCTTCGTCTTAAGATCGGACATATCGACATTTCCGCGCTCATCGCACCGTACCACCGCCACCTTAAATCCTGCCATCACTGCACTGGCCGGATTTGTCCCGTGCGCAGACGATGGGATCAGCACCACATCCCTGTGGCTGTTGCCTTTGCTCTCGTGGTATTTCCTGATCACCATAAGTCCGGCATATTCTCCTGCAGCTCCCGAATTGGGCTGAAAAGATATTTCCCCGAATCCGGTAATAACACGCAGAAACTTGCCCAGCTCATAAAACAATTGCTGATACCCTTCTACCTGGTCGATCGGCACAAAAGGGTGAATTTCCCCGAATTCAGGCCAGCTCAGAGGCAACAATTCAGTAGCTGCATTCAGTTTCATAGTACATGACCCCAGGGGGATCATGGAATGGGTAAGGGAAAAATCTTTCCGCTCAAGCTTTTTGATGTACCGCATCATCTCTGTTTCTGACTGGTTTCGTGTGAAAACATCGTACATCAGGAATTCCGATGTCCGTTTGAACCTGTCGTTGAAGTATACCCTGTCCGTCAGCTTCTCGAAAATTTTAACCGGTCTTTTGTTGGCATATGAGAATACCTCAATAAGAAGATTCAGATCATCAGCAGTTGTAGGTTCATCGATGCTGATACCTATTGTATTATCGTTGAAATACCTCAGGTTGATGCTCCGCTCGAGGGCCAGAATATTGATGTCTCTTCTGCTTATATTATCCGGCAGTTTAACCCTGAGTGTATCGAAGAAATCCTCATTTTCCTGCTTGTAGCCTAATTCAAGGAGCTTCTCATTCAGCAGGCCGGTCATCTGATGGATGCGTGTTGCTATCTGTTTCAACCCCGAAGGACCGTGATACACGGCATACATTCCGGCCATGGTTGCAAGCAAGGCCTGCGAGGTACAAATGTTCGAGGTGGCCCGTTCACGTTTAATATGTTGTTCGCGTGTCTGCAGTGCCATCCGCAGTGCCCTGTCCCCGTTTGAATCGAGGCTCACACCTATGATCCTGCCGGGTATGCTTCGTTTATATTCATCGCGTGTGGCAAAATAAGCGGCATGCGGGCCACCATAGCCCATGGGTATCCCGAAACGCTGGGTAGAACCGATAACCACATCTGCATTCCATTCTCCCGGAGGTACCAGCAAAACCAGGCTCATAAGGTCTGCCGCAACAGCAACGCGTGTATTGTTGGCATGCGCTCCGGCCACAAATGCCGAATAATCGTTTATCTTACCGTCACCGGCAGGGTATTGGATAAACGCTCCGAAAATCCCGGCCTCCCAGTTCAATGTGTTGTACTTTCCGGTAAAAATCTCTATTCCTAACGGATAAGCCCTGGTTTTCAATACTTCCAGGGTTTGCGGAAAAATGTTATCATCGACAAAAAAACGGTTATGCCCTGCTTTCTGTTCTTCTCTTGAGCGCAGGTTATGCATCATGATCATAGCTTCCGCGGCGGCGGTGGCCTCATCAAGAAGCGAGGCATTGGCAATTTCCATAGCTGTAAGTTCCATGATCACAGTCTGAAAATTCAGCAAGGCCTCCAGCCTGCCCTGCGAGATCTCCGCCTGGTATGGTGTATAGGATGTATACCATCCCGGGTTTTCAAGTATATTGCGCTGAATGACTGCCGGAAATATGGTATCGTAATACCCCATTCCGATATACGATTTGAATACCTTATTCTTTGCCGCAAGGCGTCGGATATACTTTATGTATTCGTATTCATTCATACTTGCAGGGAGATCGAGGGGCTTTTCAAGCCGTATTGCTGAAGGAATGGTGTTGTCGATGAGTTCATCAAGGGATTTGACCCCGATTTTCCGGAGCATCTCCGGAATTTCAGATTCTCTTGGTCCGATATGCCTGTCTGCAAAATTCTCTATGCCCATGAATGTGTGGTGTTATTAAGATTTCCTTTCCTCAAAACGGATTGGGAAATTACCGGTTAATACTCTTGTAAAAAAGGATTTGTATCATGTTCATCCTTAATGGTGGTTGAAGGCCCGTGACCCGGAAATACGACTGTTTCCGGGGGCAAAGGCAATAACTTTTTCCGGATTCCTTCAATAAGCTGGTCAAAATTTCCGCCAGGAAGATCGGTTCTGCCGATACTTCCCTTAAAAAGTACGTCACCCGCAATGAGAAAGGCATCATCCGGACTATACAATACAATGCTTCCGGGTGAATGTCCCGGCACCTGAAAAACCTGCATCGAAGATTTTCCGAATACAACGGTATCGCCTTCACAGATGTTTTTATCGGCAGGAGGAGATTGTTCTGCCTCGAACCCGTACATACGGGCAAACTCAATGTTCCTTTCAAGGATAAACCAGTCGCCCTCGTTTGCCAGAAGAGGTATGTTATACTTTTCTGCCACAAACTTATTTCCAAAAACATGATCGGTATGGCAATGTGTGTTGATGATTTTAACAGGTACAAGCTTCTTTTCATCAATAAACCGGACCAGTTCTTGCTTTTCTTTTTCAGAATAATAACCCGGATCGATCAGGATGCATTCACCCGATTCGTCATACAGCACAAAAGAGTTGACTGCAAAATCATTTACTACAAACAATTCATGACGTATCATTCTTTTTTCCAAATTACGTTACGCTTTTCCTTTTAGCAAAGGAACAAAAACAAAATACCCTTGTTCAGTCTGACGGAATTCTTGTTCTCCCGTTTTCTCGACAAGATACATAACCTGTGATTTGCTTCCGCCAACCGGTATAACGAGCCTGCCCCCGATCACCAACTGATCGAGTAACTTCGGGGGTATCCCGGGGGCTGCTGCCGTAATGAGTACCCTGTCAAAAGGCCCGTAGGTAGGCAATCCTTCATTGCCGTCGCCGTAAAACAGGTTTGGCGTATATCCGATCTTCGGCAGCAGCGATTTGGCCTTCAGGTATAATTCACGGTACCTCTCAATGGAATATACTTTCGCGCCCATTTCGAGTAACACCGCAGCCTGGTAGCCTGAGCCCGTGCCAATTTCCAGCACTTTATCCATTTTTCCGGCATCAAGCAGCTCCGACTGAAAAGCTACGGTATACGGTTGTGAAATTGTTTGACCTTCACCTATAGGAAAGGCCTGGTCTTTATAAGCAAACTTGATGAAGCTGCTGTCCATAAACAGGTGGCGGGGAACCCTGCTCATGGCTTCCAGGACCGACCCGTTTTTTATGCCTTTGGCCCTGAGCTCTTCAATTAGCTTTTTTCGTAACCCTTTATGCAAAAAACTATCTTCCATGGAAAACCAAGTATGCCGGTTTCAAATTAACAATGAAAACAAAAATAGTTGATAAGTTGATTTGAAAAAAAAAAATGTGTACACCTAAATCATTTATGTTTGTACAAAGGCAAACTGCATGATCAGAATAGGATTAGCTGGAAGCAAAAAGCATATTATTTCACACCTTGAAATATTTGCAAAGATCCCCGGAATTCAGATATCCGGTTATTGCGATGAATTCCATTCTTTTCAGGAAAACATACTGCCTTTTGGTGCCGAATATTGCGCCACGGCAGATGAGCTGATAAAACATTCCGACGCCGTTGTATATGTTACAGGTGAGCACCGGTATTATAAAACAGCCTTACAGTCGCTCAAGGAGTCCAAACATATATTTCTATCACACGGCATCGTTGAAAATAAAAGCCAGTCGCAACAGCTCATTAAGCTCGCCGGCGAAGCCAATGTTATTCTTATGGTCGAGCGTCCCGGGAGGTACCATGCCGCCCTGGCTTCTGTGATGCCCCATCTGAAAAACATTCGGCTTATTGAACTGCACACCCAGTTTGTCAGCCAGAACGGACATTCCTATGAAAACCTTTTCAGGGCTGTCATAAACGACCTTGACATTATTCATACGGTACTGCATTCGAATGTAAAAAATGTAAAAGCCTGCGGTATTAAAATGGTGAACGGAAACCCCGATGTGATCAATGTCAGGCTTGAATTCGACAACGGAAGTGTTGCAAACCTGAACTGTTCGCGGGTTACTCCGGA
Source organism: uncultured Bacteroidales bacterium (assembly GCA_964503885.1). GTDB lineage: Bacteria > Bacteroidota > Bacteroidia > Bacteroidales > UBA10428 > CAZDCD01. Next base: position 53,132 of record CAZDCD010000021.1, read on the forward strand.
GAATGTGCATTTTGGAATGTTCACCCAGCAGGATAGGATTACCAAAATAGATTTCCTTTCCAATGAAGTTATGGTGATCAAACCCGAAAAGCGCAGCGGTCAGCTTAACGGCGACTATGATCTGAACCCGGTGGTAAGAAAAGTAGTCCCCAATAACCCGCTGATGGATGAGTATCTGAATTTCATTTATTCCATCAACAATAATTCCAAGCTGCTTTCAAACCGCGAAGAACAATTTAAATCGCTTTACATTACCGAACGGATTATGGATTGTCTCGGCAAAGTGATCAGTGATTGAAACCATTCCCGTCAATTTATCGTTATAATTTGTAAATTCTCATAACGATAAGAATCAATAATTTCTATATTTGCACTTTTCACAAATACAGAATACATACTTGTTACACAATACAGCTTTTTTTATGTACATCTTTGCTTTTTGACCAGTCGTATTTAGGCATCGATGACTTAACCGGGAATATTCAATGAACAAAAAATACCAGCTAGCTAAGTATCTGATTTCGGATTTTCTTGCTGCATTATTAAGCTGGTGCAGCTTCTATTTCTTCAGAAAACTGGTTATCGAACCCCAGAAATTCGGTCATCCCATACCCCTTGAAATAGCCCCTAAATTTTACCTGGCACTGGCTGTAATTCCGTTCTTCTGGTTGATTATCTACTATATTTCAGGGTATTACCGGGATGTATTCAGAAAATCGAGGCTCGCTGAACTCTGGCAGACATTTTCAAACACCGTTCTCGGCGTAACTGTGCTGTTTTTTGTACTGATACTCGACGATACTATTGATACCTATTCGAATTACTACCTGTCCTTTATCGTGCTGTTTTCATTTCATTTCATCTTCACCTATATACCCCGGCTTATTATCACCACCCATACCACCCATAAGATTCACCGCCGGATCATCGGGTTCAATACACTTATGATCGGAAGCAATGAAAAAGCCATCGAAACGTTCACGGAAATTGAAAATCAACCCCGAAGCAGCGGAAATAAATTCATCGGATTTGTCAATGTAAACGACAAACCCAAATTTAAACTAGAGAAATATTTGCCGTATCTTGGAAGCCTTGAAGACGTGAAAATGATCATTGAAACCAACGGGGTCGAGGAGGTGATTATAGCAATCGAATCATCGGAACACGACAAAATCGGAAAAATCATCAATAAGCTTATCGACACCAATGTTTCGCTAAAGGCGATTCCCAGTATGTATGACATCCTGACCGGGAGAGTGAGGATGTCGGGAATACTAGGGACCCCTCTTATTCAGATCAGCCATCAACTTATGCCTGCCTGGCAGGAAAACATCAAGCATGCACTGGATTTTATTATCTCTTTAATTGCGCTTGTCATTTTGTCTCCATTGTGTCTATTCCTGATGATCGGGGTAAAACTTTCATCCCCGGGCCCGATATTTTACAGCCATGAAAGGATCGGCAGGTATGGCAAACCATTTACCATTTTCAAATTCCGGTCGATGGTTACCGATGCCGAAAAGAACGGCCCCGAGCTTTCATCGAAAGACGACTGCCGAATCACCAGGTTCGGGCGATTTATGCGGAAAGCCAGGTTGGATGAAATTCCAAATTTCTACAATGTGCTTAAAGGCGATATGTCGCTTGTCGGACCAAGGCCGGAGCGGAAATACTTTATTGAAAAAATCGTGGAAAAAGCCCCTCATTATATTCACCTGTTGAAAGTCAAGCCCGGAATAACGTCGTGGGGCCAGGTCAAGTATGGCTATGCCGAAAACGTCGAACAGATGCTGAAACGGCTCAAATACGACCTGATCTACCTGGACAACATGTCGCTTTACGTTGACATAAAGATAATTATTTATACCCTGATGACAATAATACGGCGGAAGGGAGTATAAGCCCCTACCCGCTTTTAAACGGATACCTGCCAAGAACTTTATACACTGCACCATTTGCATTCAGGATGCTTTCATAGTAAAGGAGTTCCGAAACAGTAAACGTAAGGAATTCCCGGTTTTTATTGTGCTCGATCAGCCGAATCAGTTGGTCACGGTTCTTCAGGAATTTTATTCTTCCGATGGTCAGATGCGGCCTGAACATCCTGCTTTCTTTTTGAAATCCAATGGCTGACAACGATGTTTCAATTTCTCTGTACAATGCTTCAAGACTTTCCGAAGGCTCAATCCCCAACCAGATCACACGTGGATCTTGTATGTTCCTGAAGACACCCGAATCTTTTATGCTCAGGCTGAACGGAACCACATTTTCTGTAAGATCATGCAATTGCATTTTCACAAGATCACGCACATTGTCATAGGTATCACCCAGAAATTTCAGGGTAAGGTGCAACTGATTTTCATTGCTCCACTTAATTTTATCACCGTCCAGTTTTTGGGAAAACACGGCCAGACAATCCTTTATATTCTGATTACCAGGAATATGAACAGCTATAAATGTTCTTTTCATAACAGCTGTGTATTGCTTTTTTTTTGAAGATCATACCGGATTAAAAACGATGGACACTACATACCGGTGAACAAAAATATTCAAATGACGCATAAAAATGGTACATGTGTGTGCAGAAACGGTAGAAGATTAAAACAGGAGGAATACAATGCCCGGAGTACGCAACTTATAATGCCCCGTGTTCGATCATGATCACAATTTCGTTAATGAGCTTGTCTTCCCCTTCGGCATCAAACCTGCTCTTGAGGTTCGAGCCAAAGATCCTTGCTACCGTTTGCCAGAAAAACGCCGGGAAAGACCCGCGCAACTCTTTTACAAGATCATAGGATGTTTCACCGATCTCCCTGTCGATTAATTTAATAAGGATTCGTCCCTGGGTGATGGTCAGATTTTTGAGGTCGCCTTCAAACTCATCTTTAATCTCCTGTTCAACCTGTTTGATATATTCCTTTTTTGCTCTTTCGGTCTTCAGCGTAAGAAAATGGGCATTTACCTCGTCGTATTTTTTCTTTGCCAGTTTGGCATAGGGATATGCTTTTTTAACATTCCTGATCAGGCGTTGGTATCTTCTCATATCCCTGTTCGAACTAAACCGTCTTTTCGGGAAAATGTACACTTCGTCAATAGTCGAAAGCAATATGGTATCGCCATCGATCACAACTCCATACAGCACATTGTCTCCGTTTATATAACGCAGGGTATCCTGAGAAAATCCCGGATTACGGGCAGTCAGCAAGAGAACCAGTATAACAGGCAATTTTCTCATATATCGTTCTCCGGATAACACGTCAAATATTATGCCGTCAGCCAGATTAATTAAACGTAAAATCCCTCAATAATGTTCTATGGTTTGGCCATAAATTAGCTCTACAAAGGTATTAAATTCACTTCAATTAAATGCAAAAAAACAGTGATGACATCCGCAGGGATAAGCCCTGGAAGCATTGCAGGTGCCTGATAAACCATAAAACCTTTTCAATGGCTGAATTGTTTACTATTTTTGCAAAAAAACGGATGGCAGAATTCGAGAATGATTATAATGATGTGAATGATCGTGAATATACAAACGGTGAGATCACCGTTTTCTGGAAACCCAGAAAGTGTATTCATGCCACAACCTGTTACCGGGAACTTATTGAAGTTTTTAACCCGCGGAAACGGCCATGGGTAAATATGGACGGCGCACCATCCGAGGAAATTATACGGGTTGTTGACCTTTGCCCGACGAAGGCCCTGGCTTACAAATGGAATAAAGATGCGGAGCACAAACAGGGTGAAGAACAGTCAAAATCCGTTCAGAATGAAGTGAGGATCATGAAAGACGGTCCGGTGCTCATAAAAGGTGACTTCAGCATCACAGGATCTGACGGAAAACCGATAAAAACCATGAAAATGGCCTCGATCTGCCGGTGCGGGATGTCAATGAATATGCCCTTTTGTGACGGTTCTCACAGAAAAAACGGTTTCACGGCAGATTAAAATGCGCAACAATGGCAAAAGACGATAAAACACTCAGGATAACGATTCTCAGGAATGGACCGATACATATTCAGGGTGTATTTGAATTCAAAGACAGTTCGGGGAATAGTACGCGTGAGTGCAAAGACTTGTTGCTGTGCCGGTGCGGCGCATCCGGGAATATGCCTTTTTGCGATGAAACACACTGCAAGGTCGGTATTAAAGACTGAAGGGTAAACCATGTATTCCGAAAAATCCGGGACTTCAAGAATCTGGAAATTTGAGCGTTTAAATAACTACGATAGGGTAACCCATTTTATTACCGAACGTAAGGGAGGCATCAGCATGCCTCCTTATTCTTCATTTAATCTAAGCCTTAAAGTCGGCGAGGATGCCGGACTTGTATTAAAAAACCGGAGTATCCTTGCTGCGGATCTGGGGACAACGCCTGACCGTTTTTATTTCCCCGATCAGCGCCATACGGCCAATATCCGGGAGTTGACTTCAGCCGAACCGGCAGGCGAATTAAAGGAAACAGATGCATTGATTACCGCCATTCCCGATATTTTTATTTGCGTAACCACAGCCGATTGTATACCCATCATCCTTTATGATCCGGAAAACCATGCTGCCGGCATCGTTCATGCCGGCTGGAGGGGAATAGCAGCATCTGTGGTATACGCAACGGTTATAAGGATGCAGACCACCTACGGTTCAATTCCGGGGAACATTCTGGCATGTATGGGTCCGTCGATCTTATGGAAAAACTATGAGGTCGGTCCCGAGGTAATCACCGCCCTGGAAAAATCCGGTGGACATAAATCAGAAGCGATCAGAACCAGATCTGCAGATGGAAAAGGATTTGTCGATCTCCCTGAAGCTGCAGGAGATCAGTTGCGAAAAGCCGGGCTTGCCGGATCCAATATAGAGACATCCGGAATATGCACCTTTGAAAATAATGACCGGTTTTACTCTGCCCGTAAGGAAGGCATCATAAGCGGCAGGTTTGCCACCGGAATTATGCTAAGAACCTGACCTGCGAATACTGTTACCAGTGACATTTCGGAAATAAACCGGACAGTATAGTTGAACCTGCAACTGCCATTGTTGAAGATTTGCCGGAATATCAGAAAATTGGCGTTAACACATTTTAACATCTCCCGTATACTAATTCTCTAAACATTTTCGTATAGTTGTTGTTTGCATTAATAAGGACATCATGATTTTTTGATAACACGTTCATTGATTCAATGGAAATTTAAAGCTTTAGACAGGAAAAGAACAAGTTATTAACAACTCTTTACACATGAATTGAAGCATGTTTATAAAAATTCTGCCTTACAGATTTTTAGGTGCAAAATGAAGCACATAATACTTTGATTGCGTGTAAAATATAAAATGGTGATCTGGATCATCGTTGAGAGGTAAGCAACATCACTTCCTTTTACTTGTTGGCTGATTCACCATTTTGTACATTTGACAATATCAACCGGGCAACTTAAAACTACTGATCATGCTTGAAGTAAAGTATAATATTAAAAATCTCATTTCCAATATCTATGAATGTCAGAAGAAGATCATCATCAACAAAAGATTCATTCGGGAACTGGAAAATGAGGGAAACGACACCATCAAGCTTAGAAATGAAATAACAGATCTTGAGAAAAAGATCCATGATTATCAGAAAGAACTCAGGAAAAAATACCAGTTTTCTTACTGACAGGTCATTTGTAAGAACAATCTTTTACACGAAACCATTTCATCCCCGAGATGGTTTTTTTTATTTTACAAAATCGTAAAATTTCATGGCCGGAAAACAGTGTTCCTGCCGGCAAAAGTTTTTCCAGCTGATGAAGAAGGGTTATATTTACCCTATGCGATCTGAAAACTTACCTCCACAATGAAAAAAGTATACCCGGTCTATTTTGTGCTGATCTGTTTCTGTATTCCGCTATCCGGACAGCAAGAAACAAAAACACTGTTCGGTAAGAACAAGCCTGAACCTGCGTGGGGTTCTTTCTTCGGCCCTGATATTAAGATTACACAATTTAACGGTCAGTTAACCCCTTACGCCGGCCTCAGGTGGGCTTATCTTGTAAATCATAAATTGGCTTTCGGCATCAGCGGGGGCGGAATCCTCGGCAACAAAGCCTTCCGGGGCACAGGAACTCAGGGTATGCCGGCGGATTTTCACCCGCTCTGCGCCTATGGAGGGTTATACCTCGATCATTATATCCACCTGAATGCTCCTGTAATGATATCCTTTCCGACAACAATAGGAGCCGGCGGCATTTTAATTTTTGAAGATGAGCTCGATCCGTTACTCGGTAAGGTCGAGAAGAAATTTGTGGAAGGAACTCCCTGCTTTATTTTTGAACCTTCGGTAAGCGCAGAGATCCTTTTGCTGAGCTACCTGCGGATGGGTATCGGGGCAGGCTATCGTTTGGCAATGGGCGTTGACCTTACACAGCTCGGGAATAAAGATATTTCAGGTGTTGCAATAACTTTCAGCCTGAAGGCTGGCATGTTTTAAACAAACACCCTGATACAGGAATTATTTACAGGTGTATTACCTCTCCGTATGCCGCAGCAGCAGCTTCCATGATCGCTTCGGACATTGTGGGATGAGGATGTACTGATTTGATGATCTCCATTCCTGTGGTCTCCAGGTTTCTGGCCACAACTATTTCTCCGATGAGTTCGGTAACGTTGTACCCGATCATATGGGCTCCGAGCAGTTCACCATATCTACTATCGAAGATCAGTTTTACAAAACCTTCTTTTTGTCCTGCAGCACTTGCTTTACCTGATGCCGTATACGGAAATTTTCCTACCTTAATATCGTATCCCTGTTCTTTTGCCTGTTTTTCCGTGAATCCGACCGAAGCGATTTCAGGACTGGTATACGTACAAGCCGGGACATTCCTGTAATTTAAAGGCTGGGGACTATGCCCGGCAATTTTTTCCACACACACAATTCCTTCTGCGGAGGCAACATGAGCCAGTGCAGGTCCGTGCACAATATCACCAATAGCATATATACCCTCAACATTTGTCCGGCAAAACTCATCGATCTTTATCTTCCCGTTTTCAATTTCAATGCCAAGATCTTCAATACCAATTCCTTCGATATTTGGCGTGATCCCCACAGCCGAAAGGACAATATCGGCTTCCTGTGTCTCCGTACCTTTCTTTGTTTTGATCCGGACCTTGCATTTTTTACCCCCGGTATCAACTGATTCGACCGTTGAATCAGTCAATACCGTCATGCCTGATTTTTTAAACGATCGCTCCAGTTGTTTTGAAACCTCCTCATCCTCAAGAGGCACTAAAGTGGGCATGAATTCAACGAGTGTAACCTTTGTCCCCAAAGTATGGTAAAAGTAAGCGAATTCACTCCCTATGGCTCCGGAACCAACCACAATCATTGATTCTGGTAATTTCTTCAAAACCATAGCTTTGCGGTAACCGATTATCTTTTCTCCGTCTTGTTTCAGGTTGGGAAGTTCACGGGAACGGGCCCCTGTGGCGATGATGACATGCCCGGCATTTACCTGGCTTTTTTCCCCGTTCTTAGTGGTTACCTCAACGGTATTCTTGTTCACCAGTTTCCCTGACCCCGCGATAAGTTCAATCTTATTTTTTTTAAACAGAAATTGCACACCCTTGCTCATGCCATCGGCTATTTCACGGCTTCTGCTTACCACAGAAGCAAAGTCGGGAGTTACCTCTCCTTTCACTATGATGCCGTAATCAACGGAATGTTGCATATTTCTGAACACCTGGGCACTTTTGAGAAGCGCCTTGGTGGGGATGCATCCCCAGTTCAGGCAAATACCTCCAAGCTCACTTCGTTCCACTACACCAACCTTCATTCCAAGCTGTGAAGCCCTGATGGCGGCAACATAACCTCCGGGACCGCTTCCGATGATAAGAATATCGTAATTCATAATCGATTATTTGAGTTTGATCAATGTTTTTTAGAATTGTTTTAAATAACAAAAATACCGGAAATTTCAAACTTATTAAAGAAATAAACCCATTAAATGCATGCGCCAAATAAGGTAATATTAGTATCTTTCTTGAGTTATACAGAACTGTTCAAATTCGAATTTATGGTGGTTTGCAGGGTATTTTTTATCCTTTATGTCACAACAGTTTTATGTACCGGCATATTATCTGCACAGGAAACTCAGGAAAACAGACCGAAAATAGGGCTGGTGTTAAGTGGCGGGGCTGCCAAAGGTATTTCACACATCGGAGTATTAAAAGTTCTCGAGGAGGCGGGAATTAGCGTCGACTATATCGGAGGTACAAGCATGGGGAGCATCGTAGGAGGATTGTATGCAACAGGGTATGATGCCGCTGCACTGGAAAAGCTTGCACTTACACAGGACTGGACAGCCCTTCTGGGTGATGCAGTTCCGTTGTCGAGTATCTCGATTGAAGAAAAAAATGAGCTGCAGAAATATTTCCTGTCCTTTCCGGCCCAGGGATTCCGTATTTCTTTGCCTACAGGACTGAAGGCCGGTCAGAATATTTCTATGCTGTTGTCAGGCCTGATGTGGTCATACCACAATATCAACGATTTCAGCAAATTGCCGATACCTTTTCTTTGTGTGGCTACTGACATTGTGGAAGGCAGGGAGGTTGTGCTTAAAGAAGGCTATCTCCCCGATGCAATTCGGGCCAGCATGGCTATCCCTACAATATTTACTCCTGTTACCATTGATGATCATCTGCTGGTAGACGGCGGTGTGATCAATAATTTCCCGGTTAAAGATGTGATTGATATGGGAACGGATATCATTATAGGCGTCGATTGTGGATTCAGGGCATACAAGAAAGATGAGATTACCACGATGGCTGCGGTACTTGAACAATCGCTTTATGTATTGGCAGCGGAAAAAAACGAAACCAATAAAAGCCTGTGTGACATATTGATAGAACCTGATTTTGAAGGCAACGAAGCGATTAGCTTTTCGAATGCACAGGGGCTGATTAACACAGGAGAACTGGCTGCCAGGAAGCATTTCACCGAACTCAAACGACTTGCCGATTCAATCAATGGCATTTACGGAAAACGCGAATTCAAAAAATACCAGCCTGTCCACGATATCCTTATCAACTCCATCGAGATCGAAGGCCTGCAAAATGTATCGGAAAATCTGCTGCTGGGCAAACTTAAGATCAAGATCCCTTCAAGACTAACGTTGAGCGAGCTGAATTCAGCAATCAACAGGGCATTCGGAACTCAGTTTTTCGAGACCGTCACCTACAGGTTTGACAGAAACGAAAATGGCAACGTCCTCAGGATAAGAGTAAAAGAAAAACCAAGCATGTTGTTCAGGGTTGGGGGTCACTACGATTCTGATTTCGATGCCAGCCTGCTATTTAACGCCGTGTTGCGAAATGCATTCATCAAAGGCTCAAAACTGTCATTTGACATTAAGCTTGGAAGAAATCCGGCTTTCGAGGCGAAGTATCTTCTTGCTACGAGTTACAAATCTTCGCCCAGGCTGAGTATCCTGGCGCCTGCATGGAAATTGGGCTGGGTGCCCGATCTTGAACTCCTGTTCAGTTATAGAAATTATGAGACCTATTCATTCAGTGAGGGACGGAAGATAGCACGATTCGATTACCTGAATACATCGGCGGGATTAAACCTGAAAAGCAACCTCTCAAACACGCATGAGTTGGGACTCGGCACACTATTCGAATATACGCGTATCCATCCGGATATATACAATCAGCCCGGCCTCTCCGACATCTATAATTTGAGTATGAATGTAAACCTGTACCTGAAAATGGAAACATACAATAAATTCGTCTACCCCACAAAAGGTATCAGGTCATACACCAGGCTCGAATATGTGCAGGACCTGGATGCCAGGACGTATTCCAACATTTACCGTGTAACCACGAGGTTTACAAAAGCAACTCCATTATCCAACCGGTTGTCGCTGCTGTCATGCGTTTACGCAGGATACATCAACGGAGATTCGGTTCCGCCTGATTATCTATATTATTCCGGGGGACTGGTTCTCAATGATTACCAGATCGGCGTATTTCCATTCGTAGGTATGGAGTTGTTTGAACTGTCCGATAAAAACGCAGTGACCCTGGGGCTCGATCTGCAATACGAATTCTTAAAAAATCAGGTTATTCAGTTACGGGCAAATGTGGGCAAAACCACCCACAATTTTAACGATCTTTACTCAGGCAGCAACTATGACTTCGGGTATGGGCTGACATACGGTTTCAGAAGTCCTATCGGTCCCCTTGAATTTACCCTCATGAAGAACAACCGGAGAAAAGGAATTCTGACCTATGTGAATATAGGGTTTTGGTTTTAAAAGCTGTATTTATGATTGCGGAAACAGGGAAAGGATCTTTCCGGCCGCGGCAAAGGAGCTTATCCTGTCGTTTAACACTTCCTTCTCGAGTTCAGGTAGTAGTCTGGACACCGCTTCAGTATGATAAAAACGATCCTTAAGGCTTTGATTTATTGATTCGTACATCCAGTAAAGCGATTGCTTTGTTCTGTTGTTCTTAAAATAGCTATTTTCAGTACATGTTTTTTTATAATCGAGGACTGCCTGCCATATTTCCTCAATGCCTGAACCGGAAACCGAAGAACAGGTAAAAACCATGGGCAGCCATCCCGATTCGGGTGCCGGGTAAAGATGAAGAGCAGCGCTGAAATCATTCTTCGCGCGCTCAGCTTTCCGGATATTTGTCCCGTCGCATTTGGTAATTGCAATGGCATCTGCCATTTCAATGATGCCTCTTTTCATACCCTGTAACTCATCGCCAGCCCCCGGCAACATAAGCAGCAGGAAAAAATCAACCATAGAATGTACTGCAGTTTCTGACTGACCCACCCCCACTGTTTCGACAAAAATAACATCAAATCCCGCAGCTTCACATAAAAGTATAGCCTCTCTTGTCTTCCGTGCAACACCTCCGAGTGTTCCGGCTGAAGGAGAGGGACGGATGAAGGCATTCGGATCTGCAGAAAGTTCCTCCATCCTGGTTTTATCACCTAAAATACTGCCTTTGGATTTTTCACTGCTGGGATCGATGGCCAATACAGCAAGGTGATGATTCCTGCCCGTTAACCTTTTACCCAGCAATTCGATAAACGTACTTTTGCCTACTCCCGGAATGCCGGTAATGCCTACGCGTATTGAATTCCCCGCATAGGGAAGGCATCTTTCAATGACCTGCCGGGCAAGTTCGGAATGACCCGGCAACAGGCTTTCAACAAGCGTAATCGCCTGGCTAAGGATAACCCGGTTATGTGCAAGAATTCCGTCGACAAATTCATCGGCAGAATACTGCTTTTTCTTCTTTTCTTTATAACGCTTTAATGCATCTTCACTCACCGAAGATCTCTGACGAACACCATGTTGTATACTCAGCGCGCTTTTATCAGGGTTTTTCCTTTTGCCCATTAGTATCCGATGATTCATTCGTAGTGACAAACCCTTCCAGCCAGAATATTTTCTTATAATTCTTTGGATCGTTCGTGATCACGGTAATTGCATATTTCTGGTTCCCGCTTTTACCGGTCGAATTAAACCTGGCTTTTATGGTCGCAGATTTTCCGGGTATAATCCTCGTTTCTGATGGTTGTACAACCGTACAACCGCATGAAGCCCTGACTTTTCGAATCAGGAGGTCCGATCTGCCTGTGTTTTCAAGGGTATATTCATGCTCAACTACCTGTCCGGGCTCGATGGTTCCGAAATTAAATCTTTCGGAACTAAAAGTGACTCTCGGGGCATCTGCAAGATCCTGTGCGGTAAGTTGTGAAAAATCCTCCTTCAATACTGCCGTCACTGTAAGGATATTATTGGGAACCGTCCGTCCGTTGATCAGTACTTCTATCCTGTCGATCACATAATCCCACTCATCGAGGTTTTTAGTGGAATACTTCACTTCAATATATCCTTTTTCACCCGGATTCAGTTTTTCGGGAACCGATTTAATGGCAATATAATCAGGAACATTCTTAAATCCCAGTGTTAACGCCTGGTCCGATGATGAGGCAATCCCTAAGGTCTTTTTGCTTTCCGCACCTTTGTACATCGAACCGAAAGCCACATGTATGTTTTTGATCTTTAAGCCATCAATTGCATATTTATACGCTTCTTCAACCAGTGAATCTCCGACCACATTGCCGCTGATCCATAAAACCACATTATGGTTTTCTGCGTTGCTGGATACGGTTACGGATTTTTTAAAAGACCCGGGCCTGTTCTTGGGATTATAGATGACTTTTATTGACCCGCTCTTCCCCGGGATTACCGGTTCTCTGGTATATTCAGGCGTGGTGCAGCCACACGAGGGCTTAACCTGCGAAATCACCAGCGGAAAATTTCCGCTGTTCGTAAAGTTGAACGTAAAGTCCACCGGTCCGTCTGTCTCAAGGATCATTCCAAAATCATGCTCCATGGTATCAAAACTTATTTTTGCCCTGGAAGGTTGTGCATCAGTGAATTGTATTGCAGCTGCCGTTGACAGAAAAACGATGAAAAAATGAAAAGTTTTCATGTTATAGCGTTATATTGATTGAACCTTCAGAATAAACAAATTTATGGAAATTAGTATAGAATAGTTTAATTTTATGATTTGATATTTTCAGATATTGAGGAATTCATGTTGAGAAAGAGAAAGACCACCTTAATTCTGCTGGTATGTACTTTTATTGTACAGGTTGTATCCGCACAGTTCTACAACGGACTTAAAATGACATTTGGCAAGAACCGTGTGCAATACAACGATTTTTACTGGTCGTTTTACAGGCATGAAAAATTCGATGTTTACTTTAACCAGGACGGAATTCAGCTTGCGCAATATACGGCCGATTTTGCTGAAAAGGAACTGTCAGAGATCGAAGCTTTTTTTGATTATGTGCTCGACAGCAGGATCATATTTATTGTATACAATAAGCTTTCTGACTTCAGGCAAAGCAATATTGGCCTTGTTACCGGAAGGGACGAATACAACATTGGCGGAATTACCAATGTGAGCAGAAATAAAGTATTCCTGTACTACGAAGGTGACTATACCAAACTCGAAGAACAGATCAGGGGCGCAATTGCAAAGGTTGTTATTTATGAGATGTTATACGGCTTTGAGTTCAAAGACAATATTGCCAATTCTACCCTGCTCAATCTCCCCAGCTGGTATTTTGACGGACTTATTTCATATGTTTCCGTGAAATGGAACTTTGATCTCGAGAACAAGGTCAAGGATGGCATCGTAAATGAACGTTATGAAAAGTTCAATAAACTTACCGGTGAAGATGCCATAATTGCAGGTCATTCGTTCTGGAGGTTTATTGCTGAAACATACGGAGAGTCAGTTATTCCAAATATAATTTATCTCACCCGGATAAATAAGAATCCAAACTCAGGATTCCTTTATGTTTTGGGTTTATCACTCAAAGAACTCTCTTACGAATGGACGGGATTTTATATGAACAAATATGCCGGTGATGAGACCGGGGACAAAATGCCCGATACCGGGCAAATCTTGAAAAAACCACGGAAAAAACTTGTTTTTCAAAATATAAAAGTCAGTCCCTCAGGAGATTATATTGTATATGTTACAAACAACCTTGGTCGGTATATAATATGGTTATACAATACCAAAACCCATAAGAAAAAAAAGATCATTAAAAAAGAATACAGGCTCCAGCAGATCACCGATTATTCTTATCCGGTACTGGCCTGGCATCCTTCAGGCCGGATACTCACCTTTATCACCGAAGAAAAAGGCGGATTAAAGCTCTATTACTATACACCCGGGAATAAAGAGATGGCAGTCAGGAACCTCTTGTATTTCGACAAGGTGCTGGACTTTTCATTCAATAATGACGGAAGCCTTCTTGTATTATCGGCTGTAAAACAGGGGAAAACAGATATTTACGTACATACCCTTGCTGCCGGTACAAATTTTCAGGTTACCAATGATATTGCCGGAGATTTTCATCCCAGGTTCATCTCCAATTCCGGTCAGATTATTTTCAGTTCAGACCGGGTCACAGACTCCTTAAGCAGCGAAGAAAAAATAACGCGCCCCGGACTGACCACAGACCTGTTTATTTATGATTACAAAGGAAGATCAGATTTCTTAATGAGATTATCGGATAATAAATACATCAACAAAGATTACCCTGCTGAACTCAGGCCAAACACATTTCTTCAGCTCAGTGACAAGAGCGGAATCGTTAACCGGTATATTTCAGAATTCGACAGTACCATCAGCGTGGTGGATACTACCATTCATTACCGCTATATTGCACGAACCAGTCCGGTTACCAACTATACCCGGAATATCCTTGAACAGGATTACAACCAAAAGGCAGGTGTGCTCGGAGATATAATCTTTAACAAAGGCAGATACTATATGTTTCAGAATCCGCCGGAAACCGGATCAGATATCGTGAGTCCGGTACCGGTAACCGATTTCAGAAAAAAATATACGGCCTACCTTAAACAACAGGACAGCATCAGGAACACAAAACTTCAGGTAATAAACATACAGGAAATAGCCGACAACCAGGTAATTACTGACCAGTCCGATACTCTTGAACTGGGGAACTACAAGATCGATATCAACAACTATATTTTCGAACGGGAAAAAATAAATTTTTACAACACACAACTGAAGAGTAAAAACATCCGCCTCGAGATGGATACTACCAAAAACAAGCGCCCCAAAATCAGGATCTATCAGACTTCATTTTATCAGAATTTTATTGTGAACCAGATTGATTTCAGTTTCCTGAATGAATCATACCAGGCTTTTACAGGAGGCGCGGTGTATTTTAATCCGGGAATGAATGTGTTGTTCAAGCTGGGCACAAACGACCTGTTTGAAGACTATAAAATCACCGGCGGTTTTAGGTTATCGCCTGATTTCGACAGTAATGAATACCTGCTGAGTTTCGAAAACCTGAAAAAACGGGTCGACAAATCGATTATTTTTCACCGGCAGGCATTTAAAAATATTGTAAACGGCAGCGATAACCTGAATTACCTTGTAAAAACGCACTCTCATGAATTATCGTACATCATAAAATACCCGTTCAATCAGGTAATATCCCTTGCTGCCACTTTCACTTACCGGAACGACAGAACAGTATACCTTGCCTACGATCCGAATTCTCTCGAAAAACCTGGTATTTACAAAAACTGGTTTGGAGTAAAGCTGGAGCATGTTTTTGACAACACGTTTTTCCTGGGTACCAATCTCTACAGTGGCACCAGGTATAAAATATTTGCAGAGTTTTACCAGCAATTCGACGGAAATTTTGACGATCTCGTGGTTTTTGGCGCCGATTTCAGGCATTACCTTAAGATTCATCGGACACTGATATGGGCGAATCGTTTTGCAGCCAGTACCTCACAAGGTTCAAGCCGGTTGATTTACTATCTGGGCGGGGTGGACAACTGGACCAATCTTACTCCGCTAAAAACGCCCACATTCATTCCCCTGTCAGAGGTACCTATTGATACTAAAGAAAACTATGTCTATCAGGCCGTAGCTACCAATATGAGGGGATTTTCACAGAATATCAGGAACGGTAATAATTTCGCCCTGATTAATTCGGAAATCAGGTGGCCCGTTTTTATGTATTTTGCCAACCATCCTATAAGCAACAGCTTTATAGAGAACTTTCAGGTAGTTGGTTTCTTTGATGCCGGTACAGCATGGTCCGGGCCCACTCCCTGGTCGAAAAAAAATGCATATGATTACAGCGAGATCATACGGCCGCCCATTACCATTAAACTCGATTCTGACCGCAGTCCCCTTGTAGCCGGTTACGGATTTGGCCTGAGATCCCAGCTGCTGGGATATTTTGTAAGGCTTGACTGGGCATGGGGCATTGCCGAAAACAGGATCCGTGACAAGATTTTTTATTTTTCCTTAAGCCTCGATTTCTAATGATGGCAATACAGGATATAATCCTTCTGATCGTTATCGGACTGATGGCAGGCATAGTTGGCGGAACGCTCGGTGTCGGCGGCGGGATCATCATCGTTCCGGCGCTGGTATTCTTTTTCGGCATGACGCAACATATGGCGCAGGGGACGAGCCTCGCAGTTCTGTTATTTCCTGTAGGGTTATTTGCTGTATTGAATTACTATAAAAAAGGATACGTTAACTTTAAATTTGCACTGATCCTTATTGCGGCTTTTTTGCTGGGCAGTTATATCGGTTCGGCATTATCGGTAAACATACCCGATAGGATACTAAAAAAAATATTCGGTTTGCTTATGTTGGTGGTCAGCGTGAGAATGATCTTCGGAAAAAATTAGCATCTTTTCACCGAATTTTAAAACCTCCTGTGGTTAAATCCGTACTGTATATTTTCTTCCCGGTTGGGGGAATAAAAAAGAAAAAAGATTTTGGAATCCTAATTTTGCGTGTAAATTTGCACTTTCTAATTAAATTGATAAGTTATGGCATATGTAATAAATGATGAATGCACTGCATGCGGTAGTTGTATCAGTGAATGTCCTGCCGATGCAATATCTGAAGGCGATATCTACACGATAGATCCCGATTTATGTACTGATTGTGGTGCCTGCGCTGATGTTTGTCCGGTTGAAGCAATTAGTCCGGCTTAATAGATCTGCAGCATAACATGGATAGTCCGCTCTTATAAAGCGGACTTTTTTTTGACTATCACTCCCCGAAAATACCGCAATCCATTCAGCTTTTAAATATATTTGTATGGTAAGTTAATTCAGGGATCATGGAATTCATTTATTTACTGACAGGTTTGGCATTGGGCGTGGCTGCTACCTATGCGATCCTCAAAAACCGTTACGGCAGTACGATGATCGTTCAGAGCGAAAAGGAAAAGATGCTTGCCGATACCCTCAGTGAACTGAAGTCAGGCATCCAGGAAAAAGATAGCAACCTTCTGGAGTTGACGGGCAGGTATAATGCCAAGCTTGCAGAATTTAATGCCCTTGAAGAAAAACTTGCTGAACACCAACATGAGGTACGGGAATTGCAGGAAAAATTCAGCACCGAGTTTAAGAACCTGGCCAATGAAATACTCGAGGAAAAATCAAAAAAGTTCACTGAACAGAACAAAACGAACATCAATGATATTCTGAAACCACTGAATGAAAAAATCAAGGAATTTGAAAAAAAAGTCGATGATGTTTACGATAAAGAAGCGCAACAGCGATTCTCATTAAAGGAAGAAGTAAAACGGCTCGCAGAACTGAATCAGCAGGTGAGCCGCGAAGCCAATAATCTGACCAGAGCCCTGAAAGGGGAATCGAAATCACAAGGTACCTGGGGTGAGGTGATCCTTGAAAGCATACTGGAGAAATCAGGACTGGTAAAAGACAGGGAATATTTTGTTCAGGAATCCTTTAAAGATGAAGAAGGAAAACGGTTGCAACCCGACATTGTCTTAAAATACCCGGGCGACAGAAGTGTGATCATCGACTCGAAAGTTTCGCTGACCGCCTATGAAAAATTCGTTTCGGCTGATGATGAAACCATAAAAGAGATGGCAAAAAAGGAACACCTTATCTCGGTGAAAAATCATATCCAGGAGCTGAATGCAAAAAATTACCAGGATTTATACCAGTTGAACAGTCTCGATTTTGTGATGATGTTTATGCCTGTGGAGCCCGCCTATATGTTAGCCGTGCAATCCGAGAGTGAAATCTGGCAATATGCATACGACAGAAGAATTCTTCTGATCAGTCCGACCAACCTCATCGCTGCATTGAAAATGGTAGTGAGCCTGTGGAGGCAGGAGTACCAGAATAAGAATGCTGTGGAAATAGCAAGGCGTAGCGGGGAACTGTATGATAAGTTTGTGGGTCTCGCCGACGACCTTATTGACATAGGCAATAAGCTGAAACAAACCCAGAAAAGTTATGAATTGTCGATGAATAAGCTTACCCTGGGAAGGGGTAGCCTGGTTAAAAGAGCCCGGGACCTGAAGGAACTGGGGATCAAAGCGTCGAAAGAATTTCCGCAGAACATACTTGACCGCACAGAAATCGAGGGATCAACAGAATAAAGATTGGTTATGGTTTAGTTGGTACTGCTCCATGAACACGGATCAACCATCCAGTCTTCAAGATGAATTTTTTCTTCGTCAACATTGTCGGGTGCCGGTACTGCCGGAGTTGCAAATTCAGTGAGCATCCATTTTTCTACAGGGTAATCAAATTCATATTCCTGAATACAAAGCAGATCGTTTAATGCACCTGATTCATTGCTTTTCCAGCAACCCAGATCAATCATCCAAAATTCAACTTGTTGCATATCGTCATCGGATGCCGTGTATGCACCTGTTTTATTCTGATAGATCAGGTATGAGGATTCATTCCTGTCAAATTCAATATCCCGTATTATTTTATCAAGCGCTTTAATCTCTTTCCACATGGACTTTTCGGATGAGAGCTGTGCATCAGTGAATCCACAAGGCAGAATTAGTATTAAAAGCAATCCGGCAATTTTTTTGACCGTGTTCTTGAAGTTATTGGTTGTTTTCATGATACTCAGGTTTGGTTTTTTGTAGTACGCATAGGTTTGAACACATTTTATGCCAAATTGATTATCAAATTGATTATGTGGTTATTAAGAAGTAATATGTATTGTATGAAGCGTTAAAACTGAACGATATGGAACGAATATTGTACGTAAACGTACAGGCATCATTTCAGGTGAATTTACACATCTGTATTCTTGCATTCAAGGATTACTGTTCCTGTTATTGTGAGAAACCATATTCCAGGCGGGCAGTATCCGTTTCTCAATAAAAGTGAAAGGCAATACGTTATTGACTGAAATGCTTACAATAAGGTAGGGATTTGTGGTATCAGAATGACACTGTCAAATTTCTAATCAATCTCATCCGATTCAATCTCCACACCCTCCTGATCATCAGGGCTGGCTGAATTTTCCATATTATCGATCAGCCTGTTCCTGAGAATGTTAACGATTTTGCTTCCCGGGTAATGCGCCGAATTGATGAATTCATTCAGCTTGTCATCCCTAATGTTGCCCTTGCTGTCGAACAGTTCTTTACGGGCAATAATGGCCATATCCACATCCTCGGGGTCCAGCGAAACATTTTCTTTAGGTACCCATCCTTTATTCCGGTTGTTTTTTCCGATGACATTATACCAGTTGTCTTTCTCTTCAATAACTGCCACAATTTCAATGGCTTCATATTGCTTCTTCGAAGATTTGGTAAGGATATCAGGACGTTCGTATACCGGCGTGGCTTCAATAACAGCGCCCCGCCGTGTATCTTTTATGATGTATTCATTTCTTGCCCAGCCCGTGGTTCCGTCGGAAAGTTGAATTTTGCAATATTCCTTTTTATTGGTTGTGTCAGAGCACACCTCTCCCAGGTAACTTACTTCTTCCCCAAATTTTACGTATGTAAGGTGGCTTTTGCTGTTGTTGCAATCCTCCAGTACCTGCAATCCGTTGGCACTCCAATCATAGATGTTCACCGAGGGTATCTTCTGCACCTCGGCTATTTCATCCTGACTGCCGGAATCATCTGTTTTCTTATTGTTCGAACATGAAACAAGACTGAAAGTTACAACGAATAGTCCTGTAAAAAAGTGAAAAGAAATGGTTTTCATTTGAGGTATTATTTGATTTCTATTGTTAAATAACGAAAATTTTGCGAAATATTCAATCTGTTTGCCAAAAAATCTGTTGAAAACGGCGCCAGGTTGCTCACCGGTTCAGTCCATGAATAACCCTCATTTCATTGCGAAGTACCACTGGCAAACCTCAATGAAAAAACAGGTAGGCAACAAATATGGCCACCACCATTCCTGCCAGGTCGGCAATTAATGCACAACCGGCTGCATACCGTGTTTTGCTGATATTTACTGCGCCAAAATACACCGCAAGCACATAGAACGTAGTCTCGGTTGTTCCCTGGAATATACATGACAGTCTGCCGACGAAACTGTCAGCACCGAATGTTTTCATTGCATCCACCATGAGGCCCCTGGCACCGCTTCCGCTGAGGGGTTTCATAAAGGCAACCGGCAATGCGTCAACAAAGTCGGTATTTACGCCAAACTGTCCGACAAGCCGGGAAATGCCTTTCATCAATAGATCCATTGCTCCGGATGCACGGAACACACCAATGGCAACCAGCATGGCAACAAGGTAGGGAATGATCTTTACTGCAATGGTAAATCCCTCCTTCGCCCCTTCAATAAAGCTTTCATAAAGATTTATTTTCTTTACGATACCGAGTATAATAAAGGTGATGATTATCGAGAAAATGATAAAATTGCCTGCAAAACCGGTTACAGTTTGCACCTGCTGCTTGTCATGCGCGACCATATACCAGATCAGAAAGGCAATAACCCCAATAATGCCCAGGAGATACCCCAGAATAACCCGGTTAATAATATTTATTTTCTGCATAATGGATACTGCGATAAATCCCGTAAATGCCGCAGAAAAAGTGGCGATCAGCAGGGGCATAAATATATCGGTTGGATTCGCCGCACCGGCTGATGCTCTAAGTGCCAGGATGGTTACCGGTATAACGGTCATTCCGGCAGTATTCAACACGATAAACATGATCATGGCATTGGATGCCGTATCTTTGGTCTTATTTGCCTGCTGAAGATCCTCCATGGCTTTGATTCCCAGGGGTGTTGCTGCATTATCGAGCCCCAGCATGTTGGCGCTGATATTCATGATCATTGAACCGAATGCGGGATGGTTCGCAGGCAGTTCGGGGAAGATACGGCGGAAAAAAGGATTTACGGCCCGGGATAAGCCGCGTATGGCTCCCCCTTTTTCGCCGATTTTCATGATGCCAAGCCAGAAGGCCATGATGCCGATCAGGCCGAGGCATATCTCAACACTGTATTTAGCCGTTGAAAATGTTCCCTGAACAATATCTGAGAAGACGTTCAGATCGGCTGCCCCGAAAATAATATTCAGGTGTTCGGCAAAGAAATCGCGGAAGTAATACCCTGCTACCCTTACCAGGGCAACAAGGAAACCCGCAAGGAAGAAACCGATCCATATATAATTGAGCACCATTGCCGGTATAGTGAATGCCCGATAAAAATAGGACAAATCATTCACAAAGTCCATTGTTCTGTCAAATTTTACTAACATTGCAGCGTTGTCAAGCATACTGTTCAATGGAGCTGTTCCCGAACTCTTATGACCTGAACCTGGTTCAGTGGATGCTCGTGATCTTTTGCGGCATGCTGACCGGAATGTCAAAAACCGGGCTTTCGGGTGTGGGGTTGTTCATAGTGCCTGTTTTCGCCGCCATATTCGGCGGGAAACCCTCAACCGGACTGGTTTTACCCATGCTGGTTACTGCGGATATCTTTGCGGTGACTTATTATAACCGCCATGCCCACTGGAAATATGTTCTTGCTCTGCTCCCCTGGGCATGTGCCGGCATAGCCGCCGGAGTGCTTACAGGCAGGCTTGTATCCGACAGACAGTTCAGCCATATCCTGTCCGTTGTGGTTATTGCCGGCATCATGCTGATGATCTGGCAGGACCTGAAAAAGAAAAATATGATGGCGCCCGATTACTGGTGGTTCGCCGCATTGCTTGGCCTTGCAGGGGGATTTGCAACCATGGTTGGGAATGCAGCAGGTCCTGTTATGGCACTTTATCTGCTTTCCATGCGGCTCCCGAAAAACGTGTATATCGGCACCGGCGCCTGGTTTTTTTTCATCATAAACCTGGTGAAAGTCCCGTTGCATGTATTCGTGTGGAAAACCATCAGCCTGCAGTCGCTGATGTTTGATGCGGTTATGATACCTGGGATCATTGCCGGTGCATTCCTGGGCATTCAGATCGTAAAGGTCATTCCGGAAAAACCCTACAGGATATTCATCATTGTTTCGACACTTATTGCCGCCCTCGCATTGCTGATATAATATTTCGGTGAACAAAACCGTTTTTGCTTTGCTATACTGAACCAGATAATGCGTAATTTTATTGACCATACTAATCTAAACATCATGAAAATCAACACACTTTTTATTCCCGTTTTTCTGTTTTTGAGTATCACGTTAAGCGCACAGCAAACCGTTACCAGAACTGTTGGCCCGTTCACCCGCATAGAGGTCAAGAATGGGATCCGTGCAGAGCTGGTGAAATCAGATAAAGAATCGGTCGAGATCAATGTCCGCGATATTGAACCTTCAGATGTGTTGACTGACCTATCCGAAGGCTTGCTTAAGCTGAGTGTGGATGCACCCGCGCTTTCAAAGTACGATGTGGCCGTAAGGATATATTATAAAAAGCTCCGGGAAATTACCGGTTCGGGGCAATCTGAAATTTCTACTGCAAAGCTTATGAAGCAGGACTCGCTGACCGTTAACCTGGTTTCCGGAGCCAAGGCTTACCTCAGCCTCGATATCGGGTACTTAAAATGCAAGGCTGTGGAAGGCGCGGCGCTTACCGCCGATGGATATGCTGTTGTGCAGGATTCCTATACTTCAACCGGGGCAACCCTATCGTTATTCGATCTCGAAAGCGACGAAATCACTATTAAGGGGACTGCCAACGGAAAGGCCAAGATCAATGTGGAAAAAAAACTGAATGCTGACTCCTCAACCGGCGCTTATATAACGTACAAGGGTGATCCCGGCGTGGTGAACACAAATACCAGCATAGGCGGAAAAATAGAAAAGTTTACCGAATAAAAGAAGCAGGCCGGATGGACACCACTGGAGTCGATAACCCAAATGTTATTGAAATAGAGCATGTAAGCAAAAACTTCAAAGATGTAAAAGCGGTTATTGATATCTCCCTGGATATTAAACACGGAGAATTTCTGGCCCTCCTCGGGCCCAACGGTGCCGGAAAAACCACACTTGTTGAAATGATCGAAGGGCTGCAACAACCCACATCGGGTGAGATCAGGATCCTTCAGAGGCACTGGCACGGGAACAAAGATTTTCTTCACCGCATGATCGGGATATCACTCCAGGAAACGCACTTTATCGATAAGCTGACCCTTACGGAAACACTGAACCTGTTCGCTTCTTTTTACAGGATAGGCCGGAAGAGGATCGAAGAGATCATTGCCCTTACAGGCCTCGATGAGAAAAGGAAGGCATACGCCGAGAATATGTCAGGAGGTCAGCGTCAGCGGCTTGCACTGGGCATTGCATTGCTCAACAGGCCAAAAATATTGCTGCTCGATGAACCCACAACAGGGCTTGATCCCACCACAAGAAGAGAGATCTGGCGGATATTGCTCGATCTGAAAAAACACGAAAAAACAACCATGATCCTCACTACCCATTACATGGAAGAAGCGTCGTATTTATGCGATACCATTGTGATTATGGATAAAGGCAGGATCCTCGCGGAGGGCGCGCTCAATGAACTGCTGTCCGGCAATAATTCCGGTGAGGTCATTGAGTTTATCCTGGAAAATGGCGATCGGAAGCCCGATTATACCTCGCTGCCGGGACTCCGGAAAATAGAATGGGACAACGACAACAAAAAATGCAGGTTGATGGTGAATGAGGTTGTAACCACACTTCCTGCACTGATGGATCTTGTAAGATCGAATAACCAGGAGCTTCATTCTATGGAATGCCGGAAAATGACCCTTGAAGATCTTTTTATCGGGCTGACAGGCAGAAAATTCAACGAAGATGAACAATAAAGACCAATGAAATCACCGGTACTTCAGCTCATATCAATCAGGTACAAGGAATTCATCAGGGAGCCGGGCATAGTTTTCTGGTCGCTGATCTTTCCAGTGGCCATGGCCTGGGTGCTCGGGGTCGCATTTTCAAGAAAGGCAGAACTTTCTCAGACTGTCGCTCTCGTGCGTGACAACCATCATCAGAATAAATTGCTGAAAGATTTTTTAGCTGGTTCCGAACCTGTTACCGGGACCTCTGATAAAGACACGATTGCTTACCAAAAAGAGATCGTGAACGATAAACTGGGAAAAACCACCTGCCGGTTCATTCCTGCAACCTGGGATTCGGCGCTGCTGATGGTCAAGCGTGGACAGACCTCGATACTCATCCGTGAATCGGAAGACAGCCTGCATTATTATTTCGACCCGAAAAGCCCGGAAGCCAAACTGGGTTATATCCTTTTGTCATCAGCCATCAGGAACGAAGATTTCATCTATGAGACAGGGAGCATTAAACCGCTCACACGTATCGGAACGCGGTATATCGATTACCTGGTTCCCGGACTGATAGCACTGGGTATCATGAATTCGCTGTTATGGGGGATCAGCTATACACTCATAGAAATGCGGTCGAAAAAATTGCTGCGGCGTATGATTGCCACCCCCATGAAGAAATCGCATTTTTTATTCTCACATTTTACCGCAAGACTTAGTCTTGCTACTGTTGAAGCGGGTATACTCTATGCATTCTCCTGGGGCTATTTTAAAATTACAGTACAGGGAAGTCTTGTTGCACTGGGCATGATGTTTCTGGCCGGGAATATATTTTTTACAGGAATTTCGGTACTCATCTCATCACGCACTGCAAACTCAAGAATAGGAACCGGGCTGATCAATGTGGTGAGCATGCCCATGATGATCCTTTCGGGAATATTCTTCAGTTACCATAATTTTCCTGATTTTGTCATACCTGTGATACAAAAACTTCCCCTCACCATTCTTGCCGATTCCCTGAGGAGCATTTTTATTGAGGGAGCGATGGTTACTGATATTCTCCCTGATTTTCTGATCCTGAGTGTGACAGGACTTATCCTGGCGTATATCGGGCTGAGGATTTTTAAGTGGCATTGAACGGAAGGCTAATACCAGAGCTTCACTATGCTTCAATTTTCGGTGACCAGTGACAATCCATGGTAAAACTTCGTGTCATCTGCCTTGATCATTCAGGGCAATGGCAATCCATGGCGCGGAATTGTGATCACCTGCCTACAGGCAGGCAAGCCTGAAACCACATACATTAAAATTGTTATCGTACCGCGATAATTATTTATCGCCGTATGATAATTCAATTATCGCGTCACGATAAAAAATCAACTGGTTTTTTAAACCTGAAAAAAAAAGGCTGATCCGGGA
>CAZDCD010000022.1:0-26725 GCA_964503885.1 uncultured Bacteroidales bacterium
TATTCCCGTTGGTCATGAGACCACTTCGTTCAGTTATTCGCCACGCATTTGCGTGACTTATGAGAACGTTTCACTTAGTTGTTCAACTTACCCCCGATAATTATCGGGGTCAATGCACTGCGTTTTTGAAAGTTGAGTTTTACGAATAAACCTTTAAATATCAAATTATTATGAAATTTGGACACTTTGATGATACCAGACGGGAATATGTGATCACCAACCCGGAAACACCTTATCCGTGGATCAACTACCTGGGCAATTCCGATTTTTTCTCCATTATTTCAAATACATCGGGAGGGTATAGCTTTTACCGTGACGCCCGTTTACGCCGGATCACCAGATATAGGTATAATAATGTGCCGGTTGATAATACCGGAAAGTACTTTTACATCAATGAGAACAATACCGTCTGGAATCCGGGATGGAAACCTGTCAGGACCGGACTCGATTCATACTGCTGCAGGCACGGATTGGGATACTCGATCTTTGAATCATCAAAGAACGGGCTTTCGGTAGGTGTAACCTGTTTTGTACCGTTGAATTTTAACGGTGAAATACAGCAGGTAAAACTCACAAACACCACAGGAAAGCCAAAAAAATTTAAGCTCTATTCATTCGTTGAATGGTGTTTATGGAACGCCCTGGATGACATAACCAACTTTCAGCGTAATTTTTCCACCGGAGAGGTTGAAATTGAAGGTTCGGTCATCTATCACAAAACCGAATACCGTGAACGCAGGAACCATTATGCATTTTATTCGGTGAACGCTGCAATAAACGGATACGATACCGACAGGGAAACGTTCACAGGGCTGTACAATGGTTTTGACGAACCGGTAATGGTCATGTCCGGCAAAACAGGCAACAGTATTGCTCACGGATGGTCGCCTGTGGCATCGCATTATCTTGAACTTGAACTGAAAGCCGGAGAATCAAAAGACCTTGTTTTTGTGCTGGGATATGTGGAAAATGAGTACGAGATGAAATTCGCCGGACCGGCTGTTATCAATAAAGATAATGCAAAAAAAATGATCGCAGAATTCGATACCGTGGAAAAAGCCAATAAAGCATTCCTTGATCTTCAAAAGTACTGGGATGACCTGCTTTCGGTTTACCAGCTCGACCATCCTGATGGTAAACTGGGAAGGATGGTAAATGTCTGGAACCAGTACCAGTGCATGGTTACGTTCAATATATCGCGAAGTGCATCGTATTTTGAATCGGGTATCGGCAGGGGAATGGGGTTCAGGGATTCAAACCAGGACCTCATCGGTTTTGTGCACCTGATCCCCGAACTGGCAAAGCAACGGATACTTGATATCGCCGCTACGCAATTTGAAGACGGTGGAGCTTACCATCAGTATCAACCGCTGACCAAAAGGGGAAATGCAGATATCGGCGGTAACTTTAATGACGATCCGTTATGGCTGATCCTCTCGGTTACAGCTTATATTAAGGAAACAGGAGATTTTTCAATCCTTGATGAACAGGTGCCGTTCGACAACGACCAGAACAATGTCAAAAGCCTGTTTGAACACCTCAAAGCATCTTTTTACCATGTGGTGCATAACCTGGGGCCTCACGGGCTTCCGCTCATCGGCCGGGCCGACTGGAACGACTGCCTTAACCTGAATTGTTTTTCGACCAACCCGGATGAATCATTCCAGGTTACCGAAAATAAATCGGGCGGCAAAGCCGAATCGATCTTTATAGCCGGTATGTTTATACTTTATGGCAATGAGTTTGTCAGGCTTTGCGAACAGACCGGCTACAGCAAAGAAGCCAACAGGACAAAGCCTCACGTGGATAGCATGCTCAAAGCCGTAAATCAGTATGGATGGGACGGAGAGTGGTTCCTGAGAGCATACGACTTTTATGGTGAAAAAATCGGAAGTAGTGAAAACGATGAAGGGAAAATATTTATAGAACCGCAGGGCTTCTGTATTATGGCGGGGATTGGTATCAACGACGGAAGGGCCGGTAAAACCCTGAAATCGGTGAAAGAAAGGCTCGACTGCAAATACGGCATTGTGCTGAATAATCCTGCATTCACCAGTTATAAGCTCAATATGGGCGAGATATCAACATATCCCCAGGGTTACAAAGAAAACGCAGGTATTTTCTGTCATAACAACCCGTGGATAATGATTGCAGAGACATTGGTTGGTAACGGCAACCAGGCATTTGAATATTACAGCAAAATCGCCCCTTCGTATCTCGAAGATATAAGCGACCTGCACAGAACCGAACCCTACGTGTATTCGCAGATGATAGCAGGGAAGGATGCATTCAAACCGGGAGAAGCAAAGAATTCATGGCTGACCGGCACTGCAGCCTGGAATTTTTATGCCATATCGCAATACATTTTAGGTATTCAACCCGATTATAATGGCTTGCGTATTGACCCGTGCATTCCCGAAGTATGGAAGTCGTTCAGGATCGCCAGGAAATTCAGGGGGGCAAGCTATACCATAACGATCAAGAACGAAACCGGGGTATCAAAGGGGGTGAAAAAGGTGACCCTTGACGGAGAAGAAATCCGGGGAAATATACTGCCTCTTCCTGATGATAAAGGGAATCACATTGTGGAAGTTGAAATGGGATAACGCTTTTATGAGGTCCGGAGTTTGGAGTCCGGGCTGGATATTTTATGGGGCATGGAGTATACCGTACGAACACAGAACCCTGAACCTACATGCTGTAGGCAGGTTCAATGTTCGGGTTTAGTGTTTCGGGTTTCGGATTTGTCCATTGACAATGCCTAAATAGCGTTGACCTTTGTTACTCGTCACTCGTTATTATAACAGAGCAAAGCGACGGGCTCTACCTTACCGGCAAAAAAAGACCCGTGAAAAACTCCACAGGTCTTATATATACCTTATAATGTATTAAAGGTCGACCGAGATACCGATAGCGAAATTGATTCCGCTTGTATTTAACGTTACGTCATCAACATCGGGATTTTTTAGGCTGACTAAACCATACCCTAACCCCAATTCAAATGCAACATTTTCATTTAAATAAATAGCCACACCTGCTCCGCCGTCAAACCCGAAACCATTAATAGTGTCATCCGACAGATCGCTTTTCTGTTTCATAGTGGCATATCCCCCGTCCACATGAATAAAAGGTTTTACATTGCCTTCAAGAAAATAATAGCGGATAAAAGGACCAATGACCAGACTTGTATATGAATACTTACTGCCATCCGGATCTTTGTCGGTTTCCGAACTGATGTCGGCTATAAGACCTATCGCAAATCCGTCGGCAACAAAATAGCCGAATGTCGGAGCGAATTCGATTGTAAATACACTCCCCATATCCTGGGAAGTACTACCGGATTTGACTTTTGCACTCATCGACGAGAGCGACAAACTGCTTGAGGCACCCAAAAGGACACTGCCCTGCCTGGCCTGAGAAAAAGTATCTGCAATTGGAAAAACAAACAGTACTGCAATGATGTAAATAGTTCTTTTCATCGGATTTAAATTAAGTTGTACCTACTCATTAGCTTTTCGGCTACCGCTTTTTAATAGTATGAATTACATGTAACTAATTGATTAATATTACTCAAAACCTCACTAATCAATGTTTTGTATCTTTTTTTACGTGATTTATGAAATTTGGTTACAATTCAACTTACTGTCTGTCAATGAAAACGATTGTGGGTGTAACGTTTCTAAGTGTTGAGTTTTAGAGTTGGGAGATGTAAGTCAGAAGTCGGAAGTCCGAACTCCGAAGTTGGAAGTCTTAGGTTTGGTGTTATTAGTTTTTTTATTCCAACAGCCTCCGGACTGATTACCCATTACCAAATACTATTTGCTCTTAGTATTGATCTGCTGACTGCATGCATTATTCAGCATCAAGTATCTGACAGAGATTTTCGCTTTGCTCTATATATAGTGACGAGTGACAAGTGACGGTTATGATTCACTTGCTAATCGTTACCCGTGATTGAAATTTTTTTTACTCAATAAAATTATCAGTTGAATAATTATCGTGGGACGATAATTGAATTATCTGATGACAATAAATATTTATCATCATACGATAATTTTTTTCACATAGTATCGGATATTTATTTGTCTCTTTCCTTCTCACTCCTGCATCTGGTCCAGGCAGACAGACTGGTCACTGATCACCGCTTACCATTTACCGAATAATGATTACTGATCACTGATCGCCGATTACTGTAATTGCTGATCCGGATTTCAATTATCAACCCGGGATAGTTGTTTCTGTCAAATATCCGGCATCCGGTATCCCCTTCAAATATGGGTTAACGCCAAAATTATGTTCTGATTTCTTTTTCTCATAATTCCTGATACTTTGGATTTAATTTTTAAATTTGTTGTTTTACATTTTGATCATACTTTTTATGGCAAAATTCAGCAGGATTGAGGTAGCTACTATAACAAAGCAGACAGGATTGATCCCTGTGTTTTACCATGCCGACAAGGAAGTATGTAAAAACGTGGTAAAAGCTTGTTACGATGGCGGTGTAAAAGTCTTTGAGTTCACCAACCGTGGCGATTATGCCCACGAAGTCTTTTCCGTGCTGAATAAATTTGCGGCAATCGAAGCGCCCGGTTTGATCATGGGTGTCGGATCGGTTATTGATGCTGCTACGGCTGCATTTTATATACAACTGGGCGCAAATTTTATTGTATCTCCCGTTCTGGATGAAGAGATGGCGAAGATATGCAACCGGAGAAAAATTTCATGGATCCCCGGATGCGGTTCGGTTTCTGAAATTTCCAGGGCCGAAGAGTTCGGTGCCGAAATCGTAAAAATATTCCCGGCTTCACAGGTAGGCGGGCCCGAATTTGTCTCAGCGGTATCGGGACCTATGCCATGGACTAGCATTATGCCTACAGGGGGAGTGGAGCCTTCTGAGTCAAACCTGCGCGCATGGTTTAAAGCGGGTGTGCATTGTGTGGGAATGGGATCAAAACTGATCACAAAAGAATTCATTTCAAAGCAGGATTATAAAGGCCTGTCAGCAAAAGTCAGGGAAACGCTGCAAACCATTCAGAAAATTAAGGCACTGATGTAATAAGTAAATAACCCCTACTATATCATTATTATGACTGAAGTTCAGAAGCAAATAGGAAAGTACAGATGGACCATTTGTGCACTTGTATTCTTTGCCACTACAGTTAACTACTTTGACCGAAATGTATTGGGTCTTTTGAAACCGATATTGTCTGATGCCGGGATTTTTGGACTTGATAAGGCTAACCAGGAGTTATACTATTCATGGGTAGTCATGAGTTTTCAAATTGCCTATGCCCTGGGTATGATACTTGCCGGAAGATTTATCGACTGGATCGGTACCAAAAGAGGTTATGCATTTTCCCTGTTAGGGTGGAGCATTGCTGCCATTGGACATGCTTTTGCATACAGTACTTTTACCTTTGGTGCCTGGCGCGCAGCTTTAGGTTTCACAGAAGCTGGCAACTTTCCGGCTGCTAACAAAACTATGGCTGAATGGTTTCCTAAAAAAGAAAGAGCTTATGCCACAGGAATTTACAATTCAGGTGCGAACATTGGTGCTATAGTTACTCCGTTATTTGTGCCATGGATGGCTAAACATTGGGGCTGGCAGTGGGCTTTTGTTTTAGTTGGAGCTGTTGGTCTTACCTGGCTATTTTTCTGGTTTCGCACCTACGCTTCACCGGATGAAAAACTTAAGGCAGGTATATTATCTCAGGCTGAATACGATTATATCCATAGTGATATGGATGAGAAGGTTGACGAGAAGAGAAAGGTTGAAAAAGTACCCTGGTCAAAACTTTTACTCTATCGTCAAACCTGGTCGTTCTTTTTCGGAAAATTTCTTACCGATCCGGTTTGGTGGTTTTACTTGTTCTGGCTGCCGGCTTTTTTGAATGGTGAAAATGTGCGAAAAATCCAGAATTTTTTGGACTTAAATCCGACTTTCAATGATGAGCATTCTGCTATTCCGGGAATAATCAGCTGGCCTTTTGCCGTAGCTGTTGTTTATACAATTTCAACTATTGGATCTGTTTATGGAGGCTGGTTACCTAAAAAATTCATAAATGGCGGAATGGCAGCCTTCAAGGCCCGAAAGTTATCCATGTTCATCTATGCATTGTTTCCATTGTCGGTGTTGTTGGCCAGCTGGTTAGGCCAGTTTAACACTTGGTTCGCTGTACTTGTTATAGGTGTTGCATGTGCAGCTCACCAGGCGTGGTCTGCAAATATTTTTACTACGGTTACGGATATGTTCCCTAAAAAAGCAGTGGCATCTGTTACAGGAATAGGTGGTATGGCCGGTGCAGTCGGGGGAATATTGGTAGCTCAATCTGCCGGCCTTCTTTTAAAACATTTTGCAGCACTCGGAAAAATTGAAGTTGGCTATGGTGTATTGTTCGTCTATTGTGGAATTGCCTATGTTTCGGCTTGGATAATCATGCATTTTCTTGTTCCAAAAATGAAACGGGTAACCGACCTGTAAATAATCCTGATAAAGTCTTAAAGCTGCTTTGGTACGACCAGAGCGGCTTTTTTTATTGTTTAAACCGGAGAAAAAATGTGCATACCTGTTAAACGCCGGCGCCATAAAACAGTCAAACACGAAACAATCAAAACACAGAGGTGTGAAATTGAAAAAAACGGTTGTTTTACCTGTCCTTTGTATGGCCCCCGCCATTGTAGTTACTGAAACCTATGCACAAAAACCCGGTTTGGAGTTGCTGGGAACCCGCAGGCTGGATTACAGGCTTGACAGAGATGTAATTTGTTACCTGGCATGAAGGTGCCTTTAAAGCAGTGAGAACTGTAGTCAGGGGAGGGGCGCTGAATATGCACAGATGCATTATTTATTTCGAAAACGACGGACGAAAAGAAGTTGAATTGCGGCATAACTTCAGACCGCGAAGCAGTTCAAGAATAATTGACCTGTCCGGAAACAACAGATTAATCGAAAGAATTGAGTTCTTCTACGATACTAAAAATGGCTCTGGCCGAAAAGCAACCATAGCAGTTTTTGGAAGGCATTAATTGTTACAGGACAGTGCTTTATCGACCTGACCAGAGCGTTTCTTATCCTTATTCCTTTAAAATATGTTTATCGTTTGGAAGAAACGTATCAGACAGCTTCACAGATTATTCTGCACAGATTCATTCCTGATCCGGAACCTGTCTCCTTATCTCCGCTTCTTCCCTGATGCGGTAAACCAGCATGTTGAAATAATCGTTCCCTCTCTTTTCTCCATATTCGGTATATGACTTGGCCGCCCATTCCTTGGCTTTATCAAGATCGCCAAGCACTTCGTAGGCTACTGCTATATTAAAGGCAGCTCTTCGTGCAACCCTTCGTTTGTCATCAAGTGCTTTCGTCCATGATTCTATGGCTCCGTTCCAGTCGGCCACTTCAGATTTTCTTACACCTGCCCTCAGGTCATGGTTTCTTTTGGGTTTGTTGTAGAATTCCCTTATCACCGTATAATAACTCGGTGAAATACGCTCACCGTAAAGTCTTCCGGCCTGATAGCCGGCCTGATTAATGGCACCTATCTTATCAAGCACCTGGTTTACGGCATCCTGAACAGTATTGCCACCGGCATCTAAATTCATCCTGTGCGACACCTGGTACTCA
Source organism: uncultured Bacteroidales bacterium (assembly GCA_964503885.1). Lineage (GTDB taxonomy): Bacteria > Bacteroidota > Bacteroidia > Bacteroidales > UBA10428 > CAZDCD01. The sequence continues at coordinate 7,625 of CAZDCD010000022.1, forward strand.
TCAATCACCTTTCTTGTTGACGGGTCATAAAGCCTTACCCCGAAATTGATCACAGCAACGCCGTTTACATGATATCCCGAACCGCCAAGGGCATTGCCTTCGAGAACCTGACGAGCCACATTTCCCGGATTGGTAATGAGAAAATCCGAATCGAATATTTCAATGGCCAGAACTGCATCGGCCCCGTTTTCTTTACAAATGGCAGCAATAGTATCCCAGTTCATAAGAGCAGGAAATGTTGTTTTGGTTCCGCCTCCGATATACCGTTTGTGCGTTTGCATGAGATTATACAGGTTGAATTCAGCACATACATTGATCATTCCTATCATGGACTGTCGAACAGCCTGTTCGTCCTGCTTCATCAATTCTCCGCTCAACACCTGTTCCATTTTGTTTTTTACCGACTCTTCCTGCAGTGTACGATCGACAATAGCCACATTTCTAATGGATTCAGGGAGCACAATCAATGCGGGATGTAATAGGGAAATTCTTACCCAGGCCATGCTGCTGAACAAAACTATGGCAACAACAGCCACTAAATAAAACCGGATCTTTTTCATGATAGATTGGATATTGATTCTAAGGGATAAGTTAACTATTTTTTTTTAAATTTTAGAGAAATAGGGCTTTCTTTCTACCATTGCTCCTATGGCATTTTCCAATCCCTCTCTGTAGGAAGGAAACCCGGGTACCCAGCCAAGCATGGTTTTTGCTTTTATGTTTGTAACCCGGCAATTCATTGTAACCACCTGATAAAGGTCTTTTCCGAGCACCATCCTGATAATAAATCCAGGGATATGTTTCGGATGTTCAAGCTTCAACAGATCTGCAATATGGCAGTTGAAATCCGTCTGCGATACTGCAAAATCATCAGCGATGATGAATTTTTCGCCAACAGGTATTTTCTCAACCGATTTGAGAATTGCCTCTGCAGCGTCATCCGCATGTATATTTGGGATACAGTTTTCACCATTACCGATGGTCCTGAATTTTCCTTTTTGCATCCATTCAAACAGAAGCCTGAATAAACCACCATTTCCATATATTTTGCCATATATCAGCTGAACAACTTTCGGAGTACCTTTTTCAATTGCCTTATCAATTATGATATCAGTTTCTTCGCCGATGCCTGACAATCCTTTCCTGTATATTGGCCAGGTTTCATCAGCGACTTCACCATCACGGGTATTATAACTCGTTCCTCCCGGAAGTATCACAGGAATATGGTATCTTTTAGCCAGATCAATTGAATTTCTGAAAAAACCTGTTGTCTCTTCCTTTAATTCATCAAATCTCCGTTTGGTGATCCTTTTACCGGGCTTTACAGCTGGCATGGCAAGAAGAATGATCAGGTCGGGATTTTTAACCAAGCCTGTAAATGAATCGGGATTCAGGATATCCCCCTGAAGTGCATGTGCCCCTAGTTTGTTTATCAACGGAACTTTCCAGGTTGAACGTGTGAGCGCAAAAACGTTGTGTCCGGCCTTTGAAAGTTTTGGCAGCAGGTAAGATCCCACCAGTCCTGTTCCACCGATCAATAATATATTCATGGTGTAGAAAATTGAATATTCATTCCAATCAAATTTGCAATGAATTTTAAATAAATCCATTTAATTTTGAAAAAATATTGCATGAGAATTCTGTTTACATTTTGTTTAATCCTGTTCTTCCTCCAGAAAACTGATTACCGGACTGAATTTACATTCGATTATACCCGGGCACTGAATTTTCTGGATGCAAACAGCCATCTGTTTGCCGGTTACGCCGGAAGATACAGCAGCGATACAGCAGTTATTGCTTCTGTTGTGTTTCCTGAGATTATACGCTACAACCTGTTCAAAAATTATCTTGAGACCAGGGCGCTTGAACTCATTTATGTAAAATACGGGAAAGCATATGCCGACTTTTCAGTAGGCTATTTTCAGATGAAACCTTCTTTTGTGGAATGGCTGGAGAATTTTATAGATTCGAAACCAAGATTATTTGCAGTATTTGGGTTTATCACTGAATTTGAACACAGGAATGAAAAAAAAATACGCAGGGAACGGCTTAAAAGATTAAAATCACTCAACTGGCAGATGATCTACCTGAATTGTTTTTATGCAGCAGCCACCGAACGGTTTCACCAGCTGACTTTTTATGACATGGAAGATAAAATCAGGTTTTATGCAACTGCGTATAATCACGGAATCGATAAATCAGCCGAAGAAATATATCGCTGGAGTGATGTAGCTGTATTTCCTTACGGGATAAAATCAACAGCCAGGCAATTCAGGTATAGCGATATTTCCATTGAATTTTACAGAAAGGAGTACATGCATCTTTTTCGATGATCATGTTGCAGCGGAAATAAAACCTGGCCGCTTTGCCGGTCATTTCACCCTGAATGTAAGGAATACCTTAACCCTCTATGCGGATCAAATAACTTCAAGAACTATAACTGTTTATGCAAGTCACTGTTAAATATCCCTAAAATCCTGTGTTAAAATATGTTAATACATGAAAACCGGCTTGTTTTTGATGTAATTTTGGATCCGGTAATTTCAAAGAAATTTTGAATATTTATGGCCAAAAAGAGAAACATACTATCCAACCGGTGGGTTAATATGCTGTTTCTTCCCTTTGTTTTAACCATTTCTCTGGCAGTTTCTGATATACACAAAAAAAATTCGCATACGGATAACTTCACAGATGAAATTGCATCAAATGCAATTTGTGGTGTTATTCCTTTATTCGCGGAATTTCCTGAAACAGACGTCACCGAAAATTTTGAAAATAATAACAGGCATCTATCAGGAAATGATTTTGCATACCCACCAATTATCGATTTCTATTTTGTTTTCCACTATATATATTCCACATTCAATTTAACAGTCAATAACCATCTCGACCTGGCAATCCTCGATTTACCCCCTCCCCAATCTGAATAATTTGCGGGCAGTAGTTCAGCATGTTTTCCTGCATAGAATTCATTACAAGCCAGGAAACAGATTATGAACAGGATAATCTATCCGGAATGCCCGTTTTAGTAAGTCAAGTATTTATAAATTTCTGAATATTAAATCATACGATCATGAAAAAAACAATCATTCCATTTGTTGCATATTTTTTACTTTCATTCAGCGCATTTGCACAAATGCCTGTACCGGAAGAAGAACAAGAAGTACCTGTAGATAAACTGGTATTGAAAAGTAACGACGTTCCCCAGGATGTTAAGCAATCAGTCCAAAAGAGTTTTATGGATGGGACTGTAATTAAATGGTATTCATTTCCGTATACACTAAAGCAATACGGCTGGGCCTACAAGAACGAGATAAATAATAACAGTATGGATACACGGCCCAATATGTATGCTGTTCATATCAAAACATCCGATGGTAGCTGGGTTGATGCCGTTTTCTCAAAGGATGGCAAGCTTATCCGTTCGAAAGAGGTGATAAAGAACAGCGAGCTGCCGGCTCCCATAATTAATGCAATAGAAAAAAGCAAATACCATGACTGGGGAATAACAGACGACAGGGTTGTCATCAAAGACAATAAGAACAAGACTATCTGTTATTCAGTTCAGGTGCAGAAAGACAATAAAAAGCACAATTTATACTTTGATGCAAACGGGATGCAGCTTAAAAACAATGCTTAACATTTAATTTACAGGAAATTATGAACATTTTTTGGAAATAAGCTGTTCCCGATATATATTTGTATAGGTTAGTTTGAGGTGATTGAAAATTTTCAATCACCTTTTTATCATTTTTTGTATGATGAAAACAACAGGTATAATTTAATTTAATATTTTCACAGCTCCGGTGAACATCCTAATGCGATGAGCTTAACTTCAGTTCGCCATTCCGGTATTGCTGGTCATGTTATCCGGACAAAAAACAGAGTAAATAGCGGCTAACCAGTTGTTAAACAATAATGAAAAAAACAGCAGTCAGCATTTCGTCAGGTTTAGTTAAACGAGAAGGTATTTCGATCATCCGTGAAAACAGCAGGTTAATTGCTCAATTTTTATTCACCGCAATGTTTATCGGAATTGGGTTCTGGTTCTTAAAGCACGAAAAAACTGAAATTCAAAATATCCGGAATACCCTGCTTACCACTGATTTCAACTGGCTGCTTATTGGCCTCCTTCTTACTGCTACCTATATTTTCCTGCAGGGACTGATGTATTATTTATCGTTTCGGTCGGTAGACAGCAACATTGGGATTGCCGATGCCATCATCCTGTTTTTAAAGCGAAATTTTGTCAGTGTATTTTTGCCTGCAGGGGGTGTTTCTTCGCTGGTCTTTTTTACCCGTGATATTGAGAGGAGAGGCATATCAAAGAGCCAGATTCATTTTGCATCGTCAATTTATGGATTTATCGGGATCCTTTCTGTTGTCATCATTGCCATACCTGCCTTCATTTACTCGATTTTCAGGGGCAGTATAGGAACAGGGGAATGGCTGGGATTCGCATCCATTATTCTGCTCACATTTCTTGCAATGTATATTTTCAGATCCGTAACTCAAAAAGGGTGGATCTACAAGACTATTATCAAGGTTATTCCGGCTGCTGAAGCTTTTTTAGGAGAACTGGAAAACTATAGGATCGACAACTATAAACTGATCTTCACTCTTTTTGTTTCCTTGATCATTGAGGTTGCCGGGATTTGCCATCTTTACATTGCCATGAAGGCGCTTCATTTTACGCCTTCAATACTGGCCGCAATAATGGGATATATCATTGCAGTTATTTTTCTCATAGTTTCTCCTTTTTTACGTGGCCTCGGCGCCATTGAAATTTCTATGGCTTTTCTGCTTACGCGTTTCGGATTTAACAGTGTTGAAGCTATTTCCATTACCTTACTTTACCGCTTTTTTGAATTTTGGACACCCATGCTGGCAGGTATTGTAAGTTTTCTCCTGAAGATCAATAAGCTCCTTTTCAGGATCATTCCTGCAGTGCTGATATTCACCCTGGGCATTGTCAACATTATTTCCGTGCTCACACCGTCGATAGCATGGCGTATCGAACACCTGAAAAATTTTCTATTCACAGATGCCATAGTCTTCTCGAATTATTTTGTGCTCACCGCCGGACTTTTTCTGCTGGTGACAGCAGCGTTCATGCTTAAAGGATTGCAAATAGCCTGGTGGTTTGCCCTGGTCCTGAGCATCGGATCGTTCATCGGACATATTACGAAAGCGCTGGATTATGAAGAAGCCACCGTAGCGCTGATCGTGATCCTTAACCTGCTTGTCACACGAAAACAATACTATATCAAAACAAATCCCAGGTTGTTTTATGTAGGTCTCCAAACCTCACTGCTTAGTGTAATGGCCGTAATGATATACGGTACCCTGGGGTTTTATTTTCTCGATAAGAATCATTTTAATGTTGATTTCGGCTGGACACAATCGATCTGGTATACTGTAAAGAACTTCTTTCTTATAGGTTCTCCTGAAATATCTCCGGCTGATAGTTTTGCAAAACATTTTATTTCTTCAATTAACATCAGCGGTTTCGTTTCTATAGGATTTCTGACATATACATTAATAAAACCGTATGTGCTTAAAAATACCTCAAGCCCTGAAGAGATCGAACAGGCTGCTGAGCTTTTAAACCTGCATGGAAAATCAGCACTCGACTATTTTAAAGTATCTAAAGACAAACTGATCTTTCTGCCTGGTGATTCAAATGCCTTTATCGCTTACCGCGTTTCCGGGAATTTTGCTGTAGTCCTTGAAAATCCTGTCGCTTCCGATCAAGATCATCTTCTGCAATGCATAAAGGATTTTGATACATACTGTTATGAGAACGGATTGAAGAGCATTTATTACCGGGTGCCGGAAGAAAGCCTGCCGGCATTCAAAGACTGCAGCAAAAAATACTTGTTTCTCGGGCAGGAAGCAGTGGTTGACCTCGATGCATTCAGCCTGGAAGGCGGTCATCGGCGATCGTTACGAAATGCAGTGAATAAGGTCACGGAGCGGGGATATAAATCACAGATACATGAGCCACCGATAAAAGACGGTTTGCTGCAAAAACTCAAATCGGTTTCAGATGAGTGGCTGAAAGTCACAGACAGGAGTGAGATCGTCTTTTCCCAGGGCATGTTTGACTGGAATGAAATGAAAATGCAAACCCTTATTACTGTAGAAAATCCTGAAGAAAAGATCGTCTGTTTTCTAAATATCATTCCCGATTATACGAAATCAGAAGGTACATACGATCTCCTGCGGAAAACCGCTGATGCTCCCAATGGTGTAATGGATTTCATCCTGATTCAATTATTCAATTATTTTCGTGCCTGTAACTACCGCTATGTAAATCTGGGGTTTGCACCGTTGTCGGGATTAACCAATCCCCAGAATATCACAGAAAAATCGATGAAATTTGCTTACAATAAATTGCGCTCATTCTCACATTATAAAGGCATGCGCGACTTCAAAGAAAAATATACGCCGGTTTGGTACAATAAATACCTGATCTACGAGAACGATTACGATCTTTTCCAGGTACCTTCGGTACTCTCGAAGGTGATCAAACCTTGAAAGCAAATTTTCTGCTTTTGGTGTGTTGAATTAAAGAGTCGTTACTGGTTTGGAAATTTAAAAAATGAAATGGTGAATACGTTATTTTTTAAAAAGACTTTCTCAGAAGCAATGTGGGTATGGACAGGAATAACAGCATGCATGCTGGCCTGTATCGGTGATTTTGCATCGGTTTATATTCTCGCCCCATACTTCCCCGGTTACAACCATATGAAAATGCCAATGAGTGCATTGGGTTCATCAGCCAGTCCGGTGGGAAAGCTGATGTCTTTATGCTGGATAGTCGTCGGAATATTATTTGTATTGTTTGGGATATCATACCGGAATGCGACCAGGAATCCGCCTGCAACGGTTAAACTTGCATCACTTCTGATCATGATTTACGGAATCGGAGAAGGTATCGGTTCGGGTGTTTTTCCCGGAAATCATGTCGCAGGACACCTTACAACCACAGGCATTTTTCACAATATCGCAGGAGCAATAGGTGTAACCGGATTGCTTGTGCTGCCTTTTGTGCTGATGAAAGCCTTTCCGAAAAAACATTTCCCGCGCTTTTATCATTTTTCAATTTTGACGATCATCCTGGGCATTGCCTTTTTCATTCTCTTTACACTTTCCAAGGTCTTGCCACAAGATACCGTCAGCCTGTTCTTAAGCCGTGGATTTTGGCAGCGGCTTTTCGTGGGCGTATACTATATTTACCTGATTGTCATAGCGATAAGAATGGCCAGAGGAATCCGTTCTTTATCCTAATCCGGCCAGATCAGCTTTTGGTCGGTCTTTACATCCTTTCGGTGTTTTCGTGCAAATCCGAGCACATAACCGCCTCCACCCGATCCGCATAATTTAAGGAAATAATCACCGGTATCACATCCGCGTTTCCATAGCGCTTTTACATTTTCCGGTATCATTTCTTCAAAAAAACCAAGCTGAAATTCAGAAATAGTCCGAATATGGTCCCAGAATCCCGTATTGCCTGAAATCAGAGATCGGATCGCGTTTTCAACGGCAGGTTGCAGCTCGTCTTCTATTGCGGTGTGGAATGCATGATCTTCGTTTTTTTTCAGGAAGCGCTGTACCAACCCGGCAGTGGTTGCGACTCTTCCGGTATCGATGAGAAAAATACCGGAGCCCGGTCTGATGCCTTCATCCAAAATTTCAATGCGTTCACCGGCAATCAGAAGCGAAGCATCCAAAAAACAAGTCAGCGGATCGATCCCCGAACTCCTTCCGTGAAAATAAGATTCCATGGTTGCCAAAACCTTCCTGATGGCAACAAGGTTGTTGACACCCGGTTTTTTATTGTCGATATATTGATCGAATACCGCTGCAATTAATGCTCCTGAGCTTCCAACCCCATAATTTTCCGGAATGTCTGAATGAAAAAAAAGCCCGTTTTCGATATCATTATTGAATTTTACCAGGCCGGGTTTAAAATCAATAAAGTTGTTTTCATTTAGTCCGGAAAGATAGCTGCTTAACTTTTTCAACCCGCTGTTTGAGGAGATATGGTGTTCTGCCGGATGATCCGTCAATTTATCGAAATAACCGTGTACGTTTCTGTAGGGTATTGTCAGTGCCTGGCCACCTGTCAGAATGGTATATTCCCCAAAAAGGAGAATTTTTCCCGGAGTTTTCTTCAGAGGCATCATATACTCACTTTTCTTCTCCCGGCAGTTTCGTTATCTGACAGATTAACCGGTTCAATCTTAACCGGACCCTCTCCCACTTCATCGTGAATGACCTTGTTTTCTTCACAAAAATACACCAGTTCGTCATCGACGAATTTCCTTATCATTGTTTCTGTTTCCTCGGGATAAAGAAGATGAACATTTGCACCGGCGTCGAGTGTAAAACAGAGGGGGATCGTGGTTCTTTTTCTGAAATCCCTGATTCTGGAAATCACTTCGATGGTGCCTTCTTTCATCAGAATATATCCCGGATTGCCTGACATCATCATGGCATGCAGGGTCAGCGCTTCGTTTTCCACGAGCCGGGCAAAAGAACCTGTATCGCCTGATTTTATAATGTCTATCAGGTTGAGTATGTTTTTTTTTGCCTGGTTCACACGGGTCTCCAGAAATGGATGTCCGTTCATCATCTGGTGTCCTGTACTGCTCGATACCGGCTTTGAGGCAGAACTGACAAGCAGGATCGAATCACGGTAATGCTGAAAATTCTTATGTATCAGATCATTCAGAGGTACTGCATAAAAATCCGAACTGCCCTTCATCTGTGTAACTTTCCCCCACAGGCTGAACCCTCCATACACCGATCTGCACGCACTCCCCGATCCAAGCCTGGCCAGGAAGGATGCTTTTGAAAAAGTGTTTTCAGGAATAGTATTGCCGGATAACCGGTTTTCAATGTCAACAAGTGCCAAAGCTATGGCTCCGAAACCCGACGCTGATGATGCAATTCCAGCTGCATGCGGGAATGTATTGGAGGTTTCGATTTTAAGCCGGAGATGTTCAAGAAACGGCATGTATTTTCCGATTGATTCAAGATATGAGTCCATACGTTTCTTTATTTCGGGTTCTTCCCTACCGTTGAAAAGCAGGGTTGTCTTAGCTGTTTTATGCTCAGCAGCAGGTTCATATCCAACGGTGATATGGGTAATAGAACGACGCAGCACGAAACTTATCGAAGGATTTAGCGGAACCTGTTCTTCCTTCTTGCCCCAGTATTTAACCAGGGCAATGTTGGAGGGACAATTCCATTGCACAACACCCGGATGAACCGAGGGCGGAAGATGTTGTGCCTCCCTGATATATTTTTTTCCCGGTGAAAATTCGTTCATAAAGCCATCTCCTTAAATGGTATTACTGTATAGAGCCCCTTTCCGGCAAAATATGCCCTGAGGCTTTCTATTCCATAGGGCCAGGTAACCAGAACAAAATCTCCGCCCCATGCCCCGAGTGATTTCATTGTCCCCGTGAAATCACCAAAATTCTCTTTGACCGGTTTCATTCCGATTGCTGATGAAATAAGTCTTTCGTGTTCGGTGATTGTTTCATTCAGATCTTCCAGTGAAGGGGAATTGACGAACTTTTCGGTGAGTTCATTCATCCGGTCGATCATTTTGCTGTTCACTATGCCTTTTTTATTGAAACGTTCCACGCTAACAGATGAATGCTGCTTCAGTCCAAGGTTAACAAAATAGATTGACTCATGGAATACAGGAAAATACCGTATCTTTTCAATCTCAGGTTTCACAGGCCGGAGCCGGTAAATCAGAGGCACTTCAGACAGGGAGCAAGCCAGATCATAACCCGAACCATTTGAAACACGGAAATATAGTTCAAATGGCGGAATATTTGCCCATGCAGCCAGATTAGCAATCAAGGTAGCGCTTGTGCCCAATCCCCAGCCGACGGGAAAATCGGTATCCGTATTTATTGTCCATGAAGCGGAGCCGGATACAATGTCTTTACTCAATTTAAAAACTTCGATGAGTATTTTTGCGAGTAATTGAGCCTTATCCCGGTCATTTGTTTCAAGAATAACCAGGTTTTTCATCCGGTATACGGCATCAAACCACTCCGATCCCCGGCTTTTTGCCGTCCATCTGATCACCGGCACCAGTTCACCGGCTGATTCCTGCACATCCATCCAGTGATTATACCTGGCAGGTATTGCCAACGCTCTGGCTCCATGCAGCGCCAGATATTCGCCGGTTAAGAGCAACTTGCCATGGGATATGTACCTGGTGCTCATTATTGTTTATGTTTTATCCCTGATATTCTTCACAAATTGCTGAACCTGTGAAACCGAGACAGTTTTATTCCTGAAATATTCCGCAGCGGCTGCAATTTCGTTCTCAGAAGCGTTCAATCCGTGCAGAATATTGGAAAGGTGCAGCTGCATATGCCCTTTCTGAATACCGACGGTGATCAGTGATTTTACGGCACTGAAGTTATTTGCAAGTCCGGCTGCCGAGGCAATTTGCATAAGCTGCTTTGCCGAAGGCTTTCCGAGAATCTCGAGCGCCCTTCTGGCCAGGGGGTGCAATCTGGTAAGTCCCCCCACAGTCCCCACCGTAAGCGGAATTTCCAGGCCAAAACGGAAAGTATCCCCGGTAATTGAGACTTGCGACAGTCCCCTGTAGTTCCCTGTAACCGATGCCCAGGCATGACCCTGCGCTTCGGCTGCCCTGTAATCATTGCCGGTTGCCATAAGCACTGCATCAATGCCATTGTATATGCCTTTGTTATGGGTAACAGCCCTGTATGTATCAGCGGACGCAATATCCACTGCCATCTTGAATTTTTTTGCAAAGTTCAGGGGCGAAATACCGGCAGATCCGCTCGATAGTTCGTCGATCCTGCATTCTACAAATGTTTCAACTATACACTCCGGGGCATGGTTGGAAAGAATTGCCATGATGATCTCCAATCGGCTTCCCTCCTTTTCAGAGCCGGTGAAATCAATAAATGCTGAATGAAAAACCGCTGCCATTTTTTCCAGCACCGAATTGATAAAATTTGCACCCATTGAATCAGCGGTCTCAAATTTTACAAACAACTGGTAATAGTTTTCAAGGACACCTGTCTTATCGATCAGTTCAAGACCGGCGATTCCGCCCCCTCTTTTTTGCATATTTTGTGTCAGTTCATTTGTGCTCCGGATCAGTTCAGGTTTAAAGCGGTTGAAAAAATATCTCAGCTCTTCAGCATTTCGCGACCATAAAAAATGCACCTGTCCTGTCTTCACCGTTGATTTAACAGTTGACCTGAACCCTCCTCTCTCACTCCAGTATCCGGCGCCAGCAGATGCGGCAGCTACTACCGAGCTTTCTTCTATTACCATTGGAACAGTATACTGCCGATCGTTGATGATGAAATTGGGGGCAACACCAAATGGCAGGTAAAAATTCGATACGGTATTTTCAGAAAATTCATTATACAATTGCCGGTATGAAGCGTCAGCATGGAGATGCGAATCAAGATCGATTTTTAGACCCGCTCCGTCTGGTACCAATTCTTTCAGAAATGCAATTTTTTCCGGGCGTGATAACCTGGAGAACCCGCTTATGATCTTATGACCGCTCATTATTTATGGATTGTCAGATAGGAGCTGGCCAGCATATAACCCTTTACCTGCAGCTCAACAAACCTGTACAGATCGTCGTAATCCTCTTTTGCATGCCTGAGATATGCAGATGCCTGTCCGTATACTGCAGGAAGACTGAGTTTGCTGATGAGAAAATATCCGTCGAGAAAATTCCGTATGCCGCCGGAAATAATAACCTGCCGGCAAAGAACCTTTTCATGCTCATCCGAGGCAATGCTGTTCACATAGCCTACCATGCTTTCGGCATCTTCACCTATAGTTGCGAAGGGTTCAAATAACTCCCTGGAAACAAGGTCACTTCGCATCAATTCAATTTTGGCAAAGTTGGTGCCGCCGAAAGAAGCAAATTCTATGGCAGCAAGAGGCAGTCTCATCAACTGTCGAAGGCTTTCAGGACCCATGCCCTGTCCGACTTCCTTAACAATAACGTTAAAATCTGCTTTATTGATACACTTTTTTATGGTCTCGATCGGGGCAATGGTAAGCCGGTCACCTTCGGGTTGTATCCATTCCTGCATAGGATTGACATGTATGATCAGCCCGTCGGCCTGCAGTCTGTTAACCAGTTCCGTTATCTCATGAAATGTATTTTGCTTAAGTGATTGTTCGATCTGGCTTATTCCCAGATTGGCATATAGCGGCAGTTCATTGCCGATAACGGGTCGCATGTTGAAATCATTGAAATGTGTATCGTCACTGAGGATAACTCTGCATGAACCAAGGCCCATACCCATACCGAATTCACGGCAAACCCTGGCAAGGTTCGTATTTATTTTCCGTGCAAGTTTTGTACCGCCGGTCATGCTGGATACCCACATGGGTACTTTCTGAGTTTTTCCCAAAAAAGAAAATGGTTTCATTGCTCCGACCGGATGGGGTTTCAGCAATGGCTCATAATAGAAGCGGGAATCCCTGTCTTTCGGTTCCATCTGCGACTGCAAAGCCATAACAATATGGTCGCTTTTTCGGTTTTCCATGTAGCGGATGTTATCTTAATCCCATGTATCTCGAAATTACTACCCTCAGAATTTCAGAAGTCCCCTCCCCGATCTGCAATATGCGCTGGTCTCTGTAGAACCTCTCAATATCATTATCTTTGAACAGCCCGTATGCGCCATGGATCTGTATAGCTTCATCGGCAACTTCCCTGGCAATTTCCGAACAATAGAGTTTGGCCATCGCGGCTTCTTTTCCAAAAGGCTGCTTCTTATCCTTCAACCAGCATGCTTTGTAAAGCAGATTCCTGGCAAGCTCAATTTTGGTATCCATATCGGCCAGTTTAAATGCAATGGATTGAAATTTATAGATAGGCCGTCCAAACTGTTGTCTTTTTTTTGCATATGCAACCGCCTGTTCCATGGCTCCCTGAGCCAGACCGAGTCCCATGGCTGCAATTGAAAGCCTGCCACTGTCAAGAGTTTCGAGCATAATATGTGAACCCTGTCCCCGTTTACCCAGGAGATTTCCATCCGGCACTTTGCAATTGCTGAAAAAGAGTTTTCCGGTATCGGCAGCCCTCCACATCATCTTATTGGTGATCTTTTCTGAGCTATAACCTTCAGTTTCGCGGTCAACAAGCATAACCGACAATTCCTTTTGTCCGTCGGTTTCGTCGGTGACTACCTGCAACGTAGCTCCGGCAGATAACTCAGATGCCGAATTGGTGATGAATATTTTTGACCCATTGATGACCCACAGGCCATCTTTGAGTTCAGCTTTTGTCTCAGTACCCCTGGAATCGGAACCGGCGCCCGGCTCGGTGAGGCCAAATGCCCATAGTTTATCGCCCGTGATCAATGGAGGTATAAACTTCTTTTTCTGTTCTTCTGTTCCAAAAGAAAATATAGGTGATATCCCGAGTGAATTATGAGAGGCCACAGTAGCTGCCTGTGAGCTGTCAATCCTTGCAAGCTCTTCCACTACTATTATATACGATAAGGTATCCAGGTCGGCCCCACCGTATTCCCTGGGAACAAAAATGCCAAAAAGGCCCAGTTTACCCATTTTTTTTGTCAATTCAACTGAGAACATACCTTTCTCATCGAGTTCCCTTGCTTTCGGTTTAATTTCGGTTTCCGCGAAATTCCTGATTTTTATTCTCAGTTTTTCATGAGAATCATTGAGTAATGGATGCATTCTGATTTTCCTTATTGCTACTATATGTGAAACACGAAATCATATTCTTTGTTTAATGTTTTTAAAAAAATGTTATACAAATTAATGGCTAATCTTATCATTTGTATTGTATTGCAGAAGGCTAAAGTAACGATTTTCAACCAATTTCCACCATAAGCATATTCGACTGGACCTGGCTCCCCTCCTGCACATGGATATGTTTTATTATGCCTGAAACAGGCGAAAGTATTTTATTTTCCATTTTCATCGATTCGATAATAAGGACAGGATCATCTTTGCTGATTTTATCATCCTGTCTTGCCAGTATTTTAAGAATTTTTCCGTGCATAGGTGAATAAATGTTTTTTTCAGATCCGGCATCAGCGGTATGTTCAGTATAGTTTTTGTGCATGTCCAGAACATCTTTCCTGATTACCTGGTATTGATATCCACCGGAGCTCAACCATATTTTATTGTTTGGATCGGCTGAATAAACAAAAAAAAGCATTGTTCCGTTATATGTGAACGACATATGATTGGCTTCCAAAGAAAGATCCTGGAGATGAATCAGGGTACCATTGATCTCAAGCACCTGATCATTGTCTGACCCTTCAGACCATTCAATATATCTGATTTCGCCTTCGAATTCCAGTGAGAACCTGTGTATTTGCCTCCAGAACCCTATCTTTTGCCAAACAGAGCTTCCCTCATTGTTGTCAGCTCCGGGTATTCCATATAAAATTACAAGTGCAGCCGCAAGAAATACCGGTATATTTTCTGTGAGCGAGAATTTAAGTCCGGCAATAAGGTCGCGCAGATGACTATCGACGAATGTTGTCGATATCCGGTTCTTCCGAAAAGCCTCACTTTTCAGAACAGATTTCAGAAAAGGTATGTTGTGAGAAATGCCGTGAACAATCGTTTTACTGACCGCATTGTACAATTTTTTTATAGCAAGGTTTCTGTTGGCTGCTGAAGCTATTATTTTTGCGATCAACGGATCATAGTCAGCTTTAATCTCAGATCCCCGAAGGATTTCAGTATCCACCCTTACTCCCTTGCCCACCGGTTCAATAAACAGGTCGATCCTGCCGGGTGATGGCATAAAATTATTATCCGGATTCTCTGCATAGATACGCGCTTCAATGGCATGTCCGTGCATACTTACCTCATCCTGCGTGAATGACAGCTTTTCTCCGGAAGCTATTAAAATTTGTTCCCTGACAATATCGATACCCGTGATCATCTCACTTACAGGATGTTCAACCTGGATGCGTGTATTCATTTCCAGAAAGTAAAAATTCCGGCCGGCATCAAGCAGGAATTCAATTGTTCCTGCGCCAGTATAGTGAACCGCCCGGGCAATTTGTAACGCTGTCTGCGTTATTTTTCCCCGCAGCAGCGGATCAAGGGTTACTGAAGGAGCTTCCTCGATTATTTTCTGATACCTTCGCTGAACCGAACATTCCCTCTCGAAAAGGTGAACCACGTTCCCGGAATGATCGCCCAACACCTGCACCTCGATATGTCGTGGTTCTTTCAGGTATTTTTCAATATAAACGGTTCCGTCACCAAAATAAGACTCGGCTTCACGTGATGCTGATTCAACAGCTTCCTTTAATCCTGCCCGGGTATTGACAATCCGCATGCCTTTACCACCTCCGCCCGCTGAAGGTTTTACAAGTACAGGAAATGGTATCTCACCGACGGTAAAGCCAGGTTCTTCAGGTTGAATAATATGGTGTTCAAGCACAGGCAGACTGAGTGAGCGGACAAATGCATTCGCCTCTGCTTTATTACCCATTAACCGGATGACCTCAGGTGCCGGGCCTATGAACAGGATACCGTTTTCCGCACAGGCAGTTGCAAACCTATGATTTTCAGAAAGAAAACCGTAACCGGGGTGAATGGCATCACACCGGTTCTTTTTTGCAATATCGATAATTTTTGGAATATTCAGGTATGTTTCCCGTAATGTTCCTGATTCCAATAGAACAACTTCATCAACAACATTCCTGTACCTTCCTGTATTCTCACCTGCAACTATAATGCCGACTGATTTAATGTCCATTTCCCGTGCGGTTTTTGCTATACGGACAGCAATCTCACCCCTGGCGGCAATCAATATCTTTCTGATCTTATTCATCTTTTGCACTTTGCCAGTTCGGACTTCTCTTCTCGAAGAAAGCACGTATCCCCTCATCTGCCTCCGGTGAGATCCTTGACCGTGCAAGGACTTCAGCTGACTCTTTAACCAGTGATTCGTCTATGTTTTTCAAGAAACATGCGTTGATCCATGTTTTCACGTTTTTCATCGCTTCAGGAACTCCGTTCCTGAGTTGGGAAGTCATATCGGTCAAATACCTGTCGAGGCCCCCTGGATTTTCAACTATGTTGTCGATGAGTCCGGCTTCTTTTGCATTTTTTCCATCCAGCTTTTTTCCGGTAAGCATAAGCTCTTTTGTGCGGTTCAACCCGATTTTTCGAAGCACATAAGGCACGATAGTACCGGGTACAAGTCCCAGCCTCACTTCGCTAAAAGCAAACAAGGTATCTTTAGGAGCACATGCAAAATCACAGGCTGTTACAAAACCGTTCGCTCCGCCGTAAGATCCGCCATGAACGGCACAGAACGTAACTTTTGGTGAATTGTATATAGTATAGAAGCATTGCGCGAGTTTCATGCTTTCATCGAATACCAATGCATATGTTTTTTCTGAGGTATTTTTCATCCAGTTAAGGTCGGCGCCTGCACAAAATATATTCCCCCTGCCCCTTAGTATGATAAACCGTGTTTTCTTGTCGGTATTGAGCGCTTTATATGCTTTGCCAATTTCTTCGATCATGTCTATACTCAGGGCATTTCTGACTTCTGGACGGTTCAGAAATACCGTGCTGCAATCACCCCTCTGCTGAATCTCAATATTGGTAAATTTCATAAATAGCAGATTTTACATCCTGAATATTCCGGTCTTAGGATCGTCAAATTCCCTGTTAAGGCTTACACTTATTCCCATTGCAATTATTTTTCTGGTATCCACAGGGTCGATGATCCCATCATCCCAGAGACGGGACGTGCTATACCAGGCAGAACCTTCAACAGCATATTTCCGGAGTATCTCTTTCCGTGTTTTCTTCTCATCTTCTGAAGATAATTTTTCTCCCTTCGCCTCAAGCTGGTCTCTTTTTATTGTGATCAGCACATTTGCAGCCTGTTCACCACCCATTACCGAAATAGAGGAATTCGGGTACATGAATAATAATCGCGGATCATACGCCCTTCCTGCCATGGCATAGTTGCCGGCACCATATGAACCTCCGAAAATAACCGTGAATTTGGGCACAGTGGAAGTGGCAACTGCATGCACCATCTTTGCCCCGTCTTTGGCGATCCCATTGTTTTCTGCACTTTTACCAATCATGAAACCGGTAATGTTTTGAAGAAAAAGAATGGGTATTTTTCTGAAATTGCACAATTCAATAAAATGTGTGGCCTTCAATGCTGACTCAGCGTACAAAATACCAAAGTTGGCGACTATTCCCACCGGGTATCCCATTATCCTTGCAAACCCTGTCACGAGGGAGGTTGCATAATTTGCTTTAAATTCGCTGAAAGCACTTTCATCCACAATACGCATAATGATCTCTCTCGGATCGACATTTTCACGGGGTGAAAGGGGTAAAATGCCATACAATTCTGCAGGATCATAAACCGGTTCAACAGTATTTTTGCAATCGAGGATTTGCTTTTTCCCTGATGGTATGGTCTCAAAGATGTCGCGGCAGATCTGAAGTGCATGCTCATCGTTCATAGCCAGATGGTCGGCCACACCCGACTTTGAAGTATGTATTACGGCTCCGCCAAGATCCTCTGAAGTAACTTCTTCGCCGGTAGCTGCTTTAACAAGAGGAGGACCGCCCAGAAAAATAGTACCCTGATTTTTCACAATAATAACCTGATCGCTCATGGCAGGTATATAAGCTCCACCCGCAGTACAGGAACCCATAACAACCGATATCTGGGGTATACCCATTGCCGATAGCCGGGCCTGGTTGAAAAAGATCCTGCCAAAATCATCCTTGTCGGGAAAAACATTGGCCTGCTCGGGAAGAAATACGCCGCCCGAATCTACAAGATACACGCAGGGCAGGTGGTTGGTAAGTGCAATTTCCTGGGCCCTGAGATGTTTCCTGATCGTTTCTGCAATATACGTTCCTCCTTTTGCAGTGGCATCGTTTGCGATCAGCATACATTCTTTCCCCTGGATGATCCCAATGCCTGTAACTACTCCTGCCGATGGAAAATCATTATTGTATTGGTCAAAGGCAGCAAGCGCAGACAACTCAAGAAAAGGGGTGTTCTTATCAAGAAGCAGGTTTATCCTGTCCCTCACAAAAAGTTTACCCCTGGATACGTGTTTCTTTAAAGCTTCTTCTGAACCACCCTGGACAATCTTCCTAAGAAAATTTCTGTATTCACTGATCAGTTTTTTGTATTCACCGGATTTTTGCTTAAACTCAGCAGAGGATGTATTGATTTTGGATTTTAGTTTTTCCAATGTAGTATTATGTTGTTGTATATGATCAGCTTAACAGTAATGTATACCTTTTGTTTAGAATTTTTGCAAACAATTTTTAAAACACAGCCGGGATTATTAACGAAGAGCCTGCAAAGGTGTATTCAGCGTTATCATGAACAGTTGAAATCAGGATCATCCGGCTGTTTAGAAAATTGTTCATGATGAACTACCTCGCTGCAAAGCTGACGAGGTATCAAAGGAATTCTATTTCTATCGCTGCAAGCAGCGGAGAACCGAGATTACGAGCTCGCCGAAGGCAATTAACTCATTTATCCCGGTACGCTTTGCTATCGGGATTATTCCCTTCGGTCATGAGATGGTTCGTTCAACTTACCCCCGATAATTATCGGGGTCAATGCACTTTGTTTTTGAAATTTGAGTTTCACGAATAAAATTACGCATTTTCATCAGTTTTTTAGTAAATTTAGCGTGGAAAATCCTGAGCCGGTGTAACTAAATTAAACTTCGTCCGTTATATCATTAAATATACAACACATGAATTTTAGAACCAAGAATAAACGGTTGCAGAAAAAATACAACATCCCTGTTATCGGGCATTTTGCTGACAAAAGTGTACGCTTTAATTCAATTGTAGAAGCCGAGAGATTTACTGGTATTCATTATACACTGATATTTGAAGCTTGTATCGGGAAAGTATATAAAGCCAGAAATGTGTATTGGGAGTTTGAAAAGGGTACGCATTACATTAAGTACAAGACATATTACATACGGGCGATGGAAAAACTCGGAGAAGCCGAACTCAAACAATAACGACTAAAATAATGTCCGGTAT
>CAZDCD010000022.1:26825-57200 GCA_964503885.1 uncultured Bacteroidales bacterium
GAAAAACTCGGAGAAGCCGAACTCAAACAATAACGACTAAAATAATGTCCGGTATAAGATGGCCCCTGCAACATCATTGTTTCAGGGGCCATTTTTTAATCTGTGTATTGCCTTTCCTATTCAACATTATTTCCATTCTCAGTCTTCAACAGAACCGGCTTGCCAAAACCGATGTTTTCCAATTGGTCCAACTGGGTTTTTGCATCACCAACCACCAGGTACACCATTTTATCCGGAACGATGTACTTTTGGGCGAATACTTTTTGTTCATTCAGTGTAAGGTTGCGTATCTCCGACTCTTCTTCCTTTATATAACCGACAGGTAAATTGTATTTGTTAATTTCATACAGCATATCGGTAAGTGATTCCAGAGTTTCAAAGTTGCGTGCATTGGATTTTATCAATGCATTTTTTGTGAAATCCAGATCTTCCTGACTGATACCCTTCCGGTATTCTTCCATAGTATTCTTGAAGATCCTGACCGATTCATATGTTGCATTCGAACGGACACTGGAGAATGCCCTGAACGGGGCTTTTTCTGATCGTTCTGTAAAATATGACCGTGCGCCGTATGTATATCCCTTCTCTTCGCGCAGGATCATATTCAACATACCCGAAAAAGAACCACCCAACTTATAATTCATCACCGTTGCAGGAAAGAATTCGGGATTGTTCCTTGAAAGGGCAAGATAACCAATATTTATTACCGACTGTTTTGAACCGGGAACATCTACAAAATAGATTGTTGATGACTCAACAGGATCGGGTAACGGATACTCCGGAAATTTCACAACAGCAGCTGCCCACTTTTCCTGCAAAGGCTGAAGCGAATTCAACACCTCGCTTTTGGATACATTTCCAGCAACCAGAAATGAAGTCAGAGATGGGGCAATTTTGGCAGTGTAAAACTCTTTCAGGTCATCAATTGTGATTTTTTTCACTGAGCTGCGGCTTCCCAGCAGATCGTTAGCAAAAATATGCGAGTCTCCATAGAGCAGTCTCCGGAAAGCAACATCGGCTATATGCCTGGAATTTGCCTCATTCTGGGTCAGCTCATTGATCGTTTTCAGCCTGGCCAGCTCAAACTGCTCCTGATCCCACCTCGGTTCCAAAAGTATTTCCCTTATCAGGGCCATTGTCTGTGCATAATTTCGTGACAATGTATTGGCAACGAGCACAATTTCCTCGTCACTGGTATGCATGCTGATGTCGGCACCAAGCAGTTTGGTCTCCTCTTCAAGCTGTTCCGGAGTCTTATTTTTCGTTCCTTCCATCATAACTTTTGAGATCAGGCTGGCAACACCTGCTTTTGAAGGATCATCGAGATAAAATCCACCACTTAGCACCACTTCTATGTTCACCAGGGGCAACTCATCCTGTTCGATTCCAAGTACTTTAATCCCATTGGTGAGGTCTGTCTTCCATATTTCAGGTATTTTCAATAAAGGATCATTACCCGGCGGCGGTTCCACAGACCTGTCGAAAGATGAGGGTGTCCTGGCCGTTTTTTCAGTGTTCTCATTTGCAGGCAAAGCCACTTCAGAAGCCTCTTCGATCTTTTCCTCAACAATATCTGCGGGTACTGAATTTTCAACAGCCAGCGTGGTTTCCCCTTTTGGCACAAAGCTTGTGATCAGGCAGGGTTTGTTTTCAATGTACTTTTTGAAAGCATTCATTACATCATCGATGGTTACTGCCCTGATGTTTTCGATATCCTTCTCGATATATCCGGGGTCGTTCATGAACGTATTGTAATAGGCCAGCTGAAGTGATTTGTAAAAAACACTGTTGATCTGGTTATAAAACTCACGTTCAAGACCCGCTTTTACCATGTCGAGGTCTTTCTGACTAATGCCCTGAACTTCAACTATTTTTAACGTTGAATCGATTGCATGTTCAAGGTCGCCCAGGCTGTGGCCTTCGTTTGCCCGGGCCTGGATACGGAAAGTACCTGCCAGTTCATTGGTGTTGTTATAAGCACTGACATCAGATGTCAGCTTCTTTTCTTTTACCAGTACTTTATATAATGGAGTATTCTTACCATCGGATAATACCCTGCCCAGAACATTCAGGGCATAAGCATCTTCGCTGAATTCCTGAGCAGAAGGCCAGACCATGGTTATTTGAGGAACAGTGGCAAAATTATCTTCATGGAAGACCCGTTTTCCTTCCGGAAGGGTTACAGGCATGGGAGATCTTTTCTCCACATCACCATGCCGGGCAATCTCGCCAAAATATTTCTTTACAAGCACTTTGACCGAATCTTTGTCAAAATCTCCTGCAATTACCAGAGTGGCATTGTTAGGACCGTAATACCGTTTATAAAACTGCTTTACATCTTCAACCGTGGCATTTTGAATATCAGACATATCACCGATAACCTGCCAGTGATAAGGATGACCTTCAGGAAATATATTTTTATCGATCACATAGCGTGTATACCCATAAGGACGATTATCATAGCTTTGTCTTTTCTCATTCTGAACTACATTTTGTTGCACGGCAAATGAGGTTTGGGTGACCGTATTGATGAAATAGCCCATCCTGTCGGATTCCATCCAGAGAATGAGTTCCAGCGCATTTTTAGGTACCACTTCAAAATAGGTAGTAAAATCTTTTGTGGTGAATCCGTTCAATGTTCCCCCTGCATTCTGAATTTTCTTGAAATATTCGTCTTCGGGTATATTCTCCGAGGCCGAGAACAGCATGTGTTCAAAAAGATGAGCAAATCCGGTTTTCCCTTCATTTTCACGGCTTGATCCAACATGGTACATGATGGCTGTGGAAACAATCGGATCTGATTTGTCGACATGAAGCACTACATTAAGGCCATTCCCGAGGGTATACTTCTCGAATCCGACAGAAAGCCGGTCCTTATCTGCAGGTTCCGTGCAGCCTGCAATAAGGATTACCGGAATTGCAAAAAGCAAAAATTGCATGGTGTTTTTCATTTTCATTGCCTTGAATTTAGTATAAACTGACTTAGCCAATCACGGGTATGAATCCCCAAATCAAGCTTTGGAAACTAATTCCGCAGCAGAGTTACGGGGAACCGATCCCGCCTGGGGCGGGAGAGCTCGGCGCAGCTAATTAGACCCTCCGCCTTCGGCGGGATTATTCCTGTTGGTCATGAGACCACTTCGTTCAGTTATTCGCCACGCAAATGCGTGGCTCATGAGAACGTTTCACTTAGTTGTTCAACTTACAAATTTCAATGCACTGCGTTTATGAAATTTGAGTTTCACGAATAAAAATACGCCATCGAAACCTTTATTCCAACAACAAATATCATCCGGATATTATTGTTAACAAGATGTGATTTTAACATCTTATTAGGTTTTGTAGACAAAACAATACCAAATCGGTTTTGTTAACCCACTAACCTGACATAAATAATTTTAAACTCCATTTATGAAAACCATTTTTTTGTTGTTTCTTTTAATATTCCCTTTAACACAAACCACAATTTTCGCCGATACAGGTTTTGAAACGAAACCGGTGAAACTTTACGGTAAGGTGATCGATGGTGCCGGTGACACCAAATTACCCCTCGAATATGCAACAATATCAGTATATTCAAATGATTCGTCACTGGTTACGGGTGTGATCACAGGATCGGACGGTTCTTTTGAACTCGGACTTAAACCGGGGAAATATGACATTAAGGTACAATTTGTTTCGTATGAGACAAAAACCATTGAAAATATCGATCTGAACGGAGAAAATGCATCGTATAATCTGGGAAGCATCTCGCTGCATCCGCAGTCAGAATCGATTGAAGAGGCTGTTATTGTGGGTGAAAAGAGCGAGATGGTAATGGGTCTTGACCGTAAAATATTCAATGTAGGCAAAGACCTTAGCAATGCAGGCAAATCGGCATCGGAAATTATTGACAATATACCATCGGTGACCGTTGATGTGGATGGAAATGTAAGCCTGAGGGGAAGTCAGAATATACAGATACTGATTGACGGCAAACCATCCGGACTGGTAAGCGCAGAAAATTCGGATGCACTCAGGAATCTTCAGGGCAGCCTGATTGATCGGATTGAGGTGATCACCAACCCCGGCGCAACATATGAAGCCAAGGGACTTGCCGGTATCATTAATATTGTATTGAAGAAAGATCAACAGAAAGGGGTGAACGGATCTTTTGATGTGTCTGTAGGACAGCCGTCTTATTATTCACTCGGAGCAAACGTGAATTTCAGGCGCAAGAAAATCAACTACTTTTTAAATTATGGATTGAACTATAATGAAAGGCCGGGCTCAGGGAAGAATTACCAGGTATTTACGCTTGCTGATACAAGCTATATTACCAGGATTGAACGGGACCGTCTAAGAACGGGGTGGTCACATACTATACGTGGCGGGGCCGACTATTTTATCAATTCGAAGAATACGCTGACTACATCGCTGCTTCTGGGATTCGATAACGACTACAATACCACAGATCTTTGGTACAGGGATTATACCATTGATGATGTGCTGAAGGAAGTGAGCCTCAGGCAGGATCATGAAGATGAAACAGAACACAATATCGAACTCTCCCTGAATTATACAAAAACGTTTGACCGAAAAGACAGAAAATTGACCGTATTTACAAGGTATCTGGATGATTATGACCTGGAGGAATCGGGAATATCACAGACAATAACAGCACTACAGGGTGAAGCAGTGACCACTGATCCGAGGCTCCAGAAGGTGCGCAACAAAGAAGTTCAGAAAAACATGCTCCTGCAGGCCGATTATGTGCAACCCTTCGGTGAAGGGGGTAAATTTGAAACCGGTTACCGGAGTGAATTCAGGAATATCACAAATCCTTACACAGTAAGTGAAAAGAATGACGCTGGTGAATGGAATACCCTTGCCGGTTTTACGAACAATTTAAATTACCAGGAAAATATACATGCAGCCTATATCCAGATCGGTAACAAGTTCAATGCGCTATCCATTCAGTTGGGTCTTCGTACCGAAATCTCAGATGTTAGTACCTATCTCCGGGAAACCGACTCAACAAACAACAACTTTTATATTGACCTGTTTCCCAGTGTGCATTTTACTTATGAACTCAATGATAACCAATCCATGCAGCTGAGCTACAGCAGGAGAATAAACAGGCCCGGTTTCTGGCTGTTAAATCCCTTCTATTCTTACTCCGATGAGCGGAATATTTTTAGCGGCAATCCAAATGTAAAACCCGAATATACCCAATCTTTCGAAGGTGGGTATCTATTCAAAAATGAACATTTGAGTATATACGCCGGGTTGTATTTCAGGCATTCCAGCCAGGTATTTGAGCGTATCAGTAATGTGGATTCGATTACCGGATTGAATTATATTATTCCGGTAAACCTGTCAACCAGGCAATCATATGGAACAGAAACCAACATATCCGTGGACCTTTTCCAATGGTGGAAGTTTAGCGGTGACCTGAATTTCTTCAGAAACATAACCAGCGGTACATACCTGAATGAAAACCTCAGCAGCGACAGCTATTCATGGAACTCGCGGCTGAATTCAAAATGGAGTTTTAAAAACAATTTTGACCTTCAGGCAAACTTCTTTTACCGTGCACCTCTTAAAACCACACAGGGAACCCGCCAGGCTTTTTATATGCTCGATATGGGAATAAGTAAGGATGTGCTGAACCGTAACGGAACCTTTACCCTCAATATAAGAGACCTGCTGAACAGCCGCAAATTCAGGTTTATCCTCGACAGCCCGGAACTTTATTCGGAAAATGAATTCAGGTGGTCTACCCGGAGTGTGTCCCTGACCTTTACTTACCGGTTAAACCAGCTAAAGAAAGCAAACGGTGGTCAGAGGAATAATGGCGATACCGGTGGTGACGGAATGATCTTTTGAGTTTATTACCTTTCCCTTTCAATCCGGCAAGGAATGGCCAGGGCACCTGCCTGGCTGAAATTTTTCAGCAGCTATACCGTTTGCTGGAATGAATGCCCGAAAATCCCATTTTCATAATTGCCTACCCGTTCAGGATTGATTAGCAATTTATTCAACCCTGGTTCCTTATTCCTGATTAAGAGAAACACCCGGATTTATAAATTAAAAAAGCTCCGGCGGTGATTTTCAAATATTGCACAATGGACTCAGCCGGAGCTTCAGCAATTAAAGAAAAAAATTGTCCAACCTTGTGCTTCAATAGTAGAACTTACCCATCTGATTTTCTCGGGTACTTGCAGCATCCGGGTAGTTTATTATAAGCTTCATCTGTGGCTTTGTGCAGTTCCGTATCATGTCCGGTACCGGCAATAGCCAGTTCAATTTTATCGAGGTTTGTTTTGGAAGGGTTAAAAGTCGCTTCGGCCATTTTGGCATCCTTATTCCAGCTGGCTGAAGTCACGCCTTCAACTGACTTTGCCGCTTTTTCTATGCGGGCTTTGCACAGTTCACAATTTCCACTCACTTTGAATTTCTCGGTTTTCATTTCCTGGGCGGAAATGTTTATCGCAAAAATAAAGAGGGTAAATCCTATTAAACTCAACATCCTGGTATTCATCATATATCAATTTAAATTAAATAGTCCGATCGTACATAGAAAAAATCAGGAAAGCCCCTTTACAGAGGCCTTCCTTATTTAAGGCCGGCGAATTACTGATTGTACATCATCCCACCATGGCGCATTCCATTCATTCCGTTATGATTATACATCATCTGGTTCCACTGGTTTGACCAGGTAGAATCCGACCGAATGGTATTCATCATACTCTGCATCATCATCTGGTTCATGCCCGGATTACTGTGCATCATATATCCCAGGTGGTTGCCTGAGAACATATAGTCCATCATTCCCTCGTTACCCATCATCCATTGCATGGATTGAGGATTCTGCATCATATCGTTCATAAATTCGGTAAAAAGTTCCCTGTTGTTTGTGATCTGGCTGAATACTTCATTTTTTAGTTTTGCATTTTTTGTCAGGTCGTTTGACCCGCTTGTACCAGGGTCAATAACAAATCCGGTCACTGCCAGTGCCAAAACTATGGACAAAAACAGTGCTGCTTTTTTTACTATTATTTTCTTATTCATGATGTAACTTTTTTAATTAACAAATCAATAGTTCATTATTCAATATTAATTCAGAACATTGCCTGAGGGAATTATTTTCTTCTCAGGCGGAGCGCATTCGTTATTACTGACACCGAGCTGAAACTCATGGCCACAGCCGCTATCATAGGACTGAGCAACAGTCCGAACACAGGATATAAAATACCTGCTGCCACCGGTACTCCCAGTGTATTGTAAACAAAAGCAAAAAACAGGTTTTGCTTTATGTTTCTCATTACTTTAATGCTTAGATCCCTGGCCCTGGCAATCCCGTTAAGATCGCCTTTAACAAGTGTAATTTCAGCGCTCTGCATTGCAATATCGGTACCTGTTCCCATGGCAATTCCGATATTTGCCTGTGCCAGCGCCGGGGCATCATTGATGCCGTCACCAGCCATTGCCACTATATTTCCCTGATCCTGGAATTCTTTCACAATACGGTGCTTATCTTCAGGGAGGCATTCCGAACGGTAGCCGTCGAGACCGAGTTCTGAAGCCACTGCCTGGGCAGTATTTTCATTATCGCCTGTAAGCATATGAATCTGTAAGCCCATTTTGTGCAACATCTTCACAGCCTTACGGGAAGTTTCCTTGATTTTATCAGCTACACTTACGATTCCTTCCACCTTATTTTCAACGACAAGGTACATAACCGTATGTCCTTTTGATTCCCATTCCAGTACCGGTTTTTCTTTTTCCTCAGAGAGAACCGCAGAAAATTGTTCCAGGAGCCTGTGATTACCCAGTCCACAGAGTTTGACCTTGTATTTGGCTGTAACGCCTTTTCCTGCAACAGCTTCAAAGTTGTTCACCTGAATGAGATCAAGATCTTTATCTCTGGCCCCGTTTACAATGGCTTCAGCAACAGGATGTTCGCTCGAGGAATCCAATGAGGCTGCCAGTTGCAATACTTCTTCATCCGACATATTGCCGAACGACATAAAGTTCATAAGTGCAGGTTTCCCTTCTGTTATCGTACCGGTTTTGTCAATGATCAATATGTTTACTTTATTCATTTCCTCAATAGCCCTGGCATCTTTGACCAGTACCCCTGATTGTGCCCCGCGGCCTGTTCCGACCATTACCGACATGGGTGTTGCCAATCCCAGTGCACAGGGACAGGCTATAATAAGTACCGAAACAGCATTGACAAAGGCAAATACATAAGCCGGTTGCGGTCCGAAGATGGCCCAGATGATGAAAGTAATGACTGATATCCCTACCACAATAGGCACAAAATACCTGGAAACCTTGTCTGCCAGCTTCTGGATCGGAGCCCTTGAGCGGCTGGCTTCATTCACCATTTCAATGATTCTTGACAACAGGGTATCGGAGCCTACCTTTTCCGCTTTCATCACAAATGATGATTTACCATTTATCGTTCCACCTGTTACTTTGTCCCCTTCTGTTTTATCGGCTGGGATCGGCTCACCGCTTATCATGCTTTCATCAACAACAGCATTTCCTTCGGTAATTTTACCGTCAACAGGTATTTTTTCTCCGGGCCTGACCCTGATCATGTCATTCACTCTTACATGCTCAAGGGAGATTTTTTCTTCCTTTCCGTTCCGTATTACCGAGGCCACCGGGGGTACAAGGTTCAGCAACGACCTGATCGCAGAATTTGTTTTGCTGTGCGCCCTGAGCTCCAGTACCTGTCCGAGAAGCACCAGGGTGAGGATAACCGTGGCCGCTTCGAAATATACATGCACGTTGCCGTATTCATCAACGAATTGCTGCGGAAATATTCCCGGAACCAGCATTGCAAGCACACTGAACAGAATTGCCGCACCGGCACCCAGGGATATAAGCGTCCACATATTGGGGGACCTACGTACCACTGAACTGTAACCGCGTTTAAAAAAGATCCACCCCGCGTAAAACACCACCGGTATTGAAAGTATTCCTTCAATCCATTGCCATGCCTTTTCAGGCAGTATTGCATTCAGTCTGATACCGCTGATCATGCCTGACATGGCAATGAATAATACCGGTACAGTAAAAATCAATGCTATCCTGAACCTTTTCAGCATTCGTGTATAGGCCTGTTCCTCCTCATCTGTTTCCTGTCCTTTTTCCGGCACCAGGTCCATACCGCATTTGGGACAGGTACCGGGATGATCCTGTTTTATTTCCGGATGCATCGGACAGGTATATATCACCTTCGGCCTTGCAGTTTCTGCCCTTATAAGATCCATTCCACATACGGGGCACTCTCCCGGTTTGCCGTAGGTTTTATCGCCTTCACAACGCATCGGACAGTAATATTTCCCCCTTTTCTGCGTTTGGGTTTCATGAGCATTTTCAGGTTGATGATGTGTATGATGCTCTTCGCCATGTTTTTCATTTTCATCCACAGGAACCAGGTGCATATTGCATACCGGACAACGTCCGGGTTTATTGTATTTTTTATCCCCTTCACATTTCATCGGACATTGATACTTAGTCCCCTCCCTCTTAACCTGCATTTGCAGAGTATTGTCAGAATCCTCTTGTACATGCACGGAACCGTGACTCTCTTTTTGCGGCTTTTTGCTATGTGTAAGATTACTGTTTTTCATTATTTCGTTGTTTAGTAAATGCGGTAATAAAGTGTTGACTGACCGGTATTCTCCGGTTTATTTTTCATACTAACAATTTTAACTGAACAAAGTTATCCATTGCCAGTGCGTTTGTTGTTACAAAATTTCAAGAAAGATGTATATTATTTTCAGGTTTTATCATGTCTTAAGTTTCAGTAAATTTCATATTGCTTTTACAGGCCTGTCTGAAAGGTCATCACATCATATTCCGCTTAGTTGATGATGATGGAATATCCTTATTATATTCAGGCCCGGGCATTAGCAAGTCCGGATATTGCCAGAGAAGGTTATGATGATAGATCCTGTATTTGTCCTACGACATTACATGAAACGGATTAATCACAAAAGAATTGGAGCTTATTTTCAATTACAACGAATTTAAAGGACTACCTACTATTCAACTATTCAGGGTATTTGGGGTATGGCAGTCCAATATTGCTTTTTCAATTTTAGTCTATTCTACTGATTTTGATTCATCATGGCTCTCCTATGACCCTTACCGAGCATCATTGTATTCCAGTGTTGCATATAGGATGAGTCGTTGCCCAGCATACCTTCCATGTTGTGCATCATAGAATAACTCAGGGAGGGGTTTTGTTCCATCATATAATTAAAATTATCGTTACTGAACATATGGTTCATGAGAGATGAATCCTGCATCATCCAATGCATGGCCTGTGGATCTTTCCACATCAGGTTCATGAAGTCGGTCATTAATTCCTGATTTTGCATGATTTGAGTGAATGCTTCATCTCTTTGTGCCGGGTCATCAGCGAGGCTTAAATTTATCGAAGAGCCTCTTTTGCCGGAACAACCTGCAACAAGAAACAATACAACAATACCTGCTGATATGAATACCTTGATTGAATTATTTTTTCTCATCGCATAAGAATTTAAATAATAGATATATTAACATTTAAACACCTGAGGTCAATTCAGGTTCGTATCTTTAATTTGATTTAAAGGTATTTGAGAACTAAACATTCTTAATCACCTTCATTAGTTTGTTTTTTACATCTCCAGCTATGGCTGCAAGCTCTTTGTTCTCCAATGCCTGCATGGATGCAACCGGGTCAATTGCTGCAACTTCAATCTTATTATTGGCAAGTTCCTGGACAATAACATTACAGGGTAACATCGTACCTATTTTATCATCTTCCTGAAGGGCTTTATAGGCATATTGTGGATTGCACGCTCCAAGAATTTTATACCTTCGGAAATCAACAGCCAGTTTTTCCTTTAGTTTTTCGTGAATATCTATTTCTGACAGAACACCAAACCCCTCTGATTCTAACGATTCTTTCATTATTGATAAATCATCTTTAAAATCCCCCTACAAGTTTTTTCAATATAATATTTCATGATCTATAGTATCCATATAATTCAGCTACTTTCAGTGATTTATTTTTTGCCGGGTATTGCTGCCAGGTACACAGGATCAAATGGTACCGTTAAAGAATTTACATCAGATCTTTTTTTCGTTCATCGAATTCCTTCTTATCTATCTCACCTCTGGCATACCTTTCTTTAAGAATATCCACAGGTGATCTTTTGTCAGACCTTCCCGTACCTTTGTTATTATTTACAACCCTTACGATAATCCAGATGATAAATATAAGAACAACCAGACCAATGATCCAGCCGAAGCCCATGCCCCAACCCATGCCCCATCCGTGTCCTCCTCCATATCCGTGCATCATGATATTCCTCCTTGTTTTGATTATATATATGTAATATTCTTAATATTAATGAGTTTGACTATATAATACCTTACATCTCACGCCGTAATTTGTTCATTAGATTAACCGCTTTTATCCGGCTACCTGACCTCATCGATTGCTAACCGTTTGGTTCTGCCAATTTCCTTAAAGTGAGTGGGCGTTAATCCGGTTACCTTTTTGAATTGATTGGAAAGATGGGCCACGCTTCTGTATCCAAGTTTAAAAGCTATTTCACTTAATGTAAGCTCATTATATACAAGCAATTCTTTTGCCTTTTCAATTTTCTGACGGATAATATAATGTTCAATGGTTGTTCCGACAATCAATGAGAACAAGTAACTCAGGTAGTTGTAATTCCTATGCAGTTCCGATTCAATGATTGCAGAATAATTGAATTTCTGATCCTCCTCTGAATGGTGAATGCGTTCAATAATGATATTCTTGATCCTTTCGATAATCTTGCTGTGATTATCCTCTATGATCTCAAATCCAAGTTCTTTTAACTTTATGCCGATCGTATTCAAATCAGCTTGAGGAATGTTATCTGAAGTATCCACTTCGCCCAGTGAAACCGATTCCGGGGGATAGCCCGATTCTTTGAATACAGCATTAACAGCCATTATGCATCGGTTACAAACCATGTTCTT
The DNA here is from genome assembly GCA_964503885.1 of uncultured Bacteroidales bacterium. Lineage (GTDB taxonomy): Bacteria > Bacteroidota > Bacteroidia > Bacteroidales > UBA10428 > CAZDCD01. The sequence continues at coordinate 38,847 of CAZDCD010000022.1, forward strand.
AATGTAGAATTTCATGTCATTGACTCTTCTATATTACCAGGATACCCGTTTCATCAGTTCTGACTTTATATACTTCATCCACAGGCGATATGATGATCATTCCGTCGCCACGATAACCTGTGCGGCCTTTTTGCCTGATAATACTTATTATTGACGGGACATGTTCATCCGCTGCCAGAATCTCCAGCTTAATTACCTTATAGGCATCAGCAAAAGGATATTTGTCGCTTATGTGTTCCTTTTCTCTGTCGGAATACTGCCCGGTACCTTCACATTCAACAAAGGTCATGCTGTGGAATCCGGCCTTTTTAAGGGCTTCATAAACCTCTTCTGTTTTCCGGTATCGTATATATGATTTAATGAGCTTCATGATTACACATTTTTATTAAAAATCATTTGAATGACAGATATAAAACTAGGTGTCTTTTTTTTCCGGACAATTGGCCAGATCTTTGATCTGGCATTTAGCGCACGCTCCAAATTCATCCACGTCACCGGCTTCAATTCCACAGGAATGGGCTTCAAATCTTGCATTCCTGTCAAACAGGAGTTTTACTCCCAGGGCCAGCATGATCACTGCCACCAGGAAAACCGATATGATGAATAAGTTTAAATACATGATCTTTGCAGTTTTATAATTTTATTTACTTCATTATATTAAAGTTACTGAATATCTGCATCTTATTGTTATACAATTTTCAGAAAATATTATATAATTTTTTGTTTCAGTTTTCTCCGGACACTCCGGATTTCTCAGAAATACACCATCAGTTACTACATGTCTGGATATACTAACAGTAAAAAACCGAACAGATGATAAGAATTATTGCGAATGCTTTAAATCACAACAATCCAGTTTTTTATTCCCATATGAATTTTTGTTACTTTTTGCCAGGCTGTCAATGAACCTGTTCAAAATACCTGTCCTTTTTCTATCCTGCTCATGCATAGGGTAACCGATATCTCCTATCGTTTTTTTGACATATTCACCGGATAGTTTCAATGTATTGTATTTTATGATGACAGATTCAGATGAGAATGAACACGAATCTATTCCGTCAACCGTCGTGAGCTCAGATTGAAGATGCGATTGATCAGATTTGCTCAACATAGTTGCAAACCTGTACGTTATTGTTTCATTATACTCTTTCATGTTGATTTGCTTTAAGGTTATACCAGAACAAACAGAGATGAATTATTCATCATCCGGTTTAGTACTTCAGTGTTTCACTTGTTTCGCCACACTGTAACATGGCATCACCGAAATAGGGGTTTCTGATCTCTTTGGTTTCGCTGAACCAGTAAGCTCCTTTTTGACCGATCGCCATCGGACAGTACTGGTAATATGTTATAACATCCACAAGTCCAAATTGTTTGAGGCTTTTATAGAATGAAATGTTAAAAGATGCAAAAGCTTCCCGCTGGGTTTCAATGTCAGGATTCCCTGCCATTTTTTCCAGGCTTTTTTTCATATTTCCGAGTTGATTCATCCAGATGGTATGCGTTTCACCTTCAGGAAGGCTCATATCCACTCCCTTCAACACGGCAAGCACTTGTGTGGCATTATTTGCTACTTCATGAGGATTGGTTCTAACATAGGCATTCTTCATTGGCAGGTATGCTTCGTAAACCTTTGTCAGTTGTTTTCTGAACTCAGGACCGGTTTCATTCTTTTTGCTTTCTATAAATACTTTATCATTGCTTACATTTTCCACGGTTTTTATTGCATTCATGCCTGTTTCCTGATGATCAGACTGTGCACCTGCAGGTTCACCAGCCATATTCCTTCCTGCATGATTATGTCCTGCAACTGTTCTGCCTGCTTCTGGATTCATCATGCTGGTTTTGCCAGCCAATTGGGCTGCAGCATCGATCTTAAAAACTCCGTTTACTGCAATTTCTTCACCTTCCTTCAGTCCCTTGTTTACCACATAAAAGCTTCCGGCCTCAGGCCCCAGTACAATTTCACGGTATTGAAAAACAGGCTGTTCACGTCCGGACACCTTCACATATACTACTGCCCGCTTACCTGTCCATAAAACTGCAGTTTTTGGTATCATCAGGTCTTTTCTGTTCCCGGCGATTGAGGAAGTTACCACACCATTGACAAACAGTTCCGGTTTCAACATCAATCCCGGATTCTGAACTTCAACTCTAACCCCGGCTATCCTTGTTTTCGGATCGATCAGCGGATCAATGAAGTTAATGCGGCCAATGAAGTTTTTACCCGGAAGCGACTGCACGGAAAATTCTACCTTATCTCCCTGTTTTATCCAGGGCAGGTCGCTTTCATAGGCTTCAAAAATGACCCAGACTTTTGTCAGATTGATAACCTGGAACATGGCTGTACCTTCCTTTACATAGTCACCTATGGATACGTTTCGCCGCGTTACTGTTCCGGTAATTGGTGAAAGTACATCGAAATAGCTCCGCGGTTCACCTTTCATTTCAATTTCATCTATTTGTTCATCTGTTAAATCCCAGAGTTTTAGTTTATTCCGGGTAGCTTTGTAAAAGTCGGGGTTGCTTTGTTTGTATCCGATAGCCTCAAGCAACTCTTTCTGGGCAGTAACCATGGCCGGCGAATAAATTGTGGTAAGCTTCTCTCCCTTGTTCACATGCTGACCTGTAAAGTTTATATTGAGCTTTTCAATACGCCCTCCAAAGCGTGCAGTCAGTTCCGCAATATTTCGTTCATCGGGTTTTACTTTTCCCAGCAAGTAAACTTCCCTGTCGGGATATGCTTTCTGAATGACCATGGTTTGAATATCCGCTATTTTCATAGCTGCCTCACTCATCTGAATTTCATCGGGGGAAATGGAAGATTCGTTGCCTGTAGTTTCCACGAGGGGTATAAGATCCATGCCACATATTGGACATTTTCCCGGATGATCCATTCGTATCTGAGGATGCATTGAGCAGGTCCAGATCGTCTTTTTTTCCTGGGTGTGTGCTTCTGTTAGTTCTGCTGACGTACCCTCACTTTTAGAACCGTGAAAAAACAGCCAGCCCAATAAAAGTCCTGCAATGACTGCCGGAACTATAATTTTGATATGTTGTTTTATTGAATTCATGATATTTTTATTCATCTGAATATTCATTGTATTTGTTTTATTTTTAATATAATACGCATTAATACCCATGTGTCGCGTATTGGTTGCCGGTGCATTCGAAATGCATTATAGTCCGGGGCCATTGCAGTCCCGGCATATTTCGGAAGAAGTCCTGCTCCGGCAGCAGGAAGGAATATGACCCTGTCTGAGCCAGATGGCATTATGCATATGGTAATTAGCCCTTTCACTTTCCCATCAGGTATTGGATATATGCAATAGCCGTATTTTTATCAGTAAGTGCTCTTTGCAGATCAAGCCTGTACTTCAGCAGTTGTCTTTCCATCCGTAAAATTTCTTCAAAATTTTTCCCGCTGGTTTCATATTCCGATTGAAGTATCCTTAATGATTTACCAGCCCTGTCATATTGGTCAAGGTACAGGGGAATACGCCGGTCTGCATCTTTATAATCCCTGTCTGCCTTTTCAACCATTGTCTCCAGCAGGTTTATCTTATCTGCCCGGCTGTTTTCTGCCGATTCCTGCATCAATACTGCTTCTTTCGCCATCGATGTATATTTCTTCCTGAATATCGGAATTGAAATTCCCACCATAGGAAAAACCAGGGCATCTTTGCCTGATTCAGACGCACTCGTCATCGGATTGCTGCTTTTACCCACCACGATATAATCCAATCCCAGCATAAATCCCGGTTTCCCTGCTCTTTTTGCAGCCAGTTCCTGCTTCTCATATGAGGCCCGAAGGTACTCCATCTGCAATATCTGGGGGTTGCCCGTTCTGATGCTATCCTGCAGCGCTTCCGGCATCATGTGAATAGAATTGTTTTGCAGCGTATCCGGCAAAACAACCGTTTCCTGTTCACCGGTATTCAGCAGGTTGTTAAATTCTGCCTGCAATACGGTAAAGTTATCCTGTTGTAAGGCAAGCTGATTTTCAAGTTCGGCGATTTCAATATCAACCCTAAGCACATCCACACTTGACGCCAGACCGGATTCAACCTTTATCAGTGCCATATCCCGAAGTGAATGCAGAATTTCGATGTTGTCCTTTGTTATTTCAATGCCTTTTTGTGCAAAATACAGGTTATAATATGTTGATTTCACATTGAAGTACAATTGTGACAACACTTCCTCAAACACTTCGTATTTCGATTTGGCCATTTCGGTTGCCGCATCTTTCCTCGCTCCGAGAGTTCCAAACCAGGGGAACATCTGAGATGCCGAAATCCGGGCCTGCTGAGGTCCGACCCGGGTTTCGACAGGTTGAATAAAAAACCCAAAAGTTACCTGTGGATCGGGCAACGTACCTACCTGGGGGACTTTTTCAAGGGCAGCCTGGTAATCGCTGAATTTGCTTTTTAACCCGGGATTATCCCGGGCTGCTCTGTACAGATAGTTATCCAGTATATCCTGAGCATTGGAACCCGCAGTAATAAGAACCAGACTGGCCAACCATAAATACCTGTAATACTTTACTATACTCATGACTTACAATGCTTTATGAATTATTATTATGTGTCCGTTTAATTTTCTTTTCCTGCCACATGCTATACAATACCGGAACAACAAACATGGTCATCACCTGCAAAATCATTCCCCCAAAAGCCGGAATTGCCATGGGGACCATTATGTCCGCTCCTTTACCTGTTGAAGTGAGTACCGGTATCAATGCTATAATGGCACATGACGCCGTCATCATAGCAGGTCTCACTCTTTTAATGCCGGCATGTAAAACCGATTCCCTTACTGCAGAAATTGTACGGGGTTTTTCTTTTTCAAACACCTGCATCAGGTAAGTCCCCATGATTACACCGTCATCGGTGGCAATCCCGAACAATGCAATGAATCCTACCCACACTGCCACACTCAGATTGATGGTGTGCATTTGAAATAGTCCTCGTAAATTCATGCCCGCTATGGAAAAATTCATGAACCAGGGCTGGCCATACAACCACAGCATAATAAAACCACCTGAGAATGCCACGAAAATTCCGGTAAATATCATGCCTGAAGTAGGTACCGAGCGAAACTGGAAATAAAGAATAAGAAAAATAAGGATCAGTGAAACCGGCACTACCAGCATAAGTCTTTTAGTCGCCCTGATCTGATTTTCATAATTTCCCGTAAATTTATAGTTTACTCCTGGCGGCAGGACCAGTTCTCCGTCATCGAGCTTGTGGTTCAGGTAGTCCCTGGCATTGTCCACCACATCACCCTCTGCAAAACCGGGCCTTTTGTCAAAGATCACATATCCAACGAGAAAGGTATCTTCGCTTTTTATCATTTGAGGCCCCCGTGTATATTCTATAACTGCCAGTTCTTCCAGGGGTACCTGTGCTCCTGACGGTGTGGGGATCAATACACCTTTCAATTCCTCCGGATCATCCCTGTATTCCCTGGCATAACGCATTCTGACCGGGTAACGCTCCCTTCCCTCTATACTTGATGTTAGTTTCATCCCCCCGATAGCGCTGCTGATAACCATTTGCATATCGTCCACCGTAAGTCCGTATCTCGATAACGCTTTCCTGTCAAGCCTGATCTCGATATATGGTTTTCCCACCACCCTGTCGGCAAAAACCGATGCCGGCTCAACGCCGGGTACTTCTTTGAGCAATCGTTCCAGTTTGAATCCGGTTTGTTCAATACTATTCAGGTCAGGGCCAAAAACCTTAATTCCCATGGGAGCCCTCATGCCGGTTTGTAACATAACCAATCTGGTCTGGATGGGCTGCAGTTTGGGAGCGGATGTCAACCCGGGAATGGCTGATTTTTTTACGATCTCCTTCCATATATCATCCGGAGAATGTATTTTATCACGCCAGTTCCTGAAATATTCACCCTTATTGTCGGGCACCAAAAAAGTGTGGATGTTGACTGATATAAACCGGAATACCTTATTCATTCGATAATCAGGGATTTTGTCCCATTTTCCGTCAACTTTCATAAAAAATTCATCGGCTGACCGGTTATATTTCACTTCCTCGATTTTCTCCGATTCAATATTCTTTCCGTTTATGTTTATGGAAGTTCCGGCAATACCTGCCTTATTCGCTCCGGTTCCTTCTGTAATTCCTTTCATTTCTTCCCTAAACCGATATAAATCAATCACATAACTTCCATCCTTTACTGTTTTAAATCGAATTCTTCTTCCGTTCTCATCGGGAATATATTCGGATTTGTAATTGACAATATTCTCAAACATTGAAATCGGTGCGGGATCGAGGGCAGAGTTTACACGGCCCCATTTGCCTACTGTTGATTCCACTTCGGGAATTGAATTGACTTTCATATCGAGAAGCCTGATGTCATCAATGTTTTCTTCTATACCCGAATGCGGCATGGTCGTCGGCATAAGCAGAAATGTTCCTTCATCGAGCGAAGGCATAAATTCCTTTCCCACCCCGGGAAAAGCGTCTGAAAAAGTTTCCCATACTGAATTGTTTTTAAGCCTGTCCGGAACGAAGCCGAAAACGTTGTAAGCCCCCTGCCAGATAAGGATACCCAGAAATATGACAATCAGGGGAACGGACAGGAATTTCCATTTATTGGCAAGACACCACCTGAGGATCTTCCGATAATAATGGACAACCGTCATAAGAATACCCAGTACCACACCCAATATGACCAGTACAAATATGAAATTAGTAAAGGTGCTGTTCTGAGCACCCAGTGGTAACCATTCCCGTGTAAGAATATAGACTACTGCTGCAACGGCTATCCCGATATTTATCATATTTACATACCGGCGGTTCGGTTCCGGCCATCTGTATTCCAGCATATTATTAATGCCGAATCCGATCAGGGCAAGGGCAACCCAGTTGTGGAAAAGGATAATGAAAATCAAGCCGGCAACGATCAATGTACTGTTCCATATCCGTGAAATACGTTTCCTGTCAAACCTGATGGAAAAGAATAGTTGTGCCATGGCAGGTATGATTATTATGCCTATAACAAGCGACGCCAGTATTGCGAATGTTTTTGTAAAAGCCAGTGGTCTGAACAGTTTTCCTTCAGCAGCCTGCATTGCAAAAACCGGAAGAAAGCTGACGATGGTGGTTGCAAGTGCTGTTATGATTGCAGATGCAACTTCAACGGTTGCGCTGTATATTACATTGAGCAATTTAGCCCCCCTGGCCCTGAAATTCCCGGGCATATCAAGATGCCGAATAATGTTTTCCGTAAAGACAATACCGACATCTACCATCACACCGATTGCAATTGCAATGCCAGACAGTGCTACAATATTGGCATCTACATGAAACCGGCGCATAACAATAAATGTTATCAGCACCCCTATAGGTAGCAGGCTGGAAATAAGCAAAGAAGCACGAAGGTTCAGCACCAGGATGATCACCACAATAATGCTTATAAGAATTTCTTCCGACAATGCAGATTCCAGTGTGCCAAGCGTTTCTTTTATAAGACCTGTGCGGTCGTAAAAAGGAACGATTGTAACTTTGGATACGGTGCCGTCCTTAAGAGTTCTTGAAGGCAGTCCGGGTGATATCTCGGCTATTTTTTTCTTTACATTTTCAATGACCTCCATCGGATTTGCCCCGTAACGTGCAACCACAACACCGCCAACTGCTTCGGCTCCGCCTTTGTCCAACCCGCCCCGGCGGGTTGACGGGCCAAAGTTTACCTCAGCGACATCCTTTATACGCACAGGAACATTGTCATTGACGGCCACCACGCTTTCCTCAAGATCTTCCACGCTTTTTATATAGCCCAACCCTCTCACAAGGTATTCTGCACGGTTAAACTCAATTGTCCTGGCACCAACATCGAGGTTGCTCTTTTTCACGGCTTGCATAATCTGAGAAACTGAAACACCGTATGCTTTCATTGCATTCGGATCAATATCTACCTGGTATTCCTTTACAAAACCGCCAACGGAAGCCACTTCCGCAACACCTTTGGCTGAGGTCAATGAGTACCTGACATAGAAATCCTGAATTGAACGGAGTTCCTGGGGATCCCACCCGCCGGCAGGCTTACCCTTCTTATCTCTGCCTTCAAGCGTATACCAGTAAATCTGGCCAAGTGCAGTGGCATCGGGTCCGAGTGCGGGAGTGACATCATCAGGTAATGTGCCTGCAGGCAGTGAATTCAGTTTTTCGAGGATGCGTGTGCGGCTGAAGTAAAATTCCACATCCTCATCAAAAATGATATAAATACTTGATAACCCAAATATTGAATTGCTTCTTATGGTTTTTACCCCGGGAATACCGAGCAGAGCTGTTGTAAGCGGGTACGATATCTGATCCTCGATATCCTGAGGCGAACGGCCAGGCCATTCTGTGTAAACGATCTGCTGGTTTTCACCGATATCAGGGATAGCATCCACAGGTACCGGATCGCGGGGAAGAAGTCCTGTCTTCCAGTCAAACGGCGCAGATGCAATACCCCAAATTATTAGTGTAAAAAGTACAAGGAAAGTAACTAGTTTATTCTCCAAAAAAAACCGGATTATTTTATTCAGCATTGTAATTTTTTTTTAATGAGATGGATTCTTTCAACTCTCAATGAGATTGCCGTCATGAATAAGTATGATACTGAGAATAGTATTGACCAGATAGCCCGTTTACATTGCTATGAATACCAGATTAGGGCTTATCTGTCAACAAATGGAAATGCTATAAAAGAAATGACTGAATAAAGGAAAGCGCCTGGTTCCCTGTTTTTGCCAGACTTAAAGGAGGTGAAGAATTTGTACCGAATGCAATATCGTTCGTAACCAATCCTGTATGAAAAGTTTGCTGGTAAATAACCGGCTGTAATTCCGTAAATACCAAAAAGTGGCTGATGGCATTTTTTACCGTGGGGATGTAATCGTCCTTGGTCTTGTAAATAAATTTTTTATTTGTGCACCGGCCCGGATTGTGATTTTCTGCTCCTGTTGTGCAATGATTGTGTGTCTGATTATCGCAACAGCTGTGCGCATGTTTAACAATTCCTATAGAATACACATTTCCGTTGCAGTAATGCAGGTTTACGGGAATGCCAACCAGCGCTGACCCTATAACCAAAGATGTAAATATATGTACAATCTTTTTTACCATATGTATGGATAAACCATCTTTATGCAGTAAAAGTAACACCTTCATTGAATAAAATGTTCTTAATATTTAATAATAAAATGTTAAATTATGCAATACATTTGTATTCCGTATTCTATGGAATCCTTTAATTTAAACAAATGCATGGAATTTAATTGATTTATATCACCAGAAATAAATGATAAATATCATCAGTTGGCGGTGACCAATATCACCTAAAATGGTTGATTTATTTTACATTAATGCGCGTAAAAAAAAATTGAAGACCAGAAACCGTTTGGGAAGAATTCGTAGCTGACATGTTCCTTTTCTCACCTGTACAGATTGATTGGGAACTACTCGTGATAACCAATAAAAAAATCACCTGAAATGAATCATTAATAGTCAACATAAACCCATGGTCAACAGAATATTTGATTTATTCACAGCGACATTGATCGTTTTTTGTATATCCGGATGTATATCAGACCAACCCGTAAAAAATCAATGCCCGTTTACGAGAATTATTCCTGAATTTAGAGTTACCCGAATACCGGGTTCAATATGGAAAAAGCCATTCAGAACCACAAATCGTAAAATTACTCTTCCCGATCATTCCCGGAGGATATTCCGGGAAAATCCTATTCCGCAGACAGCATATACTCCAAAAAACCATCATTCAATGGCCGGGTTCTATACCTGCCTTCTGAACGTAAGTGGCAGTATTAGTACTCTCAGTTATAGCAATGTGTTATCTCAATTTTACCGGAAAAACCGAAATAATCTGGTTCCTGTGATCGTTATACTTTTTATCATCGGACCATCGCTGATATTTATCCTTATCCTTGGCAGGTACAGGAAAACCGTTAATCTCTTAAGCGGGCGCCTGAAAATTGCTAACGAAAAGAACCAGCGGTTCGTAGACAGCATAAAATATGCCAAAGTAATTCAGAGAGCCTTTCTTCCAAGCCACCAGTGCTTTGAAAAAATCTTTCCCGAATCGTTCATAATTTCCAGGCCTCAAAGTCATGTGAATGGTGATTTTATCTGGTACCACCAGTCCCGCGAATTCAAGATCGTTGCCCTGGTAGATTGTACCGGACATGGTATTCCGGCCTCACTTTTATCGATTATCGGAAATAACCTGCTAAACATTATCATTAAAGAATTCGGGCTTGTATCACCCGCGAAAGTATTGAAAAATCTTGATGTATTGCTGAAAAAAGCTTTCGAGAGCGGTAATGAAGACCCGGGCCTGGTCGAAAGCATGGATATATCTCTTTGCTATATCAACGGATCAAAAATTTTATACTCCGGCGCATTGATGCCGGTAATTCTGGCATCAAAGGGTAAATGCCATCTTTACAAGGGAAGCATGTGTCCTCTCGGCGGATATGGCATAAAAAGGGAAAAACGGTATTTCGATATTACCATTTTCACTGAGCCCGGTGACAGACTTTACCTATTTTCCGACGGGTATTATGACCAGTTCGGGGGTACACTTGGTAAGCCATTAAGAATCAGAAATTTTATTGAGATGGTCACCCAGGTACAGGTTTACCCGATTAATGAACAAAAAGCCTTTTTTGAAGAAAAGCTTACAAACTGGATGACAGGTTATGATCAGATCGATGACATTTCACTTATTGGCATCGAGTTGTCAGAGGAGCCACCAAGAGAACCCGATGCCCAAAGCTTATGAAAATTACCAGAAAAACAATGCCGGCATTACTTCTTGGCACTGCATGTACTTAACCCGAAGGGTAAATAAATAAGACATGTACCAAATAAACTGGTGAGAACAAAAATACCTGCGAGAACCATTAGAATCACTCCCAGTACACCCGTAATGGTATTGGTAAAAAACAACACTGCAATAACTGCAGCAATAATCAACCTGATTATTCTGTCTGCTGTTCCCATGTTCTTTTTCATTTTCTGTGTTTTTAATTAAACAAATAGCGAATTAACAAAACAATGCCTGTAACGAGTGAGATACAGATCAGGCAAACAAGGATAAATTTCATCACTTTATTCATGATAAATTATTGATCAAATTTATTATTTTTTTAATTCAGATATGAATTCCGTGTCAAAATACCAAATATGTCCTATTAATTATGCATTTATTCCTGTGCTATGGATCGAATTTTGCAATTTTTGCATGTACTTTCAAGTATTCGGGAAGCGCCGCAGAGCCATACCAGTGATACAATTCAGCGCCAAGTAGATCGGCATGTATGGCCGGATCGGTTTGTAACAGCATTTCCGCGTCCCTGAAAGCAACCACATTCAGGATAAAAATCCCGCGAAATAACATATCGTTTTTATCCACAGGACCTGCAACAACCAGCTTACCGTCATCAGCCAAACGTCGTATATTTGCAAGATGTCCCTTAAAGAGACTATCTGTTGCCGACCGGTCAAGGGTCTTGTTGTTCCCTGTTTTCAGGATCACAAGCACATATTCTTTCATCCCGTAATCGTCAGCACCCAAGGATTTAGCCAGCACCGAATCGTATTGCTGCGATCTGTTCTGACCGAAGATTCCGGCGGTCAAAAGCAGCATGCTCATAATCAATAGATCTTTTTTCATATGCAGGTATTTGTAACATGTTTATAAACAGGATAAGTCATATCAAAATTAACTGCTATAACAATGGAGCGATTTGATTGTTTACCTCAACGCCAGGACCATCGGTAAAAAAGAAATTATTCAGATAGTATTCTGGGATTAGTCTATCCTGTAACGCTGAAATTTAAAAAGAGGCTTATTCATCAATGATCCTGAAATCCTGTTCGAGATTAAGCAGGTCAATGATCTCCCTGAATTCCGGCGATAAATTTTTCAAAAGCAATTTTTTCTTTTTTTTCCAGGCAAACTTCCGCAATGTAACAAGAACCTGAGCACCATATGTATCCATAAATTCAAGTCCTTTGAGGTCTATGATCACGGTGCTTATTTTAGGGTTCACTATCGATCTCAGCACCTTTATTTTAAACTTGTTTGCATTTTTTACATTAATCCGTTTAATGGATTGAAATGAAAATATTGCATACGATTTAAGTTCTCTTCTGATCATGCTAAAATGTTGTTCTTAAAATTACATATTATTCAAATTATAATCAAAGCTCCCGGATCTTCTTTGGCCGGCTCTCTGAAAAAAACTAAAAAATTGGTTACACCTCAACCCATAAATCATTTATATTTACATAATAACCAGATTCCTTATTCAGAAATTATGAATCAATATGAATCCTTTACTTTGTTGAGTTTTCCTTATGAAAAATTCGTTTCACAGGAGAATATCGATCTTTATTATTATCCGGAGGTGAAAATTATGCATTTTATCTGGAAAAAGCGAAGTGCCGGTGAGGAATACCGCATACCTTTTCTTATGGGACTGGAATATGCCGAAAAACACGAATCAGGGTATTTCATCTCGGATATCAAAAAACAGGGAATCGTTGGCCCGGAAGACAGGAAGTGGTTTGAAAAGGTTGTTGTTCCGGATGCCATTCAAAAGGGATTCATTAAGGCAGCCGCTGTCTGCGATGGCTATATCTTTACGTTATATTATCTGAACCTGATCCTTAAACATACCGCACAGCACGACCTGCCCATGAGGTTTTCCAATGGAACATCAGAAGCCTTCCAATGGCTGATGAATCCTGATAATCATTAATATAGTCTTATCCGGTTTAATTTATCACATCATTTCAATGTGGAAAGAAATTCAGTAAGTTCACTAATGCTGCTGAGCACAAGATCGGCTTCTGAAAAATCCGATCTGCCCGTAAGGTCATTGGGAATAATGATGCAATCCAGTCCGGCTGTTTTGGCTGACAATAAACCTCTTCTTGAATCTTCAATCACTATGGTTTCGTTTTTATCAAGTCCCATTTTTGTTAAAGCGGTGAGATAAGGCTCCGGGTCGGGTTTAAACCGCGTATAGTCTTCACAGGTCACAACAAGATCAAAGTATTTTAATAATCCTGTCCGGGAGTGGATCGCATAAAAATGCTCCGGCTTTGAACTTGTAACAATAGCCATCTTAAAACTGCCGGCCAGCTCCGAAACCACATGTTCAGCATCCTGAATGAGGATATCATTAGTCATTAAGTAATTCATATACAGGTTATCTCTTTCAGATTTCATTTTTCGGATGGTTTCGGCGGTATACCCCCGTTCTTCGAGAAAATGCCATGGACCTACTGCTTTTATCAACACCAGATCAACATACATATCTTCGGTAAAGTCGAAATTCGCTTTCCGGAGCACCTCTCTGGCAGCCTTATAGAAAAACTTTTCGGTATCCACAAGCACACCATCGTTATCCCAAAGGATTGTTGTTTTATGTCTCACGTGTCAATGTTTTGGGTTTCGGGTTTAGGGTTCAGGCTTCAAAGCTTGCCTGCCTGCCGGTATGCAGGCGTCAGGCAGGTGCCAAAGGCGGGGCTCCATACCCCGGGTCCCATGCAATAACTACCAATGCTACTGCTACTGCAGACTCAATAAAGGATTGGCATTACTTTGGGTTCGCTAAGAAGAACACCCGGCTTGTTTTTCCTGATCTCTGCAATGGCATTTTCAATCTGTTCCAGCCTGCAGGGCGTGGTAGCGATTGAAAAAATGGCATATTCTTTTGTATGTCTGTTATGGCTCACCGTATCGATATTGATATCCTGGTTACCTACGGAGGTGGTTACGAGTCCGGTTATGCCCGGTATGTCCACCGTTTTAAAGACAACAAGATAAGGAAACACAAAATGTTTGGCTTCGATTATTCCCAGTCCCGAATCGGGCAGGCGGATTGCAATTCTGTCTTTGTACCTGGCAATAAACACAATATCGGCCACAATAGAACTCGCGGTCTCAAGCGAACCCGCTCCGCTCCCGACAAGAATATGACGGCCCGAGTATTTGTTTACGAGCCGCACGGCATTTGTTGTACCATTTACCCCGCTGAGAAAATTATCCTTCTTGACCATCATTGGCCGCACAGTAGCATAGATATTTCCGTCGGTTTTTTTTGCATAGCAGATAAGCTTTATTTTGCAGTCAATTTCCTCTGCAAAGTCTATGTCTTCCCTGGTGATCCTGTCTACCCCTATGACCGAAAGCCGGTCGATTGTCATATCAATACCGAATGCCAGTTTAATCAACAGGATGAGTTTATGCGCTGCATCAAACCCGTTAATATCCAGGGTTGGGTCGGCCTCGGCATACCCACCCTGCTGTGCAAGCTTTAACGCTTCTTTAAACCCCATCTTCTCGTTTTGCATCATACTCATGATGTAATTGCTGGTGCCATTCAGAATACCGGATACCGAATCAATGATATCTCCCGTAAAACTTTCTCTGATTGATTTTATAATGGGAATGGCACCGCACACAGCTGCTTCAAAGCCAATATTCACCCCGTTCGATCCGGCAGCATTGAATATTTCTTTCCCACGGAGAGCAAGAAGGGCCTTATTTGCAGTGACAAGATGTTTTTTTGCATTGCATATATCCATCACAGTATCAAATACAAAATTACCGGTTCCCCCGATGGTCTCCACAACGATATCGATATCCTCCGAATGTATGACTTCAGTGATATATTTTCGGGCCTCTTCCTGTGTCAGGTCTTTGCCTCCGCCGCAAAATAATGCTGCGGGTATATTGAACCGTTTTGAAGAAGCTACGGCTGATGGCTCAACGATTGTTTTCAGGTGTATTTTACAATTTGCCCTCTCTGACAATTCAGTCTTCATTTCAGACAATATGGTGGCAACACCTCCCCCTACAGTGCCGCATCCGAGTATAGCAACATTGAACGATTTCATGACCAGAAGCTTTTGATGTTAAAAAAACGGGGCAATTTAGCAAAAAAAAAAGCATAGTCATGCTTTATTTAGTGAAGTGTGTAAAATGATCCCTGATCAAATGAACGATTTACGGATTGATCTGCAATAGCTCTGTACAACAAAAATCATCCATACAGGCAGATGGTGTCCCGGCCACAGGCTTTATCAATATCCTGAACGATCTGAACTGAAACACTTTACGGGTTAGAAATCTGTAAAGTTTAACTTCAAGTGTAGTCAATAAAAGAGGTGTAACATCAATAATTAGCCGTTTAATGAAACAATTTTCAATATATTTGAAATGAAAAACACCTACTTTCAATTTTGTGGACAAATACACCTTAAACGACTTTCATGTTGCCCTAAAAACGAACAGTAAGAAGCTGTTTGAGTTTGTATATAAACGATATTTCCCAAGGATCACAGGCTTTATCAACAGGAATAACGGCGGCGCCCAGGATGCGAAAGATGTCTTCCAGGAAGCAATAATGGCTGTGATCCGTAATCTGGAAGAGAATAAAGTGGACGGAAATGTATTGTTCTGGAGTTATTTCTCATCGGTGTGCAGGTACATATGGTTCAACCAGCTGAAAAAACCCGAGTCTGAAAGCCTGAATGAAGAAGAGATGGCCGATAGCTATTCACTGGGAGAGGAAGAGATTGAGGAAGTTGAGGACAGTTTTCAGATGGGGATCTTTCAACGGAATTTTAAAAATCTTGAAGATACCTGCCAGAAACTGTTGAAAATGTTCTTCAAAGGCACACCGATTAAAAAGATAACCCTGAAACTGGGATTTAAATCAGACAACTACACCAAGAAAAGGAAACACCTGTGCAAGGAAAAGCTGGTAAGAAGCATTAAGGAAGATCCTGAATATAAGATTTTTATGAAAGATAAAAAAATAGGATCGTCCGATGCCGGGTCACAATAACAAATTCAAGGTATTTTTTTCACTCAGGCCGGGATCTTGCAGATCGTGCATACAGGACTACTATAAAAAATATAATTGCCATAAGTATAATGCCTAAAATCACCTGAAGGTATTTGTAAACACGAAAATACAAAGCTGACGAATCGCCAACGCATTGATAGGCCGACCAGTAAAAAGGATGGGCAAGTACCTGCGGTTTATTCCTGAGAAACTCAAGTTTCGCCTTTTGCAGGGCAACATCCTTGGAATATCCTTTCTTAAGATTTTTGTAGAACGCAACCATTAATTCCACTCCTGCATTGTCTTCAAGCTCCCAGAGAGTCATTATAAGGCTAGGGCAACCGGCATAGGCAAAACCTCTTGACAGGCTTATCACTCCCTCCCCTTTTTTAAGAACACCCTCGCCGCTGCTGCAGGAGCTCAAGACAGCCAGGCGGGCTTTAAGGTGCATATTATAGATCTCGTACGTGTTTAACAGTCCGTCATCACCAGAGCCTGTAGTCATTGTAAACACAAGCTTTGAATACATCGGGTTTACATTATCCACCACGGCATGCATCGCCAGGTGCAATATGTCATAATTCTCGGCATATTTTTTAAAATTGGTTTCGGTTGCCTGATTTCCTAAAAATATCTTGCCTTTCAATAATTTGCTGATCTGCTCAACTTCTTCGGTTGCTCCCGGGATCTGCGACAAATCTCTCCGGTAACTGTTTCTGGGATTTCCCCTCAATGCTGACGGACTCACACCATTGTAATCAGGTGCAAAAGCAAGCAGTGTTTCATGCGCCCTTTTCTTTCTTGAATACTGTTGTTCGAGCAAAAGCGTGGAAGAATAGGAGTAAGAAATGGCAAAATCGTTAATGAGGTACCTGAGATTCTTATAATCGATGTGATCCGGGATATCTTTTGCTATGCCTTGAAGCAGTGCGTCAAACGGTAAAAACGCCAGCCTGTCATCTGGGATAATAATAAGGCGATTGCCCCTTATCGCCTGCCTGTATGGACGAATCAGGATATTGCAGAGCACCGACGAAGTAGTTAAGAACTGCTTGTAGTTTTCGCCATTATGCCTCGTGGGATCAATCTGGCTGACCGACCGGAGCATGTTATCGAGAGCGCAATGAAAAACAGAATCGATTGGCTGTACAAATGTTTCGTAAGCATCCCGTCTGATCAGAAATACATAAAGCAGGGTATCTGTAAGCTCATATTCGATGAGTGTCTGGTCCCCGGCCATTTTTTCCCGGATCCGGGGTATGCCGGCAACTCTCGTGTTGTATTTCAATGCATAATATTTTGGGTAGTTGTGTTCGAACTCAGATATCAGGCGATTGTATTCCTGGCTGAGGTCAAACAATTTCTTTTCCCACAATTCGATCTTAGGTTGTGCCGGCACTTTATTCCTTTTCTCTTCATACAGTTGTTCGTTATAAAAGGCCATATCCCTGACAATATCTTTCTCCCGTTGCAACAGGGAATCCGGTATACCCCCGAAACCTTTTGCCCCGGCATCCCTGAGCGATGAGAGCAGTATTGCTGCCTTGCTTTTCTCGGCAAACTCGAATGCTTCGTACCTGAATTTTTCTTCGCGGGTCTTATCCCACAACCTCAGGGCAACAGCAATGGCATCGGTATAGGTCTCCTGCTCATTTTCAGACAAATATAATTTACTGTCCTGGTCCTGGTATCCCAGCCTCATTTTATCAATTAGGTCAACGGCAAGATGATAGGTTTCGAGCGATGCTTCCAGATCACGGGTATTTCCGGTAATATCGAAATACCTGCTTAACACCATGGCTTTACCTTTAAGGGACTGAAGCAGATGAGTCCTTGAAACAATATGATCGAGCTCTGGAAGGGAATATATCGAACTGTCGGAAAAATTTTCGATCAGACTCAGAATTGATTTTTGATAGTTCTTCAATGCAGCTTTGTAATTACCCCGGATAAGGTTGATCTCACCATATATCTGATAAACTCTTGCCAACAATGGACTTTTTTTCAAATCAAGATTATAGATTAGCAACTGCGCTTTATGATTAATTTCTTCAGCCTTGCCAACATCTTCAAGTTTCAGGCATAATTCTGCATAATTCAGGTAAAGGTTCGACAGGCTTTGGTTTTTATTGATCCTGAATTTCTCAAATTCATCTATGGCCTTCTTGTAATAGAGTTCGGCATTTTTCAGATCATTATCCGATATATAATATATGGCCATATTTTCATAGATTACCCAAAGAAAATCTTTGTTAATTTGTGATGCCAATGCAATTGCACTATTAAAATATTGAAGTGCCTCATTTAAATTCTTAAGTCTATAGGAACTAACTGCCAGTCCGTTGTAGAGATTGATTTTTCTGTTCTTATTGGACATATCCTTAAACCTCTCTAAATGGTTCATTGCCCTGGTCATAAAGATTCTGGCTTTCTGATAATCTCCCAGTTTCAGATAGCTG